>CAZPBC010000001.1:0-99525 GCA_964584775.1 uncultured bacterium
GAGCTGGTCTTAGTGGGAAGGAGTGATATTTAAGTTTGAGCGGAGGATGTTTTTGGGATCGTACTTTGCTTTTACTTTCGCGAGGCGCTCAAAGTTTTTGGAAAAGGTGGAGTCGGTGTCATCGTCTCCCTCGCTCACGAAATTGAGATAAACGCCTCCCGTGGCGAAGGGAGCTGCATCCTTGAAAAGTTTTCTCGACCAGTCAATACAAAGGCTATCTTGTTCTGGAGTTTCCCACCGGGCATGGACATTCATAATGAAGTTGACATCACGGTGAGGATAGGCGGTCGACTGTTTTGGAATGCGGTTGGTTTCTCCACCCATTTGAGCGAGGAAGACTTCTGAATGGGGAGTGGGGAGATTTTTTGCAGCGTTGACGAGCACTTTAATCAGTGCGTCAGGGACATCGATAAAATTATGAGATTTCCAATAGTTGCGCGCGCCTGGAGTGAGGAGTCCATCAAAGGCTTTTTGGAAGTCGGTAAAGCGGTGCGGTGCAACTCCATTTCCGATCGGAGTGCCGAGGGTTTCAAGCCCGGAGAGGAGCTCTTTTCCTTCATCCATCTCTCCAGTATAAAGGCCCACTAAGATGAGGACTTTTTTGCCGTGGTACTTCTCGTCGAGGAAGGGGAAGGGAGGGGCATGACGCATGACAGACCAAACGGTGAGTTCATTCGGTGCTGACTTACAAAAGTCTCGGTAGTTTTTGAGAACGGATTCGGCTTCATCGATTTCGAAGATCACAGGACCCGACATCACTTCGTTCTTCAAGGGGGAAAGACTAAAAGTGAAAGAGGTCACGATTCCAAAGTTGCCTCCGCCGCCGGTGAGTGCCCAGAAAAGCTCGGGTTCACTCTCTTTCGTGACGGTGAGGAGTTCCCCTTCGACTGTCACAAGCTCTACAGAGAGGAGGTGGTCGACGGTCATTCCGTACTTGCGACTTAGCCAGCCGAATCCACCGCCTAAGGTGAGTCCAGCAATCCCTGTGGTTGAGTTGATCCCGACCGGTAGGGCGAGTTCATATTTTTGTGTCTCTTCATCGACATCACCAAGAGTCGCTCCCGCTTCAGCAGTCACGGTTTTCTGCTTGGGGTCGACCACAACTTTTCGCATCTGACTTAAGTCGATCAAGAGAACGTCATCCTCTAGTGCTCGACCTGCAATGTTGTGCCCTGCACCGCGGATGGAAATCAGAAGCGAGTGTTGGTGTGCAAAGCGGACTGCTTGCATGACATCGTTGCTTGTTGTGCACTGCAAAATGAAGGCAGGATGGCGGTCGATCATTGCATTCCAGAGCTGTCTCGCCTCATCGTAGCGAGGGTCTTCTTTCAAGATGAGTTTTGAATTAAAGAAGTGGAGCTCATCAGAGGAGATCGTGGTGAGCTCACCAGAGACGGCTTTTACTTGAATCTTTCCCATACCCACACCCTAAGGGATGGAGAGCTAACTTTCAATTTCTTCGTACTTGGTGAGCTTAAGGTGTTCTTTAGGAACCTCATAGAGGAACCTTGAAGGCTTGGTGGGGGCCGTTTTTCCAGCGCGGGTACGCTGTTTGGAGAGGCTCATATAGAGCCTCTCTTTCGCTCTCGTGATCGCGACATAAAACAGGCGTCGTTCTTCTTCGATATTTTCCAGAGAGCGTTCGTGGGGAAGAATTTGATCTTCAAGAGCAATCAGGAAAACGGTGTTGTACTCGAGTCCTTTTGCACTGTGGAAGGTCATGAGCTGAACCGCATCATGTCCCTCTGCTTTTCCTTTGTCTTTTTGAGATCCAGAGAGAAGGGGGGACTCCATCACATACTCAGAGAGAGGCGGCTTTCCCGTTGACTCGCCTTCAAAGTCGTGGAGGCTCGAGAGGAGCTCTTGCACGTTTTCCCATTTGATTTCGAGAAGTTTGGGGTTTTTGGTTTCTTCTTTAAGCACCTTTTTAAACTGTAATCGGTCGATGAGCTTTTCCATGGCTTGAGTCAAGGAGAGGGATTCAAAGTCTGCCTGTGCTGTATCGAGGATATCGAGGAACTCTTTCAAGCCTCCAAGGGACTTAGGAGAAAGAGCGATGTCAATCTCCCCACTCACCGTTTTTCTTAAAATGGTGATGAGGGGGAGGTGACGCTTTCGGTTCTCTTCCGTGAGTTTGGAGAGGGTGGTATCGCCGATTCCACGCCTGGGGTAGTTGATGATCCGCAGAAGGGCCTCTTGATCCTTTGGATTGACGAGAACGCGGAGGTAAGAAAAGAGGTCTTTGACTTCGCGTCGCTCGAAGAATTCAAGTCCTCCATAGATTTGGTAGGGAATACCCCTTTGGTAGGAGTTATTTTTCTTGTAAGGTGTTTTGAGGAGTTCCGTTTCAAAAACACGTGAAAGGCTGTTAGAGCGGTAGAGGATGGCAAATTGTTTCAGGGGGATGTGGTAGGTCTCGTGGAGATGGAGGATGCGATAAATGACACCACGTGCTTCCTCCTTCTCAGTTGGGGTGGTGAAAAGACGGATCTTTTCCCCAGCGTCCTTTTGTGACCAGAGAGCTTTTTGGTGGCGTGTTTCATTGTTTTTGATCAGAGCATTGGCAGCACTCAGGATCGTAGGAGTCGAGCGGAAGTTTTGTTCTAGTTTGAGAGTGGTTGCCTCTTTCAAATCTAAGATGTTGCGGATATCTGCCCCGCGCCATCCATATATTGACTGGTCGTCGTCACCTACCGCGGTGAGGTAACCGCTGTCGCCCACTAAAGAGGAGGCAATCTTGAACTGGACGCTATTTGTATCTTGGAATTCGTCAATGAGAAGGTACTGGATGCGTTCTCTATATTTCTCTAAGACCTCGGGATGATTGTCAAAAAGTTCGAGAGTGAGATACAGCATCAGGTCGAAGTCGACAGCGTTGTGCGCGCGCATGAGGGTGAGCATCCGCTGGAAAAGGTCTCGGACAAATCCTTTGTGCCAGGAGCCGCTGTCAGGCATCTCCTCGGGTTTCAGCCCCTTGTTCATCGCATTGCGGATTTCTAGAATGGTTGAGAAAAGAGAGGGGATCTCTCCATCAGTGCGCAGGATCTCTTTTGCAATAGAGTTGAAGAGGCGCTCCACTTCTGATGGGTCATAGATCGTGAAGGGTGTGGTGTAACCGAGGTGATGGATCTCCTTTTTGAGAATTTCCATGCAGAAGCTGTGGAACGTGGAGAGGGTCACTCCTTCCGCGCGCTCTTCACCCACCAGTGCAGCGACACGCGTCTTCATCTCTTTTGCCGCTTTGTTGGTGAAGGTCAGGGCAACGATAGAGGTGGCGGGGACGCTGTGAGTCGTGAGAAGGTGGGCAATGCGACTCGTCAAAACGAGGGTCTTGCCCGTCCCAGCACCCGCTAAAACAAGGAGTCTTTTGTCTAAGCAAGTGACGGCTTGCTTCTGTTCCAGATTGAGCCGATCTAGGAGTTGCATGGGATGAGTTTGAGGAATTCGTTCAGGATTTCTGAGAAGGGTGCCTCCTTTGCGTGGCTTCTGGGGCGCACGACGAGGCTAAGATGGGGGAGTTGGTGGCGATGGAGACGGAAAATCTCGCGAATTTGTCTTTTAAAACGGTTGCGCTCTGCCGCGTTGCCAAAAGCTTTTTTGACACTCATGCCGAGTCGCGGTGAATCGGTATTGGAGGGGAGGGAGTCGAAGACGATATAGCGACCCACTTGACGCCGCCCTCTTTTCTGAACAGTGAGAAACTCCTGTTTTTTCAGTAAGCGAGCGGATTTTGGGAAACTTAAGCAGCGAGACGGAGACGTCCCTTTCTTCGGCGATTGCGCAGAATGTTTCTTCCTGCGGCTGTTTTCATGCGGACTCGGAAGCCGTGAGTCGTTTTGCGGCGACGCTTGCTTGGTTGATATGTGCGTTTCACTGTTCAATCCTTTAAATACTTTTTAAATTGTTGCCCTAAAGCATAGCAATTTGGCCCTAAAATGACAACATAAAAGATCATTGTACGAAATTTGGCCTCTAGTGTATACTGCTGATCATTAAAAATTTCACCTAAGGAACTTTTGAAATGAAAACGAAAGCCTCTGTCAAAGCTGATCCCTCAAAGGGTGATATCCTAGTCCGTAGAAGGGGCAGACTCTATGTGATTAATAAGAAGGACCCTAATCGTAAGCAACGTCAAAAAGGTCCAGCAAGGAAAAAAGCGAAAAAAGATTTATTCAGCGAGTCTTAAGAGCCGCTGACGTTTAGGAGAACTATGGCTAGAAAAGCAATGATCGAAAAGAACAAGCGCCGCCAAGAGATGGTCAACCGTCACTTTGAGAAGCGCGAAAAACTGAAGAAAGCTGTGAAAAACATGGAGCTTTCTTTTGAAGAGAGAGAAGAAGCTAGAATTAAATTGAATAAGATGAAGAGAGATACCTCTCCGATTCGAGTCCGCAATCGCTGTGAGCTGACAGGACGTTCAAGAGGATTTTTGAGAAAGTTCAAGCTCTCTCGTCTTTGCTTCCGTGAGATGTCTCTCAGCGGCCTGATTCCAGGGATTTCTAAGTCAAGCTGGTAGCCACTAGCTGGTAGTCTCTACCGATTCTTTAGGAGAGGGCGTTTTGCTCTCTCCTAACTCTTTTATAAGCCCCTCGACTTCCACCACCTTTTTCCAATCCTCAAAAGTGTCGTTCCATACATAGCTTTTGCTATCGAGAGAGCCTTCCTTCCATGAGTCTTTCAACTCTGTGAGGGTTAGGGGGCCAATATTTTTCTTTTCTGCGTTCAGATAGTACCAGTCCTGACACTCAAAGGGATTCGGGACGAAAGAGGGTTCTGGCTCTTCCACCTTAGGCTTCTCCACTGGGGGAGGATTGAGGTTGGGGAAAAGAAAAAGGGCGATGAAGCCCAAAATTCCAAAGAAAAAGCCGACGGCAAACCAAAGATAGGGGTCACGGCCTCGGGTATTTGCATAATAGGCAGTCAGGACTCCAAGTCCTGTGAGAATCAATAAGAAGAAAAGGTTGTCCAAAAATCGTTCCTTTTTTTTATCGCTATGATAGACTGCATGGTGAAATGAAAGCAATTAAAGGCACAGAACTTCCTGAGACAACATTTGTCCGCGATATTGAGGACCGCGTTTTTAAGGCAATTGCCCTTTAATGCGTGGCCGAAATTGACGGTGTCCAACCAATCGATGGAAGCTTCATAGAGCATCTTTTGGGGCGGGACTCTGAGGGGTTTCGTGGAGTCACTGTTGAGCAAGATAGTGAGAATCACAGTGTTTCCTTGAAAGTGGAAGTGAAGGTCCGTTTTGGGATTTTAATTCCTGAGAAGTCAGAAGAGGTTCAGAATGCTATTTCAAAGGCGATTTCTGACTATACAGGCCTCCATGTCAGCTCTGTCCACGTGGTATTTAAAAATGTTTATACTGCGGAACCAGAAGAGCAGCCAAAGGAAGAATTGGAGGACTAATTCACCCCTTGCAAATTATTCTTCAAACAACTTAACATATTCACATCCTGTTTACGGCGAAGCAGCCGTATCAGACGAAGCACCTAGTCTTGGGGTGTCGCCAAGTGGTAAGGCAGCGGTTTTTGGTACCGCCATTCGGAGGTTCGAATCCTTCCACCCCAATTAAAAAATAAGTGATCCCAGTGCTTCGCAAGAGAGGAGTGAATGTGGCGGTAAAGATGAGGAAAGATGGCTAAAGAAGCTGATTTCCTTCTTTTTTCCGGAACTTCCCATCCCTCTTTTGCAAAAGAGATCGCTTCGCATTTAGGACTCTCTCTCGGTGATATCTCTCTTTACCGTTTTCCTGATCAGGAAATCGGTGTGGAGATTTTAGAGAGTGTCAGGGGAAAAGAGGTTTTTGTCGTTCAGACAATCGCTCTCGAACCCAACGAGTACCTAATGGAGCTTTTGATCATGGTGGATGCGCTGAAGCGAGCTTCAGCAAAAAGCATCACAGCTGTGGTCCCGTATTTTGGATACTGTCGGCAAGATCGTAAAGAGAAGCCAAGAGTGCCCATTACGGCGAAGCTCGTTGCAAACATGCTTGAAAAGGCGGGAGTCAGTCGCCTGATCACCATGGATTTGCATGCGGGGCAGCTCCAGGGATTTTTTGACATCCCTGTGGATCACTTGAAAGCTCTGCCCTTATTGGCGAAAGCCATTCAGGGGAAGGGGCTAAACGATTTAGTGGTTGTCGCTCCCGATTCAGGGAGTGCAAAGCTCGCAAGGGATTTTGCAACTGCTTTAGGAGTGGACTACGCTCTAATTGACAAGGTCCGCTCATCCTCTACAGATGTGACGATCACAGCTGTGATAGGGGATATTGAAGGAAAGAATGTACTTCTCGCTGATGATGTGTGCTCGACTGCGATCACTCTAGCGTCAGCCGCGAAAGCGTGCCGAGAGAAGGGGGCTTCGAAAGTCATCGCCTGTGCAACGCACCCACTCCTAGTCGGAGAGGCTCTGCAGGACCTGGCTGACAGTCCAATAGAAGCTCTATTAGTGAGTGACACGATTCCACTCCGAGAGGAGGTGAGTGAATCGAAACAAGTGCACTCTGTGTCAGTAGCCACACACTTTGCGAAGGCTATTGAATGCGTTGTCTCGGCGGGGTCCATTCAACCCCTTTGTTAAATGAAAGTTTTTTGAATAAAGAGACAAAGCGTCTCTATACATCCTGACGGAGGATTTATGAAACTGAATATCCGACCCAGATCGTTGGATAAAAAGAGGGAGCCAGGCCGTATTCGACGTGCTGGCGACATCCCTGCTGTTGTCTACTCACGTGGTAGCGAATCAGATGCTATCATCGTAAGTGGTGCTGAATTTGGACAAATTTTACGCTCTATTGTCAAAGGTCGCCTTGCAACGACTCAACTGACTCTCGTTGATGAAAAGGGAAAAGAGCGAAAAGTTCTAGTTAAAGACATCCAATACCACCCAACAACCTACACCATTCTGCACCTCGATTTCGAAGAGTTGAAAGAGGGCGTGAAGGTGAAGGTAAAAGTGCCAATTGAGTGCGACGGAGTCATGGACTGCGCGGGGATCAAGCTCGGTGGAGTCTTAAGACGTGTGATCCGCTCAATCAAGGTAGAGTGTTTACCTAAAGACATCCCTGATGTGTTTACACTGGATGTACGCGAGCTAGGAATTAAGCAGTTTAAAAAGCTTAAAGATTTAGCCATTCCTGAATCTGTTCAACCACGCGCTAACCTCGAAGAGGTGGCTGTCGTGATTGCCAAGAGATAGGGGATAGATGCTAGAGGGAGGTCGCTTGCTGATTGTGGGTCTTGGTAACCCAGGCAAAAAGTATCACCTCACAAGGCATAACATTGGATTTTTAGTTTTAGAGTCACTGGCAGAGAACCAAGGCTGCACACTGAAGGAAAAGAGAGATTTCAATGCCTTTACAGGAAAATTTCACTGGCATGGAATTGAAATTCACCTCCTTCTTCCACAAACATTCATGAATTTGAGTGGGCGTAGTGTGAGAAAGTACAGTGACTACTTTAAAATTGAGAGCTCAGAAATTTTAGTCGTCACAGACGATGTGGCCATTCCTTTCAAAGAGATGAGACTCCGTTCATCTGGAGGATCAGGAGGGCACAATGGCTTGAAGAGTATAGAGCAGGAGATCGGCACTTCCGGGTTTAAAAGGCTCAGGATGGGTGTAGGAAGTCAAAGACAACAACTACTTCCTCTCGATGCCTTTGTTTTAGAAGAGTTTTCTTCTGAAGAACAAGCTGAACTTTCCGACTTTGTAGCTCAAGGAAGAAAAGCGATAGAGCTTCTTCTGACAGACGACATGAATAAAGTGATGAGCGAAGTGAATAAAAGAACGAAAAAGTCTCCGAAAAAGGAGACAGGAGAAAACATAGATGAGTCAAAATAAACGAAACCTCTACGAGGTGATGTATATTTTCAATTCAGCCTTGACTGAAGATGCTCTTAAGAAGGCTTTTGATAAAGCTCTTGATGAGATGACATCTAAAGGTGCTGAAGTGAAGAAGGTCCATGATATGGGTCGTCGCCGTCTAGCTTACGAGATCGGTAGACATCGTGAAGGACACTATTTTCTAGTGTTTCTAGAGGCTGCTCCAGAAATTCTTGATGAAGTCAAGAGTGAGTACCGACTGATGGAAGATATGGTGCGTTATATGATTTTAACCGCCGATAAAGTTCAAGAAAAATTAGAGTTTCAGCCTCTTGCTGAAGAGTAAACTTTTGGAGAAAATGTATGGCAATTACTAAACCTCGCTCATTTCGTGGCGGTAGCCGTTTTAAAAAGAGAAAGAAGTGTCCTTTCACTGCCGCTGGCGTGAAAGTCATCGACTACAAGGATGTTGAAGTCCTTAAGAGATTTATCACCGATCGTGGTAAAATTTTACCTCGTCGTATTACAGGCGTTTCAGCATGGCACCAACGCCAACTTTCACAAGCAATTAAAAGGGCGCGTATGATTGCGCTTCTACCCTTTGTTGATAGAAGTTAGGAGAAGAAACGTATATGGCAACTAAATTATTACTCATAAATGATGTAGAGGATCTTGGCCGAAGCGGTGAAATCGTTTCAGTAAAGCCGGGATACGCAAGAAACTTTCTTCTTCCTCAACAAAAAGCGGTTGTTGCTGATAAGCAGACAATCCGCATGCAAGCAAAGTTGCAAGAAGAGAGAGCTAAACAAGCTGTGATCGACAAAAAAGACTCTGAAGAGCTTGCGAAGAAGCTTGAAGGTGTCACTCTAAGCACGGTTGTGAAAGTGGACCAGGAAGGACATATGTTCGGTTCTGTGACTCAAGTGGACATTCAAGGACTCTTGGAGGCAGAAGGCTTCGTCGTGACGAAGAAGATGGTCCTCGTCAAGCACCCTTTCAAACAAACAGGCGTCTACAAAGTCGACCTGAAGTTGAAAGAAGATGTGCCAGCTTCTGTTTCACTCAAGATCTTACCTGATCAAGAAGTGAAGAAGCCTGAGCCACAAGAGGCCGCTCCTGCTGAAGAGCCGCAAGAGGCACCTGCAGAAGAGGCCGCAACAGAAGAATAAAACGTAAGGAGATTCTAGTTGATCAACTAGTCTCTCCTTTTCAATTGCATTTTGCACTGCGAGAAGTGTGACTTTGGAGGTTGGATATGAAACTCTATGACGATCAATACGTGGTCATCACGGGTGGAGCAGGATTCATTGGCTCCAATGTGATCAAGCGACTGAACGATGAAGGTTTCACCAGTATCATCATCGTTGATGATCTGGGTACCTCTGAAAAGTGGAAAAACCTCGTTGGCAAAAAGTTCGAGGGGATTGTCTCTCGATATGAAATTTTTGATTGGCTGAAAGGACGTGAAAGCGAAATTGAGGCCTTCATTCATTTAGGGGCTTGCTCTTCGACTGTTGAGCGAGATGCTGATTACCTTTACACGAACAACACTCTCTTCAGCCAACAGCTCTGTGAGTATGCTCTAGAAAACGGCCATCGTTTCATCTATGCCTCTAGTGCTGCAACTTACGGCAACGGTGAGCAAGGTTTTTCAGATGATCCTTCAGGACTTCAGGCGCTTTCTCCACTCAATATGTATGGCTTTTCGAAGCATCTCTTTGATCTTTGGCTCCAGAAACATGGTCTTTTAAACAAAGTTACAGGACTCAAATACTTCAACGTCTTTGGTCCAAACGAGTACCATAAAGGGCGTATGGCTTCTGCAATTGTCCACTTCACTCGACAGATCGCAGAAAAGGGAGCGGTCAAGTTGTTCAAGTCTTCAGAACCAGATAAATTTGAGGATGGCGGGCAGCTGCGAGATTTCGTTTATGTCAAAGATGTGGCAAAAATCACAGCAGACTTATTGAAGAAGGATGTCTTCGGTATTTACAACATGGGAACCGGAACGCCTCACACGTGGTTAGAGCTTGCGAATGGAGTTTTCAAAGGACTAAAGCTGCCCCCAAAAATTGAATTTGTCGATATGCCTGAAGACCTGGTTGGTAAATACCAGAACTACACAGCTGCTGACATGGGGCGTTTTGAGGGGGAATTTGGCTCGATTGCTTGGACACCCTTTGAAGAGTCTGTGATTGAGTATGTGGAAGACTATCTCGTTAAAGAGGAAGTGAACTAGTGGATCTCACCACTCTTTTTTGTCAGCTGAAACCCGTTAAAGTCCTTGTTCTGGGAGACTACATGCTAGACTCCTATACAGAGGGCAAGGCAGAAAGAATCTCCCCAGAGGCACCGGTCGCCGTCGTCCATGTCTCTTCCGAGCGAGACCTTCCTGGAGGAGCGGGGAACGTGGTTCTTGGCCTCCTTGCTCTAGGAGCGGAAGTGACAGCCTGTGGGAGGGTGGGAGCTGACCTGAAAGGAGAAAGAGTCTTACGTCTTCTATCAACAGGCGGGGCAGATACGACGGGAATGGTTCTTGAAGAAGGGTTTCACACCACCTTCAAAAACCGCGTGATCGCTTCGAAGCAACAAGTCGTTAGGATTGATTATGAAAAGGTGTCGGAGATCTCTCCGCCCGCTGAAGATCAACTTACCCGGTTTTTAGAAAAAGAGATTCCAAAGCACCAGGTGCTCGCGATCTCTGACTATGGAAAAGGGGGACTCTCAAGGACTCTACTCAAAAAAGCAATTCAGTGCGCTAAAAAACATGACATCTTTGTGATTACTGACCCCAAAGGGCTCGACTTTTCTAAATACGACGGCACCACTCTGATCAAACCAAATTTTTCCGAAGCAGTCGCGGTTTCTGGACTAGATAAAGAGGCTCCCTTAGAGGAGATTGGAATGGCAGTTCTTGAGGCTGCGGGTGCCGAAGAGTTGTTAATCACCCGTTCTGAAGCAGGGATTACCTATTTTGATAAAAAGAGAAATCGTCATGACTTTCCCGCTAAGGTGCGCCAGGTGCGCGATGTGACTGGAGCGGGGGATACGGTCCTGGCGGCACTCACTCTTGCCCGGGGAAGTGGGCTCTCCATGGCCCATGCCTGCCAGATCGCAAATGTTGCAGCAGGTCTTGCTGTGGAAGAGATTGGTTGTGCGCAAGTGACGCTTACCCAAGTGGCAAGGAGACTCTTGACGCAAGCGACCGAGAACAAAATTTTCGATGACCAGCACCTCTCTGCACTAAAAGTGGGCCTTGAGGACACTCAGCTGGTCTATCTTGCCCCTGACAGCTTCTATACGAAAGAGCTGGTAGAGATCCTGTCTCAGCTCAAATCAGGGGGCAAAGAGCTGGTTCTCTTTATCAGTGAAAGTGAGGAGAGCGCCTCCTTTGCTGAATTCTTGGCTGATCTGAAGTTTGTTAGCGCGCTGATCTTGAGTCAGTCTCCCTTTGAGAAAGTCGCAGAAGTTCTTGAGGTTCAAGAACTTTATCAGGTTTTAGCAGGCCGTTTACAAAAATTGGCTAACCCTCCATTAGTAAAGAAAGAGAGCCCTTCTGTCCTAGCCTCTCTCTAATCAGGGTCTTTCTGAGGAGGTTTGCATGGAGTTGAATGCTGAATTTCAGTGGAAGCAGGAACCTGCAGCTGAACGTTTTGTCGAGCGTTACCTCACCTCAATTGTTTCGCGTATTCCCGATCTAGCAGATTTTGAAGAACAACTTGTCGAACAGACCAGCAGCCGCCTATTCGACTGGGTCGACCATCTCTCCTTGCCAATGAATGAAGAGCTTCACTTCGAGCTTGAATTGATCGGTTTTACTGTCGACTCCGTTTCTAAAACAGAGACGCTTTACCGCCATAAACGGGCGCAGCTTCCCGCCATCGCATTGAACACGGGGAAAAGAAGTGGTTGTTATATCAAAGTAGATGAGATCAGTGCTTTTTTGATGGTGCACGGTTTAAAGAGAAAGATTGAAGGTGCGCTCTTCTCTCCCTACCGTAGAGCGCTGGTCACAGAGGTCTCACATTGTCAATTCTGGGTCGTAGAGAGAAGGGGAACGAGAACGTTAGAGCCCACACACCCCGGCTCCTCATACCTGACGAAATACATGAAAGCAAAAGAGTATTGGCGTACCCGTCCTCGTACAGGGGAGGATGAGGAGGGGGAAATCCACCAAGCGATCCAGCTGGCTAAGGAGCTGACGGCCGAGCTCGGACAGGATGTCGCTGCGTCACTAGTACTCGAAGTGGAAAGAGAGTTTTGGCAGGCGAAAAATCGGGCAGGACAAATTCAAAAGGCGCGTCAGGACCATTTAGGTCTTGGGTGGGCGAACCACGACCACCATACGTTCCGCTCCTCAAGAGAAACCTTTACGCTGCTTGTTGAACTTTTTCAGGTTCTTGGATTTCATTGCCGTGAGCGTTTTTACGCAGGTGAGGAGGCGGGATGGGGAGCTCAAGTGATGGAAAATGAGACAGCGTCCCTCGTCCTTTTCTTGGATGTGGATCTCAGTCCAGAGGAGCTGATGATTGACTTTTCTAAAGAGCCTCTTCCTGGGGAGAAAGAGCTAGGGACAATTGGACTCTGGTGTGCGCTTCACGGTGACTCAATCACAAGCGCCGGAATGCACCATTTAGAAGCGCAGTTTACCTTTGATCAGTTGAAAGAGGATTTAGAGAAAAGGGGAGTCCAGATGATGGACCCCTTCTCCGATTTTAGTTACTTGAAGCAGGCCTTTACAGAAGCTGAAAGATGGTGGCCTTCAGAAGCTCGCATCGAGCGGCTTCTAGACGAAAATCTCATATCGGAGGAGCAATCACAGGTGTTCCTGACTGAGGGTGCTGTAGGAAGCCATTTAGAGAATCTGCAGCGCCGTGAGGGGTACAAGGGCTTCAATCAAGAAAACGTCAGTAAAATTATCCGGCGTACAGATCCGAGAAATTAAGTTTTTCGTTGGAGTGACTGGTAGTGGTCCCCTTTTAGATACAGATAAAGCGGCTTTTCTCGGGGGAATTCCTTTTGACCAAAGCGCGTATGTTCAGAAGCGACGAGCTTCCCTCTTTCAACATCGTTGTGTTCAAAGGAAATGATGTGGATCGGACGCTTTAAAACATAGAGCGACATCAGAAGAGCAGTGTCATAATCCATCCAGACGCCATTGCGTTCAGCTATATCGGCAAACAGTCTTGCCTTAATGTAGTCAGACGGGGTGCCATGATGACTCACAGAAAGATCAGCTACATCTCTTCCATGGCGGGCACGAGGATTGCGAAGAAGAATATCAAGGTTATCGTCGATTTCATCGGCATTTTCACGGACAGCTTGTGCAAAATCCTTTCTGTACTTTCTCGCGAGTACCTTGATTTGAGTCTCTGTGGATCCGGGGAAAAGATCTGCGGCGAGTGCGTTGAAAAAGCAGTTTCCATCTCCAGGGACATTGGTCCTGACATAGTCTCTTTGTAGCAGGAACTCAAATTTTGCTTCTGAGTCTGTTTTGCTCTCTAGGGAGTCATTCAGCAGATCACGGAGATACTCCATTTTCCAGTCGTCTTTCGAAGAGAATAGATCAAAGAAACGGCACACCCACTTGATCCACTGAACAAGCGTAGAGGAAGCTTGTTCACCTGTTTCAGGATCAAGGCCCATCGTGGTCATTTTTAGGCGACTCATTGCTTCGAACTCTTTGAGATACTGAAGCTGGGCTTCGACACGCTCCGCATCTAATGGAATCTCAGTAACCGCAGCTTCGCGCTTCTTTGCTTCAAGAGCTTGAATGGCGCTGCTGACGCAGAACAACCTGTCAGCGAGATCTTTCATCTCAGTCTGACCGACATAGGTGTTTCCGACAACCCTCTGCCATGTCTTTGTAATTTCATGACATTCGGTCGTTGCAGCATCTAGCAGGGTCGCGATTCTACCGTCTAAATCCCCTTTTTTGTTGTACTTGAGGGGCTCAGATAGGTAGAAGCCAGCCATTTCTGCTTGATCCGTTAAAACTGTGTCGTTTATTCTATCTGGCATAACAACTATACTATCTCAAATTGACTTTAAGGTTCATTAAAATTTACATGAATATTATATTAATTCTATGGCCATTTTAAGGGGTGTAGAGACAGACGAGAAAGAGGTCTCAGGGAGCGCTTTTTTAGCTGCGATCGCTGAGGATCCTCGTATTCTTTCTAATCAGGGAGGGCAGGAGGTCACCTCAGGCGCTTTAGAGTCTCTAGACGCCTTATATAAGGTTGAGACGGTGAATTTAGCGACGGTGAGAAAAGCCACAGCTCCCTCAGGTCCAAAAAAGGCTGAAGAGAGCCCCAGGATGACTCCAGAGGAGCCTCTAAATCCCATCTCGTCCAACGAGCCTATCGGGCCCGCACTGGATCTCGTCTCTGAGCGGCTTTCGTCGTTTGTCCTGCAAGAGCCCATCCAAGTCTTACGCCTTTCTAAGAAGCTAGAAGCCCAGTTGCGTGCTGTGGGCAAGGAACGCCTCATTCACCTCCTTGAAGAAAAGCAGGAGGAGGTGCAGAACAAACTGCAAAAACGCCTAGGGCCCCATTTCTCTAAAGAGAGTGGTCGAGTCGATTTCGAAGCCTTGCTCCGAGCTGCCTTTCACCCTCTCTCTTTTTCTTTCCTTCAAGAGGCGCTCAAGCCTTTTGGATTGGACTCCATATGGGCGACGTCTGATCGACAAGTTTATGAAGAGCCCACTGAACGCTTTCTCAAAGAGGTGAACCGTTTTGCTCTTATTGAGTCACTTGGTGCTGTCTTTAAAACGTTCATCGTACCCTGGATTCAAAGAAGAGAGGGAGTTGCAACGAAAGGGGAGATTGAGGAAAAACTTGTTTCACTTGCGATAACCGAACGCGACACGGCACCGATCTTTAAGTTATTTGACAAGCTCCTTGGTAAAGAGTGGATGGGAGAGTTTTTGGTGACTCTTGAAGAGGGTGTCTACTCTTCTGATCAAAAGATGGCTGAACAGGTAAAAAAAGCGGAGAAGGCACTCCTCGAGTTTTTCTATACGGAAGAGCTAGAGTATCCCCAAGAAGATCTTCTAACACTTGTTGAGGGGGCGCTCGTCAGAAGATGGAGTCTTCTATCACGTCGGCTACTGATCCGGACGCTTCACTCTCTTTCAAGATATAAACTCTTGAAGCGAAAGGGAGGAGTCATCTATGTGTCTCTTTGCAAAAGCGAATGCCTCTCTCCGTAAAGTGCAACTGTCACAGCTGCCACACGGTTTTCCCTCTTGAGGATCGTAACAACTAAATGTCTTTTCAAAAGGAACACCTAACTCTAAACCGAGAGAGAAAATTTCGGCCTTGTTCAAATGGATGAGGGGAGTGATGATTTGTGGTGCTGTTTTCTCGCGCGCGGTTTTTGTCGCTAGGTTCGTGACCGCTTGCATCGCTTCGACAAAAGCGGGACAGCAATCAGGGTAGTTGTGGTGGTCGTGCGCGTTTGGACCAAAGTAGATCTCTTCTGCGTCATAGAGTTCTGCTTGGCCTACAGCGAAAGAGAGAAAAAGGAGGTTTCTTGCAGGGACGTACGTGGGCGCGATGCCACTCTTTTCCACCTCTTTTAAGCTCCTTCCTTTGGGCGGGGGGGCTTGGTTGGTGAGGGCGCTACCGTGAAATTGTGATTGGGGGAGTTCGAGAACTTGATGGTCCACCTGGTAGTGGGCGGCGATCTTTTTTGCAGATTCTAGTTCAATCGCATGGCGCTGACCATAAGAAAAACTGAGCGCTAGGATTTGAGAGTGCTTTTTCTTAGCTAAAGCAAGCATCACGCTGGAATCGGCACCTCCGCTGAGTAGGACGACAGCTGTCACGGTTAAACTCCTTTCGTTGCGGGATCCCAAATGAACTTATGGATTTGTAGATTGAGGCGTGCGTAGGGGGCGTCGTTCAAGATCCATTCGGTAAGCTCGTGGCTTTCAAGCTGGTCCCAAACAGGAGAGAAGAGGAGGGTTCCAGCCTTTTTTTGAAGGTTGTGCTCCTCAATGACACGGAGCGCATACTCAAAATCTTCACGGTCGGCGACGACAAACTTGACTTCATCTTTACTGCGGATCAGATGGAGGTTGTCCCAGCGGTTTTTTTCCTGCATCCCGCTTCCGGGACATTTGATATCGAGGATGATATGGACCTCTTCCGGAACGCGGGCGATAGGAAGGGAGCCTCCGGTTTCCAAGCTAATGGTATACCCCTCTTCTACGAGACGCTCCATCAAAGGGTAGACCCCTTCTTGAAGAAGAGGCTCTCCGCCCGTCACGCAGACATGTTGGACCCGTGAGCGGTCAAGCTCCTCAAAGATCTGATCGAGAGTGATGGATTCTCCACGGACAAAAGAGTAGGGGGTGTCGCACCAGCTGCAACGTAGGTTGCACGCTGCAAGGCGTATGAAAAAGGTGGGAAGACCGGTAAAAGAGGTCTCGCCCTGGACTGAGGTAAAAGTCTCGATGATTCGGATCATAAGAATTCAATTTTACCTGACTATTTGTTAATCGAGTAGTGAAAAAAGTCATATGCAATAAACCATTTGAGAGCTATCATCCAGATCATAATATCATTGCCATACGTGAGAGTTTATATGCCTGATTTGAAGCGAATTGTAGTCACAGGAAGCGCAGGAAATATTGCCTACACGCTCCTCTTTTCCCTTGCCAAAGGGGCCCTTCTTGGTCCTGATCAGCCTATAGCTCTTCACCTTCTTGACATTCCTCCGATGGAGGAGGCTCTGGAAGGGGTCAAAATGGAGCTCCTAGATTTGGCAAGTCCTGTCTTGGAGGAAATCCAAGTCGGCTCTGATCCGAAAAAAATGTTTAAAGATGTGGACTACGCTTTTCTTGTGGGTGCCAAGCCACGTGGTCCTGGAATGGAGCGCAAAGACCTTCTTTTTGATAATGGAAAGATCTTTGTCGAACAGGGAAAAGCTCTCAATGAAGTTGCCAAGCGCGATGTGAAAATTTTGGTTGTGGGGAATCCATGTAACACGAACTGTTTAATCGCGATGCAAAATGCTCCCGATCTTCCCAAAGAGAACTTCATGGCCATGACACGCCTCGATCAAAATCGTGCGAAGAGCCAGCTTGCTGCCAAGGCTGGAGTCAAAGTCGAACAGGTGAAACAGATGACCATTTGGGGAAATCACTCTTCCACACAGGTGCCTGATGCTTATCATGCCACAATCGATGGGAAAAAATTGATTGATGTCATTGATGACAACTCCTGGATTGAAGGGGAGTTTGTTGAAACGGTTCAAAAGAGAGGTGCTGCCATTATTAAAGCGCGTGGAAAATCCTCTGCGGCTTCCGCGGCCTACGCTGCCATCGACTCCATGCGTTCTGCCATCACTCCCACAGAAGAGGGAGAGTGGTTTTCAGTCGGAATCAGTTCAGATGAAAATCCTTATGGAGTTCGCGAAGGGCTCATCTTCTCTTTTCCAGTCCGTGTAAACGCTGCTGGAAAAATGGAAATTGTAGATGGGTTAGAATGGAATGACTTCTTAAAAGAAAAAATCGCTTTATCTGAAAAAGAGCTGTTGGAAGAAAAAGAGTTGGTGCTATGACAAAAGAGCTATTTGTAGTGACAGAAGAGCAGTTAGAAACCGGGATGCGGGGCTATCCAGTGGGATACTGCGTCACTTCGTCTGTAGACCCAGAAAAGGGACTCTATTACCGAGGAAAGAAAGTTTCTGAAATGGCCGAATGGTCATCGGAAAAGGTGATCTACCTCCTTTTCTATGGCACTGTACCGAATGAAAGTGAGCTTGAAGCTTTCTCCAATGAACTGAAAAAGCGGGGCCAGCTTTCGAAAAAAACAGTCGACGCGATCCGTCAACTTCCTCGTGATGGCCATCCGATGAAACTCTTCTCCGCGAGCCTTCTTTTGGCGGGAATGTTTGAAGCGACAGAGGATTGGAACGAAGATGGGCTGAATCTGGTAGCACGTGTTCCCGAGCTCGTGGCGACTCTGATTAACCATCATGCAGGATGGAAGATGAACGAGGTCTCTTCTGATCTCGGCTACATGGAGCGTTTTACGGCGATGATAGGCGTCGAAGTGCCCGATCGTGGTCCGCTTGAGCAGGTCTTCAAGCTCTTCAATGTTCTTCATTTTGATCACGGCGGAGGAAACCTCTCTACCTTTACAGGAAAGTGTGTGGCTTCGGGGCTCGCAGACCTCTACGCATCGCTTTCAGCAAGTATTGATGCACTCTCTGGACCTCGGCATGGAAAGGCCAATCAAGACTGTTTAGAGTTTGTGAAACAGGTCCTCGACGAGTTAGGGGAGAATGCCACAGCGGAGCAGGTTGAAGCCCTGATCCGTCAACGTCTTTCAAATAAAGAGCTCGTCTATGGGTTTGGTCACGCTGTTCTTCGCGTAGAGGATCCTCGAGCCACCGTGCTTTATGAGTTTTCCGATAGATTCTATAAAAACCATCCTTTGGTCAAAATTGCCACGTTGCTTCGAACAGCAGGAACAAAAGTTCTCAAGGAAAATCCCAAAATTTCAAACCCTTATCCCAACGTTGACGCCATTTCAGGAACTGCACTGACGGCGGCTGGGTTTGGATACCCCGAGTATTTTACCGTCCTCTTTGGACTCTCTCGTGTCGTCGGAATCACCCGGCAAATCATCTATGAACGGACGGAAGCACGTGGCGGTAAAGGAGTTCCCATCACCCGGCCCAAGTTCTACTATAAGGGAGAGTGATGGAGCACACGATCCGTTTTTATGGACGGGTGCAGGGAGTGTTCTTTCGTGCAACAGCCAAAGAACATGCACAAAAACTCGGCCTGAAGGGCACGGTGCGAAACTGCTCCGATGGTTCTGTGGAACTTATTGCTCATGGGGAGGAAGAGGCGATCCAGGCTCTCATTGCCCAGCTTTCCTCACACTTTACTCTCGATCCTGAAAATCCCTACTCTCATCAAAAAAGACCTCCAGAGGTCACTTTCTCTAGCTTCGATATCATTTATTAATTCCTGGCACGGCTTTTGCTTTTCTTCCTAGTGAAAGAGGGGGAGAGCTATGAGCAATATAAGTGGACCTGGGCCGTTTGAGCCACAGGAACGTAGAGTAGAAGGTAGCGAGACCTCAGAGTCTCCTGACGCAGTGACATCGAAAGGAGGAGAGGTTCTCCAAGGTCTTGGCAAAGCGATAGGAGGAGCTGGAGAGCTCATCAATAAAGGTGTAGATTTGGCAACGCGCCGCGGTCTGGAAGAGGCACAGAAGGCTTCTGTTGCTGCGGAGCAGCGGATTGGGGGAATTTCAGAGGAGGATGCTTTTTTGCTAGCCATGGACAAGCTTTGGAAAACTGTGGAAATTCAAAAATATATGCATCCTGACGGAAAAACGATGGACCCTAGTGAGTTTCCAAAAGCAACCGTGGGTCTCTATGAAGCGTGCTGTCGAATCATGGAACAACCAGAAGAGCAGTTTGGAGAGAGGAGGATGACCGCATTGTCTGAAAGTGAATATAGTCACCTGATTAACTGCATGACCGAGATGACGGGTTATCAATACCATTATGAAACTGAAGAGAATTTGACAGATTGGGTCGTGGGTGCCAGTGCTGAGGCCCTAAAAGAATGTGATCGAGAGACCACAGTGAAGCAATTTCTCGAATCTTACTATAGTAAAATTGGTTTGGAGCTTTTTCCTGAATAAGGAGGTGTTATGCCAAGAGTAGAAAGACCTGTTGAGGGTGTTTGGCCTGATAATAGAGAAAATATGACCCCTCAGAATCCTGTCTCAAAAGAGGGGGAAAAGGCACTGCAAAGACAAGAGAAGTCTAGTGTTGGAAATCGATTGGAGAAAGAGGTGAAAATTCAAGAAGAAGATTCATCTGGAGCGAGTGATCTCTTCCTCAAATGCCTTGAGGAATTGGTGAATGGTGAAAGAGGTGCTGAGATTTTTCAGGAGCAGTCTGAGTCGTACATCGCTGCTAAGCTATATGAAGAGGCATCGATTTCTGCAGGTGTGTTTTATCTAGACGTGTTCGCTGAAAACTTTTTAGAAATGCGAATGGTTGATCTTAGAGAGGAAGAGTTCCTTCACTTTGTCAGTTGTCTGTCAGAAGTGACTTGGAATGACTATGTGTGTGACGATAAGACGATCGTTCAAGGGGTGCAGAGTGCTGTTGGAGAAGCCATGAAGGACCTCCATCAGGAGATGTCCGTCGAAGACTTCTGTCAGCTCTTTTTTGAAAAACTATCCTTCGAAAAGAGAGAGTAGATTCCGAGCGTAGAAGGCGTGATAGAGAAGCCCTTTGGATCCAAGGCCTGTTGCAATCACCAGACGTTCGTGGATTCTTTTAACGAGAGGTCTGCGGTCGGAGGTGAAAGCCCGGAGCCCTGCGCGGACTTGGATTTTTTTTGGGACTTTCCACTCAGGATAGAGTGCAAGAATTTCAGGGATGATTTCATTGACAGCAGTTTCTTTATCTGGAGTTGCACTTTCAAAATCTCTTTCATACGTGGCCCCAGCCCATGCAGAGAGGGAGTCAGAGACGGCTAGGGTCTTTTTTTTCATGATGGGAAAAGGGGGGTGGGAAAGTTGCTCATCCCAAGAAAAGGTGAGAAGCTGACCTTTAATGATCTGAAGTTTTAGGGAGGGAAAGAGCTGAGCTGTGGATGCCCCCGTAGCGAGAAGGACCTGATCGTAGGAATCTAACTCTGCGAGGTTTTCGATCTGTTGGTGAACGAAACGGCAACCCTTTTTGATTAAGAACTTCTTCAATGCCACTAAGTAGGTGGGGGTATCAACCGAGTGTGCCGAGTGGATAAAGCAGCCACCATGCGGAGCCTCTCCAGTGATCCATGTTTCACACTTCTGTTTAGAATAGAGCTCGATCTCTGGGTGGAGTTCAGCTGACTTCTGGAAGGCTTGAGCCTGCGTTTCGTTGATGGCAATGCGAAGCAATCCCGTTTCTCGGTGAAAAGGGACTTCTACATAGGAGCTTGCTTTCTCCAACAGATCCAAACTGGCTGCGAGAGCCTCTCGGCCTTTGTCATTGAGTTTGGCTTCCTTTCCGACAAACGGATGGAGGAGTCCTAGTGCTGCTTCGGAGGCTGAGGGAGCCTCTTGACTATAGCAAGTGATCTCAAATGCCCCTAGAAGTGCTTCGGCAGCGGCTAGGCCAAAGAGTCCTGATCCGACGATTGCTAATTTTTTCATTGTCAAAAGTATACTATTTTTCTCGGCTTTAGTAAAATGGCTTACAAATTCGAGAAAAGAGGAAATCCGAGCTTTTGCGATGACAAGTGCACAAAAAAAACAGGTCGGTTCGATCTTGATGATCCTTTTTTTAGGGGTCTTTACGGGTTTGATGATGGTTGTAGGTCTATTAGTCGTTTACAGTCCCCCAGAAACGATCTCAGCAAAAAATAGCCTTCTCTCTGCGGATGTCATTGAGAGTTTCTCTGAAGAGGGGCACGGCTCCTTCACTTTTGATCATATCGAATATTTCTATCACAAAGAGGGTGACGTCTCGTGGTCGGGGCATGAGGTCACTATCCCTGAGTACAAGCAGTTTTATAGATTAGTCCAGGGTGACAAAGGTTCTGTGACAGAGGGAGAAAATTTTGGTGATGTGGGCGCCCGTCTTGTGATCTTTGGCAGGGAAAAGAATGCGAGAAGCACTCCTTTTCAAGAGATCCAATTTTCGGAAGATGGAAACCATTTCCGTGTTCAAATGAAAACTCCCGAGTCCAAGTCTAAGTGGGTGACCTATACCCACGAGGATATTCAAGCTCTTACAGAAAAGATCGTCCTTGATGAGTAAACGTGCTCGACTCACGATGATGGGAACAGGAGGTTCGATGGGGGTGCCTGTCGTCGGTTGCCGTTGTGAGGTGTGTCTTGGTGGGCATCCCAAAAACCAGCGTCTGCGCGCAGGAGTGTACATCGAGATTGGTGATCAGCATATCGTCATCGATGCATCTACCGATTTTAGAGCGCAATGCTTGTCTTACAATATCGATCATTTAGATCTGCTTCTTTTGACACATGCGCATCAAGATCACGTGGGAGGAATCGATGATTTACGCCCATTTTTCTTTCAAAGAAATGATCCACTCGTTGCCTATGCTTCTCAAGAAACATGGAGAGACCTACATCAGCGATTTGCCTATATCTTTTCTCCTTGTCCCAACTCTAAAACAATCCTTCCTAGGTTTCACTGTAAAACTTTCGATGGAGAGCGTGGAGTGTTGGATTTTGAGGGGGAGAAAATCCGCTACTTTACGTTTGAACAAGCCGGAATGAAGGTCAATGGTTTCCGCTTTGGATCTCTTGCATATGCCTCTGATATTAAACATTATCCAGCAACCCTTTTTCAAGATTTGGAGGGGGTAGAAACACTCATTATATCAGCTCTACGCTTCACTCCTTCTGACCTCCACTTGACAGTGGATGAGGCGATTGATTTTGCCAGGAAGGTGGGTGCCAAGAAAACTTACCTGACTCATATTGCTCACGATCTGGATTATGAGCCCGTCTCAGCCTACTTGCCAGAAGAAGTCGAACTCGCGTATGATGGTATGCAAATTGAGTGGGAAATAAGATAATGTCTGAAGTACAAGAGACCGAAGAGTTACCAAGAGCTCTTCTCATAGCCATCACAAACCAGTCCCAAGGAAAAGAGATGGCGACGGGACACATTGAAGAGCTGAAAGAGCTGACTCGAACTTTTGGGGCGGAGACTGTCGATTCTGTCATTGTTCCTTTGAGGAAGTATGACGCTGCGACATTTTTTGGCTCAGGAAAAGTGGCTGAGTTGGTCGAACAGGCCGCCGAGCTCGGCGTCGATGTGGTGATTTTGGATGAGGAGATTTCGCCGGCACAGCAGAGAAACTTAGAAAAAGCATTCAAACTGACAGTGATGGATCGCACAGAGTTGATCATTGCTGTCTTCGCCGCCTCCGCACACACTCGTGAAGCGAAACTGCAGGTAGAACTCGCGGAGATGAAATACCAACTCCCTCGGTTGAAGCGCTTATGGACACACCTTCATCGTCAAACGGGGTCGGGTGGCTCAGGGAAATTTTTGAAGGGAGAGGGGGAGAAGCAGATTGAAATTGACCGCCGCATCCTGAATACAAAAATTGCTAAGCTGGAAACAGAAATCAAGACAGTGACCAAGCAAAGGGAAACGGGACGGGTGCTGCGAAAGCGCAATGCAATTCCCACATTCGCAATCATTGGTTACACCAACGCTGGAAAATCGACACTTCTAAATGCTTTGACGGGCGCTGAGGTCTTGATCGAAGATAAACTTTTTGCCACGTTAGACACCACCACAAGAAAACTCCAGCTTCCTAATAACCAAGAATCTCTACTCATCGACACAGTTGGTTTTATCCGTAAGCTCCCACACCAGTTGGTGGCCTCATTTAAGAGCACTCTAGAAGAGTCAATGGAAGCGGATATCTTGCTTCATCTTATCGATGTGAGTGATCCCTTTGCTCATGAGCACGCTGACGCAGCGGCAGCTGTGCTACAGGAGTTAAACGTAGAGAATAAACCCGTGATCACTGTCCTAAACAAAATAGATCAACTTGATGATCCCTCTAAGCTGATCTACTTTAAAACCAAATTTCCT
This sequence comes from uncultured bacterium, assembly GCA_964584775.1. Taxonomy (GTDB): domain Bacteria; phylum Chlamydiota; class Chlamydiia; order Chlamydiales; family SLFE01; genus CAZPBC01. The sequence goes on from CAZPBC010000001.1 coordinate 23,438, forward strand.
CGAATCGTGGCCATTTCTGCTGGAAAAAAGGAGGGTTTTGAGGGTCTCCTGCAAAGTATGATGGACGGCTTGAAAGAGCTGCGGACAGAGGTGCGTCTTCGTATTCCACAAAGTGAGTTCCATCACGTTAGCGCGGTCTTATCAAAGGGGGAAGTTCTCCATCAAGAATATGAAGAGAATGACGTCCTCCTTAGAGCGGTGCTTCCTAATGAAATTGCTGAAAAACTCTCAGTATTTCAGTATTAATTATTTTATTTCTTGAAATTGTCGTTACAAAAATCTACTATTTAAAAAGTTTGATTCATTATTAAAAAAAATGAGGCATTAATTGGCATCACCTCTGGGTTTAGGTGGAACAAATACTCTTCATGTTCCCGCTTTTACAACGCAACCTGTCGACTCTGGTTTCGGTCAGCACTTTTCACCTGGTTCTACAAAAGAGTTGCTCGCCGCTGAGCGAAAGAAAGAGATCATGGTGGGTTTAACTATGGGATCTCTTGTCATCACTGTTTGTTTCGGAACTGTAGGTTTGCTGAGCGTAACCACAGGAATGATCGCCGCTGCTGCTGCTCCCTGTCTATTTGTTGCGGCTGCTGGAGCAGGGATGACAGCCATTTTTTCAATTTACTGCCTTTTTTCTGTGCTTGCCTACAAGAAAGAGCAAATGAAAAGCGTTGGAGTGTTTAATGCAAACCCTCTAGAAGGTAACCACACAGAGGGACGGTATCGTATTTATGACGGGAGAGTCTCGAGTGTTGCCCTAGATGATTCGGTCGCAACACATACGATGCGCAAGGAGATGATCAAGTCAGCCCACTCCTCGATCATTTTGTCTGGGAACATCTGTGGAGGGGAATCCTTTGATGAGATCTTGGAGTTGATCGATGAACGAATGAAGAAAAAAGAGAGTCTCCGTGTCGTTTTGCTTTCCTCGAGTATGTGCCAAACAAAGTCGAATAGGGAGAAGCTGAACTCATTACAAAGAAAATTTCCTCGCCGATTCGAATTGATTAGAACTGATAAGCTCCTTCACTATGAGCCAGGTTTAAAGGTGACAATGAGCCATGTCAAAGCGCTCGTTGTAGACTGGAAATATGCGATTTTGGGGGGCAGTCTCCTCTTAGACTCTTTTACTAGACACTCTGGCCTTAACCATTCAGCCCCTGATGAAATACCAAGAAGTGGAGGCCTTGTTGAAAGACTTCTAGCTGGAAAATACCGGGATCAAGACTGGGCTTTTAGTTGCAAAAATCCTTCGACTTTAGAGGGAAGTGTTGACTCACAGATTCTTTATCTTGCACGCCAAGTTCTGCGTTTGGGAGTGAGGAGTAAGAGTTTGAGTCAACTCGATGTCATGACCCAAAAATTCAAAGAACAGGAAAATCAACTTGCCCCTTGTTTAGCTCTTGATATGCTTAAAGAGTCGTATGATTTCAATGCTGTAACACGGGCGAGTTCTCGCACTCAAGTTGGGAATTTTGATTCGCACTTACATAAGGTGGAGGACGTCCGTATGCAGGTGTTTGCAACAGGACCCGAACAAGGAGATTCGAGTTATTTGACCCAGCTGGTTCGTGATATTGACCGGGCGAAAGAGTCGATTGTGATTGCTCAGTTTTACTTTCACCCCCCGGATGTTTTGTTAAATGCTTTGGCTAATGCTGCGAAGCGTGGAATTAAAATTCGGATTATTTCCAATGGTCTTGTTGGTCGACATCCTCCCGTTCACCAGTTCTTTGTCCCACGAAGTCTTTATAATTTTTATCAACTCTGCTCTGACCTTCCTGAGGAGGCAAGGGCAAACATACGTATCTTTCAGTACTCGGTGGAGGATGCCTCGTACCACAAAAAAGTCATGGTGGTGGATGATATCGTTTATGGAGGGAGCAGCAACTGGGGGTATAAGAGTTTGCAGGCAAGTGACTGGGAGCTGAACTTTCGAGCTGAGTCCAGCATTCTAGCATATGAAACTCGTTCCATTCTGGTTAGAGATCGGTTTGCTCAAAACTCTCAAGAGGTACGTAGTCCAGATGAAATTTCTCTTTCTACAGCGATTTACGCCGCAGTCCACCGCCTCTGTGCCCCACTTGTTGGATAATTCTTGGGGCGATACCCCCTAAAATGGGGGGCATTTTGTCCAATTTTCGACAGGCTTTCATGTAGACTTTCCGCTGAAAAACCTTTATAATTAGACCCCATGAAAAAAAAGAAGTTTATCACGACAGCCCTTGGTTGCCGGACAAACCAATATGAAGCACAAGCGATTCACGATCAGCTAGAGTCGTTAGGCATGTCTCGTGCAGCTCCAGGGGAAAAAGCCGACATTTGTGTCGTCAATACCTGCACAGTGACCGCCTCTGCAGATAGTTCCTCTAGACATGAAATTCGGCGTCTAATAAGAGAAAATCCTGGGGCTGAGGTCGTTGTGACGGGTTGTTTTGCAGATTCACATCCCGATCAGGTGAAGAGTATCGAAGGGGTGTCCCATCTTGTTCCAAATAAAAGTAAAGAGGAGTTGATCCAGACTCTGTTTCCCGACTTAGACACCTATCCTGAATTTGAAATTCAGCGTTTTGACGCCCACACCCGTGCCTTTCTAAAAGTCCAAGATGGCTGCAATTCTTTCTGTACTTACTGCATCATTCCCTACGTGCGTGGACGATCACGTTCGAGGCGCCTTGATGAAATCGTGGGAGAAGCAAAGTCGCTCCTGAAAAACGGCTTTAAAGAGATTGTTCTTACGGGGATCAACATTGGAGATTTTGATGGTGCGCCAAAAGAAGGGGAAGAGCCAGCGACTCTTGCAGATCTTGTGAGAGCGATAGACCCTCTTCCTGGTCTTGAGAGGCTTCGTATCTCTTCGATCGACCCTGATGAGGTGGATGACGACCTGTTAGCTGCGGTGATGGAAGGGAAGAAGACCTCTCCGTCGATGCACATCGTACTTCAGTCGGGTTCAAATGTAGTGCTGAAGCGGATGAACCGCAAGTACACGCGTCAGATGTTTTTTGATACGGTTCAGCGGCTGAAAAACAGTTGCCCTGATTTTACCTTTACGACGGATATCATTGTGGGTTTTCCAGGAGAGACAGAACAAGATTTTGAAGAAACACTGGATGTGATGAATGAAGTGGCTTTTTCAAAAGTCCATATGTTTCCTTATAGCGATCGACCTAGGACAAGAGCTAACCTCTATCCCAATAAGGTCCCGAAAAAAGTGATCCAGGAGAGAAAAAATCGCCTTCTCGAGAGGGCGGAGAGGATGAGCTATCAACTCCGTAATCAATATGTTGGCAGAAGAATGAAAGTGTTGACTGAGTCCGTAGTAAAGGACGATCCCACATTAATCTCTGGGCATACTGACAATTTTTTAGAGGTAGTTTTTCCGAAAGAAGGGTACACCAATAACGAAATCGTTGAAGTAGAGCTGATACGCAATCTCCCCCATGCTTTAGAGGGAAGGGTCGTCTCATGAAAATTCAGATTAGAGAACGCTTGAGACCTTTCACTCATCAGTATGGAACCCTGATTCCACTTCCACGCTCTTTTTATTCTGTGCAACTCTTTCCCACTCATCTGATTTTCCATGATTTAAGAAAGGGGGGAGGGGATCCGGTCCATGAACTTGCACTTGATATCACAGGGCCGATTCATGAGTGGAGTGCCACGTTAGATTTAGAGTCTGCTTCAATTCAAGTGAGTGGACACGCTCAGGAGGGTTTTTTCCGTTTCCATCTTTTCGGAAATAGAGAGAGTGTTCTATTTGACGACGGAGATGAGAGGCATCTCATCTTAGGGAGTCACTTTGAACCCTCAAAAAATCCACCTCTTCCTCGTATTTCATTTGGCTGCCACAAAAAAGCAGACTGGCAGCAGGTTGTAAAGAGAAACTGTATTCAAGAGGTTCTGCCCTTCTGGGCTAAGCTAGGGAGAATGATGCCAGAAGTCCCATTGGGTCAGGGAGGAACACTGGATCTGCTGGAGGAGCTCTCTACACTTTCAGAAAAATTGCCTGAAGAGCGTCTTCCGCTTCTTGAAAAATGTTGGAGACTGGCCTTTCATGGTCTTCTCACCCCCACTACCAGGGATCTCTTCCATCAGGGGGAGCGGCTTTCTCACGTAGAGGCTGATGTCTCTCCGTTGCCTCTCTTGACAGAAGGAGCGCGCCTGATTGAAAAGCTTCTCTACTCCGTGGAGGGCTTGGGAATTGAGCTTCTTCCAGCGCTCCCTTCTCCTCTCTATTGCGGTAGAGTCACTGGTATTGAAGAGGTTAAGGGTGCAAAAATCGATTTCGAATGGACAAAAAAAGTCCTTCGTAGAGTTGCGATCGACTGTAGCGAAAAAATCGAAATCGCGCTAACGTTGCCAAAGAGAGTCAAGCGTTTCCGTTTGCGGTCCCATAAGTGTGATCGAGGCCAGTGGAAATCGAGTGGGGAACCCCTCACCCTGGAAAAAGACGGAAGGTACCTCCTTGACAACTTTGAGCGATGATTCCAGGTTTAAGAGAGAACCTTTATCAAGAGTATTACAGTTTATTTCATGCTGAGGCAAGAGACCCTCATCAGCTCCTTGGTATCTGTGAAAATGAGGGACAAAAGTGGGTGCGCTTATGGCGACCTGGAAAGCAGGAAGCCTCTATCTATCTCTTCGGCGAGAAAAAAAGCTGCTCTCAAATCCACGCCGGTGGACTTTTTGAATACCCCCTCCCTTTAGAAGCCACAGCGCTCGATTACCAAATTGAGCTTCCTAATGGAGGTCTTGCTCATGACCCCTATGCCTTTGACCCCTCTTTTGGTGAGTTTGATCAGCATCTGTTTAATGAAGGGAATCATTATCAGCTCTATGAAGTGATGGGGGCTCGTCAAATCAGCCATCAAGGTGCTTTAGGTATCCGCTTTGTTGTCTGGGCTCCTTCGGCTAAATCGGTCTCTGTGGTCGGCGACTTTAATGGGTGGAATGGTTACCTCTATCCGATGCGGTATTTAGGACATCCTGGGGTGTGGGAGCTGTTTATCCCAGGCCTTGGCCTTGGCGAGTGTTATCAATTTCAGATCAAGAGTGCGAAAGGAGAGCTTCTCACGAAGATCGATCCCTATGCCCTACAAAGCGCCCTTCGGCCTGAGGTAGAGTCCGTTGTTTCTGATTACAGTCAGTTTGTGTGGAGCGATCAAGAGTGGATGGAGAAGAGGGTACATCGGAGTTTTGAAGATCAACCGATGAATATCTACGAAGTGCACCTCGGTTCTTGGAAAAAAGGGAAAGATCGCTTTCCTAATTATAAAGATTTAGCGGGTCAACTCGTCAGTTATTGCAAAGAAATGGGATTCACCCACGTCGAGCTGTTGCCGGTTTCAGAGCACCCATTGGATGAGTCCTGGGGGTATCAAGTGACGGGGTATTACTCTCCGACAAGTCGGTATGGTTCCGTTGCTGATTTTCAGTCGCTGGTGAACACCCTACACGAGGCAGGCATAGGAGTGATCTTAGACTGGGTGCCAGCGCATTTCCCGACCGACGAGCACTCTCTAGGGCTTTTCGATGGGACCCCTCTTTACGAACACGAAGACCCGAAGCAAGGATTTCATCCCCATTGGTACACCCATATCTTTCACTTCGGTCGACCGCAAGTTTACAACTTTCTCATCGCAAATGCGATTTATTGGCTAAAAGAGATGCACGTCGATGCACTCAGAGTCGATGCCGTTGCGTCCATGCTTTACTTAGATTATGGAAGGGGGTATGGAGAGTGGGCCCCGAATGTCCATGGAAATAATGTGAACCTCGAAGCGGTGGAATTTTTTCAACACCTCAACCAAGTGGTCCATGAGCGGGTGCCTGGGGCGCTGATGATTGCCGAAGAGTCGACAACCTTTCCTGGAATTACGGCGCCTGTCAAAGAGGGGGGACTGGGTTTTGACCTCAAGTGGAACATGGGCTGGATGAATGACACACTGACCTTCTTTTCCAAGCCTCACGACGAGCGAAAGAACTACTTCCGTCATCTCACTTTTGGCCTTGTCTATGCTTTTACAGAGAAGTTCATCTCTGTCTTCTCTCATGATGAGGTGGTGCACGAGAAGAAGAGTCTATTGAGTAAAATGCCAGGCAACGAGCGGGAGCAGTTTGCTAACCTACGACTGCTCTATAGTTACATGATGACCCAGCCAGGAAAGAAACTCCTTTTTATGGGAGGGGAGTTAGGGCAGCCGACAGAGTGGGACTGCAAGAAGGAAATTCCATGGAGTCTACTTGAGCAACCTCTCCATGCTGGAGTCCATCAGATGGTGAAAGAGCTCAACCACCTTTACCTCTCACGGCCTGAACTCTTCGAACAAGATACCACCTCTAGAGGATTTGACTGGGTGGATTTCAGTGATTTAGACAACTGTGTCATCAGCTATATACGCTCTTCAGAAGAGGGGTCAAAAATGTTGGTGGTCCACCACTTTAGGGAAGGCTCTCACCCCGAATACCTCCTTCCATTAGAGGGGGTCACGCACATTGAAGAGCTCTTTTCGACAGATGAGGTTCAATATGGGGGAACTGGAGTCAAGCGTCCCGCTCCAGTCATTGAAAAGAATGAGGGAAAGACGTATGTTCAGATGGCAATTCCACCCCTATCAACCCTCCTGTTTAACGTGAACTGAATGGATGAAAGAAGAGACCCACGCAGACTACCTCCAACTCTCTGATGAGATCTGGAAACACAACCACCGCTATTATATTGAACACGCTCCCACGATTTCGGATGAGGAGTTTGACCACCTACTCAAGCGCCTTGAAGAGATGGAAAAACGCCATCCCGAATGGGTGACCAGTGCCTCTCCCACTCAGCGAGTCAATGAAGCACTGAGTACGGGCTTCAAGACGGTCACACATTCACAGCCGATGCTCTCTCTTGCCAATAGTTACTCCAAGGAAGAGGTTGAGGACTTTATCAAAAGAGTGGCAAAACTGCTGGAAAATGACTCTCTGACGTTGACAGCAGAGCTAAAGATGGATGGAATCGCCGTCTCTTGCCTCTTTGAAGAGGGAGTCTTCATCCGCGGCCTGACTAGAGGGGATGGAAAGAGGGGGGATGATATCACCCCAAACCTCCGTACCATCCGTTCTCTTCCGCTGAAGCTGCATGGCAAGAAGTTGCCTACTACGCTCGAGGCGAGAGGCGAGGTGTTCATGCCTAAGGCTGTTTTCCAAAAACTCAACCAAGAACGGCAGGAAAAAGGGGAGCCTTTATGGGCCAACCCTCGTAATGCAGCTGCAGGTTCGCTGAAACTATTAGATCCGTCTCTTGCAGCGGGAAGAGGGCTTTCTGTGGTGTTCTATGCGTGTGTAGAGAGTGGCGAAGTGCCTCTTGAGTGGCAACACGACGTACATCATTACCTCTCGAAGGTCGGCCTGCCGACCCTCACAGAAACCGCTACTTGTCATTCTGTTGATGATATCTGGGACTTTGTCAACCGCATTGAAAAAAAACGAGAGTCCCTTCCTTACGAAATTGATGGAGTGGTCTTAAAAGTCGACTCCCTTAAGGATCAGAAGCGCCTTGGAACGACAGGAAAGTCCCCACGTTGGGCGATTGCTTACAAGTTTCAAGCTGAGCAGGCGACGACGGAAATTTTAGGAATCACCGTTCAAGTGGGAAGGACAGGAGTCTTAACCCCCGTTGCAGAACTGAAACCTGTCTTCCTTGCAGGGAGCACCATCTCTAGAGCGACTCTTCATAATGAAGAGGAAGTGCAGCGTAAAGATATCCGGATTGGAGACAGTGTCGTGATTGAAAAAGGGGGAGATGTGATCCCCAAGGTCGATCATGTCGTGGTCGATCTTCGACCTGCCGACTCTACCCCTTGGAAAATGCCCAAAAAATGCCCCGTTTGTGGCACACCTGTTGTCAAAGCTGAACATGAAGTGGCTCTACGCTGCCCGAACAAAAGAGGGTGTCCTGCACAAAAACTGCGTCGTCTCATCTATTTTGCTTCAAAGCAAGGCCTTGATATCGAACACCTGGGAGAGAAGGTGGTTGAACAGCTGGTCCAAAAGGGATTCGTGACGAACCCTTCCGATTTTTACTCACTAGAGGCCTCTTCGCTCCTCGAACTCGAAGGGTTTAAAGAAAAATCGGTTGAAAATTTATTGAACAGCATCGAGGCTTCAAAGAAAGCGACGCTTCCAGAGTTCATCATGGCTCTTGGTGTTGAGCATGTGGGTAAAGAGACGGCAGAACTGATTGCTGGACGTGCCGGCACAATTGAAGCACTCCAGGAACTAACCGAAGAAGATCTTTTGAGTCTCTATGGTGTTGGGGAAAAAGTCGCTGAGTCTGTCGTGACCTATTTTTCAGACCCGGACAATTTGCAAGAGCTCGAGCTTTTATACGAACGAGGCCTCAGACCAGAAAAATTTGTCCAGACACAAACGACAGATCATCCGTTCTCTGGAAAAACCTTCGTTCTTACCGGGACCTTGCACAACTATACAAGAACGAGTGCGGGGGCATTGATCAAAGAACGGGGAGGGAAGGTTAGCTCATCTGTCAGCAAAAAGACCGATTACCTCCTCCTTGGAGAGGATCCAGGTTCCAAATATGACAAGGCTCAGAGCCTGGGCGTTCCCATTCTCACCGAAGAAGAATTTGAAAAATTGGTGTAAGAAAAAAAGCAAGGCCTGGATCTTTTGATGGTATCCAGGCCTTGCTTATCGAGACTACTTCCTTAAGTCGAGGAAGTCAGGGAAGGTTTCTGCATCGTAGAAAGGCATCGAGCTCATATAGCTCAATTGGTACTCTGTATAGCGTGCGTAGAGTCCCCATAGGCCCTGTTCAATACGCTTGAGGCGCTCTTCGTAGTTCATATACTCTTTGCACCTCTTCTCTGCTTCAGCATACTCTTTGAGGATCTCGTCTTGTTCGCGCTCCATCTCTTTTCGCGCCTTAGAGACTTCAGCAACGAGCTTTTCATCTTCCATCAATTCACGGTAGTATTTTTCCGTTTGTTCAATACGGCGGTCTCTCTCATGATCTGTGATGAGTTCGTTGCGCCACATTTCCCAGATGGAATCGATTTGACGCCCTAACTCTGCTTGAAACTCTCTAAGTGTGCGGACTGCTGGAGTCGCCTCATACTTCTTCCTTGCGTTATCTAGTGCAATGTCACGCAGAATTTGGTGAGGGCGAAGAAGGCTTTGAAGTTCCTCTTCAAGGGAGTACCTTTCATTCTTGAAGCTATTCCTTTCACAAAGGAAATCCTTCTTTAATTTTTCAAGTGAGTTTCTTTCAGAGTGATAGAGCATTGCTTTAAATACAGCATCATCTAGCTTGAAGATGTCACTCAAATGAAGGATGGGGAAATCAGAAAGCTGTTTAGGCAACTCTTTGGTGTATTTGAGGTTTTCATTTAAGAACATCACTCTTCTTTCACACGGAGTGAGTGTGTGACCAGCTCGACCGTGCATATAAGCGTGGAGAAAGCCGTGCTCTAAGTCTTCAACCCTTTTTTCACGGACCACTTCAGGGTCGGTGAGGTAGGGGTCGAGAGCGAAGTAAGCTCCTCCTGCGATAGAGGAAATACCTAAAACAGCAAGCATTGGGTTGAAGATAAAGGCACCTAACAGGCATCCGGCACCAACCACTGCTAGAATAATGCCGAACCAATATCCTGTCTCTTGGGCTTCGAGAGCTCTGGGTGGGTTCATATAGATTTTACCATCGATGACAATGACTTCTGGCTCTACTTCAGTCTCTTCTTCCTCTTGACCGTCGGCTCGCTCGAATTTGAGTTTGAAGGCAGCGTTATCTGGTTTTTTCATCGATTGGAATGAAGTTTTAATCTCTTCCTCTGATGCGGCGTTGTCCTTCGCACCCAGTAAGTAGAGGTGCATTAGATCACTCCGCCACCACTGCTTATAGTGCTCTTGGACTTGAGTGGCTGTGATAGTTTTGAGATGGTGGATTCTTGCTTCAGTTGATGTCTCATCAAGTGGAATAGGAAGATTTTCAAGCTGCTCGATGAGCTCACTACGTGCCAATTCAATCGCTGTCTCATCTAGGTTGGAGTTTTGTGCCATATCTGCAAGTAGATTGAGTAGGTGGGGTAGCTGCTCTTGATTTTCGTAAGAAAGCTTGAAAGAGAGTAGGGTGCCTACAGGGGTGACAACGACGTGGCCTGCAGGAGAGATATCCATTCCCATTGAATGAAGCTGTTCAGCGATGCTCTCTTTGTTGTTGTACCACGTTCCAAAGAAGACGGCGTAGCCGCTCAGTTCTGCGATTGATGGATCGACCGTGAGCAAACTCGTCATGGTGTGTGAGATATTTAATTGAATGGTCAAAAAATCTTCAGGAGTACTGTTTTCAGTAATCGTGTACTCAAATCCATTATCTAAAGTGTGATTAATTGGAGTGGAAGGATCTTGGGAATAGAGGGCTCCCACCAGAAAGAAACTGAGGAAGCAAAGGCTGAAAATTTTGTGTCTCATTTGTTCTACCTATTAGTCTGTGTATTGTATAAAGGGACTGGGGTTAATGCTTTTGATATTCATCTGTCGTCCCTCAATGTTCATAGCTGTTTGCACGATTATAGAAGTGAAATAGAATAATTCAAACGTTAAAATCTTATACATTTATCCATGAAACAGGTATGTTGAGCAGCTATGAAAATTTCCCTCGCGAAAGAAGCGATCAAGCAAAGAGAAGAGAGTCTTCTGCCACTCACCGAAGAAACCTTATTTGATGCTCTACTTCATACTGAAGTCCTGAAGTTCCTTGACCGCCCCCTCCATCAAAGTGAGGAGCCACCCTTCCAGTTCGATTTTTCTAAACTCCTCACCTATCCTAGGTTACTTCAACCTTTTGCGGAGCAGCTTGCGAGTTTGATCGTTCCGATGGATGCAGATTTGATTGCTGGACTGGCCCCCACAGGGGTAGCGATAGCGAGTTACTTGTCTCTTGCAAAGGGCCTGCCTATGGTGAGTGTATCCCATCAAATCCCGGGAGTGGCTGGGGATTATTTTGCTGGGCAGCGGCTTCTGATCATCGATGACACAGCCTACTTTAAATCGAGTTTTCTCGACCTTTTTGAAGCTTTGGCGAAAGAGGGGGTTCAACTCTCTCGTGCACTCTTCCTGGTGGACCTTGAAGAGGGGGCCAAGCAGGCTTTGAAGTCGATGGGCGTAGAGATGGAGGCGTTGATCAGTATGAGCGAACTCCTAGACACACTGTACCTTCGGGATAAGATAACCGAAGAGCAGCACAACCGCTCCATGGACTTTGTCACTCAAATGAGCCTCAATTCAGTTTAAAGGGTCGACATCGAGTTCGATCCTCTCTCGGGGAAAGCGTTGCTTAAGCTCATTGATCGTCTTGACAAGTTCCATCACACTCGCACTCTTGATCAGAAACTCGAAAAAATACTCTCCGCGGACCTTAGCATAACCTGCTGGAGTGACAGGGTAGAGCTCGATGTCTGTGGGAACCAGCTGAAGCAGCTCAGAACGGAAGGTATTCAGTTTATCGAAGGTTGTTTTCTCTACTTTTCCTGCTAAACGGCACTTAAGAAGATGGTTGTAAGGGGGATAGCCGAACAGTTTTCGCGAAGCAAGCTCCTCGGTGACGAAACCTTCGAAATCTCCGGCAGCGACTTGTTTTAGCGTGGTGTTGTCAGGCATCCATGTCTGAATAAGCACCTGACCCTTGCTACGTCCTCGTCCTGCACGTCCTGCCACTTGGGTGATCAACTGAAACGTGTTTTCAGCAGCACGAAAGTCGGGAATGTGGAGTGCTGAGTCTGAGTTGAGGATTCCGACTAAAGTGACTTGTGGGAAGTGGAGTCCTTTAGCAATCATCTGCGTGCCAATCAAGACATCTGCTTTGCCTCTGCCAAATTCTTTCAAAAGTTGGTCGTGGCTCCCTTTACGCCGCGTGGTGTCGGCATCGACGCGGGACGTGCGGATTTCGGGAAAGATGGCATGTAGAGATTTTTCGACCAGCTCTGTGCCGACCCCTTTGAACTTGAAAAGGGACGATGAGTCACATGAGGGGCAGTTCTTGGGAACAGGGAGCGAGTAGTGACAGAGGTGACAGAGGAGGAGCTCTTCATTTTTATGGAGTGTTAAAGCAATATCACACTCTGGACATCGGATGCACTCCTGACAATCTTGACAGGTGACACTCGAGTGGTAGCCGCGGCGATTAAGAAAGAGGAGTGTTTGCTCTCCTCTTTCCATCCGTTCTCGAATCCCTTTCAAAAGAGGATCTGAGAAGAGGGTGAAACTCTTTTCGGGCGTTTGGTAACGACGCATATCTACTAAGGTGATTTCAGGGAGCTGACTCCCTTCTGCACGGGCATCTAATCTAGAGAGTTGGTACTTGCCTTTCTCCACATTATGAAGGGTTTCTAAGCTCGGCGTTGCAGAGCCCAAGACAACGGTTGCTTGGCTAAAAAACCCTCTCATCACAGCGCAGTCTCGAGCGTGGTAGCAGGGGGCAGCCTCGTTCTGTTTGTAGGCAGACTCATGCTCTTCATCAACAATAATGAGTCCTATGTCCTTTAGTGGAGCAAAGAGAGCGGAGCGGGGGCCCATTGCGACGCGGATCTCGCCGTTTTGGAGCTGGCGCCAAAGTCTCATTCGCTCGCCGCTGGCGTTGCGGTGGTGGAGAAGAGCGAGAGGAGCTTTGAGGCGAGTTGAAAGCCTTTCATACAGCTGTGAGGTGAGTGAAATTTCAGGAACAAGAAAAAGAGCGCTTTTTCCCTGCTTGAGCGCCTCTTGAATCAACTTTAAGTAGACCTCGGTTTTACCACTTCCTGTCACTCCATGGAGAAGGTGGGTGGCAAACTTTCCCTGGTCAAGGCTCTTCTTAATGGTTCCAACCGCCCCTTCCTGTTCGGAGGTGAGTTTCTTCTCCATAGAAAGAAAAAACTCGACGCCTTCTGGGAGAGCCACTTCTGGTTTTTTATGCTCTACAACAACCCAACCCTTTTCCACTAAGGGTTTCAGGGAGGAGTGGCTGGCTTGACACTGGTGGAGAAGTTGTGCGACTAGAACACCGTTTGGATAGAGAAGAAGGGCCTGTAGAAGAGACGCTCCCTTAGGACTCTTCTTTGAAATGAGAGAGATCTCTTGTTTCGCCTTTTCATTGTCGATGTCTAGACGTGCATAGGCACTCTTTTTTTCTTCTTTTTGTTGCCGGACTGCGGTGGGGAGGAAGGTTTTGTAAATCTCTCGAAAACCCACGCCGTAGTAACGGCTCATCCACTTTGCGAGCTCTAAAAGCTCACCGTTTAGCTGAACCTCTTGGTCGAGTTCTACGACGTCTTGAAGTTTAGCGAAAGAAGAGTGTTCCTTCAGGGCTAAAACGATCCCCCGAGTGAGCTTTTTTCGTAGTGGGACAACGACCTGCATCCCCTCAGAGACTTTGTCCACAAGCGTTTCTGGAATACGGTAATCGAGCGACTTGCCCACAAACTGTTCGACGACCACTTCAGCAATTTTTTTTAGCATTGCAGGCCCTCTTAAGTCAGATGCAGTTCGCGCTTCAGCTGATTCCAAAGCACTTTCTTCAAGATGAGATCGTGGAGATAGAGATGAGGTTCTTCGAGAATGAGAAGGGGAGTCTCTTCCAGAAAGTGTCGGTTGTGCTCTTCATCGAAGTTGTAGAGTTCTCGGATTGAGGGCTCTCTCATCAAGCTTTTGGGAATCAAAAGTAGGCGCTGGCTGTCAGACTGGATCCGCTCCAGGACGCCCGCCGCATCAGCCACCCAGACGATCTCCATTGACAGTTGACGAGACTTGAGTGCAGCTTGCACCTTTTGGATCCAGTCGCGTGCTCCAGCGTGGTGTGTTGCAGCGAAAAAGAGAACAGGTAAGGTCTTGCAGGGTGTTGCTGCCCGCTGGTTGGGGTGTTTGAGAGTCGGGCAGACTTCACGCACTTGATTGAAGTGAGAGACAGTGTCGAGATCTTTCTCCTTTTTGTTGAAGGTCTGGATCCAGGGGTTCTGTTCTCTTTGTGGGGGCTTCTCGACTTTTTCGACTGGGGGAGCCGCCTTCTTCTCACCTGGCCGAGGTGGAATTGATTTCGGAACAGTCGTGATTTTTTGTGGCTCTACTTTGGGAGGGGTAGGAGGGGAAGGGATAGCTGGGCTAGGAGGGAGCGCTGTTGGGTTTAAAATAATCTTTTGACCCTCTTGCTCGAAGAGGGTTTTAAAGTCCCTTAGTAGGGATTGAAACTCGAGTGTGAGGGTTTCGGTGCTCTGCATAGATGGTTTGAGTATAAGGGCTCAATAGATTATTTAAAATAGGGGTTCTCTTTTTCTTTAACGAACAAATTTGCTATGATCTCTAGGTAAATATGAGGAGTTTGTAGATGCAAGTGACGAGTTTTCGACAAGGATTAGAGATCTGTCTGATGGACCTGGAAAAAAATCAGAGAGATCAGCTTTTAGACTCTTTAAAGCCCGTTCCTCCTCCGTCTGATATGGAGTTTTCCCTTAATAATAGGCGAGTCTATTTACTCAGTCTAGAGGATGATGACCGTCTGCGTACGATCCCACAGGTAGCGGAGAAGCTGATTGTGCGTAAGTTGAGTAAAAAAGAGAAGGGACTGCTTCAAGAGATCAGCAGTGGAGCTCATCCCGTTGTCAGTAAGTACCTGGACACTCAAAGATTGAAGAGATACGCGGAAACGGACGAGAATTATGACCGCACTCCGTCAGAATGGCGATCTCAATTAAACTTCATACTTTACTTAAAGAGTAAAGGGTGGTCATATGATCAGCTTTTAGAGTTTTATCAACTTGCTCCCTCAGAGCTTTTTTTGGAAGCTTTATGGTATTCAGGAGCTTCTCCTAAACAACTGGAAGGGTTCAAAGAATTTCCAGAAGAGCTTCAAAAGCTTCTTCTTGCGAATGGTGAGAAGACAAAAGAAAAAGATCTAAGAGACCCTTTAATGATAGGCTATGCACAAGCAGTTTCACTTCTGGTAGTCAGTGGTAAAATGTCACCAATGCAATGGATGAGGCTCGATGATAAGATTAAAGCGAATTTTATTGCGGCGCCTTTTCTTGCAGAGCACTTAACTAAACTGAAAGATTTTGAAAGCGTTCTCCAGTTTTTTGAGGGTGACGGTCAAGAAACGATGGCACTTTATATTGCTCGTGCGCTGACGATTGTTAAGATGAGTCAAGGTGGTCAGACGTTTGATGAAATACAGCGTGCCCTTCAAAAGGCTGTTCAGCGTGAACAAGCATTTCGTAGTGGTTACCCAGAAAGCTTTAAAAAGCTGGAAGAAAGAGGGTTTAACTACCTGGAGTACGAGGCTTTCAACGATGAATTCTTGCATCAGATTTTTGAGAATGTGGATTTTTACTTAGAGCTATGGATGGAATATCAAGAAGCGGGAGCGCGTGCTTTTTGTAAAGAGCATGCGGGTAAAACACTAGACCTGGTTCTTCAACATTCCGAGGCTTTTTTCAGCTTGTTGGGAGCTTATAAGGCTAGTATTGAAACCGTGTTGATGAAAGATCTATCGCGGTTTTCTGTACTCCTTCAGCACGCTCCCTCGGTAAGAATTTTGGCAATGAAGTGGAATTACACAGCAGAACAGCTCATGAGCCTACCTGAGACGCAACTGAACAGAGTCTTGGCGGACCCCGCTTCTTTCGATGCTCAGTTAGTCAATGCGAGTTTCTTCCGTTCGATCTACCTCTACTTCCGTAAGGCGCTCTCTTGGGTTTTCTACGTCCTGACTTCCCCATTCAGATGGGTCGGCCTATCCACATGAAATTTTCAAGGTAGGGTAAATATTAATTCAATGAATTGGTAGATTAAGTGCAATGCAACCGGTAATAGATCTTCCTTACAGTCTCGTTCTTCGAAGCTTTCCTCAGTCTACCAAAGAGGAACTGAAGTGGACGCAACTAGCTTATCAAAAAATCTTGATGAGTGAAGGTGAGGCGGAACCCTCATTTCCACCAAAGCTCCTGCGTCGTGTTCAATGGCTAAAAGAAAATTGTGGACCGGCTGCAATAACAGCAGTTGCAAAGTATTTACTTTCGAAGCCTCTTAAGACAAGGAATGAAATAGAAAGTGAAGAGCATTATCGGAATTTTGTGCAAGATTTTGGCCTGCCTTTTGAAAGAGATCCAAAAGAGAGATCTCAAGCTTATGATGCAGTCGATTATCTTGTCATGGGAGTGCCTCTTGACCATTTCAAAAAAATGTCTAGGTTGATGGGTTTTCACCCCGTTCATGCAGCTGATAAAGAGGATTACCTCTATCTCTATTCCAAATCTCTAGACATTGCTTTGGAACTCGTATCTCGAGATAGCGAAGAGTCTAAACGGCAGGCGCACCAAGCACTGAAGCAGATTGCTTCCCTTCCTGAGTGGGTCAAGAGCTTTCACATCATCTATGATCATTGTGACCTGACGACCTTCTTGTCTTTGCCACTAGACCGGAGGGCAGCCCTACTTTCACGCCCCGATAAAGCCGCTCAGCTCTATAACCTTTGCCGCGATTGGAATTTCCCCCATTTGAATTTTTGGCTCTCCTTTCCAGAACATCTGAAATACCTTCGTGGCCAAGACTGGCCTCAGGAAATTTTGGACACCTTTGTTGATCAAGAAAAGGACTTTTTGGGCTTTGTTGCGATGGTCGAAGAGGGGTTCACAGTGAAGCAGTTCCCCCTTTTAAGCGGAAAGCCGATTTTTAAAGTGTTGCTAGAGAGTTTTTATGAGTCGATGAGTCTTAGAAAGAAAAAATCTCCAGAAAAGGTCGCTTTAGCAAGAGGGTTCTCAAAACTGGTCCTAGGAGGATCGCTCCCGCTAACAAAGTGGTTAGAGTTACCTCTGTCTCATTGCCTTAGAGTGACACGAGATCTAAAATCTCCACTGCACTTGTATGGACAGCGCTACGTTGATGGATACAAAGTGTTAAGCAAAAGCATGAATGAGGGAAGCCTTCTTCAAATCTTTCGACAATATAACAGGACGGTTCTTTCAAGCGTCCTCTCTCATCCTAAAGCCTATCTTCAGCTGAGACAGAACTTATGTGCTGGGGTAGTTCAAATCCCATCTGGCGACAAGACTGCGATGAAACGGGTTGAGGCGATTTTGAGCTCTCCTCAGAGTACAATTGCGCTGATGCGGTCGGGAGTTAAAACAGAACAACTTCATGGACTTTCCTTGGAGCGCCTCCAAACCGTTCTTCGATATCCGACATCCTACGACGCGCAGCTTCTAACGGCTGGCTTCTTCAGGTCGATCTATCTCCATATCTTTCGATTTATAGGAAAGATAGCTGGTTTTCTGCGCGGGCTTTTTTCTTCTTAACGGGGGGAAGTCGCTTCGGTTTTTCAGGAGTGAAGACTTTCTCTGAAGAGCGGTTGTCTTCTAACTGCTTGAGTATATCTCCTGAGCGTTCAATCACCCATGAAGGCATCCCTGCGAGCCTTGCGACATGGATTCCCCAGCTGCGGTCGGCTCCACCCGGAAGGATCTTGTGTAGGAAGATAATGTGGTCGGCCACTTCCTGGACGGCGATATGATAATTGACTGCCATGGGAACTTTTTCGGGGAGTTTGGTCAACTCAAAATAGTGAGTGGCAAAGAGGGTTTTGGCACGTTTACCCTCCGCCGTAAGGAGGAACTCAGCGACGGCCCAAGCAATGGAAATTCCGTCGTAAGTGCTCGTCCCACGGCCAATCTCGTCAAGGATGACCAGTGAACGGTCTGTGACATTGTTCAGGATGCTTGCTGTTTCTGCCATTTCGACCATAAAGGTCGATTGACCGCGGAAAAGGTCGTCACTCGCCCCAATCCGTGTGAAAATTTTGTCGACCAGGCCGATTTTCGCACTCTTTGCGGGAACGAACGAGCCGATTTGAGCCATCAACACGATGAGGGCGACTTGACGGATGTAGGTCGATTTACCCGACATGTTGGGACCGGTGATGATCATGAGTTGTTCTTTGCCGTGACTTAAGTTCGCATCGTTGCAAACGAAGTTCGCTCCTAAAATACGTTCGACGACAGGGTGTCTTCCCTCGACGATCTCTAAATCGTACCCATTTGTGAGCTCAGGGCAAGTATATCCTTGCTCTTGGGCCACTTTTGCGAAACACTGTAACACATCAAGATAGGCAACCGCTTTTGAGGTCACCTGAACTTCTGCGGCAAAGCCCATCACCTTGGTGCGGACTTCAGTGAAGAGTTCCGTCTCGAGACGTAAAGCCTCTTCTTCGGCCGAGAGGATTTTTGTTTCATAGGTCTTGAGCTCGGGGCTGATGAAGCGTTCTGAGTTAGTGAGTGTCTGACGACGAGCAAAGGAGTGGGGCATCTTGTCTGCTTGGCCTTTGGAGACTTCAATGTGATATCCAAAGGCGCGGCTGTAGCCCACTTTCAAGGTTTTGATTCCTGTCTGCTCGCGGAGGTGGGTCTGGTAGCAAGCAATCCACGAGTGGCTGTCTTTGCGCAGACGACGGAGCTCGTCGAGCTTTTCAGAGTAGCCTTCTTGAATGACGTCGCCCTCACCGAGTCGCAGGGCAGGCTCTTCTGCAATCGCCCTTTGAATGAGTTGGGTGAGTTCTGGAAGGGGATTCAGCTTCTGCTCGACTTCCTGAAGAAGTGGAGAGAGAGGGAGCGTAGAGAGGAGTGCTTTCAACTCAGCAATCGCTCGGAAACTCTCTGCTAGAGCAGTGAAATCTCGAGGGGAGACGAGGCGTGATCCAATTTTGGAGATGAGACGCTCGGTGTCGCGGATTTTGCTGGTCATCTCTTCGAGATGTTGCAGCTTGTCCGGATAGCCAAGAAGTGTGGATACAGCCTCTTGCCGTCCTTGCAGCTTCTCTAAATCGAGAAGTGGTTGCTTGATCCAAGTTTTGAGGAGGCGGCCTCCCATCGCAGTACGTGTTTGGTTGAGCGTGTAGAAAAGCGTGCTGGTTTTGTTGCTTCCCTGTGGGTCGACAAGCTCCAGGTGCTTTTCTGCAAGGTAGTCCAGCTCCATGTACTCATCAGAGGTGTAGGTCGAAAGACTCTGAATATGATCGACTGGCTGCATCAGTGTGTCGCGCAGGTAGGTGAGAAGAGCGCCCGCGGCATTGATCGCAGCCACTTTTGCTTTTAATCCAAATCCATCGACGCTTTGCACTTTGAAGTGCTGGACGAGAGCTTCGTAGGCGAGTTGATGATCGAAGCGCCAATCGTCATGCGCGGTTGTCAGAAAAGGGGAGAGGGTGTTGAGCTCTTCGAGAAAATCTTTGTGCTTCTCTTTAAATTTATACGACGTGTAACACTCAGAGGGCTTCAGACGGAGGAGCTCTTGACGTAAGTGTTCAAAACTCTCCATCTCGCTCACTTGGAATTCACCCGTGCTGATATCGATATAGGCAAGACCAAAGAGAGAGCCAACCTGCGTGAGGCTCACAAAGAAGTTGTTGGAGTGGGCGGGAGTGAGCTGCGAACCCACATGGGCACCCGGCGTCACCACACGGACGATTTCTCGCTTCACAAGACCTTTTGTCTTTAAGGGATCGCTCGTCTGCTCTGCAATCGCGACTTTGTATCCTTTTCCAATGAGGCGCTCTATGTAGTTTTCTACACTGTGGACTGGGACCCCTGCCATCGGTGTCTCTTGGCGTTTTGTAAGGGTGAGCTCAAGCTCCTTCGACATCACGACGGCATCGTCGTAAAAGGCCTCATAAAAGTCGCCGAGTTGAAAGAGTAAAAGGGCGTCAGGGCTCTTTTTTTTGCACTCGAACCACTGTGCCATCATAGGTGTTGTGTTGGATGCTGTTGTCATGGTTAGAGAGTTTATCAGACCAAGGGTGGCGCTTCAAGGATTTCAGCGATAAATGTATTCGAGTTCTTTGTTTTTTTGCCGGCCAAAGATCCTCCAATTTAGACGTAAAAGTTCATCGCTAAATGTGATATGACCTAAGTAACTGTCCTCCTCGCAGAGGTAGGAGTCGACGGAGGTGAGGCTCTTTTTTCCTGTCACTACTCATAAAAGCGCTTCGCCTGTCCGCGTCCGGTCGATTTTTTTAGAGGAAGAGGCAGATTGAAAGAGATTGAAGAAGTGTTGGAGGTAACCCGTGAACCAAGAGAGTGGAAGAGGGTCGTCACTCATATTGAACTTTCTTTAAAGACTGGTTGATCCAAGTATGTCAACATTCGATGTAAAAATACGACACGTGGCCTGGTTCATTAAGAGAATCTCTTGTAGAAAAAAGAGCTGTAACTTGTTTGGAATCACAGCTCTTTAATAGATGGATGAAAGTGGTCTGCTGACTATGTTCTTTTCTGAACTTCAGCAAAGTCTCTCCACTTTCTGAAAGCATGGTCACGACTTTCCTTCTCGTCTTTTGGCTGGAGGGCAACCAGAAGTTTAGCATATGAGCCACGAGTTCTGTTGTAAGAGTGGATTTTTCCCTGTTCCACGAGGCAGTCGAGAGCTTTATCGGCCTTTGCTTCTGACCATCTATTTCCCAATACTGCTATAGGGTGTGGAGAATCCCCTCTTTCAGCATATCGTGGAAGCTTTTGGTTGATTTCAACAACCATCTTTTCAACATATTCCTTCACCTCAGCTGGTACATCCTTTAGCGGCGAGATGGTTCTATCTTTAATTTCTTCTTCTCTTTTCAGAATGGTTGTTTTATCTATTTTGCGAACGGGTTGTCCGTCTAATTCCCTATCGAGCTCATGGTCTGTCATCTCGAAGGCTACAACGATATTCCCCCTGCCCCAATCCGCTGTGAAAGCGATTTGTTCTGTCAAGACTAAGTAGTGGAGAACAGCCATTTTTTCGCGACACGTTGAGACAATCGTAGTCAGGGCATTACCTCTTACAACCAGGCAACGGCGAGTTTCCGGATCTATAAAATTAGCTGATTTTGGTTTTGCTAACTCCTGAAGTTTTGTCATCACTTTAGGAGCTAGCTCTTTGACTCTTGCAAGGTCAACTTCCCTTGGATCTCTTAAAATGCAATGCGCTAAAACCGTTTGGTAATCGATCGTAGGGGCTTTAGTAGAGGAGGTGATAGAGGCGTTTGGAACAGGAGTGAGGGTGGTGGGGTCTAACACTTCAACTTTCTTTCCGGGGAAAAAGCCAGCAAAATAGTCTCTGCCAAAGAGTTCCACAACAAATTTATACAGCCTTTGAAAAACGTTGAGCGCGATAGTATGGACTTTTTCATCAACAGAGAGTAGGTAGGCCCTTCTAAAGTGATAAAATCGTCCTGCTTGAGCGCTCTGTGCTGCCGCTTGGATTTCACTTTGCTGAGTAGATTCAAATGCTCTAATAGCTGTCATGTTAGTAAGCTCCTTTTGTTGGACTTCTTAACTAGAATTTTGTGGGCATGCTATCAGAGAATTGTAAAGATTTGATAAAGCTATAAAAGTGATTTTTGAAATGACGAAAGTTCAGTAGATTCATGAACCTCTCGCATATAGAAAAATCAGTGACGCAGAGGGGGTTACAGCTCTTTTTAGGAAAGGAGAATATGCTTTATGGGGCTTTGCTCTGTGATTCGAAGTTTTCATCCCAATATCCAGTACTCATCATTTTTCTTTTTTAGATTAAAAAATATTGAAGGTAATTTTTATGGCGGATGAGGAATCGGACTAAATCCGACTTTTTTTCAAACCGCAATTTCAATTTTATCGCGTCGAGTCTTTTTTCTAAAGTTCTGGGTGCGCGGTTTAGGTGCTTTGCCACTTCTGCGGTTGTCATTCCTTCGGCAAATAAAAGAAGCGCTTCATGTTCATTTTTTGTGAGAGTGGTGATTCGATGTAGTTGAGGATAGTCAG
The DNA here is from genome assembly GCA_964584775.1 of uncultured bacterium. Classification (GTDB taxonomy): domain Bacteria; phylum Chlamydiota; class Chlamydiia; order Chlamydiales; family SLFE01; genus CAZPBC01. The sequence continues at coordinate 45,238 of CAZPBC010000001.1, forward strand.
GAAGGGTCGCTTTGAGGAAAGCTAAGATTTTTTCACGGGTCGTTGAATGAGGAGAGGGGGATTGAAAGTGGACTCCGTACTCATCAATGATGGAGACTTTAGCATCTTCAACTTCAGTATTTAAAGAGTCTGTTTCTCTTTCAAAGTGCTCGATGAATTTCTCAATGAGTGGAGCTTGGTTAATGACCTCGTTTTCGAGATCACACTCTTCGTCTGACATGATCAAGTAGTGGGTCAGCTTGCCGTTCCTGTTTTTGGAGTAGTAGACGGGTTGCTGGAGGTTTGGAAAGTGGTGTTGGAGTTCGCGATTCACCTTTTGGAGGCATGAGTCGCTGTTTGTAGATTCTAAGAAGAGTCCCTCTTTATTAAACTCAGGGGAGGAGTAACGGGGATGTCCTTTGTAAAGCTCATTGTCGTAAAAGTACTCTGCGATGTCGATATAGTCGCTAAGATAGGTGACCTCTCCCTCTGGACTTAGAGTGATCTGCCCAAAATAGCAGGTGGAGAACAGCTCATGAAACGGTTTAAGGAGTCCCGTGAGCTTTTTTTGATGTCTTCTGGATGGACTTAAAAGCGTTTTTGAAACAGATCCCATAATACCCCCTAGTTCTTAGGAGAGTATAACATAATCATAACCTAATTCAAAATAGTTACTTCTATAGGACTCTTAGATAGTCTGAAGTGTAAATAAATTTTATAATAAAAAACACCTGTAGAAGACTACAGGTGTTTTACTTAGATCTCCGGATGCTGGATTCGAACCAGCGACCAATGGATTAACAGTCCACTGCTCTACCGCTGAGCTAATCCGGAACTGGTGGGGAAATTCTAGTGGATTGCAGCAATTTCCTGCAATCGTGTACTTTCGGAAAAAAAGGAGAATTTTATGTCAGTGATGGAAAAAAAGGCCTCTGAACAGATTTTGGTTATGCTTTCAAGAGTGTTATCCAACACCTACCTGCTCTTGGTGAAGACCCAGAATTTCCACTGGAACTTGGTTGACCCTCGGTTTCATTCCCTACACGGCTTCTTTGAAGAGCAGTATGAGGATTTGTTTAGTGCAGCTGATGAGATCGCGGAACGGATCCGTTCGATTGGTCAGCGAGCTCCAGGGTCGATGAGGGAGTTTTTGGATCTCAGCAACCTCGATGAGTCGACAGGATCCTTGACAGGAGATGAGATGCTTTCTGAGCTTTTAGGGGACCACGAACACCTCGTGAAAGAGCTACGTCAGCAGATTAAGGAGTCCCAGGCGTGTGAGGATGAGGGGACGGCCGACCTCTTAATCCAGCGCCTCAAGGTGCATGAGAAGAGCGCTTGGATGATCCGCAGTCACATTGGGTAATAATTTTAAGTGAAAAACCTCTGAATTTTCAATTCAGAGGTTTTTCAATCTCTAGAGGCGATTGATTTTGAGGATCGCATGAATGAAATTGTAGTTGTACATCAGCTGCTCAATCGCATTGTTAAATGCACACTGTAAAGCTCGGGTTTTATTTTCTTCTGACTCGATGTAAGCATTGTCAATCACTCCTCGTCCGTAAATGGTTTGTGAGAAATGGGAGCTGCCCCAGGAGTCAGTCACTTTGACTTTTATGACGAGGCAGGAGTTTCCGGAGACATTGAGGTAGCACCGCTGAAACTCGGTCTCAAATTTTTCGATTTCAACATGCACACAAGCCTTGCCTGAACAGATACAAAATCCGCGTGCAGCTAGCTCACACTCTAAGGCCTCTTTAAGGCAGCTTGTCAGCTCAATCTCATTCGAAGGAGGTTCAGTCGCTGCTTCAGCTTCTTCTGTTTCACCTTCTTTAACCTCTAGCTCTGGGACTCTTAAATCTTTAACGCAGACGTCCACATGTGCTTGGCATGCGTTGTTCACAGGAATCACCATTTGACAGGGCATGTACTGAACATGGGATTGTCGATGTGTACACCCAAAGAGAATCAAAATCGTGGGAATTAAAGCTGTGATGAGTTTCATAATTATTCCTTTGAAAAGGGTTTCTTTTTTCAGTTGTACTAGAGCTGCCCTTGAGATCACATTCTATTCGATTTTCTGGGCTACTTCATACAACTCTTGAAATGATGGTAAGGTAGGGGAGTCTTTAGGACAATCTTTTAACCTGACATGCCCAAAAATATATACCCTAATCCTTTAGGTTAAGACTTTTGATCATGAGATATATTCATCTGCAATCGAGCGCTTCTCATGGCTGTCCAGGACGTGGAAGCGGCGGATTTTAGATAGGGTCACAGGTGAAAGCTGGCCAAGGGGAAGGTAGACGACTTTTTTTCCAAACCGCTGTGCGTATGACTTGAGGGAGCTACGAGGAGGTTTGGCAGCCACGTAGGTGATCAGGGGCTGGACGGCGTAGTCAATGGCTGCCATGAGGAGGACTTCTGATTTACTCCGGCAGTTAAAGTAGTCAGGGTCTGTCCAGACATCGTACATCCGTCTTGGAGGGTAGGACATCATAAACCCTCCATATTCACAGCGTGAAATTCCTGGTCCGACCACATTGTCCGTCATGGGAGTGGCGTAAAAAGCCATGTCTGACTCTTGCTCATGCTCTCCGAGCCAAGTGGTTCGCCAGGGGTACGCTTCCCCTTGATTCTCCTCATCCTGAGGTTGATCTTCATCAAAGATCATGACCACTGAGCCCACGCCTCCAGGAGGTTTTCCATGGACCTTGACATAGAGCTTCTTTTCGGTGAAGTGACGGATCGTTTCTCGCATGTCGATGCCATCTTCAACGCTCGTCGAAAAGGGAACTGTTTTGGAACCCTCTTCACTGAGGATTTGACACCCCTTTTTCTTCAGAAACTCTCCGAAATTTTCGACGCTCACATCTTCAGGAGGATAGGAACAGATGGAGAAGGGGCCAGGGGGAAAGAGGCGTGCGTTCGCGCGGTTCTTACGCACTCTTCTTGCTTGCTGGACCTGTTTTTTGCTCTTCTCTTTGAGATGGAAATGGACCGTCTTACTTTTTCCCCAGAGCTCTTTCGCTGTGAGGTCCAGCTCGTCTAGACCATCGACGTTTTTGAGATAGGGGTAGCGGGTCGCGAGCTCCCATGTTTCGTAAGCATAGTTGTGGTCGACGCATCCTTTCGCGGCTGAAACAGTCTGAAAAAGGTCGGGAGAAAGCGCACCTGTGATGAGAGAGTAGTTGCGTAAGAACTTCATGAGTGTTCGAGTCCGTCCACTTGGGAACGTTTCTCCTGTGTTTTCTTTGTAGCTGCTACCAGCTTCGCGGAAGAGTTTCAGGAGAAGCTCTTGGCGGTCGGGTAGAGAACCACCTCGGCTCTCTTCGTATTGGGAGGAGGTCCATCCCGACTCGGGCATCACTTCGCGGAGACTCTCTTCGGTGAGTGTACAAACTTGAATGGCGTCATGGCTGGTGTTGCGAAAGTCGGGGAAGTGGGGACGGTCAAAGTTTTCCAGGATGGCTTCCAAGTGAAACATCCCGGTGACGAAGAGGACCCGGTCGTGTTGAAGCGAGAGTTCACGGAGGCGTTTCGCCATGTAGAGTTCTCTCTCTTTATCAAAAGGGGAGCGCTTTTGCTGATGGGCTCCGCTTTGAAGGTAGGCGTCGTAGTAACTTTTCAGACCAATTTTTGAAATTGAATAGCTGTCGGGGAGTGTTTCAAAAACTTCTGGGTATTGATCGACGTCGTAGTCGATGCAAAAAGTCGGGAGTTCGGCGTCAATACCGAGACGCAATCCCTCGAAAGTCGCTTCACAAGGTTCAGCGAGGGTGTAGAGGGGTTCTAGCTGCTTATTGAACGTGACAACAACGCTGATATCGGGAAGACGGGAGGCTGCGTGGAGCATCTGTAGCTGCTGGTTTTCCGGCAGTTCGACGGCGATGCATGTTGGTTGAATGGCTTGGAAGGCAGCGTGCACTGAGTAGGCACTCTCCATCTTGTAATGGAGAATAGGGACTGCGAAGACATTCTCTTTCTCTACCCAAAAAGGGGGACTTTTCACGTGCGCGCTCCCTACGGTAAATAGTCTTGAGCTTCATCGCCCAGTGTCATGATCACAGCTTGACGCAAGAGCCCTTCATGGACTCCTGTCGTTCCTAAGGACTTCATCCTTTTTGCTGCGTAACGAGCGATGTTGATTCCATCCCGGACAGTGTAGTTCTCGTTGGCTCCGTGAGCTTTCTGCAACAAGTTGACCACGTAGTTGAGAATGTGCTCGTCAAGGAAAGGGAGATTTTCCTCAAGGATCCGACGCTCCTCTTCTGCCTCTGGAAAGTCGAGATATATTTGTGGTTGGAGGCGGCTGTGAATGTATTCAGGAATTTCAAATGTGGAAGCGTCGTCGTTCATAGTGACCGCAATCCGAAACCCGGGATCGGCATGGATTTTAAGCCCCGCGACGATCGACTCAATATAGCGACGGGTGTCAAGGAGTGGAGCTAGCGAAGCCCACGACTTTTCGCTCATCCGGTTCGCTTCATCGAGGATGCAAACTCCACCGCGGATCATGGCTGTCACTAGGGTGGAGGCGACGTAACGGATCCCTCCGGCTTTATCCACAACAGGGGTGATGAGAAGATCTTCAGGACGGGTATCCATTGTACACTGGAAGATGTAGACATCCTTCTCTAGTTTTTTGGCTGCAGCGTAGGCAAGGGTTGTTTTTCCAACGCCCGGTTTTCCAATCAAACGCGGGTTGAGGGGGATATCTTCAGGGCTTAAAACAAACCAAGCGGCCAACAACTGATCCATCACATCTTTTTGTCCGATCCATTGGTAGTTAAATTGATCAGGTAGCATGAGAGAGAGCTCGACTCCTTGGATTTCTGTGGTCGGTTCGTGGGCGTCGCTATGTTCCATACGTTTCCTCTTACGGGGTGTTGGCTTTGTCAGATCCATAGAGGAGGCTTGCACTGGCGAGGTTCTTCTTCGCGTGAGGGAAAGCGCTCTCGATCTCTTGAATCCACTGTTTGACTTTTTTACGGTTGGAGTTTTGTCCGACGGGGCACTGGCAAGTGATCCGCATGAAATTGTACTGTTTTGCAAATTGAATGATGTCCTCTTCATTGACGTAAATGAGAGGGCGGATGATGCGTACATCATAGTGTTGCATCGCCACTTTCGGAAGCATGCCAGCAAACTCACCCTTTTGAAGAAGGTTCATCATGAGAGTTTCGCTGTTGTCTTCACGGTGATGTCCAAAAGCAATGGTGTGTGCTCCCGCTTCTTTCGCAGCATCGAAGAGGAGCTTCCTTCGTTCTCTTGAACAGCTATAACACTCCAGCTCTTCAAGGGTCTTTGTCGACTCCTTCACGATTAGAGGGATCTCCATCTCTTTGCAGATCGCTTGAAGAAAGCCCGTTCCGATGCCGGCACCACAGGTGTACTCTCCAGCAACATGGACGGCGACGATTTCAAAGGGGGGGAGTCCATATCCAGAGATCGCTTTCAGCATATAGAGCAGCGTGAGGCTGTCCTTTCCCCCACTGAGGGCAACCGCGACTTTTTTCTCTTCTCCGAGCAACTCGAAGTCAAAAAAAGCTTTTCTTACCTTGCTTTCGATGAGCTTGCCAAGGGAGGTCCATGGGGGTTTCGCAACGGGGACGTGTATTGCAAGTGTCATAAATAATTTACATCTCTTTAATTATATTCCGTAAAATTGTAAAATTCTCGCAGAAACAAGTCAATTTCAGAGATTATGAGCGATAAAATTAAAAGAAATGACCCTTGTCCTTGTGGTTCTGGCAAGAAATTCAAAGCCTGCTGCTGGGTCAAGGAACAAGAAAAGAAGCAAAAACGTTTCTCCGCCTCTAAAATGGTCGCTAAAAACCCCATGGCTGGGCTCTTTGCGAACATGCATACTGAGATGGAGGACCTGAAGCGCCGCGTCGAGAAGACGAAGCGTAAGGCTGAGGAGCAGAAGGCAAAGCAAGCTGAAGCAGCTGAAGAGGCTCCTGCTCAAGAGACTCCCGAGGCGGAATCTGAATAATCTCCCTTGTCCAAAATCGTTTTCTTTTGCTATAAATTGACCCTCGCTGCTGACATAGCTCAATTGGCAGAGCACCTGATTTGTAATCAGGCGGTTGTTGGTTCGATTCCGACTGTCAGCAATTCCCTTTTAGGGGGTGTCGCATAGTGGCCAATTGCAACGGACTGTAACTCCGTCTACCTTAGGTATACGTTGGTTCGAATCCAACCACCCCCAATTGTCAAAAACAGCTTTAAGAGATACCCAAGCGGCGCTCTACTTAGTAGAGCGCCGCTTTGCTTTCCCCAAAATCTGAGTTCTGAAAATGGGGGGTAAATGTTTTGAGGGACAGAAAAAAGTTTAAGAAAGTGAGGCCGGGTCTTTAGGTGAGGTGATAGGTTAGATAGGAAGTAGATGAGAGTGTGAATCCCCGGTGGTTTTTTTGAAAATGGGGGGGGAGCTCTGTTTTACAAAGCGCTGATCTTCGGAAAATGGTCAACAGGTTTGAGTTTCATTGGGGTTTAGCACGTAGCTAAACGATTTATTTAAAGCCCAAGAAGGCTGGGGCTCATCCGGGGCCCTGTCTATTTTTGGCATCAATCGGAAAGCGGATTTAGAACATTTCACTTCTCTCTCATCGAAATATGAATATTCCATTCAGGTCTTCAAAAATTAAGCTCACTTTTTTATAATTGTCCTTAAAATATAACCACAAAAAAGGTAGCATAACCATGTTGGTAAATTCCTTAAAACAAAATTGTAGTCTAGCTTCTCCCGCCTCTTTTGGAGGTGTATGTATCAATCCTATTGCAGGTGTCAGCATTCACCTGATCGCAGCAGCACCCATATTAGCTATAGCCCACGCCATTGCGAAACACACCGCAACAGACTTAAAATCTTACACTTTACACTTCCTAGGAATGACAGTTCCAGCAACTGTGATAACAGCTGTCGCCATTCTGGCTCTAACTTCCACACCAATTACTGCAGCCACTCTAGCGATCATGGTTGGTGATATGCTCTTTTTTGAAGTCGCTAGTCTCATTGGAGTATTATTTGCTCTTAAAAACCAAAATTTTGGCTCCCGTGAGTATTACCTCGCTCAATATATGCAAGATACAATTGACAGTACAACCATACCTCCCTTAGACGAGTATATGGCATCGACAAGAGCTTAGGTGCCATAAACAGTGAGTGAAGGTAAAGACAGGTTAGAGATTGAAAAGGATCCTACTTAGTCGAGGGCCGCTTTGCTATTCCCCAAATCTGAGTTCTGAAAATTGGGGGAGAAAATTTTTGAGGGATGGAAAAAAGTTTAAGAAAGTTTTTCTTTGTCCTACCCTATTTTCGAAGGCGTGGATGACCTTAGAGATGTTCTACTTAATGCAGAAATCTTCGACTGCAAACCCAATCTCAACCTCTTCTGGTATTTGCGGGATCACATTCATGTTGGGGCAACTGTTTGCCTAACTCTATTCATTTACAGAATCGAATCAACACATCATGTGGATCGAATTGAAGCCCCGCCTGTTATAATCAGAAGCCTTTCGCCCATCTTTGTCCGGTAAGTTAGGGCAACCTAGCCTTAACAATTCAATAACGGTTGTAACAGATCCACTCGCGGCTGCTTCATGAAGGGCTGTATGGCCTTCATCGTCGGCTGCATCCATAGGGCATCCTTGTTCTACTAAGTATTTAGCTAGATCCTCGAGTCCGTTCAATCTGGCAACATGATGAAGAACTGTTTGTCCACGTTTGTTCTTGGCTTCTACGGGACAGCCAAGACGCACTAATTCTCTAATCGCATCCTCATTACCTTCCTCACCAGCCACATGAAGAGCCGTTTGTCCTAGATGATCGGTTTCTTTGATAGAGTAGCCTGATCGAACCAGTTTTTTAATCGAGTCCACGTCATCCGCCCTGGCTGCATCATGGAGTTTCGTTTCTTTTGGGGATTGCTTAGGTGTATTTTGGTGAATTGCTGAAGATATAGGCATCATTAGAATGGCTCCATTTGAGGTGTGGTATGGTTAGTTTTTAATCAAGGGGGAGCTTTTTGTCAAATTTGACGAGTTTTCAAGATTGAGTTGCTATAAATGGCGTTCTAATTTCTATTGACATTAGCTCTATTTCAACTTTTTTTAAGTCAGCTTCTTGATAACTCAATTGGCAAGGTACCTGGACTATAAAATGAATGTTGAGGGGATGTAGGCTGCTAACTCACTCAATTCTTTTAGAAATCATGATCGTCTTTACAGCAGAAGTCTATTTGTCGCTGGGGTAAAACACATCATTGTGTCCTACGTTGTCTGACCCTTGGTCCCACGCTAATTCCGTCGGGGTAAACGACCCTCCAAATGTTGTAGGTCGCAATAGAGATGTTGTACTTACTGCAGAGATCTTGGATTGCAACTTCACTCTTGCCTTCTTCAAGGGCTTTTGCGATCTCTTCTTCGTCATGGGATGTTGCTTCTAGAGGTAGACGACATCCATGGCGAATTAAACTTGCCATAATCTCCGTATGTCCCGCTTTCGCAGCAACAACGAGTGCACTTTGTCCTTGATTGTCAGTTTCATTAATAGGGCATCCGAGATTGACTAATATATCAATGGCATCCGCATAGTCATTGCGAGCTGCATAATGGAGAGCTGTTTTCCCATCTTTGTCGGATGCATTGACAGGGCATCCGAAGTTGGCCAATGCGACAATGGTCCCAGAGGGGTCTTTTAAGTCTTCAAACTCGTCACTTTCGATCACTGCCCAGTGGATTGCCGTTCGTCCATGGTTGTCGGTTTTATCGCTAGAGCATCCTAGATTACGCAAATCTGTGATGCGATCTATATCGCTATCCATGGCTGCTATATGAAGAGGGGTTCGCCCTGCTTTGTCAGTTGGGTCGGTAGGGCTTCCTAGGCGAACTAACTCTTCGACGCAATCGCTTTCACCGTACCGGGCTGCCCAATGTAAAGCGCTTCGTCCTTGACTATCTGTTGCGTTCATTGAGCATCCGAGATCTAATGAGGCTTCGATGGCTTCTGCGTATTCGCCTGAGGCTGCTATATGTAGTGTGGTTCCTCCTCCCTGGTCGGTTGCATGAATAGAGGCTCCTAGGCGAACCAACTCTTTAAAAGTGTCAATTTGGCCAGCTCTGCCTGCCTCATGTAGGGCTGTTCGTCCCACATCGTTAGTTGCATCGATAGGGCATCCTAGGCGAACCAACTCTCTAACGGTATACATCCCGGCTCCGTCCACCGCATAGTGTAGAGCTGTTCCTCCATGATTGTCAGTAGCAGCAATAGGGCATTGATGATCTATCAACACTTTGAGGGCATCCGTGCTACCACTTTCTGCTGCGTAGTGTAGAGCTGTTTGTCCATCATTGTCAGTAGCAGTAATAGGGCATTGATGATCTATCAACACTTTGAGGGCATCCGTGCTCCCATTCGAAGCTGCGTAGTGTAGAGCTGTTTTTCCACGATTGTCAGTAGCAGTAATAGGGCATCCTAGGCGCAATAACTCTTCAATAATATCAATGCGGCCGAACTCTGTTGCCACAAAAAAAGCTTGGGCACCCTTCGTCTGAATGGAGAATCCGAGTTGCACGAGCAGTCGGATAGCTTCATTATGACCATGCCGTGCTGCTTCTTCGAGAGCATTCGTTTGTCCAGAATTTTCATTCACATTGGCTCCCTGCTGATGCAACGCAGAAATGGCACCCACCTGTCCGGTGGAAGCCGCAAAGATCAAGGGGCTTGGCAAGTGCGGGTTTCCCCTCAGTTCAGCTGGTGTTGGGTTTTGCTGGTTGATATAATTTACGTCACCACAGAAAGCAGCCCACTGCAGGGGCGATAGACTTCTGGCGAGTTGAGGGTCACGACGAGCCAGTGTTTGTGCGATTGCCATCTGGCCACATCGCACTGATAGAAGGAAATTGTCTCGCGAGGGAGTGGCTCCCAAACGAAGTAGCATTTCTACAGTAGGGAGATTTCCACCTTGAATTGCGCGAGCCATGCACTGAGTTAATTCTTGGTTGGATAGGTTTGTATTCTGAGAGATCAGCGCCTTCTCACAGAGATTTGCATCACCAAAACTAGCTGCTCGTTCAGCTACTTCTCGCGCATTCGATAGATTGTCTAGAGAGACCAGCTTGAGTCGTTTGATGATCGTCCAAATCATCGGACGACAACTTTCACGGATGGTTAAGATTGTCGGTTGAGGGCATGCACTTCTAGCTAAGGAAAAGGCTCTCGTGAGATCGGCTTTTGTTGGCACTTGACCTTCTTTAAAGCCCAGCCATCGCCAATAGCTTACATTTTTGAACAGGTCGGCGACAAGTGCATTGGCTCGACGACTGACTTCTCTAAGTCGAAGAAGTTCGGCTCCGGTAAGGTATCGGATCGCATGAAGAGCGATTTCATTCGGCAATGGATCAAGAAATGGAGCCTGATATTGCCCTGTTGGCTGAAGATTAAACGTCATAAGCTTACTCGTAGTTAATAAAGTTGTTGTCTACTATAAGCTTATTGGGAGTTTTTCGATAAATGAAAAACAGAATTTTCGTTCTAATATTTTTTTGGAAATAAAATTATATTAAACGAGTTATGATATGTGGCTGATAAAAGGGTATTTAAACGGTCTTCTATCAGCCAATAAGGTCTTTATTGAGGGAGGCGGTTCCTTTCAAGGGCCGCTTCACCGACTTGCTCGCCGAGCTTCATGCCGGCTGTGTGGTCGGTTGGGTAGTGGATTCCGCCGTAGATGCGTGACATTCCAGACTCCTCAGCCGTCGCTTTCCACTCAGCTTCATTTTCTGGGAAAAGCTCTGATAGAACCACAAGAGCGGTCCCTGCATTGGTCGAGTGTGCAGAGGGGTAGCTCGGGTGGTTAGGAACGGTGATGAGGGGTTGGATGCTATCATCCATTTGGCTGGGGCGCTGCACCCAGTAGGTGTACTTTGAATGGAAAGCCGCTGCGGTGGAGTCCGCCATGGCGCTTTCTAAAAGGGAGCGTGCGTAGAGGCGCATGCCGAGGGGAGTGTCGTGCTTATCAAAGTACTTTTCAAGAAGGGGGCTCCACTTTCCATCATGGGGACTGGTAAGACTAGCCCAGTAAAAGACAGACTGTGTTTGATCGCCTGTGCGTTTTTCCATTGCAGCTTCAATTTCTGCACACTCTTCTTCCCACTCTTCATTTTCCTCTGGTGGGGCATCGGCGACGTACTCGTCGGAAGAGTTGAGGAACCATGTTTTTGCACTTCCGTAGTTGAGGCCGCGGTAGCCAGGGCTGGTGGGTTCCCAAAGGCCTTCGCCTTTTTTGATGGGGTAGTCTGCAATTTGGTCTCGATCTGCACGAAGACGGTCGCTCGCTTTGCTCACTACGAGGGCTGCAATGCCGCTTGAGTAGGGATCAAAAGCTGCTTCGCCCACAGAGGGGAGAGTGGCATCGGGAATGAAGAGGCGAGCGGTCCAAAGAGTGACAGGACCGAGGTTTCCTTTGTACTGACCTGTCAGGCGGTAGCTGATCCATGCGAAGTCTTTTTGGGTGTTCGCTAGGTAGGAGGGAAAGATCGTTGCGTCGATGGCTGCCATTTTGGAGGTACTAACGAGGTAAGCCACTTCCCGATCGAGCTGGGTAAGTTGGTCGACCGTAATGACTTCATTCGGAATCGGGCATTGTTTAAAGGGTTCAAGCTGATCTCTCGTGTATTTAAAGGTCAGCGGGGTATTTTTGGGGGTGATCGCCTCCGAGGCGGTCAGCGACGCTGTTAGAACAAGGGCCGTTGATAAAAATCGAAAAAATGAGTGTTTCATAATCATCCTATATATGGGGGGTTTCCCCCAATAAACTCGATGTCACCGTTATCCGTCAAGTGTGTTGTAGTCTGTTGTGTATAAGATGGTTGAGAAATTGTTTTGGAAAAAATCCCAAAAAGCATACATGTAGGGTATGACACAAGAATATGATCACCTTCTCAAGTGCTTCGACAAAGCGATCGAAGACAAACAAAGCGGTCGGTTTGCAAAAGACAACGTGAAGCAAATTTACGACGCCGCTCACAAAGTTTTTGATGGAGAGATCAATCTCGATCAGAAGCAAATCATGCAAGTGCGCGATAAGTGGGTAAAACTCGCTGAAGGGCACATCGATAAAGGACGCGCGATGAAAAAACTGCAAGGCACTAGCCGTGCAGAGGCCATCCGTTCTGTTCTAGAGTCTATGTTATAGTTTACTTTTCGATTTCTTTTTCTGTGATCGAGCTGAGTCTTTGATAGAGACCGAGCCCAATGATCAGAAGCGTTGAAACGAAGAAGAGCATGGTGGGATAGACAAGCAAAGTGACATCCTTGACTCCTGCCTTAATGACGTGGATCAAGGCTTCTAAGTTCACCGCAATGACGATAATGACAAGGAACTTCGTGAGACTTTTTCTCGCCTCTTTCGGTGAGCGGAGCTCTCTTTGACGTAGTACCTCCTCTTCGATCAGATACCGTCCCACATCAAAGATCGCGACAGTGATGATCAGGTAACTGACGAAGTCGAGAAGTTTGTCAAGAAGAGGGCAGCCGTTATAGATGCAGAGAGCAAGGCTCCATATATCAGAGAGGATGATCGCCATCGCCGTGAGAGCAAAGGCAATTCCCATGAAAGTGAAGACGATATTCGAAGAATTCCTGACGAGCTTAGAAAGGAATTCTCCTTGTGGGTGCGTATACTTTTCCTCTTCTTCCATATAGGCTCAACCTACAAGAATTTGGATTATTCAGGTAGGTGGGATATGCTATTTCTGATAAGCTCTTTAGTCTGAAGGAGGGATGATGGCTTACGATCTAGAACTAGAACAGCGTTTGAAGAAGATTTGTGGAGAGGAGTTCCAACCCAAGAAGATGTTTGGAGGGGTGGTCTTCTTCTTAAACGGGAAGATGTGTGTGGGAATCCATAAGGATCTACTGATTCTCCGTGTGGGCCCACAGAAGGCGGAAGAGCTCCTTAAGAAACCCCATGTCCGGCCGATGGACTTTACTGGTAAGGTGATGAAAGGCTGGGCGATGGTTGAGAAGGCGGGTTTCAAGAGCGAGGCCGCTTTGAAGGGGTTTGTTAAGAACGCTAAAGATTTTGTTGAAATCCTCTGATTATAAGTGTTTTAAGTAAGACTTGACCTTTCTGTCAGCCTGCCTTATTGGTAAAGGTGAACACAGGAGGTGTTTTATGGGTAAAGTCGTCAATGGCGTGGATACGGAAGCCTTTCAGGAGACTGTAGAGGCGATCAAAAAAGACCCGTCTCTTGCTCAGGCAGAGTTTCGAGCAACCAATCAGTGGGACGAAGCCGGCCATAACCAGGTTTGCATCCAGAGCTACTATTTAGCAGGGGCTGAGCAACAAACGCGAAGCAAGCCCTTTCAATTTGACGCAGATGAGCCCCCTGCTCTTTTAGGGCAGGATTCAGGAGCCAACCCAGTCGAGTACCTACTCACTGCGCTTTCATCTTGCATGACGACTTCAATGGTCTACCATGCAGCGGCTAACGGTTTGCCGATTGAGTCGATGGAGTCGAAATTTGAAGGGGAGCTGGATTTACGTGGATTCCTTGATCTCGATCCGAGCATTCCTAAGGGGTATTCCAAAATCCGCGCGACCTTCAAAGTGAAAAGTTCAGCAAGTGAAGAGCAGCTCGATCACTTTTACCACTTTTCCCCCGTCTATTCGATGGTTTCTCCAACGGTACCGATTGAAGTGACAATTATCAAGGAGTAGCGACGTATTACCCGTAGATTTATTACACTTCTTCGTTTATATTCCTAATGGAGAAAAGGAGAGTAAATGAAGAAGTGTTTTTTGATTCTATTCTTGTTGTGCGCACAGAGTGTATCGGCTGAAATGCACCTTCTTGCATTTGCAGGGAGCACCAGACAAGAGTCTTACAATAAGCAGCTCGTGAAGCAGGCGGTCAAGATCGCCGAGTCGATGGGAGCAAAAGTCACTTACGTTGACTTAAGAGATTATGAAATGCCTCTTTATGATGCTGACCTAGAGGCGCATCAGGGACTGCCCAAAAATGCGAAGCGCTTCCGGGACCTCATGCTTGCAAGTGATGGGTTTATCATCTCGACTCCGGAGTATAACTCTGGCGTTTCTGCAGTTTTAAAAAACACCCTCGACTGGAGTTCACGAAGCCCTGAAAAAAGTTATTCTAACGAGCCTTTCAAAGGAAAGCGGTTTGCTTTGATGAGCGCCTCTCCAGGTGGAGGTGGAGGAAAGTCGGCACTTGCTGTTTTGACCTCAGTGATTCAAGCTGTAGGTGGGGTCGCAGTTCTTCCTCAGGTCAGCGTTGCACAGGCCTACTCTGCATTTGATGAAGAAGGAAATTTGAAAAATTCGGATCTTCAGCGCGAACTGCGTGAAGAGATCAAAGCGTTAATTAAAGGGTAACAAAATGTGGAAGTATCTCATTGCATTTTCTCTACTGTTTTCAGCGGAAGTGTCGGCTGGAAAGAAAATTCTTGCTGTTGCGGGGAGCACACGTGATGGCTCCTATAATTTGATGCTTGCAAGGCAGGCAGCTGAGATGGCAGAAGTCCTTGGTGCATCTGTCACCTTCATTGACATGAGTGATATGGATATCCCGCCCTATGACAAGGACGATGAGCAGCGTTCAGGCATCCCGAAAGATGCAAAGCGTTTTCGCGATCTCATGTACCATAGCGATGGGGTCATTATTTCTGTTCCGAAATTCCAAACGGGCTATGCAGTGACACTGAAGAACGCCCTGGATTGGAGCTCAAGGAGTCCTGATAAGCATTATACGACGAAAGCGTTTGAGGGAAAGAAGTTCGCATTGATGAGCACCTCGGCAGGAAAGCGGGGAGGAGAGCGTTCGGTCTTTATGTTGATGACGGCTATCCGATCGATTGGGGGGCTTCCAGTCCTTCCTCAAGTCTCGGTGCCTGATTCTCCACGCGCTTTTGGGGATGATGAAAAGCTGATCAGTCCAGACCTGACACTAGAACTCCAAAAAGAAATCGAACAGCTCATGAAATGATCCAAGTTGAAGACCTTTCAATCTCGTTTGGAGATCACTTACTCTTTGACCAGGCGAGCTTCAGCGTGCAGACGGGTGAGAAGCTCGGTCTTGTCGGGCGCAACGGGTCGGGAAAGTCGACGCTCTTTAAGATTTTATCGAGAGAGATGCAACCCGACTCGGGAAAGATCCATACTAGTAAAGGGTACCGAATTGGAACCCTCACGCAACACATTGACTTCACAGAGGCGACAGTCCTTGATGAGGCGGTCACGGCTCTTCCTGCTGGGGAGGAGTTATCACACTATAAAGCTGAAAAAATCTTAGCGGGTCTAGGGATCGACGAGGGGATGTGTCACTCTTCTCCAAGAGAACTTTCTGGCGGCTTTCAGCTGCGTCTTCACCTTGCGAAGGTGTTGATATCCGAACCCGACTGTCTCCTTCTCGATGAGCCGACCAACTATCTGGATATCGTCTCCCTGCGCTGGCTTAAACGTTTTTTAAGAGAGTGGCAACGAGAGTGCGTCATCATCACTCACGACCGTGAATTCATGGACGCTGTCGTCACCTCGACGATTGGAATCCACCGCCACCGCGTGCAGAAATTTAAGGGGGGAACCGAAGCCTTTTACACCAAAATCGTTGAGCAGGAAGAGGTCTATGAGAAGACGCGCCAAAATATAGAGAAGAAGAAGTCCCATGCCGAAGACTTTATCCGGCGTTTTGGTGCAAAAGCGACGAAGGCAAAGCAGGCGCAGTCACGTGTGAAAATGATTGAAAAGATGCCTGCTTTGGAGCGCCTTCAAGAGATCGACCACCTGAAGTTTCAATTCCGCTATGAACCCTTCCGTAGCAAAAAGATGCTCGAGGCAGAAGAGATCTCGTTTGCCTACCAGCCTGAGGATCCGGTGATTGAAAAGGCTTCCTTGCAGGTGGGTGGAAAAGAGCGCATTGCAGTCATTGGAAAAAATGGCCGTGGAAAGTCGACCTTCTTGAAACTGCTTGCAGGGGAATTGAAGTCTCAAGAGGGGAGCCTCTTCCATGCGGAAAAGCTGCGAGTGGGTTACTTTGGGCAAACAAACATCGACCGCCTCCACCCCGACCACTCGATATACGAAGAGGTTGCTGGAGCGAACCCTCAGCTCAATTTTACAGAGGTGAAAGCCCTGTGTGGAATGATGATGTTCTCTGGCGATCTCTCGGAGAAGCCTTGCCGGGTCCTGTCAGGTGGTGAACGCGCACGGGTGCTACTGGCAAAGATCTTAGCGAGCTCTTGCAACCTTCTACTTCTCGACGAACCGACCCACCACCTCGACATGGAGTCTGTGGAGTCCTTGATTGATGCGATGGAAGACTTTCCAGGGGCTTTGATCCTCGTCACTCATAGTGAACTCATTTTACGCCGTCTTCAGTTCGATCAGATCCTTGTCTGTCGTGGAGGAAGGCAAGAACTCTTTACGGGAAGCTATCCTGAATTCCTTGAAAAGGGCGGTTGGGGAGACGAGAAGGTGGAGTCAGCAAAACGCGCCCCTCAACTGGATTCTCAAAAACGCCGTGAAGAGGTGAAGCGCTTGCACCGTGAGGTCAAACGTCTCGAAAAGGAGCTCACTCAAAAAGAGGCGGAGCGAGGTCAAATCCATGAAGAACTTCTCGTCGTTTCCGGCCAAGATCACAAGAAACTTGCTGATTTATCGAAGAGGGAAAAGCAGCTAGAGTCTGAGATTGAGATGCTCTATGAGCAGCTCGATCGGGATGAGAAAGCCCTTAAGATTTTTTATACATGATCAGTTGCCAGATGACGGCGATGGCAATCGTGATGAGAATACCCACGACGAGAATCTCATCGAGAGAGACGCGGGAAATGTCAAACTCGAAGAACCACTGACAACCTAAAAAGTAGCCCAGCCAGACAAAGGTCGACACCCAGATCAATGCCCCCGAGTAGGCAAAGAGAGCAAAGTGCTGGTAAATGAGACCACTGATCCCTGCAGCAATGCCGATAAAATGACGTAGGCCTGGGATGTAGTAGCCAAACAGCAGCATCCACTTTCCATACCGTTCGAACCAGCCGTGTGCACGGTCCAACCGCGCCTTTGTCACACCAATTCGACTGCCCCACTTTTCCAAAACGAGAGATTCCGTTCCTAGGCCAATCAGATAACTGACGGTGATGCCGCACATCGCCCCGAGGTACGCAGCTAGAAGCGTCGATGTCATGGGGAGTTTGCCTTTTTGAATGAGGACACCGGTGAAGACCATTAAGGTCTCTTCTGGAACAGGAAAAGCGATGATGCCTGCAGCCATCACCAGAAAGAGGGTAAAGGAGCCGTAGCTGTTTAGCCAAAGTGAGACAGTATCGAGGTCAAAACACTCCATCGCCTAGTCGACCCATTCAATGCCTTCGAAAGGATAGCGCGTCGCGATGAGGATGACGTCGACGAGCCACCAGATGCCAAAACCACCAAAAGTGATGAGCTTGAGTAGACCCAGCCCGACTTGCCCCATGATAAAACGGTCAACGCCGAGTGAGCCGAACAGCACAGACATAATGAGGGTGAGTGTCCAGGGAGTACGTCTTTTTTCCATATCTCCAGTCTAGTCCAAACTCTTACGCTTTTGCAAGCGCTTCTTCAGCTTTCTGAACGGCACGTTCGTAGATCTCGCTAAGAGATCCTCTTTTTATTAGGGGTTAGCTTTTAGGAAAGTTTGCATCGACAATGAGACGAATTCTAGAAATGTTTTGCCAACAAGCGGCACGGACAGCAAGAAGCATTTTAGGCTTCAACGCTTCACTTTTAGGTTTCACCCAGGTGCTTGCTAGAGGAACCACTGCCTCAAAAATCGCCTGGGTTTTTTCAGAGGCACTTGGGAGCTCTCTTTCCATCTTTGTGATTAAATCAGTAGGCTGACCGATCCTACAAAAAGTGAAGACTTTTAAGGAGGTGCCGATAATCTCGTTTTTAATTGGTTCAAGAGACTGCTCAACAGCAGGGGAGGCTAGCAGCGTGTTGTAATCTGTAAAGGCAGTCGATTGCATGGAGTCTCCTTTTCGATAAAGTTTACACGATCTATATTAAGTTCCTGTTAAAATAGTTCATAATGAAAATTTTAGACTTAGTCGTGATTGGTGGAGGGGCTGCAGGCTTCTTTGGTGCTCTGAGAGCCAAAGAAAAGTCTCCTTCTGCTCATATTCGGATTCTGGAAAAGAGTCAAAAACCTCTTTCAAAAGTGCGGATCTCCGGCGGAGGGCGTTGCAATGTGACGCACGGCTGCTTTGAACCTGGAGAGCTTGTCAAATTCTATCCGAGGGGATCAACGGAGCTTCTCGGTCCTTTTCATACCTTTTCGCCGACGGAGACCGTCGAGTGGTTTGAGAGCCGCGGTGTCCCCTTGAAGCAAGAGGCGGATGGGAGGATGTTTCCAAAAAGCAACTCCTCAGAAACGATCATTGACCTCTTTTTTGACGAAGCCAAGCGGCTGGGTGTGGAAGTGGAGCTGGGGTGCGGGGTGAAGAAGTTAGAGGGGCGTGCTGGAGACTTTCGACTGACCCTCTCCTCTGGGGAAACCCTAAGAGCGAAGAAGATCCTGCTTGCGACAGGCTCTGCTCCACCTGGCCACCGGCTGGTGGCCGATTTGGGAGTGGATCTTGTCCCTCCAGTGCCCTCGCTATTTACTTTCAACTGTCCCAGTTCTTATTTACTGGATTTACAAGGCGTTTCTTTTGAGGAGGTCAAGCTCCATGTCGAAGGTATTGACTCGCGGGGTCCTCTGCTATTGACGCATTGGGGGTTTAGTGGGCCTGCCGCGCTCAAGCTTTCGGCATGGGCGGCGAGAAAGCTCCATGAAAAACAGTATCACACAACACTCACCATCGACTTTCTGCCACACCTCTCTGAAGAAGAGATACGTCTTCAGCTGAAAGAGGAAAGGCAACACTCAAAGAAAAAGGTGAGTGGCTTCAAGCCGTTTCCCTTACCGACTCGCTTCTGGAAGGAGCTCGTCCACCAGGTGACGAAAAAAGATCCTCCATGGTCTCACCTTTCGAACAGAGATCTCGAGGGATTTGTCCGTTCACTCAAACGGGCCGAATTTAAAGTCGAGGGAAAGACCACGTACAAGGAAGAGTTTGTGACAGCGGGAGGAATTGACCTGAAAGAGGTGAATTTCAAAACGATGGAGCTGAAAAAAGTCCCTGGCATTTATGCGGCAGGGGAGCTCTTAAATGTCGACGGCGTGACCGGTGGGTTTAACTTTCAAGCGGCCTGGACGACATCCTACGTGGCTGCTGACTCTGCTTTTTCGTCACGTGACCAAGAGATAATGCCCCAGACGCACATGCCAAAGTAGACAGTGAAAAGAAAGGCTGCTGAATGGGCACCAATGTAGAGGTTGAAGCTGATCCAGCCTAGGTTGCTAATGGCCCATAGCCACTGTCCAATCACATTTTTCTTAATGACGAATAGGTTTCCCGCAAGAGACAAAGCGACAAGGATCCAAGATAGGTTTTCGACTGACATAGGTTGACCTCCATTTTATCAAACTCGGTTGAAATGCTATCAGTTTTTTTCGCGAAAGACAATAGAGACTTTGTTGAAAATCGTTTGCGTGATAACCTCTGCCGTGGAAATTCAACCTCATTCAGGAGCTCCCAGTCATGAAAAAAGCGGTCGGTCAATTAGAAGTCGTCACAGGCTCAATGTTTTCAGGAAAAACGGAGGAGTTGATGCGTCGTCTTCGACGAGCCGAGTACGCGAAAAAGAACGTTCTGACCGTCAAACACTCCATCGATAACCGCAAATCTTTCACCTGTATCGTGAGCCACAGCGGGATTGAAAGAGAGGCCTCGATGGTCGAAAGCTGTGCAGAGGGTCTCCAAAAACTTCTCACTGAAGTAGACAAGGGAGTGAATGTCATCGGAATAGATGAAATCCAGTTCTTTCCTCCTGAGACCGTGCCGATTCTCCAAGACCTTGTGGATCAAGGAGTCCGTGTGATCGTCGCTGGACTCGATATGGATTTCCGCGGCGAGCCGTTTGGGATCATGCCCCTCCTGATGGCGATTGCTGACGAGGTGGTGAAGATGCGAGCCATCTGTATGTCATGTGGAGCTTCAGCCAACTTCAACCAGCGCCTCATTGACGGTGAGCCAGCAAACTATGACGATCCCGTGATCCTCGTTGGAGGGGAGGAGTGTTATGAGCCCCGCTGCCGCGCCTGCTTTGAGATTGATAAGCGCGCAACTCTTACAGTATAAGTCGCATAAGTCAAAATCAAAAAATTTGTTATAATATCCTCTAGGAAGCCCTCGTGCGTTCGTTTTAGGGGTGCTTTCCTTAACGTAAACTGTTGAAAGTTAGGGAATTTATGGGATGGTTAGTTCTATTTTTTTTGATGACGAGTTATTCCAACCTGACCTTTGAGGAGGAGCCGATTCCTCCATGCGTCGTCTACAAAGGCTACTCCTTCAATGCCAGGGGAAATGTGGTTCTCAATTTCTATAACCAGTGTGGAACGCGGATGGTCGTCAATGTCTGCGTAACAGACCAGTTTGGAGAGAAGCAGCTGCATCAGAGCATCCAGCGGATTTCGCATAACGGGTGGTTCAAGGTCATTCCTTTCGATGTGAGGAGAGAGCCTGCTGAGGTGAACTGGAGTTATGGCTTAAACGATGCTCTAATTCCAGGCACTTGTGGGGCCTGACACTCTTGTCAAGAAGGAGGTCTTTTAGTAGAGTGGTGTTATGAAACGCACCCTACTATTTGCCCTCTTTTTTGTGTCGCTCGTCTCTTTTGCAGAGGCGGCGATGGGTTTTTCTGGAAGAAGGGGAAGACGTGGGTGCTGCCTGAGTAAGCCTTGGCGTCAAAAACCGATCACCGAACACCAGAAAGTTCCTGAGCCGCATCCCTGTCCAGACATGTCCACGGTTTGCTATACCCCTTACGTCCGTTACCAGCCAAGAACATGCACCTATTTTGAAAAAGTTCCTGTCCAGGAAGAGTGCATGCAGCGCTGCGTCCGATACGAAACTGTCGAGTACCAACAGCTCTGCTGTGAGTATGTTCCACGCTACTACTACAAGACTTGTAAGCGTCTTGTCCCGAAATATGAATACCGTCCTGCGATCAAGTGCAGGACACGAACCGAAATCCAACAGTGCACTACCTATGAACCTGTCATCGAATACAAGAAAAGCGTCTGCCCACCCCCATGCTGCAACGAGTGTTGTGAGTAAACTTCTCCTTCTTTTTATCTTTCTCTTTGCACTTCCTGTCGGTGCAGCGGAGCCCTTAACTGATCAAGAGAGGCAAGCGATCAACTATGTCTTTACGACGCTTTCAGAGAACTCGTCGTTTGGGCTTCTCTTCCACAAAAGTGAGCTCGAGCGTGTCGGGCGGTCGTTTGACAATGTCAACCCTTACATCTTTTTGGAGTACATCTTTACAGATCCAAAAATGAAAGCAGCTATACCAAAGATTTCACCGATGGTGTGGCGCCGATTTGTCAGGGATTACGGCAAAAGACTAGACCGTGCTAAAAGAGATGGGGAGTTAAATAAGGAAGAGACCATCGCCTTCGCGAACAAGATGGGCTTTACTCCCGAAGAGATTGAATACCTCGTCGAGGGCGATCGCTGGAATCAGCTTTTTCAGATCCTTATCGACAAATTTTCTCGTCGCTGAAGATAGAGCTCTAAGCACTCTGCAATCATTTTGACCTGGCTGTGGCTTTGAACCATTCCTTTGCGATCGGCGCGCATCCGATTGATCATGTCAGGGATTGAAAACTCAATCTCCTCAAATGTTTTTCCCTCTCGAAAGGCCTCTTCTAACTCCTCAATGATCGATAAAACAGCAATAGTGACACCCGTTCGTCCGACCCCAGCGGAGCAGTGAAAGAAGGTGGAGCCTTTTAAGGGAGAGAGTCTTGTGCGGTGTTGGATTTCTTTCAGAAGTGTGAGAAGCAGCTCTGTGGAAGTTGCGCCGTGATCCTCCCAGTTGCTGAGATGAAGCTGTTCGAGGACTCTTTCTTCGCCTTCGCTTCCCACCAGGGTAAATCTTCTCAAAACGATGTGAGGACCACCTTCTTTTTCAGCGGGAAAGAGAATCTCTGTAGAGACGTCCGCGCAAGAAAACCCCGTTCCCTCGAGCGAGCTGGTAATCAGGTCGCGACTGTTCCAGTAATTGTCCACTTTGCGAATTTCTTTTTCCATTTCGTTAGCGGTCATCACAATCAGCGGGGACTCCTGTTCGATCAACAGTCTCCAAAAATCAGAGAAGGTGTGTGGAGGAGGTGCTGAGAGAGCGATCTTCGGAGAGGTGCCGACGCGCATCCGGCTACCGTTAGTGTAGCCCCCATTACGGAGTCTGACAATGTTGCGGTCGTGAGGGTAGATATTCGAGTAGCGGTTCTTTTCGACATTGTCACGGAGTCTAGCGACTCGAACTGAGTAACGTTGCTGTCTAAGGCGTAGGCTTTCTGGGCAATCCGTAAGTTCTTGAAGGGCGGTTCTGGAGGCACTCAGTAAAGGTCCAGACGCAAGAGGGGTAAAAGAGCGATTTCCGAGAGGGGAAAGTGTCGTCACTGGTGGGGATACTGCGACCTCGCGGGGGAACGAGCGACTTAAACTTGAAGAAATTGCTCCCCTACAGGATGTCTTGGGATAGTAGGGGTCTGAGGCACGGAGGACTCTGAGCATGATGATTTCGATCAGTCACGGAGGGTGTCAAAGTGTTCAAGCGCTCTCTCTAAAGCTTCTAGTGTTTCTTGTAAAAGGTCTCCGTCGACTCTCCTTTCTGCTGCATATTGTCGAAGATCGGAGAGTTTTTCTTCAAGTTGTCTATGAAAATCGCGCATTTCAGCTTCGAGGGGAGTCTCTGTTGCAATGCATTCTTCAGATTCAATCGCTTTTCTTCTGATTTCTTGTAAACGCCCATTCCACTGCTCTGGAGAGGGGTTGTGAATGGCTTGGCGGACTTTCTCTAAGGCTGCAAGGTGTGTTTCAAAGGCGCGGTCATGCTCTTCTCGTAGAACGTCTAAAACTTGGAGCCGGAGCAGCTCGGGCCGCTTCTGTTCAACGGAATTGAAGGCATCGACCAGCTCCTCTTCAAAGCCTGCCAGTCGAGCAGTCGGGGTGGCAGGTTCGATTTGGGATGAGATGCGGTTGCTGAGCTTCTCCAGCTCCTTCAAGCTATCCTGTATTGCCAAAGTGGGGCTGATGCGGACCTTATTTTCATGGAGACGTCGCACACCTCGAACAGGGGAGATGAGTGAGACACCCAGTGCATAGACAGAATGCCAAACTTTTAAACCAGAATCTTTTGCCCAAAGCCAGTCGTCAATGAGAGCTTGATCATGCCCTTCGGATACGAGAAAATCCAGCTTCAAAAGAGGGAGTTCTTTCAGGAAAAGGTGGGTTAGAAGACCTCCTAAGTGGAGAGAGCCGCGAAAGCCGGCAAAAATGGCATGTACGGTTTCAGCGATGATGAAGGCGACGGAGCAGATCGCTGCTGGGACGCTCTCGAGGCGTCGTGCAAAAAAGAACCCAATAGAGTGAATCCGACTCTCTTGAGAGTGGTCGATGAGGTCGTCTTTTACAGCAAACTCGAGGCTACAGAAGTCCTTCGCCACTTCCAAGCTGGTTAAATTGATGCTAGCCATGAAAAGAGTTTACTAAATTTTTGTTAAAATTGGTTAAAGATTCTTTGTTTTAAAAACAAAACTTGTCTTTTTCTCTCTTCGATGAAAATAGACTGGTAAGATAGAAAATTCTTTGAAAAATCTCTTAAGTGACTAATTTTAACTGAGATATCTATGAATTTCTAAAATTAGAAAGTTGCTCAGTAAGGCGTCGTGGGGTCTAAAAATTAGATGCAGTCAGAGCGTTGAATTCATATTTTTAACCGAAAGCTCGACTGTAAAGAGAGGAAAGGGTGGATCTCTCTATCGGACGAGGGAAGGCTTGAACTCAAAAGAGCCTTCAATCAAGGTTGGTGTGAGAAGGGCCACACTATAGAGAAACACTCGTGCAGCTGAAAGGGGAAAGCCAGCCAAAGTGGTTAGTGCCACAATCGTACAGAGGGTTAAGGCGGCAGAGATCACCAGTTTCACGGTACAATAGCTAGCTAGAGGAGGGGTGGTTGCAACGGCCATTAATTTGGCCGCCAGTTTTGAAGAGGCTTCCAAAATGCCAATGGCCAAGCCTGTTATCAGGAGGACTTCACTTTCAAGAAGGAGACTGGCGACGCACGCACCCGCAGCGATCCCTCTTTTAGTCCAAGTATAGTAAACATTTTCACTTAAGGGGGAGGCGGTTGCAGGGGCTGTTGTCATGGGCAGATCCTTTTGATGGAAAGGATAGCCCTTTAGTTTCATTTATTCAATGGGAATAATGCCCTTTTCCAGCCAGTCGAAGTCGCCATCGGCGAATTTTTTACCGATAAAGTAGGTCGGCTTATCGAGGTTGTGTTTCAACCCTTCGAAGTGGCTATCGATCCGCTCTTTGGCGAGTTTTGAGAAGTAGTGCGCGAGCTGAAGTGCGGAGTCGTCCGCCTGCTTGCTATCGACAAGGTGCTGAGCATACGCGCATGTGGCAGCCATGACAAAAAGGTCGGTTCCGATCTCCATCAGGCGGCTGAGAAGCATCTGGCGATTCTCGAGTCCTTTTTGATGCCGCATCATCGCAAAGAAGAGTTTGCGGGCGAGTTTTCTGGAGCGTTTCGCAATGTAGCGGAACTCACCTCGGAAGCTTTTGAACTGACGGTAGGAGTGGAATGCCGAGAGCGAAAGGCCTGGTAGCCAAAGTGCATAAGAGCCGAAGAGGCGGAGTCCTTCTTTAACGAGTTTCATTCCCTTGTACTTTCCTTTGAGTAGGGGGAAGAGCTCTTTGATGTGGGGGTCCATCGCTTCGCGGGCGAGAAAGAGTTTCATGATCTCTGTCGATCCTTCAAGGATCATATTGACCCGGCAGTCACGCATCATCCGCTCGACAGGATATCCAGGCTCACCGCGCGCTTTGAGAGAGCGGGAGGTTTCGTAACCGCGTCCACCGCGGAGCTGCAGAGTGAGGTCGGTGATTTTCCAGAGTTCTTCGGTGCTGAACATTTTGGCCATGGCCGCTTCGATACGCATGTCGCAGGTTTTGTTGTCTGCCCAAAGACTTGTCAGCCAGCTGATCGCCTCCATTGCAAACGTGGTCGCTGCAATGTAAGCGGTTTTTTCGCGTCCCGCTTCGTGAAGTCCAACGGGTTTTCCCCACTGGTTGCGCTCGTTTCCCCACTTTCTTGCAATTTGGAGACACTGTTTGGCAACGCCCGTACAAGCGGCGGGGAGAGTGAGCCGTCCGACGTTGATGGTATCCAGAGCCATCGCAAGGCCACGCCCCTCGTCGCCGAGAAGGTTCTCTTTAGGAATTTTGACATCAGTGAATTTGAGAACGCCGTTGTAGATTCCATTGAGACCCATAAACTCACAGCGATGGGTGACCTCAACACCCGGTGTGTCCATCTCTAAAATGAACGCAGAAATTTGGGGGCGCTCTTTTCCTTTGATGACCTTCGGAGCTGTTTTAGCGATGACGATGATGATGTCAGCGATGGTTCCATTCGTTGTCCAGAGTTTTTCTCCGTTGAGAACGTAATGGGTTCCGGCATCGTTGAGAACCGCTTCACTTTTCATTTGTGCAGGGTCGGATCCGACACCCGTTTCGGTGAGTGCGAAAGCGGAGATCGCTCCTTGTCGGAAGCGGGGGAGGAATTTCTTCTTCTGTTCTTCAGTCCCGTAGAGGCGTAAGGGTTGAGGGACGCCGATGGACTGGTGAGCGGAAAGGAGGACTGCGGTGGACCCACAATAGGAGGCCACCTTCATCACAGCTCGGTTGTAGTTCATCTGAGAAAGACCGAGTCCGTCATACTCTTTCGGGACTTTTAGGGCGAAAGCTCCCATCTCGGCGAGTTTCTTGATGATCGGCTGGGGAATTTCACGTAGCTTGTCGACTTGATCGGGATCGAGTTCTTCAACCAGGAATTTTTCAAATTGCTGGATGTACTCCGTTCCCGCTTCTTCTTCCTCTTTGGATTGCTTTGGAAACGGCCAAAGCATCTCATAGCTGAATTTCCCCATAAAGAGGTCAGAACCAAAGCTCGGGATCTCGTACTCAAAAGCACGCGCCTCTTCGGCGACTTCCATCGATTTTTCGGAGCTAGGGGCCGCCCCTTTTTTATCTTTCAGGTCCATACCCTGCTTATAACGTGCTCCCCCTTCTCCTGCAATCGAAAATCGTTAGTTCATTGGCATCCTTCTTGCTTAATCCCTTAATAAACAAGGAGTTTTTTATGGGAATCTCTCGCATAGAGATCATTCAAAGGGAAATTCGAGACCTAGGAGAGGCTCACCCCGTACTCCCCATGGATCATGCGCTTCGTCAGAGGGTGGAGGCCATTTACAAGGAGATCGATGAGTTGCAAGCAGAGCTTTTGAAAGAGGGAGCTAAAGATCTACGTCAGGACTACACAGTGGAATTGCAGCAGTGTGGAAGGCTCCGTGACATCTTACACATGCGCTTCCCGCTCCCCACACCCTTAAAGCACGATGAGACACTCGTAGAGAGGACGGCCAATGAGCTGGCAGACCGGTTGCCAGGAGGCGATGGCGAAGGGGTTCGTGAGATGTTCAAGGGAATGTTTGCAAAACTGAAGACGAGCCTTTGGGGTTTTCTACCTCCTTTTATGGGTCGAAGGCGGGACAAAGCGGGCGATACAAAGGAGATCCTCAAACTGACGAATGAGATTGAAAAGCTCAATCGAGACATCCCCCGAGCCTCTGGTAAGAAAGCGATACAATTGGAAGAGAGAAGGGCATCTGCCGAAAAGGAACTGGAAGGTTTGAAGGCGAGCGTGAAAACGGATCAAGCAGATAGGGTTCGGCAGCATGTGATGCGAGGGATGATGAAGGAGATTGGAGGGGAAGGTGCGGAGATCGAGATGGAAAGTGGAGGAAAAGTCGACACCCTTTTCCTGAATGGTGCGAGCTTACGGAACCAGTGGCTTGAAGAAGGAGGGAAGAAGGCGACCCTTAGCATAAGATTACCTAGTGGAGAAACTCATGAAATCCGTGGAGTCGCTTTTAGTCAGAGTTCAGACCCTGATCATGCGCTAGCTCGCCTTGAACGTTTGGGTGCGCTGGTTCCTGCAACGGTGATTGACGGAGAGGTCTGTATGGATCCACGCTCTGGCGTAGGCTGGACTCTCATCCAAGTGGGCGAAAAACAGATGCTCGTTCCCTTCTCTGAAATCGAAGCAAACCCAGATCTTGTTCAAAGGTCCGTTTCAACGGCACTCGGTGGCTCACTTTGTTTCAACGCTGAAGATGAAACCACCCTTGTTTTAGAGGAAATCGACTCCCCACCTCAGCGCGGTGTAGTGGTGATGTCGAACAACAGTCGAGGAGTGTATGAGGACCGTGCAGGGGAGGCGCTGCAGTACCTCCTTCACGGAGCCGATGTGATGCTTTTCAACCATCGGGGGTATGGCAGGAGTGAAGGAGAGATGGCCCCAAAAAGTGCGGAGGAGGATCTAACTGCTGTCCACGAACATCTTCAAGAGCGCGGTTACCATCCCGAACAAATTGCCATCCTTTCTGAAGGACTCTTCGTAGGGCCTCATGCAAATGTAGCAGCTAAAAATCCTGATAGCCCCTTGCTTGTCGAGCAAACTTTCCAGGGGGTCAAAAAGACAGCGCGTGAACTCCTTCGAAGAGAGGACGACCCCAAGCAGGGAGTTGCACGTTACTACCAAGAGGTGGTGATTGATGAGGGAGCTCAGATGATCGCTCCAGGCTTTGCTCAAGAGGCGATGCTTCAAGGAAGAGAGGCAAAGAACGCGACGATTACCGGTGGAAAAGAGGGAACACTTGGACATGCAGAGATGGGCAGAAGACTCCATGCTCTTCCTGGAAGCTCCTACGAAGATGCCAGTACCAGTCCATTTCCCGGCGTCCCTAAACGCCTTCCCCCCATCGAACAACAGGAAAAAGAGCGACTAGAAGCAGACCTTGAAACATTAAGGACTACTGAAGCAAGGGATTGGGAGGAGCGGCATCAACTGAATTTGAAAAGAGAAGAGCTAGTCGATCGTCTGACGCGCTTTGAACCGACGATGGATCGAAAAGTGGGAGAAGGGGTCGTCTCAGCGCTCAGAGGTTTCGGAATCATCACTTAAGAGTCTTGGGTAGGTTCTCGGAGGGGGAATCCGGTGAACCAAAAGAGCGATTCCCACCAAGAGAATACTGCCGATCAAGATGGGAAACGCCAAATACCAAAAACTCATGGTCATTCGAGCAAAGTAGATGACGATGGGAACGGCACCTGCAGGGGGGTGGGTGACACGGAAGATCGCCATCAAGGTGATAGTAAACCACAGCATCAAGCTCACAGTCCACCAGTCATGTGGTAAAATCTCTACAAGAGTGAGGCTAACTAGGCCTGCAATAAAATATCCCCCCACAATGTTGATCGGCTGAGCAAACTCGTCCTGAGGCGTCGTGTAGATCAAGATACAGCTAGCTCCAAAGGGGGCCATCAGCAACTTCACCCCTCCATGCTTGGTGAACAGGGAGAGGAGAAGGATCGTCACCATTCCCTTAAATCCCCCTTTAATACACCTGTAGAGGGAGATGGGCTCCTGGTGTCGGAAGGTGAGACGGCGGATAAAATTTTCTAACTTCGACATGTCCTACTCTTAGCATGTCTTGTCCCTTTTCAGAAAGAGGAGGATCGATTTTGATGCATTTGTCGAGAGAGTCTCATGCCATTCGAGGCCCGCCCGCAGAGCTAACAGCTTGAGCTCCTCTTCGGAGCGGATCTTACCGCCTGGCGTTGTCACAAAGAGGTGGATGTCTGCGAGTTTACCCAGGCGCCGCTCGGGGTCGGGGTGCATGAGCGTTTCAAAAACCATTAAGGTCGAGTCTGGTTTCATGGCTTTCGAAATATTCGAAAGGATCTCAAGTGCCTTGCTATCGGACCAATCTTGGAGGACATTGCGAAGGAGATAGAGATCAAAATCCGGGGGGACTTCTGCAAAAAAGTCTCCCTCTAGTATGGGTAGAGTCTTCTCTTGCTCGATGACATTTTTTTGGTCGAAAAGGGTGGCCTTGAGGTGAGGGGCTCTCTCGAGAATCGCCTGCAGGAGTCCTCCGTGACCGCCACCGACATCCACGGCCGTTTGGAAGCGCGACCAATCCACTTCGTCGAGGATCGCTTTGGAGCTGTTTTTCGAATAGTAAGCCATCGCTGCTTGGTAGTGGAGTTCCTCATCAGGGTGGGACTCTAGATAGTCAAATTGATCAAAGGCCTCAGCGCTCCCGTCCAAACGTTTTGGAAGCTTCCTCCAAGCATCGATGACCCAGTCAGAACCTAAAAATTCTGCAAGAGAAGCCATCGACTCAGGGTGATCTTTTGCAAGAAGAGCACCCTCTTCAGTGAGGGACCAAAGCTCTTTCTCTTCTGAAACGAGATTGAGCACGCTGAGTGCGCGTAGGAAGCGGAGGAGGGGTTCCTTTTCTATCGACACTTTCCAAGCGAGATCCTCGAGTGTGGAGGGATTCTGATAGAGTGCGTCTGAGAGTCCCATTTTCACGAAAGTGAAGAGGAGCAGGCTCGTCTTAAAGCCGTTGAGTTTTAGAAGGACTTGTTTATACTGCGATTTCACGGCTGTAAATTTTAGTGGTTTAGGAAAACGATGACAACAGAAATTCTCACAGGATTGATCGCGCTTGTCTTTGTGATCGGTTACTTTTTGATCATCTTTGAGCCTCACGTCCTGGTGAATAAAGCCTCCACAGCGCTTTTTGCAGGAGCCCTTGCTTGGATTCTCTATCTCAACTTCGGAGAGGGGAGTCTCGCGGGACGCCTTGAACAGCTCTACGAGCATCTAAGTGGGATCAGCCAGGTGCTTTTCTTTTTGATTGGAGCGATGACCATTGTGGAG
Organism: uncultured bacterium; assembly: GCA_964584775.1. GTDB lineage: Bacteria > Chlamydiota > Chlamydiia > Chlamydiales > SLFE01 > CAZPBC01. Next base: position 75,192 of record CAZPBC010000001.1, read on the forward strand.
TTGATCAACGCTCACCGCGGGTTCGATGTGATGGGAGCCCTTTTCAAAGGGCGTTCCAACCGTTCTGCTTACTGGATCGTCTTGTTTGTCGCCTTTTTTCTCTCCTCCATCTTAGACAATTTAACCACACTGATCGTGCTCGTCTGCTTACTGAAAGGCTTTGTGCATAAAACGGCGGTGCGACGGACGATGGCCCTTGCTCTTGTCTTTGCGGTCAATGCAGGGGGAGCCTGGACGGTGATCGGGGATGTCACAACGACCCTTTTATGGATCCAAGGCTACATTCATACCTTGGGGGTGAGCCAAGCCCTTTTTCTCCCTTCATTCGTCTCCATGGTGGTGTTTGGAGCAGTCCACCAGTTTCAGCTCGAACAGGGAACGCTCGGAGAAAATCACGAGAAGGAGAAAGAGTTTGAGGGTTCCAGAAAAGTCCTAGTGGTCGGTTTGATCTCATTGGCGATCGTCCCGCTTCTGAAGCTGACACTGAACGTTCCTCCCTTTATGGGAGTGCTCTTTTCACTCTCTGTGATGTGGATGTTGACAGACTTGATGCACTCGCACTTTGAGGATCGAAGGCACCTCCGCGTCTACTCTGCACTTTCAAGAATCGATCATGCGACAGTTCTTTTCTTTATGGGGATTCTGCTCGCTGTTTCGGCACTAGAGGTGGCAGGAGTTCTGAAACTCATTGCCCAGTTCCTTCAAACATGGATCCATAACTTGGATGCGATTCCCGTTGCACTTGGTGTGATCTCAGCTGTGGTAGACAATGTACCACTCGTTGCAGCTTCTATGAACATGTACACGCTCGATCAGTTCCCTCAAGGGGATGATTTTTGGAACCTCCTCGCTTTTTGTGCGGGGACAGGAGGATCGATTCTGTTGATCGGATCCGCTCCGGGCGTAGCTCTCTCATCGCTTGAGACGATCAGCTTTACTGATTACTTGAAAAAGGTTTCCTGGATTGCAGGAATCGCCTATATTGTGGGTATTCTGACCTACATGATGATACATTAGGAGTGGTAGATGGACGTTTTTTTATTGATGTTGAACGGTCTCTTTTTTTCAGTAGTTGTGATGCTGCTGGTATGGATCCTCTATCTCACGATCAAAAAAGCAGCGATCGTGGATATCGGTTGGTCCTCTGTCACGGCGCTGTTGGGCTTTTTTTACTACTTTCAATACCCTAGCCTCTCCCTTCGAAAACTCCTGCTTCTTGCGGCTCTTTTTTTCTGGGGTGGACGGCTGACACTCCATCTCATTCAACGGCTGTGGATGGGTCAAGAAGACCGACGTTACGATGTCCTGGATAAAAAGTTTGAATCCTACCGCATCTGGAAGTACCTGCTCTTTTTTCAAGCCCAGGCGGTCGTTGCGACTGTCCTCTCATTGGCGTTTGCTCTCGTGATGGCAAGTGAAGCTGCTTTTCAAATGAGCGACTTCGTTGCTGCGGTGATCTTCCTTCTCTCTTTTCTTGGAGAGCTGAAGGCCGATCAGACCATGACTCAGTTTCGTTCCGATCCACAAAACAAAGACCAAGTGTGCAAGGTGGGTCTATGGAAATATAGCCGTCATCCGAACTACTTTTTCGAGTGCTTGATCTGGGTGAGCTTTGCTCTCTTCGCTTGGCCCACTCCTTTTGGGTTTCTGGCATGGATTTCTCCAGCCATCATCACCTACTCGATCTTAAAGGTGACAGGAATTCCTCCAACGGAAGAGATCCTTCTCGCTTCAAAAGGAGAAGCGTATAAGGAATACCAAAGAACCACCAGCGCGTTGATCCCTTGGTTTCCTAAAGGCTCCTGATGAGTGCTTACACAGACCATGCGGTCGATGAACTGATTGAACGGTATGGGGTGAAGACGATCAAAAAGAAACTCATCCCTTTTCTGACAGAACAGAGAAAAGCGCGTCTAGAAGAGGTCCTTGCATCTCGACTCACTTCTGTCCAGGTCTGCATGGAGTCACCGCACGATGTCCACAATGCAATGGCAGTGGTACGCAGCGCAGAAGCTTTCGGAGTTTCGCACATTCACCTGATCGATACAGAGTTGAGAAAACGGCGCGGCAAAGGGACCACAAAAGGCTCGGTCCAGTGGACACACATGCACCTCTACTCCGACCTCGACCACTTTCTTCAAAAGAGACCTGATGGATACAAACTGTGCGGTGCTTCGCTTGAAGGGTCGGTCCCGTTGAGTGAAGTTCCTGTCGATGAGCCGCTCATCCTGCTCTTCGGAAATGAGAAGAGGGGGTTGAGTCCTGAAGCGATCGAAGCATGTGATCTCACCTTCCAGATTCCGATGGTGGGGATGGTCGAGAGTCTCAACCTCTCCGTCTCAGCTGGCATCGCCGTACGTGAAGTCGCCGAGCGGCGGCGGCAGCGGATAGGGCGATCTGGAGATCTTGAGGGTGAAGAACTTGAGCTGGAGCATGCTTTTTTTCTCCTTCGGGGAGAAGGAATCCCCACGGCAAAAAAATATCTCGAAGCCATGACGTAAAAGTCTGATATCGTTAATGTGAGGAACATGAAAGCTGTACTTATCCGCACCTTTGGGGGGAGTGAGACTCTCACAATTGAAGAGGTCGACACCCCCGAACCGAAAGAAAACGAAATTCTGATTGAAACCTCCTATGCTGCTGTCAACCCAGTGGATTGGAAGATCCGTGAAGGCTGGTTGAAAAAACGTCTCGAGCATGTTTTTCCCATCATTCCGGGATGGGATGTCGCTGGAACCGTTGCCCGTGTGGGGTCGATGGTCGATGATTTTAAAGTGGGTGACCGTGTCTTCTCCTACGCTCGAAAGCCCGTCGTTCAATGGGGAACCTACGCTGAATATGTGACCGTCCGCGCCGACCATGTCGCCCGGATCCCAGACTCGCTCTCTGATGCAGAAGCAGCTTCGATTCCGCTCGTGGGATTAACCGCCTGGCAGTCTCTCTTTGACAAAGGAGACCTTCGCGAAGGTCAAACGGTTCTCATCCATGCCGGAGCGGGAGGAGTGGGGAGCCTCGCTATCCAGCTCGCCAAATGGAAAGGAGCAAAAATCTACACAACAGCCTCTTCTCGCAATTATGACTATGTCAAATCTCTTGGAGCCGATGTGGTGATCGACTACACGAACCAAGACTTTGAAGAGGAGATGAAAAAGCTAGAACCACAAGGTGTCGATCTTGTGCTCGACTGCGTGGGAGAAACGGTTTTTGAGAAAAGCATCCAACTCGTCAAAAAGGGAGGCTGGCTCATCTCGATCTGCCGTCTTTTTGTCGACCGACGCATCGATGAACACTACGGAATTCACACAGGCTATATCTTTGTTGAACCTGATGGAGAAGAGCTACAGTATCTCGCTCGTCTCCTCGATGAGAGAAAGGTCAAACCTCCTCACCTAGTCGAATACCCGCTCAAAGATGTCGCTCAGGCCCACGATGCGGTGTACAAAGGCCATACTCAGGGAAAAGTGTTACTGAAGGTCAAAGGATGACACCAGAAAAACTCAAAAGCCTCCTTGCGTTTGTGGGGATCGTTCTTTTTGTTCAACTCATCGGAAGCTACGCCTCTTCGTATGGAATTGAAGAGTGGTACCCTGGACTCAGCCGCCCCATCTTTTCTCCTCCTGAGTGGATCTTCCCTCCCGTTTGGACCTTGCTCTACTTTATGGTTGCCGTCGCAGGCTGGTTGGTCTACCAAAACTCTTCGGGAGAAGAGCGTCACCTAGCGATGACTCTTTGGGGAATCCAGCTGGTCTTGAATGGACTCTGGCCTTGGTTTTTCTTTGTGATGAAAAGCCCTCGAGTCGCTCTCTATGATATCGGGTTACTCTGGATTGTGGTTGCTGTTTCTATTCTTTACTTCTGGAAGTTCAGCCGCCTCGCCTCGTTCCTTCTCCTACCCTACTTCTTCTGGGTCGGCTTCGCAGGCGTTCTTAGCACCTGGATCTTCTGGTACAATTAGCCTGATGGTGTATGAAAAAATTGGGCTAGTCTGGCACGTTCCATCTTCTTTTAAGCTCCTTCATCTCACATTCGTGACAAGGTAAAATGCTGAGAAAAAGTCTCTGAGAATCGATTTTTGGTTCAGAGTGCAGAGCTGAAAATCTTGAGTTCCCCACAACAAAGATCGCACCTTGACCTATTCTTGGTTGCTCAGCTTCATCTTTTTGAAAGACCTCTGCCAAGAAAGCTCTATCATCGGAATGGTCTTCGTATAGGGATCTCATCTCTTCGTCTAGTGGCATGAAATAGGTGGAGGGCCCTTTTAAAGTCGTGGCGAACTTGTACTGGGCACCATAATCCGGAGCATAATAACTTCCATCTGTATGCCATCTAGGAGTGTTGTAGACTTCATTAGGGGTGTAAGCTCGTAGAGAAATCCATGCCGTCTCCTTTTGAGAAGCCTTAGAAACATTGAAAACAATTTTCTCAATGATTTCTGAAGCTGCTTGGATGAGAGCTTCTTCATTGTTACACACATCTCTTAAAAACTGTAGACATTCTGATTTGAGGAGTGCGAGTTCACCAAATTGATTGTAAACCATTCCTTGAGAGATGTGCAGGCTTTCAAAAACTTCGAGATCTTCTTTCGTCAGACCTAGGTCAAAGCAGGTGTAGCTCATTGGAACTAAGCTAGAGAACTCCGACCAGATCTCCTGAACAATCTCTTTTTCTTGAAGAGGGGATGCTTGAAGTGTTGAGCAGAGTAATAAAGTCAAAAGCCATTTCATCGGTGTTCTCCATTATGTGTTTATCAGAACAGCGGATCCGCTGAATTTTCCACCTTCGAGATCGTAGAGGGCGTCGTTCACTTTAGTGAGGGGGTAAGGGGTGGTTTTTGCAACGATATGTAGCTCCCGTGCGAGTGCGAAATACTCTTCTCCATCGTCACGGGTGAGATTAGCGACGGAGGTGAGGGTCCTCTCTTGCCAGAGAAGGGAGTAGGGGAAGGCAGGGATGTCCGTCATGTAGATGCCTGCCGAGACCACAATCCCTCCCTTTTCGAGTGCTTTAAGGGATCGGGGGACCAGAAGCCCTACAGGAGCAAAGAGGATGGAGCCCTCCAGCATCTTAGGCGGTAGGTCATTGCTGCTTCCTGCCCACACGGCACCCATGTTTCGGGCCAGCTCTTGCTTGGTTTCGTCGCCCTCTTTGGTGAAGACATAGACCTCTTTGCCTTCATAGACAGCCAGCTGAAGAAGGAGATGAGCGGCGGCCCCAAATCCCCAGAAACCGATTTTCCTGCAATGGCGTATCGCTTTATAGGCACGGAATCCAATGAGTCCAGCACAGAGAAGAGGCGAGGCGTGGAGGTCATCATACTTTTCTGGGAGGGGGAAGGCATACGCCTCACGTGCGACCATCTTTTCTGCAAACCCTCCAGGAAGGTCAAAGCCTGTAAACTGCGCGTGGTCGCAGAGGTTTTCTTTGCCTGCTTTACAAAAGCGGCAGACGCCGCAGGTCGATCCCAACCACGGGACACCGATCCGCTCTCCCACGCGGAAGCGGTTTGCTTGGCTTCCACACTCGATCACTTCACCGACCACCTGATGGCCTGGAATGATGGGATAGGCGGGGGGAATCAACTCTCCTAAAAAGATATGAAGGTCTGTGCGGCAGACACCACACGTATGGATCCGAAGAAGGACCTGATCCTCTTTTGGCCTGGGGTCTTCCACCTCTTCAATTTGAAGCGGAGATTTTGGAGTGTGGAGTAGGGCAGCTTTCATACCCGGAGTCTACCTGCCTGGATATTTCATGAACAGGTCAAACGCAGTGCGTGCAGAAGGAGTTGTAGCTCTTCTGACTCGGACTCACGTATCAAATCTGTAGCACTCCTTCCTTCTGCGTCGGGGATATCCCACCTTGCACCCGAATGGATTAAAACTTCTGCAGCTTGAACCTCTCCTTTAAGGATCGCCCAGTGGAGTGCCGTACGCAGTTTCGTTTTATTGCTGTCTTGAGCGTCGATCTCTGCACCCCTATTGAGTAATACACTGATATCCTCCACGCTCCCGCAAGCAGACGCGCGGCGGAGGGCTGTTTCTGCAGTCGGTAAATGGGGTTCAGTCTTTGTTCGATAGCGTTGTAACACGCTCTCTAGCGATCTGGTGGTCTCTAGTCTGGATGTGGCAACTTTGTCGACTGCGATTTCTTTTTCAATGAGTGCAATCTGATTCCGGATATCACCAAGTAGAGGATGGTCACCAGGGAAGTGAGCTTCGTAAAGACGGAGTGTCTTCTGTAGCTCTTCTAAGGCTTTCTCCCAATTTCCCAGATGATGATAAATTCGTCCAAGGAGTTCGTGGGTTCTTCCAAGGCTTGAGTGACCTATACCATAGTACGCTTCTTGAATGGCTAGAGCTCTTTCGGCCAGAGCGCGTGCGTAGTCATACTGTCCTAACTGTAGATGCACTTCTCCAAGGAAAAGATAAGTGTTAGCAACAACGATGTGATCACAGCCGTAGTGCATTTCTTGAATGGCTAAAGCTCTTACGGCCAAATCATGCGCTTGAGCGCACTTCTCTAGCTTGAGGTAAATTGTACCGAGAAACACCAGAGTGTTTGCAACGACGAAGTGATCACAGCCACAGCATTTTTCTTGAATCTCCAAAGCTTCTTGAGCTGCTCTCAATGCAAGTTCTAGCTCATTTTTTTTTAGGAATTCATCAGCTTGTTCGAGAAGCTGATCAGCTATGTCAAGCGGCGTCTCTAGAGGAGCAGTAGCAGGTTGAGTGCCGGCTGTTATGGAGCTAGGGGGATTCATAATGGATTAAAGATGCCGTACGGTTGAGAAAAATACAAGGAGCTCATTTTTCGCTAAGCTATCTCACGAGGAGGTAGCCGAGTGTGCGGTAGTAGAGAAAAAAGAGTGGTTTGAAGAGGGCGGAGCCCACCGGAGAGAGGACGACGGCGTTCCAGGTCATATGGTTGGTGATACAGGGGAGGAGGCTGCCGGTATCGTTGCGCAGTTCGCTGAGGATCAGCCCCCCGACGAGAGTGACGGTCATCTGGATGATAGCGACCTCAATGCGAGTGTAGTTGCGCAGGTGGAGGAGGGAAAAGAGGCCGTTCGTCAGTGTTGTTGAGAAGAGATGGCTGATCCGTTCGCTCTCTGCCTTGTCGTAGAAGGGGTAGGTGACGACGCGGACCACCAGCCAAGTCGTGGTCTGAAGGAGACCGCGGAAGAGGAGCTCTTCTAAAAGAGGAGCGGCAATAATCGCATCGTAGTATTGCAGAGAACCTGTACTTTTGCTGTGGCGGTAGAAGAGGTCAGCAAAGAGTTCTCGGCTCGCTCCAAAGAAGATCTCAAAAGCGATGATGGAAATGGAGAGTGTGCAGCCCACAGCAGTCGAGATCCAAACCGCAGCAAAAGTGATGGTGAGTCCTGTCGCAACGCCGAGGGCTGCCTGTGCAAAGTAGCGTTGATAAAAAGGGAGCTGATTGATCTTATCCACAGTCGACTGATAGGTCGAATAGAGGGATTTGCACTGCGTGGTGACAAACCCTGTAAAAGAATTTTGAGGGGAGCTGGTGATAGGCTGAGCAATCATTGCACAAGCGATCATACACCAGGGCTGTTAAGATTACTTTAAGAACTTGATCAAAGAGCTGTAGAAGAGCTCAGGATCCTCTAAATGGGGGACGTGCGCTGCTTTTTCAAAAATCACTTGAGAAGAGTGTTTCAATTTGCTTCGGACGGTCTCGATAAAGCGAAGAGGGGTGATGATATCCTCATCCCCATGTAAAATCAGGGTCTCAGCTTCGATCTGAGGGAGGTAGGGGAGCCCATTGTACTTCTGGAGGGCGTCGTATTGGCACCAGAAGCCTTCGACACTTTGTTGATGCGAGGCTTGAACATAAAAGGAGACAATGGCTTCCACGTCGTGGTCATTTTCTAGAAAACGGTTGGAGAAGATCCAAGGGAGGAGCGCCCTCGCGATTTTCTCTTTGGGGTGTCCCTCCTCGTGAAGTTGCCCTAAAAAGCGGAAAGCGTGCTCACCCACCTTCGTTCTCTTAAAAAAAGTACTCATAAGAACGAGCTTATCGACCCTTTCTGGGTGCTTCGCAGCGATGACCTGTGAGATCGCAGAGCCCATCGAGTGGCCTAGAAGGTGGAATTTATCCAGCTCATAGGGATCGAGTGTTTTTAAAATATCCTCTGCCATCGACTCGATGGTACAGCCATTCGAGGGGATATAGGAGCGTCCAGAGCCTGGATTATCGATAAAATAGAGGGTGAACTCCTTGGCGAGACGCTCCTGAAAGAGTGTCCAGCTCTGGTGGTCCGCAGTAAACCCTGAAATCAGGACGAGTGGAGGGCCCTCACCCACGCTTTTATGATAGATTTCTGTCATCGTTCTAAAAATTTCTTTATACCAGCTCTACGATTTCCAGCTTGGATATTCATGAAAAACCGGGGAAATGGACTAAAAAGTTCGTGAAATTCAGCATAACTCTCTCGAAAAGAGTGGATTCGCCCCTTCTTCAAATGAAGGGGGCTTTTTGGATAAATTAAAATTTTATTACTAATAAATCACATTAACAGAATATTAACAATTGTTTAACATTCAATTTAATATTCATCGTTATAATTTTACTATATTTTAAATTATAATAATCCAAATTTAGGAGATTAATAGTATGACAGTAACGAATGTACCAAGTAGTTCACCCTCAATGGGAGGACCCATTGACCCAACACCAATAAGTCAGAAGCAAGACCCTGCTTCTGAGGCTCAAAAAATGATGGATAAGAGCCAGCAAAATGAGCGGCTACAGCTCGCATACGATGCTGAAGCGAAGCTCGATGCACAGCTCGGAGTACTCCAAGCTCTTGGAAAAGGCCATGAGGTCACTTATGACCACAAAAGCGAAACCTTTAAAGCCCATGGCACCTGGATCGATACCTTTAAAGCGAACCACTATTGGTTAGGGATGCTTCTAGTTTCCCCAACGACCATTTGGAGGTTTTTCACAGGAAGATCTGCTTTCCATACACTTGAGCAAATGAAATCTTACCAAGATGACTTCGAGAAAACGATGAAGATTGCCGAGGGTGTTTTGACGAATCCTCAAATTGACCGTGCTTCACGTGAAAGAGTGGCAGCAAAATTTGTTTTGATTAAAGACGAAGCAGCTAAAGCCGTTCCGGGTCTAGCGAAAATTCGAGAGACCGTTGCTTATGCTCTTTCTGACGAAGTTCAACAAAAGTACGCTGACAGTGCGACAGATGATGAAATGGATGAGATCCTCCAGAAAGGGGTTTCTTACTTTGGTGCTCAGCGAAGAAAAGCAATCGAGATGGCTCGTGCTCACCTCGTGGGAACAGCTGACAAACCTGGTGAGATTGCAAAAGTTCAAGAGCTTTGGGCAACTCAACTTCCAGCAGTGATCGAATCGATTCAGCAAAAACTCGCTGAAGAGCGTGTCATGGGTGAATCTCCAGCCGTCCCGCCGCTAGTTAGAGCTGAAGGGCATATGAACCTCATGAGTGCGATTCGTGGTGCTAGTCAAGCTGATCTAACCAAAGTATCTGCTCCTGAAACTACAGAGAGGTCAGTAGAGTCAGGGAATCCTCTGCGTGATGTTCTTGTTGGAGCGGTGGAACAAAGGAGAGGTGACCTGAACCCCGATAATGATTCTGTTGATGAGGATGGTGATGATGATGATGGGTGGCTCGACGGCTAGAGCTAAAAGCCTGAATTTTGCTTAAGGCATCGATAAGAGATCTCCCTCTTGGAATGGGCTTGAGGCCCTTCCCTTGAGGGAGATTTTTTTTTAAGTTTTAGGGCTCGTTTTAGGTTTTTTTTTGGCATTTATAGCGCTGTTGGCACGCCAATTGCTTAATTCTCTCCTATGAAATCAAAATCTTAGGAGGATTGAATTATGCCTATATTTGGAATGTTTGGAAAAAAGCCACAGCCACTAGATCCAAAGGACTATATAACGAAGCCTGATGCAGGGATAGAAAGGCCTGATCCTGGTGGCGTAGAGGCTTTGAAGTTTAGCGATGCAGCAGAGAAGCAAGAGGCTCTCTACCGAGGAGTGTTGAACCTAGAGAAGATTGCGCAGGGTTTACGCCGCGTGGATCAAGCTGGAGTCGCCTACAGTAGAGAAACACACCGTGTAGAGGATGTGAGTAGAGGTTTCTTCGCGAGGATCGCCAGCTGGTTTTGGCGGCCCAAAGTGAACATCGAGGAGAAGGTGGGTACCCTCAAACAAATGAGGGAAGATTTTCAGGAAGAACTTAGGAAAGTCGTGGAATACGCCAACGACCCAAGCACTCCCGAATGGCAGCGCCTGCAGCTCACGGGTGCCCTAGCGGATATCCATTATGTGAGTGAAGCCAACGCATCAAGAAGTTTAAAGAATCTTGAAAAATTGGCAGATCGCCGACTGACTGATGCTATGAAAGCGGCTGGGATGAACCCGAAAAAAGGTAAACAAGGCGTTTTAGACCAGTACAATAGAGGGGAGCTACAAGGTTCTCTTGATAGAGCTGTAGAGCGAGGCGGTGATCGAAAGGCCCTTGATACGGTCTTTGTCGCTGCGGCTCTCCTGGCTAGTGCAGAGAAAGCAGACAGTCTCTCGGATATCCTTGTAGCAGATAAAAAAGAGAGAGATGGTCTACTTGCGTCAGGGCACACCATTTTTGCGGGTGCGATTCCGATGGCAATCGAAGCGATCCGATTTCGCCGTCCTCTTGAGGCGGTGCGTGCTGAAGCTGGTGAGCGTAAAGACAAAGGTAAAGAGAGGATAGATCTTGATGCTGAAGCTCGGATTCAGGGGGCGGAAGAGAGAGCTCTTAGGGCGGAATCAGAAGCCCAAGCAGCGTTAGCTAAGTTAGCAACGGCAGAAAGTGAGTTGAGAGAGGCAAGAGTTCAATTTCAATCCTCTCGAGGGCGAGAAGATGTGGATGTTGCTAGCTTAAGACAGCAGCTTAGGGAGGCGCAAGAACAGGCTAAAGCAGCGAGAACCGATGTGAGAACAACGCGAAAAGAAGCTGACCGTGCTGCGGCAGCTCGTATCAGAGAGCTTGAGTCTAGAATAGGTCGAGAAGAGGCTGAAAAAAACAAGGCTGTAGCTGAGGTTGCAAAATTGAAGGGCAAGTTAGCTGAGGCGCTCAAAACAGCTAAAGGCGCTCCCGGAGCAGTAGCATCGACTGCTAGCCAAGACGTTGTCATACTACGGGACAACTTAAAGGATGCAATGAGGGAGATTGCACGATTAAAAGCATTGATAACTTCTTCAGCACCTAAACCACCAGTAGCCCCAGCACCTGCACCTGCAACCTCAACACCACCACCCGCTGCCCCAGCGGCACCTGCTGCACCAGTGGCACCTGCAGCCTCGGCAGCTCCAGGCCCGGATCTAATGAGTCAAATTAAGGGAGGTACACCACTTCGAAATGTAAGTCAGCAAACTCCTAAAGAGAGAGTTGAAGCTAAAATGGATCAATACAAACCCACTTCCGGAAAGTCAGGAGTGGCTGGTGTTTTAATGAGACGACTACAAAGCGCAGGGAGCCCAATAGATCAGGCGAAAGCCTCTCTTTACGGAGCTTATGTGGAGCTTTCGAAGGTCACTGTTAAAAAAGACAAGGACAAAAGTGATTTTGAAGAAATTGAGAGATTTGTAGATCAGGTTTCGGTCATTTTTGAGAGAACAAAAAGTACTGAGGGTTCTGCTGGTCTGGATCAAGTCGTAAATGATGCAATAGAACTTCGATCCAGGGTAGACGATTTTGAGAGAAATTTTTCCGGGAATAAAAAATTTAAGGCAGCTGTAAGACAGGTGGGAATGGCTGCTGAAAAAGCCTTAGCAGCTGCAGTTGAAGCTCGGGATGAAGCGCTAGAGAAAGCTGCTGATGCTGGTGATGATGAATGGGATGATGAGTTTTAAACACTTTTAAGAAGGCTCAGGACTTCATCATCTTCGACGGGCGGGAAGTGCATGTAGAACTGCCCGACAGCTTGGAAGTTTGGAGGAGTGGCGAGGGTGAGAACACCCGCGCCACTCGCTTCGATTTCGAGGGCTGTTTCAGGAGGGCTCACCGGAACGACAGCGAGGATCTCTTTTGCTCCTGAGTCCTTTGCAGCGCGGATGCTGGCTTTCATCGTGGCTCCCGTCGCGAGTCCATCGTCGACGAGGAGCAGGATTTTATCTTTAAAAGAGGTGGCAGGGAGGACGGTGCGGTAAAGCTTCAGCCGCTCTTCCGCATTCTTTTTTTCTTTTTTTAGTTCAGTTTCTAGAAGGTCCTCTGTAATACCAAGGGTTTCGATCAGCTCCTCGTTGAAGAAGGCAGCTCCAGACTCGGTAACGGCTGCGATCGCGAGTTCGGGGTTGAAGGGAGCTCCCACTTTTCTCGGGACAATCACATCCAGGGGGATTTCGAGGGCGCGAGAGAGGACAAAGGCGGGAACAATCCCTCCACGAGCGAGGCCCACAGAGACCGCATCGGGGGAGCCCTTGAGGTGGGAGAGGGCTTTGCTGAGTTGCCTGCCGGCATCGATGCGATCGACAAAGAGGGGGTTCATGATTTGGTATATAAGCCCATTAGAATTGCTTCGTCAAGGAGGTGCGGTTTGAGAGCAGCTTCTAGCTCTTCTTTTTTTGTTGAAGAGGGGAGGTCCAGCTTCTGATCTAAAGCATACAGCTTAAAAAAATAGCGGTGGGTTCCGCTGGGTGGGCAGGGCCCTCCGTAGTTGTTGTTTCCCCAGCTATTGACTCCTTCACTCGCTCCTTCAGGGAGGCTTCCCTCTGGGATTTCAGTGGTGGGGGGTAGGTTCCAAACAAGCCAGTGGTCCCAGGTGCCCATTGGAGCATCCGGGTCGTCCATGATCAGACAGAGGCTGACGGTCCCCTCTGGAAAATCTGCGATCTCCAGAGGAGGGCTGACATCGTCGCCTTGGCAACTGTACTTTCGTGGGATGTATTGCTGGTCTAGGAAAGCGGGGCTACGAAGGTCCATCTGTTTTTTCTGGGGTTGCGGGTTCTCCTGAGGCGACGTTGGCCGAGGTGAAGATTCTCACGGCGAGGATGAGTACTGTGTAGGCTAAGGTGAAGATCGGTGCCGCTCCTAGCATCGAGCCCGTCGCAAAAGCAAATGTTCCAGCAGAAATAAGACGGAAAGTGTTGCTAATAGCAGATTTTGTTGCGGCGTGGATGGTTCCAGCGAAGAGGTCAGAGACACTGGCGGCGACTGCCATTGCCAAAGCCACGAGAGGGACGAGCTCTTCAACAAAGATGGAGCCGACTTGTACGCTGAGGTAGACAATCGGGACACTGAGGTAGTTCGTTTTTGCCCACTGGCCATTTTGGCCCGTCGCTTTAAAAAAGGATTCTGTCAGAGTTTCAAAAACGCCTTCAACTGGTTTACAAGTCATATGCTATTTCCTTCGTTTAAGGTTAATCTCCTCCGATGTATCGAAGGTAGAAAAGGAGATCATAGACGATCGCCAATAAGTTGAGAAGGGCGGTAGCCACGACCCACAGGTCAAAGCCGGTCGGTCCCGTGAAAGAGACGGTGAGAAAGTGGTTAAAGAGTTGGTAGACAAGGAAAACCCAGGGAAGGTGGCCGACAGCAAGGGCACGGCTCAACCCTAGACGAGGGATGCAAAAGAAGGTGAGGGCGATCCAGATCGCGGCACAGAGGAGAGTGAGTCGGGCGAGGGGTTCGAAGAGAAAAAAGAGGGGGAAGATCACATTAAAGACGAAGAGGACGAGGATCCAAAATGCGGCAGTGATCGGGAGTTTGCTAAGCTCTTTCTTGGTGGTTTCGTTCATCCCCTCCCTTTTACTGCTTCCCTCCTCTTTCGGCAAGAGAATTACGTCGGCTCTGGAACAGGCTCGCCGTTCCATTCGATCTGGTAGGTGTAAGTCTCTGCAATTGAAGAACGAATTCGAAGGCTTTCGGCGATGTAGACGGGCACGAGGAGGAGTTGTGAGAGGAAGGGTTTCAAGTCCTCACGGTCAAAAATGATGTCTGGAGCCGCTTTGAACTGTTGGTAAAAGGAGGGAAGTTCCTCTTTTCGGTTCACCTTTCTCCAGCCAAAGATGAAATGGGCTGCCATGATTTGAGAGGTGCGTCCGATAGGAGAGAGCAGGGGGGTTTGAAGATTTTCCGTATAGGCGAGGTCGAGGCGGTCTTCGTCATCGAAGAGGTGGAGGCCCGTGGTGGCGCGGGGATTGCACTCAATGGTGAGGAGGCCACGGTCTGCGGTCTCGATGAAATCAAACGCGATATGGCCAGTGAAGTTTTCGATCTGAACGAAGTGCTCGACCCACTCTTGGATCTTAGCGTGGTGGATCGATTCAAAAGCGTAGCAGGAGTGTCCCTCACAGGTGTAGCGGACTGGGTAGGTGCTATGGGCAAGCAGCTTTCCTTCACGGACGATGCTAAAGGTGCAGAAGCGGTTGCCATCGACCCACTCCTGAGCAATCCAAGGGTTATGAGGGTCGAAGGTGAGCTCCTCTAGGTCCTCTTTCTTTTCGACCTTGAAGACGTTTTTGGAGGCGCGGTTGTAGACATTTTTGATGGCATAGGGGCGGTCAAAGACGAGGGCTTCTACATCCTCCTTGCTTTGAAGAAGGTAGGCATCAGGGCGTGGAATGGAGTGGGACTTGAGCTTCTCAGAGTAGAGCCATTTGTTGTGAAAGCTATTGACCTTTTCAAAGGGAAGGCTGAACACCTCTGTTTCTTTCGGAAAGAGGTGGGTGAGCCTTGAAACGTAGAGGATATCCTCAAAAACAGGGATCAAGAGGTCGATTTCCTGCTCTTTGGCGATTTTGAGAAGGGCTTTGGTGAAGCCTTTAAAATCATACCTTGGAGCGGGGATTGTAAAGGATTTTTCAACCGCGTTGGAGAAGCGACAGACGTTATAGCCGGTCGTTTCAACTACATAGACAGTGTGCCCTGAGCGGCTGAATTTTCGAGCTAGATCGAGCGTGAGGGTCGATCTGCCGCAGGTGAGGAGGATCCGTTTCTTTTTCATGGCGTGCATCTTATCCTAAGTTGGAATAAATCTGCTATGGGAAGTATACTGCTTGTATGTCAAAACCCAATTTTCACGCTCGCGGGAATAAAATCCATTTTATTAGCTTAGGCTGTCCCCGAAACCTTGTCGATACGGAAGTCATGCTAGGAATCCTTTTAAAAGAGGGATATGAGCCAGCTGAAGAGCTTCCTGAGGCGGACTTCATCATCATTAACACCTGTGGATTCCTTCAGGCTTCAAGGGCTGAGTCCTTGGAGACGATTGAATATGCGACCTCTGAGAAGAAAGAGGGGGCGAAGGTCATCGTGGCGGGCTGCATGGTTCAGACCCACAAAGAGGAGATCCAAAAAGAGTTTCCCGACCTCCACTATCTGTTAGGATCGGGTGAGGTTGAGGAGATTCTCCGTGCTGTGACCGTGGAGGAGCAGGGGGAGAAGATCACCACGACAAAAAGCTATCTGGAAGCGGGAGAGGTGCCGCGCACCCTTTCGACGCCTGGCTCCTTTGCGTACTTGAAAATTGCGGAGGGGTGCCGTAAGCGCTGCGCCTACTGCATCATCCCTGACATCAAAGGCCATCTAAGAAGTAAACCACTCGAAAGAGTGGTCCAGGAGTTTCACGCTCTTCTTGGCCAAGGGGTCAAGGAGGTCATTTTGATTGCGCAAGACCTCGGTGACTGGGGAAAAGATCTCGGTTACTCGAAGTCTGAAGGGCTGATTGTCTTGTTGAAAGAGCTTCTTAAAACCAGCGGAGACTACTGGATCCGCCTCCTCTATCTCTATCCAGATGAGATCACCGATGAGCTGATCGATTTGATGCGTGAAAATCCGCGTATTTGTCCCTACCTCGACATGCCTATCCAGCACGTCAGTAACCCCCTTCTGAAAGCCATGAGACGGAAAACGTCAAAAGAAGAGATCGTGGCGATTATAGAAAAGCTGCGTGAACAGATCCCCGGTATGGCGATCCGCACCAGCCTCATTGTCGGCTTTCCCGGAGAGACGGAAGAGCAGTTTGAAGAGCTGTGCGACTTTGTTCAGGAGTATCCTCTGGACCATGTGGGTATCTTCACCTATTCGAAAGAAGAGGGGAGTGCTGCGGCCGAGATGGAGGGGCAGATTGAGGAGAGCGTCAAAGAGGAGCGTCAGGAAATTTTGGCTGCTTTACAGCAAGAGGTGGTCGAAGAGCGCTCTGAGCAGTTTATCGGGAAGAAGATGAAAGTCCTCGTCGAGGGGTTCCACCCCGAGTCGGAGCTGTTGATGCGTGGCCGCCATTCTGGTCAGTGTCCGGATATCGATGGGCAGGTGATCATCAACGATGGACGTGCGGTCAACGCTTTCAATGAGTGGTATGAGGTAGAGATTACCGACCTTGCAGGGTATGACCTCATTGGACGCGTTCTACGCCCCTTAGCCAAACCAAAGACCAAGAGGAAGAAATCCTCAGGGTTGACCATTCTCCACTGATTTTTCAAATTCGAGAGTGAAGTTCGCAGGGCCAATTTTTCCACTGTAGTTGTAGTGGAGGTGAACTTGCACATGTCCCTCTCCATTTTTAATGAGATAGCCTGTCTCATTTTTCGTGATGGACTCGATCATGGTCGCCTGGCCTAGCTCCTCTTCGAGGTTCTCGTCATCTAGGATCGCTTTGATCTCCATGATCGATTGATAGAAGGGGGAGAGAGCGGCGCTGGCTACCCAGGGCGTCAATAGTAGGATCGAGAGGATCTTTTTCATGGATAGACTCCTTTTCCCCATACTTAACACGGAAAGGGAATTTAAGCTACTTGACCTCACCCTTCTCAGAGAGGAGGATGGCTAGGGGCTCTGTCTCCTCAAAATTGGAGAAGATGATGTTGAGAATCACCATGATAGGAACCGAAAGGAGCATGCCCACGATTCCCCAGATGTAGCCCCAAATCGCTAGTGAGAGCAGGATGACGAGGGGGCTGAGGTTGAAAGAGCGTCCCATCAGCCGTGGTTCGATGAAGTTCCCAAAGACCATTTGAACGGTGATCAGCCCTGCAGCGACAAGCGAGACAGGGAAGAGGGATTCAAACTGCACCACAGAGACCACGATGGGCAAGATCGTTGCAATGATCGATCCGATGGTGGGAATGAAATTGAGGATAAAGAAGAGCAGCGCCCAAAAATCGGCAAAGTCGACACCGACGGCAACAAGAACCACATACGCAGAAAGAGCGGTCAAAAAGCTGACGAAGGTTTTGATTCGAACGTAACTTTGGACCTGGGCTGCGATCTTGTCTAAGATCTGGTGAGTGGCTTCACGGTTGGCATCTTTTCTAGCGAGCGCACGGATCTTTTGGTCGAAGTAGTGGCCTTCAAGCAATAAGAAGATGACATAGATGAAAATGATAGCGGTGCTTTTTGCAACTTCGGCAACAGCTTGTGCAATCAAAGTCAAAACATTGAACACGTCAAACTTTCCAAAGATTTCATCAAAGTTAGGAACGTCATCCACGTGTAGAAATTGAAAAAACTGGTCTTTCAGCGTGTTGAGGCGTGCTGCATACTCCGGTGCCAGGTTGATCAAAGCGTTGACATTCTCCGTGACGATCGAACCGATCATGTAGATGAAGAGGAAGCTGAGGACGACAGCGAGAAGGTTGGCGAGCCAAGAGGGGAGAAGGGCTCCCACTTTAGGAATGCCAAGAACAGCGTTGCGTAGAGTGAGGATGAGGTACCAAATGACCACTGCAACCACAAAAGGAATCAATAGAGCTTGGGCGTAGTAGAGGAGGAGGATGGCAAAGAAGAGGAGAGCAGAGATGTAAAAAGCTTTTGCTAAAGAACCATTCATCGGGCTGTCGATATTTTATTTTTCAAGTGTGACTTCTGGAGAATCTTTTCCCACTTGGGACGCACCGTCTCTACTTCAGCGGGATTTTTTGTGGTGAAAAGGAGGGTGTGTATCTGCTCGTCAGCAGAGATGATCTTGATCCAGTTGTGCTCTTCTGCAGTCTGGGTTCCTCCTTTTAAGTGCCATTCCCCCATTAAATCTCCCTCTGCTTGAGAGTGGATCCTGTACGAAATTTTGCACTCAGGGAATTTAGATTGCATCCCCTGTAACATCTTCATAAAGAGATCGGAGGGGCTCGCTGAGAGACCGTCGTAAGTGACGACAGAGGCGAGGCGTGTCCAGTTCGTGAGTGTTTCGTTGTCGGTGGTGTACTCAACGATTGAGAAGTTATCCACGGCGCCTTCGTAGACTAGCTTCCACTTTTTGGAGTCGGATTGGATATCAAACTCGACGTTTGAGGTCGTTGCAAGGAGGGGGTTTGCAAAGAAGAGGAGCAATGTAACGAAGTGGAGACAGATCATTTAATGAGCTCTAAAAATTCCTGGCGTGTTTTACTTTTTTCTTTAAACACTCCTAGCATACAGGAAGTTGTCATTTCAGAGTTTTGTTTTTCTACTCCGCGCATCATCATACAGAGGTGTTTCGCCTCGATGACAACTCCAACTCCATGAGCATTAGTGAGTTTTGATATAGTCTCTGCAATTTGAACGGTTAAATTTTCTTGAATTTGGAGCCGTCTTGCATAGAGATCCACAATCCGAGCGGGTTTGGAGATTCCAATCACTTTCCCATTCGGGATATAGCCTATGTGACACTTTCCGATAAAAGGCAGAACATGGTGTTCACAAAGAGAAAAGAGCTCGATATTCCTAAGAACGATCATCTCGCTCACTGAGGACTCAAATAGGGCGTCTTTTACAATCTCTTCGGGGGTTTCGTTGTAGCCGCTTGTCAAAAACTGAAGAGCCTTACTGTAACGCTCGGGTGTTTTTACAAGTCCTTCACGCTCAGGATCTTCTCCAATAGAGATGAGAATCTCACGCATTTTATCTTCGATTTTATCTTCCATGGGGAGTCATTCTACTCTCTTTTTCATAAAAAAGCTATAAGGAGGTTATGAGCCATCCAGCCCCAGGTGCCCCAGGGAGTGAGCCCTTTTGGACGAGCAGCCAGAAGATGGGTCTCGGTACTTCCCTCAACCCCTCTAGTCAGACTTGGTTCACTCTTGCGAAAGGAGTGGTGACAGAGGTCTATTACCCCTCGATCGATACGGTTGCCCTGCGGCAGTTGCTCTTTCTCGTGGTCGGTCCCGACGGAACGTTTTACTCGGAGAAAAGAGACTGTGACTTTCAGTACAAGACCTCTTCGGCCGGAGTTCCTTGTTGGGAGGTCACCACGACTGCCAAAGATGGAGCTTTCCAAATTCGAAAAACCGTTTACACCGATCCCTATCGCAATGCGCTGATCGTTGAAGGGGAGTTCATCGCTCTAAAAGGAGAGCAGGGTGATTACACGATCTATCTCCACGTGAACCCCCACCTCCGCAACTACGGCTATGGAAATAGCGGCTTTGTGGATGACTACAAGGGAGTGCCCATGCTCTTTGCCGAGAAGTATGACTTCTGTGTGGCGGCAGTGGCAGAGCCCGCGTTTAAAAAACGCACTGTTGGATATGTCGGAGTCAGTGACGGATGGGAACAGCTGAGTCAAAGTGGTGAGTTAAAAGAGCGCTACACAGAAGCGACGGAGGGAAACATCGGTCTGACGGGTCAACTTGAGACAGATGCGCATGGAAAGTTCCGCATCGTCGTGGGTTTCGGTCGGACAAGAGCCATTGCTGCTCAGCTTGCAAGGGCCTCCTTAACGCTTCCTGATAAAGAGATGCGAGAAAGCTATGTGCGCCCCTGGATGGAGGTACAAAGAGCTGCAGATCCCATCTTTAAACAGGCGGTAGAGCCCGCAAAATCGTTGTTGAAGACCTCTCTGATGGTGCTCAAAGCCCATCAGACAAAAATTTTCAGAGGGAGCATCATTGCATCGCTTTCGATTCCATGGGGAGGAAGCCGCGCTGATAAGAGTCTAGGAGGCTACCATCTTGTCTGGCCTCGTGATCTCGTGGAGAGTGCGTTTGGACTTGCGGCGGTCAATGACCTCCACGGAGCAAGACAGGTGCTTCATTACCTCATGTGCACACAAGAAGCCGATGGACACTGGGCGCAAAACATGTGGGTGGATGGTTCGGTCTATTGGACTGGAGTGCAGATGGATGAAACAGCGCTTCCCATCCTCTTAGCCAGTTATTTGAAAAAGAAGGGGGCTCTCGGTGAGCTCGACCCATGGCTCATGGTGAAACGGGCGGCCGAGTATGTCGCAAAAAATGGCCCGATGACTCAGGAAGACCGGTGGGAAGAGAATGCAGGCTACACTCCTTTCACACTCGCTGCAGAGATCGCAGCTCTCGTGATCGCCTCTGATTTTTACCGGGAGCGTGGTCTGGAAAAAGAGGCTGACTATCTTTTAGACATCGCAGACCGCTGGAACGATCATATCGAAGAGCGCCTCTATGTGAAGGACACGCCGCTTTCACGTGAGCTCGGGATTGAGGGGTACTATGTCCGCATCACCGAAGAGGGTGCAGGGCTCGAAGGAGAAATTCCTATCCGCAACAGAGCGGTGCAAGAGATGGAGCACAAATCCTCTGAGATTGTCAGTACCGACGCTCTAGCCTTCGTGCGATTTGGACTGCGACGCGCGAACGATCCAAGGATGCTGAATACTGTGAAAGCGATTGATGCGACCCTGATCAAAGAAACGAAGAGGGGGCCCGTTTGGTTGCGTTACCGCTTCGACGGGTACGGCGAAAAAGAGGATGGAAGTGACTATGATGGAACAGGTGTGGGACGAGGGTGGCCCCTCCTGGTTGGAGAAAGGGCTCACTATGAGCTTGCGAAAGGAGACACCCAGCAAGCGGAGCACCTCTTTTCCGTGATGGGTAACTTTGCAAGTACGACGCACCTCATTCCTGAACAGGTGTGGGACAGTCCAGACATTCCGGAGAAAGGACTCTTTAACGGCGAACCTACGGCTTCTGCGATGCCGCTTGTTTGGGCTCATGGTGAGTACCTCAAGCTCTGGTGTTCACTCCAAGAGAAGCGGTTATTTGACCTTCCACCTGAGGTGGCAGAGCGCTATCACGATAAAGTGACCAAGTGCCATTTTGATTCATGGAGGTTTAATCATAAGATCCGAAAGTGCTCGTTTGAGCGGACTCTCCGCTTTGAGCTTTTGGCTCCCGCAAAAGTGCGCTACTCAATCGATGGGTGGGAGACCACCCAAGAAAAAGAGACGCACGATACGGGTCTCGGAATCCACTATTTGGATATTCCCCAAGATGAACTCGAAGGAAGAAAAGGGATCGAGTTCACCTTCTACTGGTCAGAATCAGATCAATGGGAAGAGACCAATTTTTCCATTGAGAAAATTTAAGCATAGAGACAACGCACTGGGGTCTGAAGGAGTGTTTTTCCTGTGACGACTTCTTGTTTGAGCTTATCTAGGTCTGTCGAAGGACCGTAAATCGGGCACTGGATCACGAGTGTCTCATCTTCAATGAGTGTTCGAACACTCTCCGTGTAGTCCAGTCGATGCTTTCTCTCTTTCATGTACTGCGGGATATTGCTCATGTAGAGAGTATCTACGACGAGGTTCTCCCTTCTGAGAAGGGCTACAAGTTTCTTGAAGGTCGCTGTGTTTCTCACATCTTCGGTGACAAGGGCGACTTTGTCTTCAAGTGCTAGCCTGCGAATGTGTTGATAGCTACGGTCACTCGAGAGCCAACTTCCTGGAGTGTCAAGCTGGCGGTTCGTTTCTTCAAAAGGACAAACGCAGATCCCACCGTTCGCGATATTAGGAGAAAAAACTCGACGGTTTTTCTCGAGATAAGGTCCCATCTTTTTCAGAAACTCCTCACGACTTTCCGAAAGGCGCACTAAGCGGAGAGTTTCTTCAAGAAGAAGGGCGTTTTTAGGATTGAAGTCGCAGATGACTCCGTAGCTAGAGTGGCGCTCTGCCATGATATCCAAGTTGTGCCAACCAGAGAAGCCAATATGGCAGCTATTCACCTTGATAGGGTGTTTTTTTAAGATCTCTTGAGTCTCTAAAGGGTTACTTTCGTTGGTGGTGATGTAGACGCCGGCAAGATCGCCATTCATCTTCTTATTGCTCAGCTCTTCGATCTCTTGTGTGAGAGGATTCGTGTGGGTTGCCCTCTTTGGTGCTGTTTTTGTCACTTTTACAGGGTTCTCATAGCAATTTCTCATGAACTGACTCTCTAAGACAATTTTTTGTCCCAGCTGATCAGAAAAGAGTGTCACTAACCACCCCCACGCCTCCTGCAAATAGCATGCGGCATTGAAGAGGTGGAGCTGTGTTTGTTTAGAAGATCTCGGTAAATTGAAGAGGGCTTCTGCGAGTTCCATCACCGTCAGGATCACTCCGAAGTAGAGTGCCTTTGGTATGGCTGTCACCTTTCTCCCGATCCAACCTTCTTCGCTTGGAAGGGGAAGGGGGTTTTGGTGTTCGTAACTAAATCGTAAGGGGGTCTTTTCTGTTTGCATGCCCCCATCTTGAAGGGACAATGTAAAGAAAAAATTAAAGAAAGATTAATTTTTGTCTTCGACGGAGACGGTAGAGAGATCTTCGAACCGTTTTTCAGGGGAAGTGCTTTGTTCTAGTTGCACAGTCGTTGTTGGGAAGGCAATTTGAGCCCCGTGCTTTTCGATGATCTGTCCAGCTTTAATCAGAACGTCTTGTTGCGCGGTTCTCCACTTTTGCCAGTTGGTTGTTTTAGTGAAGGTATAGATGTTGATGTCGAGAGAGTAGGCGCCGAAGTTGTGGAACTCCACCATCAAAAATTGATTCTGATCGATATCAGGGTGGTTTTGGAGCATCTCGCGGATCTCATCGACGATGGGTACGATGCTGTTAAAGTCCTCGTAGCGGATGCCGATGTCTTTTTTGATCCGGCGGTTGTACATCCGACTCGGGTTTTCAACGATTGCATCGGTCATCAACGCATTGGGAATGTAGGTGGGGCGGCGGTCGAAGGTACGGATCTTTGTCATGTACCAGCCGATGTTCTCGACCACTCCCTCAAAATTCTTGTTGGGCGAGCGGATCCACTCTCCTTCAGAGAAGTGACGGTTGACGTAGATCATGAGTCCTCCGAAGAAGTTCTTGATCACGTCACTTGCTGAGAAAGAGATCGCCAAACCACCGACTCCACCAAATGCCACAAACGCAGTCAAAGGCACTTGAAAGAGGTCTAAAATGAGGAAACCTCCAAGGATAAAGATCGAGATGGAGGCGAGGCGGCTCAGAGCTAAGACAACGGCTTTGTCGACTTTCTTCGTTTTTCCCGCTTTTGCTTTTCTTAGAAACTCTTCGGTGAGTTTTCTCTGCCAAACAAGAAGAAGGAAGAAAACACTGATATAGAGGTAGAGTTTGCGGACGAAGGGGAGATCGACGGCCGTCGTCAAAGTCTCAAAGTAGAGACCGAGGTTTTGGATTAAAACTAAAAGACCGAAGCCGACTAGAATCCACTGGATCGGTGCATACATCGCCTCAGCAAAAAGTTTCAGCCACGGACGGTTTCCATTTGTTGAAATGATTTTTTTTAATCCAAAACGGACCAGAAAGACGGATAGGAGTGTCAGTCCGACAATGATAAAAGGGTCGAGAAACACACTATATGAAAATTTTTCTATGACTTCTTCAGGTTCCACGAATCCATCATAACCTAAAAAAGAGTAAAAATCTAGCCTTAATTGTTTAAGATGGCTCGATCCTAGTCGATCAGGGCCTCTTCAAGCTCTACGGTAGCGGCGGCGAAGCGGCGTATTCCATCTGAGAGCTTCTCAATGGCCATTTGGTTATCGTTGAGGAGGAAACGGAAAGTCGATTCGTCCAGCTTAATACGAGAGATGTCAGCTGCTTTTGCTGTGTGGGGATCGAGTTTGCGGGTGAGTTCGCCCTCTGTGCTGGCGAGCTCATCGAGAAGCTTAGGACTGATTGTCAGGAGGTCACAGCCTGCCAGTTCTAGGATTTCACCCATATTTCTAAAGCTCGCACCCATGACTTGGGTTTTGTATCCAAAATGTTTGAGGTAGTTGTAGATGCGGTGGACAGATTGAACGCCGGGATCCTCTTCAGGGGCGTAGTCGCGTCCATCGTTCTTTTTGTGCCAGTCGAGAATACGCCCCACGAAAGGCGAAATGAGTGTAGCGCCCGCCTCAGCGGCTTCAACTGCTTGTGTCACGGAGAACATGAGTGTCATGTTGCAGTGGATGCCCTTTTTCTCGAGGACTTCACAGGCCCTCATGCCTTCCCAAGTGGAAGCGAGTTTAATGAGGATGCGTTCACGGGGGATGCCAGCGTCTTCGTAAAGTGAAATCAGCCATTCCGCTTTTTGGATGCTACCTAGAGTATCGAAGGAGAGGCGCGCATCGACTTCGGTAGAGACA
>CAZPBC010000002.1:0-90334 GCA_964584775.1 uncultured bacterium
ATACGGCGACCACCGAGATCTACACTCTTTCCCTACACGACGCTCTTCCCATCTCTTCTCACCAAGAATGAAGTGAAAAGATCTGTTATCCCCTTCGTTTTCTGTGAGGAGCATATCAAGTGAGTTTAAGAAGTCCTTCACATTTTGAGAGGCAAAAGATTTGATCTCCGTCGATTGACCTTTAACCATCGTCAATAGCTCACTCAACACTTCGCCATTGTTACGAAGGTCCTGAATCAAGCGAATTCTTGGTAAGAAGTGGCGATGCGACTTCAACTCGGAATCTTCCATCAAGGTTTTACAAAGGAAGGCTGAAAGAGGATATTTATCCAACTTCTCAATCGACCCTAGAAGTGCATCTGCTTGCTGTCTCAGATCAGGCAGATAAGCCTCAAGCGTATGTGGAGCAGAGAGCACATGCTGCATCTGGTTGAAAAAGGAAAACCATGGCGTGTGATCACTAAAGGCGCTCTTTGTATAGAGAGCGTTAAACTCGTCGACATAGACTTTCGAAGATTGAGGAGTTTGAGCGAGGTTGACATAGGTCGCAATGAAATCCTCTGGCAGGTCTAGAAGTTCTGACCACTCTGTAATGTTCTCGTTAATGAGCTGACCAAGCTTGTTGTTGTTCGTCGCTTTAACGAGGCTTAAGAAGTACATCAACTCGACTTCCGACTGGTTATTGAGAACCATCTTTCGGAAGGTGGGTTGCAAGACATACTCTCGGCTATGGGCAATGAAGTCATCGATCTGCTTGTTGTAGGAGCTGTAGTAGATCGGCTGAAAGCGCGAGATAAAGGACTTTGAAGAGGAGAAGTTATTCAGAGCCTGAATATAGGGAACAATTTCCCCAAGGTACTCTTGTCTCTGGTACTTCTCTAACAAAGCAACTTTATTTCGAATGTCGTCGACTTCGTGTCTTTTATAAGCGACGTAGCCACCCAGGTAAGCCACTCCAGCCACCGCTAAGCTTGCGCAAGCGACCTGGTGCTTCAGGTAGTGTCTTTTGATGTAGACAGAAGGTGTGACTTCCTGAACACAGTCAAAGATATCCGATCCAAGGTCACTCTCTTGGTGAGAGACAAAGTATCCTTTTTCGAGCTGAAGAATCTTCTTCTCGTATTCTTTTTGTGTCAGTGAACGAACGAACTGATCAATGCAGAAGGCAAAGTCTGAAAGCTCTTTCATAAAGTTCAGCACTTTCAAGTACTCATCTGCACTTGCATTCTTCATCACGAGCGGTAGGTACACCTCATAAGCTTTGAAAGCCTCTTGAAGGGTGTGTGTGTCGTAGGTTGATAGATCGAAGTCAAGCGAGACTCCGTTAAGCTGTAGAATGCGGTTAAGCTCAGAGTATCCCTCTACCTGATCCATATGCGTCAAGGCAATACGCACCTCAATCGGCTTGTCGATCAAGTTTGACAGAAGCGCGACTTTGTTCAGCATCAAACGGGCGTAGTGGTTGATCTTCTCTGAGTCCATGTTCTTCCATTTCAGAGGATCGAAAGTCACTACGAACGTCGGGGTGCGATAGGAATAAAGGCGCTTCCACAAATTGGTCAGCTGCTTCTTCGCCATGATGCTACGGTCTTCGATCATATTCCAGGAAATTTCCTGCAGAATATAGCGCTGACCCAGGTAGAACTGCACATCAGGATCCATTGTGTAAGAAGTCTCGAACGAGTAGATGTCTCTCTCTTGGTCGATAAACTTCTGCACAAGTTGGCTTTTGCCACTTCCTTGATCACCAATCACAATGAAGTGGCGAGGATAGGACTGGATAAAATGACGATAGCTAGGAGGAATCTGCTTGAGAAACTTCTTCCAAGCACGGCTAAGTTGCGACGTCCTCCCCCAAAAGTTCAATTTAAAATTCATCTTGGGAAGCTTCACCTTGGGAAGTTTGAGTGAAGGCATCTTGAATTTGGGTAGTGAGAATTTCACCTTAATTCCTCCTAATTAAATTATCCGAGTCTTGACTCTAAGCGTAGTTCTACGTCAATTCCTTCCATCTGAACGTGTGGAAGAACACTGATCTCACACTTATACCAGCCAATTTGTCCTTCTTGTGCAGCAACTTTAATCTCCGCTGCCTTGAAGGGGTAGTATGCCAAAGTGAGATCGTCAGGATTGACAACGGTCGTCACATATTGTCTGATCCATCGATCAAGTTTATCCTGGATGTACGGAGCGTCCGCACTCGACCCGATATACTCCCTCGCCATGATCTTCACGTAGTGTGCAATTCGTGTGATAGAGTAAGTGTATGGAAGGTTACAGGCCAACTGCGCATTCTCTGAATCCTTTGGATCTGTGAACTTCTTAGGTTTCTTCAATGACTGCGCACTGAAGAAACAAGCATCTGCTGTTCCCTTGCGGTAGATCAGCGGAATAAAACCAGAGTTTGCAAATTCCAATTCACGGTAATCGGGAATCGCCATTTTGGTTGGAATCTTGATCTCTTCTTCTCCACGGATATTGAAAGTGTGGACAGGCAGTCCTGAGACGAGCCCTCCCGCTTTCGGTCCACGGATGGTTTGGCACCAACCTGAGTTCAAGAAAGAACGGCCAAGATTCTTCGCAAAGAGGAGCGCTGGGTTCCCCCAAAGATACTTCGAATTGTCATCACCCCAAGTGTACTCTTTGAAGTTGATCTCATTGCAAGGATTTTTCTTCGGATCCCATGGAAGACGCACAATGTACTGTGGTAAGCAGAGACCGAGGTAGGCCGCTTCTTCCGAATCACGTAGTGCGTTGAATGAACCGTACTTTGGATGGCTCATCAATCCTTCGAGGTCTTTGATATTCGCAAGCTCTTCGATCGTGTCACAACCAAAGAAAGTGGGTGAAACAGACGAGATAAAGGGCGCATGTGCAACACTAGCCACCTTCCCCATGTACTTCAGCCATGTTTCATCACGAGGAGTATGTTCGAACTCGTAGAGACCAATGATCGACCCATAAGGCTTTCCACCATACTGGTCGTATTCGTCAGTATAAACCTTCTTGAAGAGCGCACAACCTGTGAAATCGACAGAGTTATTTTCAAAATCCTCTCCAATTTCATCCTTGGCAACGTCGAGAATTTCTAGCGTCATGTTCTTCTTGAAGTTGGTACTCTCTAGGAGATCAAAGAGCCCTCTCCAAGTGGCTTCCAATTTCTGGAACTTTTCGTGATGGATAATCGCATTGAGCTGATCATTGACTTTCGTGTCGATGATGCTAATGAGCTCTTGGATTTTCCCTTTATCGAGACGGTCATCTTCTGGGCTTCTCTCAATGTTCCAAACGAGAAGAGCGAGTGAGGAGATGAATCTTGTCTGGTCAGAGGTTCCAAGGTCCTCGCCAAAGGGTAGGAAGTCATTTGTCTCATCAACTACGGTGAGTGCGTTCTTATCCGCCGCATCAATCCTCATCACATTGAGGAACTTCTCTAAATCTACATTTGGTTGACCCTCTGCCTGGTCTACAACAGTCGCTTCTGCAGTCTTTGTTGTTGCTGCCATGCCTACTCCTCCCCTTCTTGTTCTTCACCTTCAGATCCAGCGTCCGAAGTGATTTGAAATTTCGCAAAGTCTTTTAGATCTGACTCTTTTAATCCTTTAAATACTTCAGGATCAGCGTATAGTCGGTTTAAAAGCGCTCCAAGCTCACGCTTGTTCGCAATATTGGACTGA
Organism: uncultured bacterium; assembly: GCA_964584775.1. Taxonomy (GTDB): domain Bacteria; phylum Chlamydiota; class Chlamydiia; order Chlamydiales; family SLFE01; genus CAZPBC01. Next base: position 3,678 of record CAZPBC010000002.1, read on the forward strand.
AGCTCAATCAGAAGCTGTTTCGCCTGAAGTAAAGCGCGGACTTGAGGAACTTGTTTCGCCACCTCATTCGGATCGAAAGAGCGCTTCTCATCAATTTTAAGGTTCACGCGAAGGTCTTTCTTACCCGCTTCGATTTTATTCGGAACCACCATATCGACTTGAACACCCATGTCATTAATTAGGTCACTTGTGTTGTTACCGTCGAAGCTGCGGATGGCGCGGTTTTCTAAATCCTCTTGCCTATCCTTCGATGTCCCACCGGAAAAATCGCCGATTACTAACTGTCGAAAGGGAAGCTCTTCAGTTGCTGTTTCTCCATTCACTTCAGTCTTATACTTAAGCGTGACACGGCTTCTTGCCACTTCGTCTTGTGCTGCCATTGAGAACCTCCTCAAACTTGTGAAAATTGTATATTTAGTGAATCAATCGTAATCGGAAAAAGTTTATTTTTGCAATACGATTTGAATTGAAAAATAACAACGCGTCTCTCCGTTACACTTAACCCATAAAGCACTAACGCCTTATCACTAGAACTTAAAAAAAATAAAGCGCATTTTTCTTTCGCTCATTCGCCTGAAAAAATTCTGCCACCTATTCGCTTTTGATTTGCGTGAATAATTGAAGAAAATAGATCCCAGCGAGTCTAGTTTCGTCAGGTTAGAAATCTTAGGCTCCTCTTTTCTCTCAATTCAACTCACTTCGCAAATCTCTGTGAAACCCGCCCTGAATTTGCAAATGATTACACCATCAAGAAAAAAGTTTGACAAAAAAATTGAAACTCACGATGATCAAATGCAGGGAAAACTTTGGTGAGCTCAATCAGCTATAAACAACATTGCCCCTTATAGCTCATCATTATGGAGGTAAACTATGAGTGCTGAAACTTGTCACGAAGATTTTACGGGTAACACAGCTCTGGATCTTAGATGCGAGAACCCACAGGGTTTCAAGGTCAATCCAGCAACACCTGTTCCATACGGGTATGTAAGAAGCATGACAATATGTGAAACCGCTTTTGACGCAGATTTAAAAGTTAAAAATGCAGATGGTGGAGAAGAGCCTGTTGTCGGTGTTGTGAACGATTATCGATGGACTGGACAGAATGTCGACCCATTCTTACTTGATTTCCAGGTGAGTACTGCAAACATGCAGTCTGCTCTCGCTCTACTCACGAAAATGGATAAGGAAGATGCGGAAATCGAATTTGAACTTTTCAAGTTTGATAACAGAGATGGTGTCCAGAAATACTTCCCCGCACGTGTTACAAAATCTCCTCTAAAGGGAGTCCTCAAAAAGCAAATGCTTGCTGACGGAGCGACACGTTGCCTAAAAATCGATGAAACACCAAATCATGCCGTGACTCAACCAGAAAACTTCCGCATGACAGTAGTCGTTGAAGTTCAAGGTAAGCAAGACATGGGAATCGCAACATCCGAAGGTGCTAACGAAGTTTTACCGATCGGTATGGATTCTTAAGAAGTTAGGACTGAAAATGTCTCATCTTCTAAAAATATACAGGGAATGCCTCTTGGACATTCCCTTTTTTTTATCTCAATAACAGGAGCAGCTCTATGAACTCTCAAGAACTTTTAAAAGAATACCTTTCAGGTTTGAAAGAAGAAACGAATCAGCATGCTCCTGACACAGAAGTTCTTTTCAACTTCATGAATGACTTTCAACAAATGATTGAAAATGAAGTATTTGAAGTTGAAGGCGACTCTTTTTTAGACTCTTTGAACCTCTTTGAAGATGTTCTCGACTCGAAAATTTTGACTTCCCAATAAACGCTTTTGACTCTACGATATTTCTGAAATGCGTCTATCAGAAGAGTTATATCAGAAGTATCTAGAGGAGCTACAAGAGCTCGAAAACTTTAAGCTCTCTCATACTGAAGGCTATTTTGGGATCCTTAAAGAGGTCATGGAGGACCCACATACGAAGCATATTGTGGAGACTCTCGCTTTCTTCATTGCTCGTTCCCAAATCCATGGCGAACAGACGATCTTAAACCTTTACCGTCGTTTATTTCGTCAGTATTTCCCCTATTTTTGGAGCCCTCTCCCCTCCATGGGCTTGATTCAGCTACAGCCTTCTAGGAATCTTTCTGAAACGATCGTTTGCAAAGAAGGCACAGAAATTCTTACCCGGACCCGTGACAAGCGCAGAGTTTACTTCCAAACGACTGAGCCTGTAAGAGTCCTACCCATTCATTACTCAAAATCTCAGTTCATTGCCAAAAAGAAGGAGCCGGCTCGCTTTATCCTCAAATTCAAGTCCATGACCGAATTCAAAGAGGAGATTGGCACTTTTCGCCTCTTCGTGAACTGCTTGAATGATTTTCCTTCTTCTTGGTCTTTAAGTATCGCCCTTCGCCAACACTTGAGAAGCATCCGTATTCTTTACGATAAGACTGAGGGACTTGGAGAGCCTTGTGAGTTTACCTTTAACCATTCCAACCAAAAAACGCTTTTCAAACACCCGATCGAGCAGCTTCGCTCCCTAATTCATTTTCCTGAGCAAGAGCTTTTTTTAGATATTGAAGTTCCCCCTTACCGTGAAAAATGGAAGACCTTTACACTCTGTTTCGATCTGGGTAACGACTGGCCTGAAGAGTTCCCTCTCTCAGAGGAGTCCTTTTACCCCTTTGTGGTTCCAATGGTGAACTTGCAAAAAACAACCGCTGAAATCATCCGTTGTGACGGAACCCAAGACTCCTATCCCATTCTTCACCCTACCTCAGAAAAGGACTTTGCAATCCACTCTTTTCAAGGGCTCTACTCACTAGACAACCACAAGCCCGTTCCTCTCAAACCCCACTTTTTATCTAGTGGGGATGAATCGTATGAAATTGAGCCTATTTTCTCAGAGGGACAGCCTCCAGAATACCGACTACAAGTGAATTTGGAAGATGCTCTACAAAAGACAAAGCTCATCACCATTGAAGCGCTTTGGTATCAACCTTGGTTTGACAAGCTCGATCATGATGTCAAAGCTGTCCTCTCGAGCAAAATCCTTAAAGAATATAGCCTTCGCCTAGTGGGGCATATGACCTCGCCTGAAGATCGGACTTCGACTTACGATATTAAATTGTTAACCCGGCTTCTTTCATTAAAAAATCAGACACGACTGGATCTAAAGGACCTTTTATTTCTATTTAACATCCTGAAAATCAATGAAAAGAGTCACTTTAAAGAGATCCCGAAGCAAATCATCGATCTCAAGGTTTCCCAAAGGTACGGCTCCCTCTCTACAGGGGTCACTCACGAATATAGCTTCTTACTTGAAAAACTTAATCGCAAAAATCAAGACTTAGTGTTACTCTATTTCAGAAATTTGAAGGTCTTCCTAGACCTCTGGATGTCTAACATTGATGTCGAGGTTACGGTTAGCGCACCAAACTTTAAAGAACCCATCACCATTAAGGAGGGAAGTTCTCATGAAACATCCGCATTGGTCAGAGATTTACTTTTACTTTAATGAGTTTAATCAACAGAAAAAGCAAATTGAGAACAAAAAGGTCTCTCCCGAGGTGCTTGCGACCATTCGTAACTCCCTCACAACGAGCATGAAGCACCTTAGAAATAACCTAAAGCAATCGCTGGATGAGCAGTCTGTTTACCTTATTTCTTTTGCCCTGACAGCTCTGATGGATGAAGAGGTTCAGCGCCTTCTTCAAAGAACTCCTGGTAACGCGGAGTGGATCCCACTACAAAAAGAGATCTTCAACCTCACTAATGCCGGTGAAGTCTTCTTTGAGAGCCTAGATGAAATTTTAGAGGCCTCTCATTACCCCACGATCGTCTACGAAGTCTACTACTTTACGCTAAAGAAGGGCTTCCGTGGGAAATACCAGCACTCACCCAACCGTATTGCAAAATACATTGAATTTCTGGGTGCACGAGTGGAAGAGCCGACAATTACGAAAAGAGACAAGTCTACACAAAAGATTGTTCCTCTTCCAAAAATCAAGTTCAAAGTATGGCACTACTATGTGGCTGCTGCATCGCTTGTCGCATGCACCTACTTGGCTTTTGCCCTCAACACGAACTTCTAGTACAGCATGCTGAAAGAGAGCCCTTCTTTCGCCCCGCTGAATAAGCGTGCTGAAAAGTTTGATCTCTGTGCTCTATTCAAAGCTCTTGATCACCAAAAAGTGGACCTGGACAAGCTCCTCTTTGAAGGGACTCAAGAGCAGACTTCCAGCACGCGCCTGTGCCAAGAGATCACTCCTTCAAAAGACTCTGTCACCTCAGCAATTGTCAAACTCAACCTCGGACTCTTAACGGCTTCGTCTCCTCTTCCTAGCTACTATAGAAAGGGACTCGACAAAGGGGAAATCAACGAGAATTCATTCATCCCTTTCATCCAGTTTTTCAATCACCATGTCATCAAAAACACCCTCAGACACAGCTGGATAGAGCGCTTTTTCATTCGAGATTGGGAGACGATGAAACTCGACAGCCTCTCAATGATGGGACTCGACTCTGTCAGCAGCCTTCATTGGCTCTTTTCGCTCTACTTCCCAGAACTGGAGCTCACCGTCAGCAAAAGCTTTAAAGAGCAGAGAATGAGCTGCCCCGAGTTCAACTTGGGGATCAGCCGTCTCGGAGAAAAGTATGCGCTGGGTGGCTATGTCCGAAGAAAAAGGCGTGGCTATAACGTCTCCTTCCGCTCCGATATCGCCCAAACCGAAACACGTGTCTTTTGGCCGACTGAAATCCGCAACCGTTTGAGAGAAAGGATATTCCCCCTTCTCGAAAAAACGCACATCTTCCTGATCGTGACCTTCTCAATCGACCAGTACAAGCGTGCCACCTACCTCAACACGCAGAGCTTCCTCGGATTTACTAGCCTTGGTGAAACCTCTTCAAACTTCAATTGGTCGCTCTATGAAGGTTCAGTCTCTGACAATAGTATTTGACTTACCGAAAAAATTAGTGGTAAAATAAAGTGCAAATTTTCGCATGGAGGGAACGATGTCAGAGTTTGTAGTCAATGGAGCCGAACTCAGCTGTCCACTTGGAAGCGCCTCTGGATGCCTCAATGTTCCACATCCACAGATCAAAGGAGACAGCTCTCAAAAAGGAAACATGTTTGACTGTATTCCAATGGTCAATGTGACCCCCTTCGGAACCTGTTCAGTCACGACATTTCCTTGTATCCCTGCAACGACACCTTGGATCACTTCTTCAAATGTGACAACAAGGTACGCCACCGCCCTCAATAAAGACAGTAAATGCACGTGCGCTCTTGGTGGAATGATCACTGTTTCAGATGCTGGACAGTCCAAAGTGAACAATTAAGGAGCGAGTGCCCCGACGCCTAAGACTGCCCCAACTCCAACCGACATTGACAAGTATACTGCTCCCGCTCCTCAAGAGAAGGAGAACCAACCCGCAGAAGCAAAATCTAAAGAGGAGTCTTCTGGTGACTCAAGTTCTTCTTCCTCAGGTCAAAACTCCTCTCAAAATGGCGGAGACAGCAGTAGTGGCGGGGGCGGCGATGGAAAGAAAAAGCGAAAAAAAAGTCGTGCAGGTAGATCTGGAAAGCAAAAGAGGCTTCGTGAATAAGTACGAGGGATATTAGCCATCTATATTGTAAACGATGAAGAATTTAAACAAGCAGTGAACCTCCCAGCAAATAAAAAGTACGCATATAGTATCAAGAAATTTGTTGAAGAGGAGGAAATTTGGTCAATCAAAGACCCAGATGGTTGGTGTTTAGTCGGTGTAGAAGACCAAGAGTGCGTTCCCGTATGGCCAGCAAAAAGGTACGCTGAAACTTTTATCAAAGAGAGTTGGCCCAGCGCCCATTGTGAAAGTATCACACTTGACGCCTGGCTAGAACGATGGATTCCCGGAATGTCAAAAGACCATCGCCATGTTTCCGTATTCCTGACATCTGATATGAACAGTGTTGTCGTTTCTCCAGAAAGGCTCGAAGAAGACCTCTTAGAACTTGAAGAAGAGTATTACGGTTAATGTCCTGCTCGAATACAATAGACGCGAATTGACCGACCAAAGGAGAAGTTAGCCATGGCAGTATCCCTCGATATTATTGAAAAAGCGATTGAATCTAAGGATGTTAAGGTTTCAGAAGAGGAGTTTTCTGAAACGTTTAATCAGGTTGCAAGCTATATCGAACGCGGAGAGTATGAAGCAGCAAGACCTCTCATTGAAGCCACTTTCAAAGAAAAGGTCTGTGACATCCGCTTAACCATGTACTACCTCTACCTCTATGTCCAGTCTAAAGGAATAATGGGTCTATCTGAAACACTACCCTTACTTCACTCTCTGATGACCTCCCACTGGGAAAATTTGAGCCCCACTACGAAAAGAGATCAACACGCTCAGCAGAGCCTACGCTGGTTCTTAACTCGCTTGATCAAAAACTTTGAGAAAGTCAACCACTCGCTAAAAAATAAGAATCCAACACCCCTAAAATCCTACACTGTGGGTCTAACAGAAGAGATCGTCCCAACCCTCAAGGAAGAGATTCAAAAATTCAATCAGGCTTTATCTGAAAAATGGGAAAACCCGACCTTAGGTAACAACCTTCAGAATGTGCAGAAGTGGGCTATCGACCTCTCTCAAAGTGCGCTCCTGGCAGAACCTAAAAAAGAAGAGCCAAAAGCTCCTGTTCAGAACAAAGAGGCGCCTTCCAAGCAGCCATCTTCAGAGAAATTACCCTCTAAAAAAGAGCCTACACCCAAAAAAACATCACAACAAAAAACACCAGAACCTGCACCTGAGCAAGTGGCAGCTCCACACCCACTTCTAGAGCCCTCTCAAAAAATGGAACAGCTCTTTGAGAAGCTAGAAGCATTTCAACTTCTGGCTGAGAAAGGCGACTATAAAAAAGCAGCGATCATTGCAGAAGATATTGACAGAAGCATCGAAAACTTCAATCCGATTGAGTACTTTCCAAAGATGTTTGTGAAATATTACAGCCTCTACGCTAAACACGCCGACCAAATTGGAGAGGGGCTCTCTCAAACACACCCCACCCTTCTCAAGCTCTATGAAACAGACCTAGACGAATTTATCTCTTGGTAAGAATTAAAAGGCGCAAGAAACGGATATCCCAGCCATTGGGCCTGCGAACCCTAAGTTGCTGATCGATCGGATCAAACGACCATCTGCGCGGGGAACAAAGTAGAGGGAGAGGTCGTGATAGAGGACTCCTTCATACCCTCCATAGAGCCTCCAGTCACAGTTGCAAAAGTGACACTCATAGCCGAGCTCAAGCTTGTACTCAATTCCCGTAAAGCAAACCGTCTGACTCTCTCTATCCGAGTCAAAGTAAGCCATTGGATCATAAATTTTTGCACCACTGGAGCCGAACCACCCACCTCCAGCAGGGGCAAATGCTCTGCGGTCGCCTTTGAGTCGAAGACCTCGATACCCAATTCCAGTGACAACCCCTGCCTCACCTAAGCAGTAAAATGTGCGTGGGCAGAGCTCCATTGTGGCCCTCACTCCGAGTTCAGCGATGCCGGCATTGAGATTTGAGCACTCTTTGTAAGTGGCGACGATCACTTCATCGTCTTCATTAAACTCATAGCAATTCATGCGGTTTTGGGCTAAACGGACATACCCGACACCAAAGAATCCATCGACCTGAGTCGTGCAAGTGTTGACCTTTTTGTAGCCTCGAAGGTTTAAGCGGTCGTAACAGATCGTTGACTCTCCAGGGTTGTCATTAAGAAACCCATCTAGGATCGCGAGACCCTGGGGATCCCCTTCTGGAATAGTCCTCTCGATATTTTGATAGGACTCCTTAAAACCGATATGAGTCCAGTCAAGACGGTAACTGGAACAACACTCAGGGACCTCTTTAATGACAAAGAGGTTGAAACCCCAGCTAAAGCTAGGATCTACATATCCATAAGTGTAGTCTGAATTGAGCTGAAGGGCATTTTCTTCCGTCCCTCCATCAGGAATCGAATAGAGACGGTAGCTTTCTGCAGCTTGTGGTTTCCAACAAAGCGCGCTAACTCCAAAAGTCCAAGTGTAATCAGAACGGTTGTATTTTTCGTAAGTCGCTTCAATATAAGCATCTAGAGAGCATAACGGAAGGAGAGAGCTGAACAAAAGCCCGGCTACTAGCTTTTCAGTTCTGTTCAAGGTGGAGTTCTCCTCAGTAAACTACAGTTCTGAGGAGAATATTAATAGGAGCGGAATTTTTAGTACATTATAAACATCATTTCCACAAAAAGATAGGGGGGAGATCGCCCGATTGTTCATAAATATACAGGTTATCCCTCTGTGATCGAGGGAGCAGATATGGCCACCTTAGAGCCATCCTCAATCGCAACTCCACTGTCCCCTTTGATCGTGACCTTTTTACCCTTAGTGGATGTCGGTCCTTTTGATACAAGAGTTGTCTCTTTTTCCGTCGTCAGCTCAAATTCATCACATTCGATGGAAATCTTGGTCGGTGTTTGAGTAATCGACGACTTGTCTCCCCCATCTTCACAGATGGTCGTGATCTTTTTCGGCTCTAAGACCATCGTTTGCTTCTCATTCGGCTTCACCTGAGAGTTGATCTCGATCCGATGCTCATTGTTCATCCAAATATGGCACTGAGGTTCCGTTTTCTTCGCTTCATGAACCATTAAGTGCAGTCCGTCGTGCGTTATACGTATGTATTGGACCTGCTTCTCCTGCTGCCTTTCAATTAGAAAGGTAAGACCATTCGCATCTTCCTTGTGCTCCATGATCGTATATTTCAGATCCCCTTCATCCTCTTTCCAAGGAGCAAAAACGGTCTTATTCCCCTGTACGGTTCGCGGTAGCTCAGCCATTTCAAACCAGTTTTTCACTTCAACAATTTTTGCCTTAAAGAGAGTGAAGTGAACGACCACTCGCTGGTCGTGAAGGAGAGGATAGTAGCTCTGTCCATTGATGTAGGTAGGCTCGAAGGGGGCCTTCACCGTTTGGTCTTCAGCCCAAGGAAGCTTCACTGTATAGTAGGTCTGATCTGTCTCTTCATCTTTCCCAATTTCAAACGTCTCTTCCTGTTTTTCTCCTAGTTCACTTAACACCTTTCCTTCAAGAGCAAATGGATAGACTGGAACTCGGATATTGGGCCGCTGTACGAGAACCTCTTCTTTCGTCTCAAAAACCCCCACAACACTTCCCACATACTCCTGCTGCTCCATTGGAGTTTTTGTCATGGGGTTCTCTGTCCCCGTTAGATCCAGTTGTAGGGTATGGATGCGGTATTCCTTTTCCTTAAAGTACAGCTCTTTTCCCCAGTAGGGATCCTCAAAGTTGAACAAATTTCCAGGATAGAGGTCTTTTTTAGGATACCTTTTGAAATCCACGATGAGTTGATGCTCACAGGTATGGTTCTTAGGCTTAATATCAGTTGCCTTTTTAGTCACCTCATCAGGGATAGGAGTTGGAAAGAGGCGGTCACGCCTGATCTCCTCAAAGACTTCTTCTCCCTCCACCTCTTCACTTGCAAAGTCTTCAGTGTAACTATTGACTACGCGCTGATTCTGTCTAGAGGGTTCGGGCCAAAAAACAGAAACTCCTGCCTTATCACAGGGAAGTTGAGTCACTTCCCCTGAATCGTCTTTCTTGTCACTGATGACATACTGCTTTTCTGTGTAGTCATACTGCCAAATGCTTCCCTGCGTTTCAAAGTGCCACATCAAGAAAGTGTAGAAATCGACCGTATTCCTCGGATCTCCCAATCCGATTGCGATTAAGGGATGCGTTTCAGCTGTCAGATCAGAGTCGTATTTGATCGAGATGGAGTCTGAAATATACTCTTCGATGACGTCCTTCATCGACTTTTCAGTGAAGATTTGGACAGGAAAATGCTGTGACCAAATCGCGCAGGCAGGATCACAGAATTCAATCACACACTCTCTGGCCTGAACCTCATCAGATTTGTACCCTTCTATGGCTTCTTTTGAAAGGGTCTTGTCAGTAATAATCCCTTTAAGCTCAAAAGGCTTGAGTTCATTTTCAGGATCGGTCGTGTCGAGAGGAGTGACCGTCAAGGTCACTTTGATGATCGCTGGCTCATAGAAAAAATCGAGCTCTTCGTCTTTGTGAACGACAAAGCGAATACGTCCATGAAATCCATAAGATAAGATCGAAACATCGATCTTAGGAATATTTCCGCAGGGCACTTCGAGTGGTTTACCCTGTCCCTCGAGTTTTAAACTACATTCAAACTTATCACCATCCATAACCCGCTTCCTTACTTAAAAAAACCGAACTGTAATATTGGTTTCCCTTTTTCTGGTAATGTGAACAAAAAAGACAATCTTTTCTCCTTGGATCTTCCCCTCGACTTTCACTTCAAAGTCAGCATAGCTTTTGAAAGTCGTGATCTCCACCAGCTCTAGATCAATACGCTTCTCATAAATTTGAATATTTTGCGCAATGTCTTCCTCAATTTGTTTTAACGTCTCAGGAGAGTAATTCGAGCCGGAATAGTCATCGAGACCCAGTTCCTTCTGCCATGCCCCATAGGTCTGCTTCGTTGAGAAGAGGTGACGCAGAGAATCGATGACCTCTTCGCGAAGGTTGGTAATCGGTTGGGTCCGAAATGCATTAAGAAGTCCCATCGCCGGTCCTCCAATATAAGAATACTTTAAAGTTCGATGTCAGATCCTGGTGAGATAGAACAAGGTTTCCTTCTGAGAGGGCCTTCTTCCACTCCTCTTTTTGTTCTACAGAAAAGGCCTCGACCTCATCCGAGAAGCGAGAGCTTAAGAAGGCAGGTTTCTTGATCGGAGCAAGAGTGATCCCCGAAACAAAGAAGGTCTCAATGAACTGCTGACGCTTGCGGCTAGTCAACTTCAAGCTGGCACTACTAAAGTGGCTTTCGACATCGGGTTTCTGGACAAGAAGATAGACCTCACCCGCTTTTGAAAGCGTCGGTGGTAGAGTATCTGCAAAGTAGCGCGAAGAGGACTCTTCTCGCTCAAATTCAAGGTAGGAGAACTCTTTCTGTTCGTTGAAGAAGAGGTACTCGATCATATGAATGAGCGAAGTGAAAAGGCTCGACAAATTGTCGTGGTCATAGAGAGGAATCTTCTCTTCCGACCCCGCACAGTCGATGACTTGGCACAGCTTTTCATAGAGAAAATAGGGGTGCGGGGTGATGCGACCCGCAATGCAGCTCTCACAGTGACGTTCCAGGCGAGAGAGTTCCAATAGGCAAAGGCGCCATTCAATGTTCTGAAAGGCAAAAAGCTCGATACTCTCGAGTTCCCTTTGGATCTTACGGCGGACACTTTTTGTCACTCGAAGGATGTTCGAGAAAGTTCCTGTCAAGAAAGGCTCTCCGATCGTCGACAGAAGGGGTGGGATGTAGTTTTCACTGAGGCTCCAACGACTTTCCTGGGATTTCTCAAACTGAGCTAGCTTGAACACCGCCCTAGAGTTTTCCTCATTTTTGTTCGGTGAGAGGCGAATTTGATGAAGAGAAAAGTCAATTTTCGCGATCTCCTCAAAAAGCGCAATCTCTTCCTCTTTTTGCTTTCTTTCATCGGTCACGTGGAGGTAAAGCGACAGTTCGCTCTTTCCTTCACTATTCAGGTCAAAAGAGGCAGGGAGGGCGTTTCCTGGAATCTCAATGAGCTGCCCCGAAGGAAAGATCACGGAGAGCTCAGAAATGGAGATGATACCTTGATAGAAGAGTCCTTCGTCCCAACGCAGCTTCGAGACACCGTAGAATGGAATTCCCATGTACTTGAGAATCTGATTCATATGCCCAAGAATCGATTCCTCTTGAGCCATCAGGTGATGCGGCAGAAGCATCTGCCCCATTTGCCAATCGACGCGTTTAATTCCTGTCTTCATATTCCCCTATTGCAGTGTCTCGATTTCATGGGTCGTCAAAAAGCCCCATTCTACTGCACGAATATGCTACTGCGTTCACAGTAGATTAGCAAGAGATTTTCTCTCTCTTTCCGTTATCGTTTGTTTAGAAATCAAAGGAGAAAGAAATGGATCTTACGACATACTAAATTGAGCGATGTAGAGCTGTTTATTTTTTAGTCCGACATCCTCTCTATTATCTGTTATCTGTGATGACCTAATCGTTGACCTAATCCCCCCGATCCGATAGCATTTTTAAAGTAAAATGGAGGAGGAATTGAAGAGATGCAAAACTACACCGACCAAGTGACTAACGCTCTTGAAGGAGCTCTGAAAGAAGCACAACAACGAAAAAATACCGAAGTCACAGAAAACCACCTACTCCACTCTTTCTTGAAAGACAAGGAAGGCTACTTTTACACCGTCCTCTCGAACCTTGGGACAAAGCCGCAGGCCCTGATCGCCCAAGTGACCGAAGATCTGAACAGGCAAGCCACCTTCACAGGCTCTGGTTCAGCTCCAAAACCAGGCAAGACCCTTCAGAAACAAATTTCCGGCGCAGAGTCGACAGCTAAAGCTTGGAAAGATCCCTATGTCAACAGCGACCACTTTTTCATCTCCTATTGGAAAGATGGGGGATCGACCTTCAACTCATGGAAGAAGGAGTACCAGCTCTCCCTTGAAGATGTCGAAAAGGCTCTTCACCATGCGAAGGAAAAGCAAACCCAAAAAACAGCTCCCCAAGAGGGTGGTGCCCTCGCCACGTACTGTAAAAACCTCACCCAGCTCGCCAAAGAAGGAAAACTCGACCCTGTCATCGGCCGCGATGAAGAGATCCGTCGCACCATTCAAGTCCTCTGTCGAAGAACCAAGAACAACCCGATGCTGATCGGAGAGCCGGGAGTCGGAAAAACCGCGATTGCTGAAGGACTCGCTCAAAGAATTATCCAAGAAGATGTCCCTGAATCGATGAAGAAGACCCAGCTTCTCACTCTAGAGATGGGAAGCCTGATCGCTGGAACCAAAATGCGTGGTGAGTTTGAAGAGCGGCTTAAGTCAATCTTAGATGAGATCCAAGAGCGCGGCCGTGAAATTATCCTCTTTATCGACGAAATCCACACCCTCGTCGGTGCCGGAGCTACTGACGGTGCGATGGACGCCGCCAACTTGTTAAAACCTGCCCTCGCAAGAGGGATGTTGAGCTGTATTGGAGCGACGACCCTCAGCGAATACCAAAAACACATCGAGAAAGACCAAGCCCTCGAACGCCGCTTTCTCAAAGTCGTCGTCGGTGAGCCCTCTCTCGAGGATGCCATTGCGATCCTGAGAGGACTACGTGAAAAGTATGAGATCTTTCATGGAGTGCGGATTGACGAAGCAGCGATCCATTCAGCCGTCCACCTCTCTCACCGCTACATCAGTGAGCGCTTTCTTCCCGATAAGGCGATCGACCTTATTGATGAGGCAGCCAGCCTCATCCGCATGCAGATCGGCAGCCGTCCGCTTCCGATTGATACCAAAGAACGCGCCCTCACTTCACTCATTGTCGAGCTAGAAGCAATGCGCCGCGAAGACTCTGACGCCTCAAAGAAAGCGAAAGGCGCGCTAGAGGCAAAAATCGCTGATGCGAAAGAAGAGCTTGCGACACTGAAACAGCAGTGGGAACAAGAGAAAAAGGTGATCGAGACTCTCAAAGAGAAGAAAAACTCCCTCGAGCAGCTCCGCTTCCAAGAAGAACAAGCCGAAAGAGATGCGGACTTCAACCGTCTTGCAGAGCTCCGCTATAACGACATCCCCAATATGGAGAAAGAGCTCGAAGAGGCTGAAGCGCAGATCTCTTCAAAAGAGCACCGCCTCCTTCGAGAAGAGGTCGATCAAGATCTCATCGCGCACATTGTCTCTAAGTGGACCGGTATCCCTGTTGAAAAAATGCTCAAGGAAGAGGCAGAACGCCTTCTCCACTTAGAAGACGAGCTGCATAAAAGAGTCATCGGGCAAGACATCGCTGTCCAAGCTGTCAGCGAAGCCATCCGCCGCTCTCGCTCCGGCCTCAGCGATCCCAACCGCCCCGTCGGTGCATTCCTCTTCGCAGGACCCACAGGTGTCGGTAAAACTGAGCTGGCCAAAGCCCTCGCAAAACTCCTCTTTGATCGAGAAGATGCGATTGTACGTCTCGATATGTCTGAGTACATGGAAAAACACAGCGTCGCTCGGTTGATCGGATCACCTCCAGGATATGTTGGATTCGATGAAGGAGGACAGCTGACTGAAGCCCTGCGCCGCCGCCCCTACTCTGTCGTTCTGTTGGATGAAGTGGAAAAGGCGCACCCAGATGTCTTCAACCTCCTTCTACAAATCTTCGACGACGGGCGTATCACCGACAGCAAAGGGCGTACCGTCAACTGTAAACACTCTCTCTTCATCATGACCTCTAACTTAGGTTCTGAGCAGCTTCTCGAGAGTGAAGCCAAAACGAAGGAAGAGGTCCTCGCCCTCGTTGAACCTCCGATCCGCGCGCATTTCAGACCCGAATTCCTGAACCGCCTCGATGAGATTCTTCCGTTCCTCCCGCTCCAGAAAGAGGATATGAAGCAGATGGTCGAACTCCAGCTACAACAGCTGGCAAAACGGATCCGCGAACGCGATATCGAACTCGTCTGGGACGACGAGGTAATGGTACTCCTCGCTGCTGCAGGGTACGACCCACGATTCGGAGCGCGGCCACTGAAGCGTCTCATTCAGCAGACGGTCGTCAACATGCTCGCCGAGGGCTCCCTTGCTGGAAAAATTCAATCCGGTCAACGGGTCCGCCTCGAGTGTGAAGAGTCGGAAATTGTCGCTAAAGTGGAGGCAGAGGCAGAATCATGACTTCAAACCGCCTATACAACAAGACAAACACACACATCGCTGGCCCACGAGAAAAGCCCGGCGTCCACCACCATTGCCCTCCAAAAGCCACTGTTTTTTTTCGAAATCCAAAGCGCCACAGAACCACTCCAGTAGGGGAAAAGGTTTCTGGGCAAAAAGCGCTTTTTGAGCCTCCACCAAAAAAAGAGGCAGCTCCAAAAAAGCCTCGGACCGCGCTCGGTAAACTTTTCAACTTGCTTAAGTTCTGGAGTTAATGATGACAGAGCATCAAACTAGCAATTTGCCTCATAAGTGGAAATCATTTCGAGACTCCTTCAAACGAAAACCCCATGAGCCCAACATGTGTCTTTCTCCAGACAGCCCTAGGAGGAGTTGGGAAAAGCTTTGGGACGATGTTTTAATGAAGCCCACTGAAAGCGAATTTCAAACACTACAAAATAGACTTGAAGCGTGTAAAACAGATGAGGGTAAGGAGTTAGGTCCACTTGAAGGTCATGTACGTGATGAGAAGTTAAAAGATGCCGTCGACCAGTTGCGAAAAGACAAGAACTATGAACTCAAGAATAACACGGTCATACTAACTCCAAATATGATCCCTGCGATTGAGGGCATCGCAGATTATTTCTATAGTAAAACTAAGAAAAAAATTGTGATTACTGACGGAGTTCGAACTCCACTTGCACATGCAAAAGCCCTATATACAAAGTTGCAAAAGGGTGATGACCTCTTCAAACTGTACAGTTGGAGAATTCATAAAGAACTCAAAGCAGTTGTAAAAGCGTATAACGACAATCTATCAAAAGGTAGAGATACGACCCTCAGTGAAATGGCAAAGGAGATTAAAGCTGCGGCTGACAAAGGAGTTTATCTTACTAAACACCTCAGGGCAAATGCTTTTGATATCCGTGACAAAGATCTCTCCCCTGCCCAGAAAAAGATTCTTAAAGAAGCAATCGCAAAAAATTCGAACTTGAAGCTGATTATAGAAAAAGTGCCTCCACATCACCACGTACAGATGATAAATGTATCGAGTGATGGAGATACATGATTCACTCCATCGATCAGTAAGCACTCAAGAAGTTCGCTAAAACCTCTAAAAAGAAGGACAGTTGAAGACAGTCTGACCTAAGATACTTCTTCTATCTTCCTTGGTCTTTCTACCTCTTCCTGTAAAGGGTTTAGCCTTCATGACAAAGCTTGATGGGTTCCTCAATCAGTGCGGATTGATCAAAAAGACCCCTTTCATCGTGAGAATGTCAAATGCGATATGTCTTTCCCCTTTGAACCTTTCCCCTTTGAACAAGGTGAAGGTCTAGAAAAAACCCTCTTGTTCAACAGCTGGCGCTTTATGATCCAAGAGGGCAAGTATCGGATTCTTTCTTTTGAAATCGAAAGTTAAGCAGCGGGTGGCACCGTCACGGGTTTAATATCGTGAGGTTTTCGATCAAAAACCTTATGGAACCAGGCCGAGGAGCTACGCCAAAGATGGATGATCTCCTTCTCTACTGCGTGGTAAGCGTGCTTGATTTTATCCCCAATCTCACCACGGTGTTCCCATAGGTAACTCACAAACTCTTCAGTCTTATAAGCCGCGTATCCAGCAGCGACAAGACCGACTGCCGCAAGTGCAATCCAACCCAGTACGGGTGAGCACATGAGAATCGCGCTTCCCAGAAGTGCATTTCCTCCAAGAGCCATCGCCGCTGTATTGACGGCAACCGCTCCAACAGCCGCCGTCGAACCAAGAGCAATGGTCCCGACAGCAAACCCTGCAGACTTGGACAAGAAAGTCCCGACAGCAGCATCACGACCTCCGCGCTTTGCAGCCTCGTAAGTATCAATCCCGATCACAGCTGGGCTAATCAGATATTTACCCGCAAAACCAGCAGCTTTACCTGCCCAACCCAAACTTTTTCCGGTCGCCGTTAGGAATCGAACGACTCGACGGAGACGCGGTAAGCCTGTACGTTTGAGGAGATCGAAGTTCGACATCAGTAATTTTCCGCCTCGCACAGCCTTTCTAGCCAGTGATCCTCGCAGAGCTTCTATTTCCTTAGAAGCGAATCCTTTTTTTCGCAGATATTTTTGCACGATCGTACTCATCTTTTTCGGGAGAAGAATACGGATCTCTTGCTGAACCTTTGAGAGTTGACTTTGGATCTGTCTGATCCTCATCATAGGAGGCATTCTAGATGTTTCTAGGATGTGCAACTCGCGACTCAACACATCTCTTCTCATCATCGCTTCATAGAGTTGGTCTAGTTGTCTTCTGAGAGGAGCGTACTTTTTGAGTGCAATGTTACTGAGGTTCGCTCCCCATTCAGCTGTATTACCAAACATATCAAGTAGCGAAGCTCCTGGAACTGATTGATTAACAGCATCGAAAGGAGTCTTGATCAATGGACTATCCCATGCATTTGCAAAGTCTTTTGCATAGTCATGAAACTCTTCCATTAGATGATCCATGGCGATCTGAGCAACAACATCTTGTTTTTCAGACTGCATGCTATGGAGCACTTGACGCTCTGTCTCCCCATAACTAGCCATCTCTTTCACACACATCCGCAGGTCATCTGCATCTTGACTGTCGAAAGTTCTTGGGAGCAAAACCGGAGTATAAGAGGGTAAAGTATCTGGGGCACCACAATGGGGGTTGAGAGTCTCAAACTCCTTCTTAAACTCTCCAAAACTTCCGCTGTACTCACTCTCTCTCATTAAAAATGAAAGAGTCTCTTGTTCACCTGAAATGTATGTCATGAGCTTCCCTCCTATTTCGGTTCACACCTATGTTAAACCTAACAAAATTTTTTAGCAAAAAAAATTTGATCTTCGCAGAAAACGTTGGTATATTTGTTAGCGAAGAATTCTAACCTTGGAATTTAAATGAGTCGTACATCAGCTGTTACTCAGTGGTTAAGACCAAAGCTAGCCATCCAGCACCTATTGAAGAGCCCATCCCTTACACGCATCCACTTCTATATGTTAGCGGGTGTCTCTTTCGCCTTGGTCCTACAGCTCGCCCTCTTTTTCTCCTCAATACAAGAGCTACGCCCCTTCCCTTTTAGCTCAGCAGAACTCAGCAGAACCATTGCAATCGGATACCTCTTTGTTTTTGCTGCCTCTTATGGGGTTTTGCAGCTCATCACCCTCCTCTTTTGGAAAATCGCCCGAAGCTTCTCTGGGAAAGGAGGACTCAAAGAGACTCGCCTCGCTCTCACCTGGTGGCTCGTCTGTACTGCACCACTGGGATTCTTATTTTTGATCTTTGTTTTTTCTCTGGATCATCCAGCTCTGATGCAGTACGGATTCTTTCATCTGGCTTTATTCGCTGTGCCGGTCATCGTCTTTTACGGACTAGCAGTGCTGCTACGGGGCATTGCTGAAGCCCACCAGCTTTCTCTTTGGCGCTCCCTCATCGTCTGCCTGCTCTCAGGACTCACGCTTTTTGTAATACTCTACCTCATAACGATAGGCCTCAACACACTGTAAAGAATACACCAAGGGAGTTCGAGAGAGGACACCTTTCTTATGTGATCCACCGTGAAGACGGTGGCTATGCCGATGCAAGTTGGTTTTACGAGGTCGTACCTGAACTCGAAGCACTTGTAGCGGATCCCGGTATCGGACATCTCTTTGGGAAAAGATTCAACAGAACCATGAACGAAATAGGTTCAGGCAAATTGAAGTTATCAACCATTTTTTTTGAAAAATATGTTCCTGGCATCGATGGAATAAGCATGACCTGCTTTAAAGTTTCTCTTCCTCGTAAGGGAGCAGGTGAGAGGTGGGTCTCAAGAAATAACCCCGCTTATGAAGTCAGACTGAGTGTTGCTAAACCCCAAGGACAGGATGGACAAAGGGTTGAGTATGTTTCACACACTGAATTAGACGAGGAGGGACAGCCGATTTTTGCCACATGGAATCCTAATTCTAGTGCTAAAGGATTTGATCAATTGATGACTCAAGAATATACTCATATCCCTTGGGAACAATATGACTTTCAAAAATTTAGCCTCAACATGCCGCTATGCCAATGTCGAAACCAAAAATCTTAGGCTTCATAAATAGTCTAATCTTAAATGCGACTAGAATCTTAAAGGATGAAGAGTATCAACGCCGGATCTGGTTTAAGCATGAAGGGCCAGAAGTCAGCAGCTACACAGAGACCAACGTCTACTTTCTAAACACCTGTGAAAAAATTTTTCAGGACACCGCCGCTGAAGAACAGTTAGGTGAAGAAACTTATGGAATGCTCAAAAAGCTCTATCAGCTTGTCGATGAGCATTTTGAATCAGTCGATGAGCGGATCGACTCCGATCTCATACAAGAAGACGAACTACTCAATGATCCCCATTGGCATGACATCCAAACACTGGCAGAAAAATTAGAAGAAAAGCTCGAAGAATTTGTAATGAGGCATACCGATGAATAAACTTACAACTCATTCCTTAATCGAGAAAAATTCAGCCTACATCATAGGAACGGCTTCCATCAGCTTTTTTGTGTATTCTGTTTGTGGATCCGCAAAGAGCGCTTCGGTGACTCCCTCTTCAACAAGATGACCCTTTTGCATGATCAAGATGCGGTCGGCGATATGACGCACAACGCTCAAGTCATGAGTGATGAAGAGATAGGAAAGACCGTGCTCCTCTTTGAGATCCATGAGGAGGTTGAGGATCTGGGCACGCACAGAGATATCAAGAGCTGAGACCGCTTCATCGCAGATGATGAGTTTGGGTTCCGGAGCGAGGGCGCGGGCGATGGCCACGCGCTGCTGCTGACCACCGGAGAGCTCATGGGGATAGCGTCCCATCTGCTTCTCTGAAAGACCCACGTCGCGCAGGAGGGAGGCGGTTTTTTCATAACGCTCGTCGAGCGTCTCGACCATGTCAAAGTGGTCGAGCACTTCAGCAACCGCTTCGCCAATATTCTTTCTAGGATTGAGAGAGCTGTAGGGATCCTGGAAGACAAACTGGGCATTCTTCCGCTGTTTCTTCAACTGAGAAGCGTTCAGCTTCAGGAAATCCTCTCCAAGAAATTGAACACCTCCTGAAGTCGGCTCAATGAGGCGGATGACCGCACGTGCGGTGGTGCTTTTGCCGGAACCCGACTCGCCGACGAGACCCAACACCTCCCCTTCCTGAATCTCAAAACTGATCTGGTCAACAGCATCGACGTAGCCCGCGACGTGACGGAAGACCCCCTTGTAGATGGGAAAGCGCACGACAAGATCACAGACAGAAAGGAGTGGTTCACTCTTCTTCATAGAGCCAGCACCTCGTTCTTTGGTTAGAGGGAAGGGAGATGAGATCGACGTCGCCGGCCTTGCACTTCTCCATCGTATGCGAGCAGCGAGGGTGGAAGCGGCAGCCGTCGGGCATCTCCTTGAGGTGTGGGACAGCTCCAGGAATGACAGCTAGCCTCTCTTTAGGCTTGCGGCTCTGCGGGAGGCAGGCAAAAAGCGCTTCTGTATAAGGATGAGAGAGTGTCTCAAAGACCACATCGACCGGACCACTCTGCATCTCCTTGCCTCCGTAAAGAACCACCACATCATCAGCGTAATTTTTCACCACACCCATGTCATGGGTGATGAGAAGGATGGCCATCCCACACTTTTGTTGAAGCTCTTGCATCAGATCCAGAATCTGCTTCTGTATTGTCACGTCGAGGGCAGTGGTCGGTTCATCCGCAATCAAAATGTCGGGCTCGTTTAAAAGGCAGCTCGCAATCATCACCCGCTGCTTCATCCCTCCAGAAAGCTGGTGAGGATAGCTCTCAAACACACGGTCGACCTCCGGAATCCCCACCTCATCGAGCGCCTCTTTTGCTTTTTTCAGAGCGGCTTCTTCATCGAGATCGGTGTGAGCAAAGAGCACCTCAAGCAGCTGCTCCCCGACAGAATAGACAGGATTGAGACAGCTCATGGGATCTTGAAAGATCATCGAAATCTTCGATCCGCGGATTTTTCTGAGCTCTCTTTCAGAAAGGGTGAGTAAATTTTTCCCTTGATACAGCACCTCTCCCTCAGGAGGTAGAGCTGGTGGGGTAGGCAAAATTCTCAATAAACTGAGAGCCGTCATCGACTTGCCCGACCCCGACTCTCCAACCAAAGCAAGGGTTTTGCCTTTCTTCAGAGAGAAGGAGAGGTCTGAGACCACCGGATAGCTCTTTTTGCCCAGCTGAAACCGGGTCGTCAAGTGCGAAACTGTTAAAATTTCTTCCATTTTCACTAAAGATAAGGGTGAAACGGGCTTTGACTCTACAGAAAGTTACACTTTTTGTAACTTTCTGTAGACCATTCCTAGATATACTTGTAAGAAACTCTCTCCTTCAGAGAGAATATTGTAATGCCAGAAGATATGAATTCCATGACAGACCTATTTCTCTCAGCAGGAAGCCTCTTTTTGTTGACCTTACTCCTTTCTGTCGGGGTAAGAATTTTTCTCAATTTGATTCTTCGGAGAGAAAAAAACTTCGTCGGTGCAAAAACTCTTGCCCAAACCTCTTCACGGTGGCTCCAGTGGATTCTTTGGGTCTCTTTCCTCTTCGTTCTACTTAAACCATTAGGAGAAGAGTACTTAACCCTTCCTTTTGGATTGACCTTTACCCAGTTTTTTGAGCTTTTCCTTGCTGTCGCTTTTTTCGGGTTGCTTTGGCGCTGGAAGACAGCCTACTTCAAAGTTCTCCTTTCTCATGAAAAGGTGAGAGAAAAAATCTCACTGCTAGAGCTTCTCTCCAAATTAACCACAGTTTTGATTGGGCTGCTTTTTTTGATCTCCCTTATGGAGATCTTACACGTCCCGATCACTGCTATCTACGCTTTAAGCGGTATTGGAGGTATCGCCATCAGCTTTGCGGCAAGTGATGTCATTAAAAACCTTTTTGGAGGGATTGTGATTCACATCAACCGCTACTTCACTGTAGGCGATTGGATCACTTCCCCAAACAAAAACTTCCAGGGAGTCGTTCTCGACACAGGATGGTACCTTACCACGATTCGTACAAAAACAGGCCGTCCACTATACATTCCCAACGGGTTATTGTCGGACGCAATGATTGAAAATCAAGCACATACAGAGCATAGACGCTTCGATCAGAATCTCTCCATAAAATATGACAATTTTGACCGTTTAAAAGCTTCCTTACAAAAACTGCGGAACTTGGTAGAGACACACCCAGCCGTCGATAAGAAGAAATCGATCATGGTGCACTTTGTTGAGTATGGAACATCTTCGCTTGAACTTTCTGTAATCTGTTACACACGCTCTTCTACAATCACAGACTTTCGACGAGATCAAGAAGAGTTGCTTTTCCAATTAGGAGACCTTCTTAAAGCGCAAGGACTCGAGTTTGCCTACCCCACTCAAACCCTCTATGTGAACAAAGAAGGAGGTGCCTCATGAAAAAAGTGATTGTGACGAGCTTACTCGTCATCGCCTCGGTTGTCTCTCTCTACACTCTTCCACATATGTTGAAGAGCCGCGACCTCGACCCTGACCTTTTGGCGGGAATGACAGATGGACTGATCGAGCGCGTGATCCCCGTCCACATTCCAGAGGCAGCAAACGCATACAACCCCGGCTTTATCCGCTTTAAAGACCACTACCTCCTCGCCTTCCGTTACGACTACCCTCCAAAAATTTCGCTCGAGCGCCTTCAAAAAGAGACCACTCCCTACCTAGGCATTGTCGAGCTGGATGTCAATTTCAAACCGATCAGGAAATTCCAGCTTCTCAACACCCGACCAGACAACCCCCACGTCCCCCAACAAGCCGAAGACCCACGTCTGGTCCGTGTTGCTGATAAAATTTACCTCTTCTTCAACGACAACCAGAAGGGAACCCGCTACGGTGAGAGACAGATCTACTTCGCTGAAGTCTTTCAAGATGACACCCGCTTTTTTCTAGGTCCCATTCGCAAAGTGGACCCTCCACACCGCAAAGCCTCCTATGAAAAAAACTGGATGCCTTTCGCTTACCGAGGCGATCTCTACGTCGTCTATATGGTCGATCCCCATACCATCTTCAAAATCAATCCCAATAACGGTGAAGTGGAAGAGTTTTACAACACCACTTACGGGTACCAGTGGGACTATGGTCCTCTTCGAGGGGGAACACAGGCGGTCGAGCTTCCAGAAGAGGGAGAGTACATCGCCTTCACCCACTCTTCACTCTCGGCAAGACCGACCTGGCTCAAACGTCGGATTGGGATGGTCTACTTCATGGGAGCCTACACCTTTGAAAACCAGCCTCCCTTCCACGTCAAGCGCCTCAGCCCAGCACCCATCACAGACAAGAGCTTCTACGTCTCCAAAAACCGCAGGAAGGTGATTTTTCCAAGCGGAGTGGTCCACAACGGAAACAAGCTCTATGTGGCATTTGGGCAGAACGACAGCTACATGAACATCGCTGTCATCGACAAGAAAAAGCTTTTACAAACGCTCAAGCCGGTTGAAGCAAAAGAGAGCGAATGACTCTACATTTTCTCGAGTTTGAGCAGCTGAAGGCAGAAAAAGGCATCAAAGCCGGCGTTGCCTATAGACAGCCTCCACAAGAGATGGAGTCGATTTGGGAAGCTTTCTGCCCAGAGGCGAAAGGTGCCCATGTCCGTCAAGTCCATGGAGACCGTGTCGTCGTCGCTCAAGCAGATGAGGCTCCCGAGGCGGACGGGCTCATGACAAACGAACCGCAACTCTGTCTCACGATTAAACACGCGGACTGCCAACCTGCCATCTTCTACGACCCCACTCTCAAGGTGCTCGCGAGTGTCCACTCTGGCTGGAGAGGATCGGTCCAGAACATCTATCACAAGACCGTCGAGCAGATGAAACAAACTTACGGTGTGAAACCTGAAAACCTCCTCGTCTCGATCGGCCCAAGCCTGGGGCCGGAGAAAGCAGAGTTCATCCACTACAAAACGGAGCTTCCCGAGTCCTTTTGGAAGCACCAAACAGCTCTCAACCACTTTGACTTTTGGGCTATCAGCCGTGAACAGCTCACCCAGGCCGGAGTGCTCGACCATCATATCGAGATTTTGGGGCTCTGCACCTACTCGGATAAAGAGAACTTCTACTCATACCGACGCGACAAAACCCGCCTTCGACACTATACATTAGCAGCCCTGCTTCCATAGTGCTAAATCCTTGACGGAAAAGGATTCTGAGCACTACAATTTTGCTGTATTTTTTAAAGAAAAGGAGCCCTTATGACAAAATTTAAGCCCCTCGGAAACCGAGTTTTAATCCGTCGTTCAAAAGCGATCGCCACCAAAGGTGGAATCCTCCTTCCCGAATCTGCACAAGAGAAGCCAAAACAGGGTGAAATCATCGCTGCGGGTCCTGGAGCAGAGGACAAAAATGGCAAGATCCAACCTCTTTCAGTCAAAGTGGGCGATAAAGTCCTCTTCAGCTCCTACGCAGGAACAGAGGTCAAGTCGAATGATGACGAAGAACTCATGATCCTCAAAGAAGATGAAATCCTCGGTATCCTTACTTAAAAACTTAAATCTGGAGTCTCCATGGCTAAACTACTACAATTTTCAGAAAAAGCATTGAAGAGCCTCGTGAAGGGGGTTTCTACACTCGCAAAGACCGTCAAGGTCACTCTCGGTCCAAAAGGACGAAACGTGGTGATCCAAAAAAGCTTTGGCTCTCCCCTTTCCACGAAAGATGGAGTCACCGTCGCTAAAGAGATTGCTCTAAAAGACAACTTTGAAAATATGGCCGCTCAGCTCGTTAAAGAGGTGGCTGACAAAACGTCTACTACAGCTGGAGATGGAACAACCACGGCGATTGTCCTTGCTGAAGCGATCCTCAACGCCGCCGTGAAGAGCGTCACAGCTGGTGCCAACCCCACTCAGGTGAAGCGCGGCATCGACAAAGCAGTCCTTGAACTGATGAAAGAGCTCGACAAACTCGCGACACCCATCAACACCAATGAAGAGATTGAGCAGATTGCGACCATCTCTGCCAACAACGACCCTGCGATTGGAAAGATCATTGCTGAAGCGATGGCGAAAGTCGGTAAAGATGGCATCATCACCGTCGCGGAATCGAAAACCATCGACACGACTCTCGATGTGGTGGAAGGAATGCAGTTTGACAACGGCTACCTCTCTCCTTACTTTGTCACGAATGCCGAGAACATGTCTGCGGAGTTTGAGGGAGCGCGTGTCCTCTTGGTGGAGAAGAAAATCTCCTCAGCAAAAGAGCTCGTGCCAATCTTAGAAGCTTCGATGGAAAAAAACCCTAAGCCGCTTGTCATCATTGCTGAAGATATCGACGGTGAAGCGCTCGCGACCCTCGTGGTGAACAAAGTCAAGCTCGGCTTGCCGCTTGCAGCTGTCAAAGCTCCTGGCTTTGGGGACCGCAGAAAAGCGATGCTTGGTGACCTGGCTATCCTTACCGGCGCAACAGTCATCTCTGAAGAGCTCGGCATGAAACTCGAAGACGCGACCCCTGCACACCTGGGACAGGCCAAAACCATCAAAATCACCAAAGACGAAACCACTCTCGTCGATGGTGCTGGCGACCCAGCAGCTGTGAAAGCCCGTGCCGCAGAGCTCAAAACACAGATCGCAAACTCTACCTCGAGCTACGACCAAGAGAAGCTCGAAGAGCGCCTCGCGAAGCTCGTTGGCGGTGTAGCGGTTGTTAACATCGGTGCTGCCACCGAAACAGAGATGAAAGAGAAAAAAGCGCGTATCGAAGATGCTCTGCACGCGACCCGTGCTGCAGTCCTCGAAGGAATCGTTCCTGGTGGAGGAGTCGCTCTCGTCCGCGTTTCCAAAGCACTTGAGAACTTCAAAGGAGACTCGAAAGACGCTGAAACAGGCGCCCGTATCGTCCACGAAGCGTGCTTCGCTCCGTGTACGGAAATTGCCAATAACGCTGGCCAAGCAGGCAACCTCGTCACAGAGAAAGTCCGTGAAGGCAAAGGTGCCTTTGGGTACAACGCCCTCACAGACACCTACGGCGATCTCATCAAAGAGGGTGTCATCGACCCTGTCAAAGTCACCAAACAAGCCCTTGCTAACGCCTCTTCGATCTCAGGCCTTCTGATCACCACAGCCTGCATGATCAGTGAGAAGAGAGAGCCTCAACCAGCGGCTCCTGCTGGCATGGATGCCATGGGTGGCGGTATGGGCGGTATGGGTGGCATGCCTGGAATGGGAGGCATGGGTGGTATGGGCGGAATGCCCGGCATGGGTGGCATGGGAGGATTCTAGTGCCCACCTACGACTACCACTGCACCCAGTGTCAATACAACTCTGAGGAGCTGCAAAAAATCACCGCAGCTCCTCTCACTCTTTGCCCTTCTTGCGGAGAGTCGACCTACAAACGTCAAATCGGAGCCGGCCTACAGCCCCACTTCTCCGGCAGCGGCTTCTACTGCACCGACTACAGCTCTTTAAAGAGCTCCGATGAGTAAATCCCAAGTGTATTAAAATCAATCATCTAAGTCGATTTTTTTCTATATTTGACTATTTATTATATAGGTGTGAGAATAGTCACGACTATTTTCACATACATGTGGTAAATAGTCGAGCTCATCAAGACCTTCCGGGAAGAAATGAAAAAAAGGCTTTTTTTCTTTTTTTAGGAGTTTCCTTCTGAGGGAAAGCAGCCTCCCAAGCTTTAAATATTGGATCTTCTCTAGACCGTCCAGTCGCTATGATCACATTATGAAAGCAATTCTCAAAATCTTGCGTCAAAATGTCACAGAACAATTGCGAAACTTCTTTCTGATATTTATTCCATATTCCAGAACCAAAAGGAGTAAATACTAGATCTTTATGTCCGTACATGGCTGCAACACTCAATATATTCTTGATTTGAGCACGAATTTCATCTTCATCTGCTTTTAAATGTCTTAAAGACCTTCGATGATTGTAATATGGGTAGGCAGCAACAGAAATTACCGCAATTTCTTGAGGTTTCATGAAAGCATATCCACCGGCTTCCCCTCTTCGAAAAATCTGAACATGAGGGGTGTATATACAGCCGTTATCTGGAATAAGATACTTATATTTTTCTAAATCCTCCAAATCCTCTTTTAATTCTTTTTTTTTATCTCTTTTCTCGCTCTCAAAATTTGCACGTATTCGCTTGGTGATATCTGGATTCCAACGAGGATCTAAAGCTCTAGGCAATGAAGAAATTCTAAACAACTCTTCTTCTCCTCCTCTATGTCCATCGTCTACGCGTCCCCCAGGCTTCTCTCGATCGGCCATATTGAGAATAACCGGATTCGAACAATTCGATGCCTCCATTAACCAGTCATTTGCAGAAACCCTATAATTAAGCTCCCGATTAGCATTCCTGTATTCTTCCTCTACAGTTTGTGTAGTTGAAACGACTGTATAGTCTCGCATATCTTTAAATTTCAACGACTCAGGCATCACTATTTTTTCATCTAGGTAAAAGCCTTTAAACAATGCCTCTTTAGTCTGGGAATAAATGAGCTTTAAATCCTCATTCGACGTAGGATTTGACTTTAACTGTATCCAATCCTTAATAGAATGCCTGACATGAGTCTGATCTTCATTTTCTTTAAGCTGCAAAACTAAATCTTCAGGAACATACTCTAATTCTTGCTCTAAAGAGTGAGCCGGTTTGATCTCTTTTATGAGATCTTCAATGCAATAAAGATAGGTCCCTGAAATTTGTAAAGAGTACACCAAAAGGCTAGGAGCCGCGATCGCCACTGTCATGATGGTAAACACAGCAAACGTTTTCGGAATACCGAAAAGAACCATGACGGCAAGGGCTGAGATCGTTGCAATGGAAACACTTACCAAGGTATGAACTATAAATTTTGCTTTTAAAGAATCTGGAGGTAGATGCTTCTTGAAAGAGTCAAAAATGACCTGCGTGAGATATTTTGAAAGTGTCAGGTTGACACAAGCAGCAAAGGCGACCAAAGAGTTAGAAGATCTGGCATATAGAGCATAGCCCGATCCAACCACACCGAGAAAAATTCGACCTGCTATGTCCACCTCGTGATTCTCTACAATTTGCATTTTATCAAAAAGGGGCATCACTTTCACCTAAAGATGTGTTATAGATCCATAATCTCGATTTTATTTTTCTCACCTTCATCTTTCCATTGCTTAAGCGCTTTTTCCCAAGCTGTCCATTTTTTGTCTTCTTTCGGCACACCCATGGCAAATACAATCTTATCAAAGCAGTTGTCAAATTCTTCATGATTCAGAACTCCAGCAAACCAACTTCCTACTTCAGATAGGTCATATTTGCCCTCTATAGACCCAAAACAACTAAGGACAAGATTTTTGTGTTTTTTCCCTGCTGCCATTCGGAGAATTCCCCTCCATTTTAGTTCTAAAAAATTCTTGTACATTTCCCTATCATTCACCTCATCCTTAGTCAAAGCATCGACACCTGCAGAAATAACTGCGATTTCTAAACGCTCTTCTTGAAAAGCGTACTCCTTATTTCGTATAACCTGTACATGCGGAGTGTAAATACAACCTTTCTTAGGAATTAAATACCCCATGCAATTAAAGCAACGTCTTCTTTTATCCCAAGATTCCTGATCTACTTTCTCTTTACCTTTACCTTTATCTGAGTCATCGTGAGGTTCCATCAACTCACCTGAGTCTTTCAGTGCTTGAACCATCTTCTGTTTAATAGAACGATTCAAACTCGGCATCAGAGCGCCACAAAGAGTAGTCCTTCTAAATAGTTCTTCTTCAATACCGCCTACACCCCCCCGAACAACACATCCACCTGGAAGATATGCATGAGCTTCATTGAGAACAACAGCATTATCGCCTTCCTTATCAACTAATATTTTAGCAGCCTCTAAGGTATCAAAGGGTAAAAGAGAAACGCAGCGTTTATTATTAATTCCTCTCTTGCTTAATTTTTTTGGAACCGAAACAACTAATCCGTCACGCATAGAATCAATATTTAAATCTTCTGGAGAAATTTTCTTGTCGCCAACCTGGTATCCCCTATGCAGAGAGGCAGCTGTTTTGTCATAAATATCAGCTAAAGCACTGTTTCTCTCTTCGAGTAAAGAAAAACTTTTTTCATCAATTAGCCTCTGGTTGATTTTTTGAAATTTATCCCCCCATTCTTGGGCGTTAAACTTGATCACATTTCTATTAGGGTCCGCTTCAATTTGAGCCTCTTCTTTCGCATGTTGGTAGTAGGCGACACCGACCTTGATGAGATGGAACGAGATGCTGGGAATGGCAAGGAGGGTGGTCACGGCCAAAAAGATAGGGAGAGACGGTGGGGAACCGAATAAGGTCATGATCCCGATGGCAGAGACGGCGGCGATCAGGCCTGAGACGACTGTGTGGATCACGACTTTGGCCTCGACACAGGTCGGGGGAATCCAATAACAGACATATTTTGAGAGGATGAGGTTAGCAACGGCGGCGGCAGCGACAGCTATGTGAGGAAGATTTGAAAAGGCTGCAGCGACAAATCCTGCAACAGAGCCTCCTCCAATGAATTTTTCGGTGATCAGTAGAGTATCGTTTGCTTCAAGAGATTCGACTTTCTCAAAAAAAGACAAGGTGGCACCTCCAAGATGAAAATCACTATACTACATGGGCAAGAGAAATTCTATACAGTCCAAATATAAAAAAAGCCCCCCTACAGGTAAGTAGGGAGGCTTCATCTATGAATAAAAAAGGAGGGTTTAAGAGACTGTCACCCCGCCGGATTCAAGAGCAGTTTTCCACTCTCCCCATTTTGGATTTCCTGGTCTCATTTTCATTGCAAAAACGACCCTTTCGAAGCGTCCTTTAAACTCTGAATCTTCTAAAACCTCAGCAAACCACTTACCAACCTTAGCAGGATCATTTCTAAACGCTCCGCATCCAAATTGACCTAACACCAGTTTCGTATGCCCTTTCATTGCAGCTAAGCGGTAGATCGCTCGGATTTTATCTTTCATCAGCTTTTCATATTCTGCTGGATTGCGATCAGCCCAGACTTTATCCTCCTTATTTTTTAAATTCAGAGCCGCCGCGGAGATGACTCCCACCTGGAATGGCTTTTCTTTAAAGGCATACGCTTTGTCATCACCATCGCGGATGACAGGAACACTTGGAGAGTAAACCGCTCCACGGTCTGGGATGAGATAACGCTCACTTTCAGGACGATGACCGGTATTCCCACGGAACAACTTTGTTCTCCATTTTTTAGTCTGAAGATCCGGTGTATCGCTAGGATTTGACTTTGTATCTTCTCCTCTCGGCAGAATCTCTCCAACACGGAGGAGTTCAGCTTCCATCTTGCCCGCAATTTCTTTGTTGTACTTTGGCATCAATGCAGCGTGGAGTGGAGCCATCCTAAAGAGATCTTCTTCTTGAGCTAAAGCTCCTCGAGGAGCCCCTCCACCTGGAGAAGTTTCGTTAGCCATATTCAGTACCACGGCATTATCTCCAAGCTGTTCAGCCGCTCCAAAACTCTCTTTTTCTGATAATGTGACAACAGTATGATAAGTCCTCTGAGAATTCCCTAGAGAAGCAGGAACTGCTACGACTGTCCCTTTTTTCATTGCATCACATTGAGATTTTATATCCACTTTCTTTCCTTTAGCCATATATCCGCATTTTACTGCAGCTACAGTTTGCCAGTAGATCGGAGTCAAGACTTCACGGAGGGCATACCCTTCTGGGGAATGAAAACGCCCCTCCTCAATCGCCCAGTACGTTTTTGCCCGAAGATCATATAAATCCTGCCACTCTTTCAACTGAGTAAAGTCTACAGATCGATTATGACGACTTTCTACAGCCTGAGCGTAAGCTTCCATCATGAGTTTGAGTTTTTTGACAAGTTCGGCATCACGAATTGCGGAATTCATAGCACCTTGGACGGCCGTTTGCCACTCGGCATGCGTAAGACCAATGTGATCGCTTGCTTTAAAAGCAAAAGAGACCTTGTCAAACTGACCTAAAAACTCTGCTTCAACTAAAACTTCACCAAACCACTGAGCCATCTTTTTTGGATCGTTTTTAAAGGTTTTACATCCAAATGGACTTAGAACAACATTTCGATAACCCTTTTCCGCAGCCGTACGTAAAATGGCTCGCATCTTTTGCTTCGTCTGACTCTCGTAAGTGTTTGGTTTATTTGTGGACCAAGACTTCGTCCTATCAAGAGATAAGGGAAAAGCCGCCGCTGTGATCACAGCTTGACCTGAGCTTAATCGCGAGAAAACACAACCGTCTTTAGGAATTAAGTAACCCTGATCAAGATATTTTTTTTCATATGCTGACCAACGTGACCCATGAGCTCTTTTCATTTCACCCGTGATTGTGGGGTTTGTCTTCGGATCCAGGAGTGGTTGAAGTCCAGCTCTCTTAAAGTCATCATCCATATCATTAGGATCCACCGCATTACCCGAGTGGAGAACGACACTGCTTCCAATTTTTTGTGCTGCACCTAGAGGAGAATCATCCACCACAGTGACTGTGGCTGGTTTCAGAGTGTCGATTCTTTGAAGCATATTTGGGCGCGCTACTGTACCATTTTCAGCTTTTGACGGACCTGCAGGAGGAGCCGCCACTGCGGCTGCGGCTGTAGGTGCTGCTGCTACGGGAGCAGCTGCGGTGGCAACTGAAGCAGTGACTCCCATAGCCTGCTGAGCGATCCGTTGCCACTCGGTATGCGCAAGACCAATGTGATCGCCTGCTTGATACGCAAAAGCGACATTCGTAAAATAACCCGCAAACTCAGGTTCAGCTAAAACTTCACCAAACCACTGTGCAATCTTCTTTGGATCGTTTTTAAATGCCTTACAGCCGAAAGGACTAAGGACCACATTAGTATGTCCTTTTGCTGCAGCCATGCGAAAAATTGCTTTGATCGTTTCCTTCGTTTCTTTTTCGTAAAGGCTTGCATCGTCTTTGTAACGGTCCTGTGTTTGCTTAAGTTGAAGGGGGGCAGCCGCTGCTGTGATCACAGCATGACCCGATGCCAACTTTGTGAAGATACAGCCTCCTTTGGGGATTAAGAATTTCCTTCTTTCAAGCTGTCTTTTGGCATAATCAGAATCAGCCCCTTTAGCTTTCTTCATTTGATCTGTGATTGAGGGGTTGGACGCAGGATTGAGAACAGCTTCAAGACCAGCTCCCCTAAGACCTTCATCCATATCTCGATAGTTCACCGCATTTCCTGAGTTGACAACAACAGGATTTTTAAAACGACTGGCTACATCCAGTAGGGCACCGTCCAGAACAGCGACTGTCGGTTTATCTCCACGCTTTGGGCGAAGCGGAGGCGGAACAGAGACCTCGACGATGTTTTCTGGTGATACGGCGGCTGCCGAAGCAGGCGCTGCTGCAGGCTGAGCCACTGATGCGGATGAAACCGGATGTGATACACGTGCTGGTGCGGCTGCAGCTGAAGCAGGCGCAGCGGCAGCAGGTGCAGAAAGTGGTCTGACGGTTCCCGCTCCATTGAGACCTTGTACTACACCATTTTGCCAGGTCTGGAGTTGATCAGAGCGTGGTCGAGAAGCTCGATCGATGGGTCTGTCATTCAAATTCATGGCAAAGAC
Organism: uncultured bacterium; assembly: GCA_964584775.1. Taxonomy (GTDB): domain Bacteria; phylum Chlamydiota; class Chlamydiia; order Chlamydiales; family SLFE01; genus CAZPBC01. Next base: position 35,932 of record CAZPBC010000002.1, read on the forward strand.
CACTCTCGCAAACCGACCCTGAAACTCCGGCTCTGCTAAAACTTTTCCAAAAAGTAGAGAGATCGTTTTCGGATCGTTATCAAAACCATCGCAACCGAAAGGACCAATCACGACATTTTCATGGCCGTTTTGTGCAGCTGAACGAAGAACGGCTCGCATTTTGCTTTTAGTTTGTTTGATGAAATTGGCTACCGTATCTGGATCCGTAGCCCACGTCCTTGTAGCGGAGTGGGAAAGATCAAAGGCTGAAGCAGTGATGACAGCCGTTGTCCAAGGCTTGTCAAGAAAGGCATAATTTTCAAATGCTACTCCAGTATCTAATCTTCTAAAAACCTGAACATGAGGAGAGTAGACACAGCCCATCTTTGGGATCAGGTATCCTCTCTCTAACTGGGCTTGAGTCGATTTTCCCCACTTCCTTGGGTCGCCATGAGCCGCTTTCATCTTTTCTGTCATCTGTGGATTTACACTGGGATCCAGGGCTTGGAAGAGGTTGGTGCATCTCCAAAGACCTGCTTCGACGCTCTCTTCTCCCCTCTCCACTGCCGGTGCAGGATAGCAAGGGTTACCATTACTTAAGATCACAGGATTACGGAGTCCCCGAGCTGCAGAAAGGAGGTCTCCCTCCACAAAGCTCACTTCTAGATGGTGACCGGGTGAACGACCCGATACAGACCGAGGGGTACCGACCGTTGTCCCTTGAATCATCGTTTGGGTGACTCTTTTGTCTAAGTATCTTGCTGTTTGTGCACGATATGGGCCAGCTAGATAACCATCGACGGTCGCTTGTTTTGTTCCGGGGTAAACCTCGTCCCTTAAAGCTTTAGTCCAATACTCTCCTGAGTCTTCATAGTGATTTGACGCTATATACGCAACGGGTTGACCTGTAGCGCTAATTGAAGCCTGTTGAATGGGTCTATGAGCGGCTGCAGGCGATGCTGCAAACACTGGTGCCGGATGTGGTACAGCTACAGATGCTGGTGCGGCTGCTCTTGCAGTTTCATCAGGAGCTGCAGGTCTATGAGAGGTGTCGGTTTCAACGGCTGTTTGTGGGTAAGGTGGATCGGATGGTCCCGCCTCTTCAGAAGAGAAATAAGCAACGGCGACTTCAACGAGGGTGGCAGCGACGCTCGGAGCGGCGACGGCACCCATGACGGTCAGAAAAGCCGCTGCGGTCAGGGGAAGGTGTAGGAGAGAGAGGATCGCAACAGCCGAAATAGTTGCGACGAGGGTCGAAACGGCCACACTGACAACGACTCTTCCTGCTAGACTCTCCACAGGAACGAGCTGGGAGAGGGCTTTTGAGACAGAGAGGTTCGCAAGGGCGACAGCGGCCACAATGGAGACAAGATTTGGAACAGAAGCGGCATAGCCTATCCCTGCTCCTCCCGCAACAAACCTGAGCGGCCAGTTTAAAGAGTGGTTTTCAACCTGTTCTAACTTCGACTGTAGTGACATAAAAACTCCATATTTATTTGGGTATATCAGTCCATTATGAGGGTAGATTATTAAGATTCAATAAAGCGAAAAAATAAACGTATTTAAAATTATTTTTCGTCTAGAGACTGGAGGGATTTCCAGCCAACGAAAAGGAGAGGGAGAGAGAGAAAGAGGTAGACGAACCAGTAGGTGGCGTCCCATTTCATGACGAGCAGGCCGTCAGTAGAGAAGAGAAGAAGGATCAGGCTAAAGAGGAAAAAGATGGAACCCATGATCAGGAAGGTCAGGGGCAGCGCCGTGGCTTTCAGCTCACTTTGCTCGGGAGGAGCCTGTTCGATCGGAGCTTCAACTTCTGTTTCTTCTTCGACGAGGAGCTCTTCTTCTTTTGTCTCTTCGGGCTGGTAGAGGGGAGGGGGGCTTGCGAAGGGAGTGTCACCTGTTGAAGTGTCGAGATCTTCTGGGGAGGGGTGAAGGTAGACCCCGCAGTAGAGACAGTTCTCAGCGGAGCGTTCGACCTCTGCGTTGCAGTTCCAACAAAGCTTCGTCTTGGTTGCTTCGGTCATGACAGCGCCTTCTTCCATTCGCTCGTTATCCCTCATCTTGAGTTTTCTCGCAACCTATTCTTCAGTTTGTCCACAACACTTTTTATATTTTTTTCCGCTGCCGCATGGACAGGGGTCGTTCCTCTTCACTTTCGGACCCACGAGGACAGGCTCTTTCTTTTCCTCTTGAGGAGAAGAACTAGTCTGTTCCTTTTCCACCTCGTCGACGAGAGAACGGTCCTTTTCCATATGCATCTGGGAGAGGAGACGCTCGAGCTGAGAGGTGTCGATCGGAATCATCTCAAACTTGAAGAGGTTCGAAGCGATTCTCTCGCGGAGGGTGTGGGTCAGCTCATGGAAAAGACGGAAAGCTTCGTGCTTGAACTCCATCAGCGGGTCGCGTTGGCCCACAGAGCGGAGGTTAACGTCGGTACGGAGGTGATCCATTGTCAGCAGGTGACGCATCCAGAGACGGTCGAGCTCCTGGATCATAACGCCTCGCACCGCACCCGTGACGGGGTGCTCACGCTCCGGATTGAGCTGGCTTTCGTCGATCTTCTCATTCTCGCGACGGACCTTCTCTTTAAGGGCATGGATGACACGCTCCGCAGCAAGGGAGGCGATCTCCTGTTCGTTTAACCCTTCAAGTTCATCGAGGTGGACATCAACAGGGAACTGGGTGATCAGCCATTCGTAGAAGCCCTCCAGATCAAGGCCTTTCTCCCCTTCCACGTGAAGGTGTTCCTCAGCGCCCTGGTAAAGCACCTCCTCGAGGATCTCAGAGGCAAAACCAACCACATCATCGGTATGCAGCAGTTCGTTACGGAAGGAGTAGACCTCACCGCGCTGTTTATTCATCACGTCGTCGTATTGGAGAGTGTGCTTACGGACGTTGTAGTTGCGCTGTTCTACCCGTTTTTGAGCCGTTTCGATCGACCGGTTTAAGATCGAGGCAGAGATCGGCTCCCCTTCTGGGGGTCTGAAGCGCTGAAGCATGGTGTTCAGGCGCGGGGAGGCGAAAAGACGCATCAGCTGGTCTTCAAAAGAGATATAGAACTTCGATCCTCCGGGATCGCCGAGACGTGCTGAACGTCCACGCAGCTGGCGGTCGATCCGTCGAGATTGGTGGCGCGTCGTCCCAATGACATAGAGTCCACCGAGGTCAGCCACCCCAGGAGCGAGTTTAATATCCGTTCCCCGGCCGGCCATGTTGGTGGAGATGGTGATCGCGCCCTTCGCGCCGGCGTTGGCAATGATCTCCGCTTCGTCGCCGTGGTGGCGGGCATTCAAGACCACGTGATTGAGACCTTGAGCACGGAAGATACGTGAAAGCTTTTCAGAAACTTCAACAGACTCGGTTCCCATCAGGATGGGACGTCCCTTTTCATGAGCCTCTTTGACCTCTTTGAGGATCGCGTTATACTTCTCACGCTCAGTCATGTAGATTTCGTCATTGGCATCTTCACGGACACATTTTTTATGGGTCGGAATGGAGAGAACATCGAGTTTGTAGATCTCTTTGAACTCCCCCGCTTCTGTTATTCCTGTTCCGGTCATTCCAGAGAGCTTGTCATACATCCGGAAGAAGTTTTGGAGGGTGACAGTCGCGTAGGTTTGGGTCTCTTTTTGGATAGAGACGCCCTCTTTCGCTTCGATCGCCTGGTGAAGGCCATCAGAAAAGCGGCGTCCTGGTTGCGGGCGTCCGGTGTTCTCATCGATAATGACAATCTTGCCTTCTTGGATGATGTAGTCGACATCTTTCTCCATCAGAAGGTGGGCACGGAGCATCTGGCGTAGGTTGTGGAGGCGCTCCTTGCGTTTGAGGTCTTCGTCCTGGACGGCCATCCGCTTTTCAACTTTTTGCTCTTCAGCAAGGTTTGGATCTTCATCGATCAAGAGGTATTCATGACCGAGGTCGAGAAGGGTGAAATCGTCCCCGTGGGAGTCGCCTGCAATCTTCTGCCACTCCTGAATTCCCAGGTCGGTGAGCTCGTACTCGCTCGAACGCTCATCGACGATGATGTTGAGCCCTGAGAGAGCGTTCATGCGCTCTTTTTTCCCATCTTCACTGTGGTAGTGGATATCGACAGCGTCGATTTCAGCGCGGATATCGGGATCTTCTTGCATGCGGAGAAGCACTTTATGGAGAGGTGCTCCTTTCGAAACAATCCAGAGCTTGTGGTAAGCCGACTCCAGTTCTTCCTTACTCGCTGATTCTTTCTTATCGAGGATCTTCTTAGCCTCGGCCGCAAGACGGTTACAGATTCCCTGCTGGCTGCGGACGAGTTGAGAAACGCTGCCTTTCAACTCATCGTACATCTGACGGCTCTCTGGAGCGGGTCCGGAGATGATCAGAGGTGTTCTCGCTTCATCAATCAAAACAGAGTCCACCTCATCGATGATCGCGAAGTAGTAGCCGCGCTGCACCTGCTCTTTTTTCGAGCCCGCCATCGAGTTATCACGAAGGTAGTCAAAGCCGAACTCAGAGGCAGTTCCATAGACAACATCGGCGTGATAGAGCTCCCCTCTTTGATCGACTGGAGTGGCATTGGTGAGAGCCGTGGTCGTGAGTCCGAGCCATCGAAGGATCGTTCCCGTCCACTGACAGTCCCTTTCGGCAAGGTAATCGTTGACGGTCACCAGGTGGGTGGGCTTTCCGGTGAGGGCATTGAGATAGAGTGGAAGGGTCGCGGTGAGGGTTTTTCCCTCTCCCGTTTGCATCTCTGCGATGTTCCCGTTGTGCATGGCGATCGCACCGATCAGCTGCACATCGTAAGGGATCATGTCCCACTTCTGGTCATATCCAGAGACATGGATCTCTGTACCAATCAGGCGACGGCAAGCACTCTTGACGACGGCATAAGCCTCGGGAAGGAGGTCATCCACACTCTCGCCAGCAGCGAGCCGCTCCTTAAATTCCGCCGTTTTTGCTTTCAATTGGTCGTCTGAAAGGCTCTTTAGACCCTCCTCCAACTCGTTGATTTTGCGGACAATTTTCGAGTATTTGCCTATGGTGCGGTCTTGCCAGCTACCAAAAAGTCGTTTTAAATAGGTCAGCATGTCTCTCTCATCACTTTTTTCTTAGCACCTTATTATAAGAGGCTCATTGATTTATAGACAAAGTTTTTAGAAATCGACTATAATCTAGCGAATAAAAGAATAGGAGGTGACTCTGATGATGAAATCTGGAAACCCTGTGCTCAAGCCTGAGCTTTTTTCCTCTTACCGAGGACAGCTGGATAGCAGCAACACAATGACCATCGGTGGAACGGTGACAAAATCGATCATCCTTCTCCTACTTGTGATGCTCACAGCCAGCTTCACTTGGGGACTCACGATCAGCAATGGCAACCCCGCTGCCGCGAGTGGATGGATGTTCTTTGGTCTCTTTGGGGGGCTGATTGCCGCTCTAGTGACCGTTTTTAAGCAAGAGTGGGCCGGCTTCACCGCTCCCGCTTACGCACTACTTGAAGGACTCTTTCTTGGAGGGATCTCTTCGATGTTTGAATCTCAGTACCCTGGGATTGTCATCCAAGCCATGGGACTCACTTTTGCCACCTGCGCGGTGATGCTCTTCGCTTACGAAAGTGGGTTCATCAAAGTGACCGACCGTTTCCGTTTAGGGGTCGTTGCAGCTACAGGAGGGATCGCTCTCTTCTACTTTATCTCGATTATCCTGAGCTTCTTCGGAATGCCGATTGCAATCATCACCGGAAGTGGACCCTTTGGAATCCTCTTCTCGGTCTTTGTTTGCGCCATTGCAGCACTCAACCTGGTGCTCGACTTCGAACTCATCGATCAGGGAGCCAAGCGCGGCGCCCCGAAGTTCATGGAGTGGTATGGAGCTTTTGCTTTGATGGTGACGCTCGTTTGGCTCTACCTCGAGATCTTGCGTCTACTCTCCAAGTTGCGTAGCAACCGGTAAACCCATCTTTGCCAACACCTCGAGTCCAGTTGAACTGAATTTCACAAGATCTTCGTTGAACTGGACTTTTCCTTTTTCAAAAAGCAACACCATCGCAGACCCCCCAAATGAAAAGGTTCCCTTCTCGTCCCCTTTTTTCACCTCACCGGGAGTGTAGGTCTGATGGATCGTGCCAACATTGATCGCCCCCACCTCCACCAGACAGATCTTTCCATACTCTTCCGTCTCAAGGAAAGAGACCATCCGCTGATTTTCCATCAGCACCCTCGGTTGTAGAGAGAGGGAAAGCGGGTTGACTGAGTAGAGGTCTCCTTCAATGGGGGTGGATGCAGTCGCTTGACCCGATGCAGGGAAATGAAAGCGGTGGTAGTCAGGGGGAGCAAGGCGTGCAATGAGTGCCGCCCCTCCTTCGTAGCGGCGGGCCTCTTTTTCATCATGGATCAACTCTGCCACCGTGAGTTCGAGTCCTTTCACCTGGATGCTTCCTCCATTGAGAGACTCCATCAATCGGTAGCGCCCGTCTGCTGGAAAGATCAGAGCTTCTCCCGAGATTTCTCGCACTCCAGGCTTGAGTTTGCGACAGAAGAAGTCATTGAATGACCGAAACTCGTCGACCCCTTTCTCAAACTCCTTCATCTCTACCCCAAACTCCTTGACGAAGGGGGCAATCTTGCGTTTTGTAAAGGAGCGTTTCTGGATCCAACCGTAGAGCCTAGAAAAAAGAGGCGACTTGCAAAGAAGGGTACGAAAAAAAGAGGAAAGAGCTCCATCACTGTGGAGGAAAGAGACCGCTTTCTCTCCATAGACCTTCTCAATTACCATCGTCTTCGAAATAAGGTCAAAAAGTCGGATCTCTTCCACTAGACCTACCGCTGTCTTTCAGAAATGTTGGAGAAGAAGGTGACTTCAGAAAGGAACTGCTGGTCAAAAAGCTGTGTCAGCTCCAACTCTTGCATCAGTGCCAGTACTTCATGCGCCTTCTTAACGAGAAGAAAGCAGAGACGACGGTCATCGGTATTCTCTTTATACTGCTCGTAAATGTCGATGTAAGCACTGAGCTTCTCTTTCAAAAGCTTCTCACTCTGCAGTGTCTCTTCGGTCGCAGCAATGAGGCGGTCTAGAGTCTCCAGCTCCGTCTCAGGATGCATCTCTGGAGCTACAATCTCCGGAAGGTCATGGTGGTCCGCTTTCACTGCATACTGTGCAGAGAGCGGCAGAACAAGCAAAAATAGAAAAATAGAGCGTTTCATTGGGAGCATTGTAGAGGATCCCTGACATTTCTTCCAAATCGGAGAAATCTGGATATTTCACGAACACTTGTGAAACACCCAGATTAAAAAAGAAAAGCTACAGCATCTTTGTATTAGAATAGTGAAATGAAGGTTGTGAATAAATTTATATATTTGCTATCCCTTTAATTTATTAAATTCGTGTTTTCGTATGTTGACAACAGAAACTCTGCCCAACACACCAGGAGAGGCTTTCTTGGGGACATGCTGTCACCCGCTGAAGACTTTTCATAACCACACGAATGAGACACGGGACGTCCATCTCCTCCATAAAGTACGAACCGTCACCACCTTCGGAGGACGCTGTTGCCGTATCCTTTCCAGCTTGAGCGACAACCCTGCTTTCGCAGTTCCCATTGTCCACCTTAGCTTTTTGAGTGACCTCTCTCAGTTAGCCTACCTCGAAAGTGTCTCCTATAAAAGCTTACATAACCGTAAAATCACGATCTACAATCACCTCCACCCTGTCGCTCAAAGAGTCAAGGCGATCGCACTGCTCATTCTCAATCTGCTTAAAGTTCCTCTTTTCTACGGGAAGTACATCTCCCCTGCCACATACTCTGCCTTTGTAGACTCGATGAAAGAGCGGGCTCTTGAACTCGCCCTCCAATTTGGTGGGGAATCGGGCCTCTACTGTATGGAGGTCGTCACCCATTTAGGAGTAACAACGCTCCAAAAAGTCACGACGATCGCCTATCTAACGATCTGTGCATTCCAAGCTTGGCGACGCTATTTGTATGAATCTGAACCTGTAAGAATAGAAAAAGCAGTCGCCCTCACCTCCCTTCTGTGTAGTGCGGACTTCCTTTGTAAAGCCACTCTCGCTCTCCTTGCCCTCGCCGGCGTCGGCGGATGGATCTACCTCACTACAGGCCTTTTCTCCAGCCTCGTCAGCTTCTCACACCACAACCAATCCGTCGCTGTCAACCTCAGTTCAGAAAAGAAGGGTGACAAGGATTGAATTCTCAAAGCCCCTAATCTGTAGGCTTTGAAATCTATTCTCAAAAATAGTTTTTTATTTCTTGAATATTATAAATCTATTGAGTAGGGTAGGCTCTTGTTCCATAAAACTTAACAAGAGCCTTCCATGTCACTTACTGTCACCTCTAATCAAATGCAACCTGCCCAGTCCCTCCTAGGCGCTGTAGAAAATACCATTGCTCGCCCTTGGGGAACCATCCACCGTGCCGTCAATTATTCCGGAGACAAAAATCAGTTCCACACGATCCGCAAAATCACTGACCTTGTGAAGAAGGTTCTCGAGGTGTTCCAACACACTCTCGATTATTGCTTTAAAGAAACGCTACAATACTTGAGCTTCATCTCGGATTTATCGAAAACCCTCTATGTTGAAGAGGTGGCCACCAAAGGATGGAAGATCCAACAGGGAATGAAGAAAGAAATCGTCGTCAAAAATGGGAAGACCATAGAGGAAGAAATTACGATTGCAGACTACCGTTACCTCGAACAAAAGAATCTTCCAGACTACATCTCCTCAGAAAGGGTGATCCATGCAAAGAGTGTGGCAACGATCGTGATGAATGTCACTCAAGGTATTCTCTTTTTGGGGAAATATGTGATCCCGACTCTCTATAAACAGGTGACCGAAGGTTTTCTAGAGGCCTGTGGGAAAGTGGCCTACAGCATCGGAGGAAGATTTCTCTTTACTTTCACAGACGTCGCCACTCAAATCGGACTCAAGACCATCAACCGGATCTCTGCGATCTTTTTCATGACCGTCTCCTGCTATCAAGCTTGGGTTGGCTCAAAGAAAGTCTTAGAAGACAAAAAACTCGAGGGAAAAGAGATAGAAAAGCTCGAAAAGTCGACATCGAAGCAGCTCTCTGCTTTGGAGTTTGCAGGTAAAACCGTGAACTGCACACTGGCTCTTTTTGGTTTCATGGGACTTCCTTGTATTCTTTTTGGGCTGTGCGTCGATTTTGTCGCTGTGGTAGGCCAGAACCAAGGAATGCTTTCACACAAAAAAGCAGTAGACGCCGCTGCAAAAGAGCAAAAATAGGCCGCCACACCGGTTTTTAAAATTATCTTTATCAGTCATTTTATTACCTTGAAATATTAGTATTTCTAGGATAACATTGTGACCTTGATAGATTTTTTAAAATTTCATTACTTTTAAACTTAATACTCTAGAAGGATAGGTCAAATATGTCAGTTGCCGTTCAGAATTTTCCCAAAACCGTCGATTCTCCAAACACCGTCGGTAAAGCCTTTATCAATGCGGGCCGTCACCCCATTGAGACTGTGCACAACCACATCAACTACTTAAGCAAGAGTGGAAAAGTCCACACAGTCCACACCACCCGTAAAGTCACAGACTTGGTCAACCGAGTGATCGAACTCTTCAATAAAGTTTTCAATACGGCTTACTGTGCTGTCCTTCAGCTCCACTTAAGATTTTTCAGTGATCTTTCAAAAACCCTTTATGCACCAAAGGTCGCCTACGATGCCCTTAGTGGTGAAGAGATCACCCACTACGACTACCTCAGCTACCCGCTTCAATGTGTTAAAACAGTAGCAACGGTCGTGTTGAACGTTTCGCAAACCATTCTTTTTACTGCGAAGTACATCATCCCTACCATTTACACCAAAGTCACCTCTGACTTCCTTCACTTCTGCGCCACAGCCGCCTACAATGTCGGTGGCGATGCAGGTCTCTGGATTGTCAACGCAGCGACATCGGTTGCAATGAAAACCATCAACAAAGTCGCTGCCACTGCCTTCATGCTCTTCGAGGCCTACCAGCTTTGGAGCAAGTACAGTGACCCAGATGTCCAAAAGAAAGAGACAGAAGGGAAGATGGTCTCAACGCTTCTATCAAGCGTCGAATTCCTAGGTAAAGCGGTCACTTGCACGATGGCGTTGGCTGGAGTCGGTGGTCTGATCCCGATCATCATCGCTCTTGCGATCGACATCATCGGTGTGACCGGCCACAACCAGAAGATGGTCGACGAGCAGTGTAAAATAAAGAACGAAGCTGCTGAAAAAGCTGCTAAAGAAGAGTCTGCCGATCCACGACCTAAAACAGTCAAAGAGGCGGTAAAAGGAGCTGAAAATGCTCGACGTATCGCTGAAGATGCTGCGGAAAGGGCAAGAGCAATAAAGCCTCCTGCTGATGCTCCTCCTGTTGAGGACGCTGCATAAATTTCATGAAAGGCGTATGATAAAAGGGAAGCACAGCTTGCTTCCCTTTTTTTTGTGATATGAGTACTTCCCACTTTTTAACAGATGACACCATTGCAGCGATTGCGACCCCTCCCGGTGAAGGAGGCGTGGCGATCGTCCGTATCTCAGGCCCTGATGCAATCGATGTCGCAGACCGTATCTTTAGCGGCGCTGTCCACATCTTCCCCAGCCACACACTCCACTACGGCTTTGTGATTAACGAGGAGGGGGACAACGTCGACGAGGTCTTGATGGTTCCCTTCCTCGGTGGACGTTCCTATACGGGAGAGCCGGTGGTCGAAATCCACTGCCACGGAGGAGTTCTCATCACGAGAAATGTGCTCGATGTGGTTCTTCAAGCTGGAGCGCGTCCCGCTCGGGCTGGAGAGTTCACGGAGCGGGCCTTTCTGAATGGAAAGCTCGATCTTGCACAAGCGGAAGCCGTGCAAAACCTGATCTCCGCCAAAAACCAGTACGCTCTTAAAGCCGCAGAAGGCCAGCTAGAGGGACATCTTTCCAAAAAAGTCCGCTCTTATCAAGAACGCCTCCTCGACCCGATGAGTATCATCGAAGCGTGGATTGATTACCCCGAAGAAGATCTAGAGTTCTCCCCTTTTGAAAACGTCATCGTCTCTCTCGAAGAGGTCGTCAGTGAAATGGAACACCTTCTCAGCCGGTTCAAAGAGACCAAGATGTGGATCGATGGGATTGGACTCTGTCTTGTTGGTGCACCCAACGTCGGGAAATCATCGATCATGAACCAGCTTCTCGGCAAGGAGAAGGCGATCGTCTCCAGCACCCCTGGAACCACCCGTGACCTGATCGATGCGGAATTCCGCCTCTCCGGTCTTCACTTCAGACTCACCGACACGGCTGGAGTGAGAATCACCGATGAAGAGATTGAAAAAGAGGGAATCCGCCGCTCTTACCTTGCAATGGAGCGCGCTGACCTGGTCCTCCTCGTCCTCGACCTAGAAAAGGGTTTGCGTGAAGAGGATGCAAAACTCCTCAACGACGTGCCAAAGGAAAAGACCATTGTGGTGTGGAACAAGTGTGACCTCAAAAAGGGAGAACGCGCGATCGTTCCTCTCTCCCCGGTGGTCGAACTCTCTGCAAAGACAGGTGAGGGTATCCTCGAGCTTGAAGCCACCATCGACCAACTGCTTTTTGAAGGAAAGGTGCCCACACTCGATGAGGCCGTCATCACCACAGAGCGCCACTACGAAGCTTTAACTAAGGCAAAAGAGGGAGTGCTTGCAGCGATCGCAGGACTCAAAGAGAGACGTTCTGCAGAGTTTGTCTCGAGCGACCTACGCCTCGCTCTTTCTGAACTTTCTACTATCCTCGGTCAAGAGATCACCGAAGAACTCTTAAGCCGCATCTTTTCTAACTTCTGTGTGGGAAAATGAAGAAAAAAGAGCGCATCGAATTCATCATTCAAGAACTCGAACGCCTCTATCCTGATCCACAAGTCCCCTTGAGCCACACAAGCCACTACACCCTCCTCATCGCCGTCCTCCTCTCTGCCCAGTGCACAGACGAAAGGGTCAACCTCACGACTCCCCGCCTCTTCAAAAAAGCGGACACCCCAGAAAAGATGATGCACCTTGAACTCGAGGAAATTGAAGAGATCATCCGTCCGATTGGGCTCACGAAACAAAAAGCAAGAGCCCTCAAAGAGCTGTCCAAGATCTTGGTGGAGAAACATGGAGGAGAGGTGCCATCGACTTTTGAGGAGTTAGAAGCATTGCCAGGTGTGGGGCACAAGACAGCTTCTGTGGTGATGACTCAGGCCTTTCATCTCCCCGCTTTTCCGGTCGACACACACATCCACCGGCTCGCAGAGCGCTGGAAGCTCTCTAGCGGAAAAAATGTCGTCCAGACAGAGAAAGATCTGAAGCGTTGCTTTCCAGAAGCGCTTTGGAACAAGCTCCACCTACAAATCATCTTCTTTGGAAGAGAGTATTGTCCTGCAAGAGGGCACGATAAAAAGCAGTGCCCTATCTGCTCAAGAATTTAGATGTAAAAAATTAGGCGCCACAGGAAGTGTCTCTACCCGTCCCTGCACACTCTGCATCAATCAAATTCCAGATTTGCAAAGAAGGGAATTCACCAAAGACCTTTTCGTAGAGATCAGAAAACTTCTGTTTTTTAGCTAAGTGCTCTTCAAGAGTCGTAGTATCTTCGCTGGTCCTCGGCTTATGGTGAATAAAGGAGCCGAGCGCACTTTCACAAAAGTGAGCGTATTCTTGTGTAAAGAGGATAAAGGTGTGCCAGAGGTGGTCGACCGCGCTGGAACACATCGGCACCGTCTCATCAGAATAGATCTTTGCAATAACGAAGAACCGTTTGAGTTCCTTTTCAAGAGAAGCAGCCTCTTCGAACGATCCACCGTAATCACGTTGATAGCGTTCGAGGACATGGTGAGAGATCGGAGTCTCCATCACACGTTGTGTCATCTCCTCCTTTCCTGCAAAGAGTAAGATGGGAAGAATGAAAAAAAGAAAGGATGCTCTTTTCATAAAATAACCCTCGTTTTGTCAAAGATGATAGAGAGTCAAAGGCATGTTGTCAACAACCTGGATCCTCAGAAGCCGACACGGATGCCGCCGTAGAGTCCATGAAGCATCAGGTTAGAGCCGTTATCCGAAGTGGACCCACCCCCGGCACCAGTCACAGCACCTGCAGTTCCATCGAAAATATTCTCTTGCCAAAGCTTGCGTATCTGAGGAAGGTTCCACCAGTTGATGAACTCATATCCCAAGTGCAGATCGATATGGCGTCCACAATAACAGATTTTATAGGAGAGCCCTGTTTGGAGATGGACACCAGGGGTGCAGAGTGGGTAATCGGAAATGATATCGCAAAACGCAAAAAACTCTTCTTGATTGACAAAGGTCTCAATGTAAGCCTCTGACTCCTGATAGCCTGCAACAACGGAAAACGCTCCACGGACAATCCAATCCAAACCGCACATCCAAGAAAGACGGTAATCGGTACCGAGTTCAAAACCGAGTGCCTTGTAGTCGGAGTTCCAAAGAGCAATCTCACACAATAAGTTACAGTCGGGCACTCGAGAATCAATATTCTGTTCGAGGCGGAGTCCTTGGAGACCAAAAAAGGTGTTGATACAGTGCCCTTCACAGAGAGAAAATTGACGTCCGACAAGCAGGTCGACTGTCTGATAGTGCAGGGTATTTATGCTCATCAGTTGCCCTACTGGAAAACCGGATGGGTTGTAGAGGGACTCCAAGTATAAAGTCGTAGGGCTATCACCACAGCAATCTGCACTATCAGATTGACGGGTCCAGAAGTAGGTATAGTGAGCCATCAACTGATAATCACAGTGGCAGCCGAGTGGGGAAGCTAGATGGATGCGGAATCCTGGATCCCAGCGGTACTCAACAGAAAGGTAGTCCACATCGGTGACTCCATTCTCTTCTTGCACATAGGCAGCATAATCCTGGCCCGTCTTACACGCGTGCCAGTAGAGAACATCCACGCCCACCTCTAAATCATCAAAAAGGCAACAATCCGTAAGACAACCACACGTTCCTCCATAAACAGTACCCACCTGCACGATGAAGGCAACCAAAAATCCGAATAAGAAACGTGTGGCGTTGGTCATGAACATCCTCAGGCGTTAGAAGCCGACACCCATGCCTACAAAGAGGCCGTGCATCATCAAGTTTCCACCTGTAGACGAAGTCGTTGTCTGCTGCCCTGCAATCCCATATTGACGGATCTGTGCGACATTCCACCAATCGGTGAACTCATATCCAATGCGGAAGGTGAAATCGCGGTCGCACCAGCATTTGTCGTAAGAGAGTCCCACCTGTAGATGAACACCTGGGGTGCAGAGACCCTTATCGTCGCTATACTCTCTCGCTCCTATGAAGGTGTCACTCACAAAAAACGACTCCTCTCTCTCAACATCGTTGCAACCAGCCACGAAGGAGACACCCGCACGGGTGAAGAGTCCTAAACCACATTCAAGGTCATAGTTGTAAAGAGCTCCAAGCTCAAGACCGAGAGCTTTGTAATCAGAGATCCAGGATAAGTCGGTAAAGTTGCCAATCGCAACCGTCTGGTTACGCTGGACCAGTCCCTGACGGATTTTGACTCCTTGGATTCCAAAGAAGGGCTTGATCTTCTGACACTTACAGAAGCAGAACTCATACCCAAGAAGCACATCAAAGGTTTGATAAGTGAGCGTGTTCCTTGCATCGATCTCACCAAGAGTGCTGTTAGGATCAGAACCGTTGGAGCTGATCAAAGCCACATTGGTTCCCGATTCCACATGATCACTTCCGCTCGCCCAAAGATAGGTGTAGGATGCACACATGTCCCAGCCGCAATAGACATTTTCTTTTCCTGCATAGAGACGGAACCCAGGCTCCCAGCCCATCGGAGCGTAGTGGGGCTCAGCAGCTGTCAAATTTGTGACAGAGGTGTCGATGGTGACACCATACTGAGGGTTATCCTTGCAAACATTCCAGAAAAGAAAGTCAGCGCCGACACTCCAACCCCCACAGGGATCGAAGCACTCATCGGTCGGGCAGCATTGATCTGCCTGTATTGGAGACACTTGAAGTGCAAACAACGCACTCAAAGTGAGTAGTTTTCGGAAAAATTGGCTCATCAAAAGCTCCTTGTCTCGTTAAAAAATTGCTATATTATTCTGAAGATAGGTCAACGGACGATTTAGTGCAAAAAAAGGAGCCCTAAAAAGGACTCCTTTTTCTTTAAATCAGCTAGACGGATCCGTTTAGAAGCCGACATTCGCTCCTAAGAAGAGACCGTGCATCATCAGGTTTCCGCCTGTCGAATGTGTCGAAGTGGGAAGACCCGATGCAGGGTAGCGGCGCACCAATGGAACATTCCACCAGTTTTGGAACTCATATCCCACACGGAAACCAAAGTCCCATCCACACCAGCACTTCTCGTAGGTCAATCCCACTTGCAGTTGCAGTCCAGGGGTACAAAGGCCTCTGTCATCTATTAAATCATTTACAAAAATGGAAGAACCATTGTTCACAAGGTCAACCAATTCAGAGTCGTCGTTTCCAGCAACAAAAGAGACGGCCGTTTTTGTGAAGAGTCCTACTCCACAATCCAAGTCGTAGCTATAGACCGTTCCAAGCTCGAGCCCAAGAGCTTTGTAGTCCGACTGCCAACCTACAGCATTGAGACTCAAAGTAGGGCTTGATTGAAGGATCTCAACTTGAGCATATTGTTGCTTAATTTTTACGCCTTGAATCCCAAAGAAAGGTCTGATTCTCTGACACTTGCAGAAGCAAAACTCATATCCTAAGAGAACATCGAATGTCTGGTATGTCAGGTTGTTTTGAGCTGCGATTGCTTCAGCAGGCTTCTGAGTTAATCCAATGGTGTTGACAAGGGTAGAGTTGGTATCGTCAAGTCCCTTCGTATCGCCATCGGCAGAAACACGTGTGTAAGAAGCATAGAAGTCCCATCCGCAGAAAACATTTTCTTTTCCTAGGAAGACGCGGAATCCAGGCTCCCATCCAATTGGAGCGTACTGGTATGTGGCTTCAAGTTCGTTGGTCGAGCTCACGAGCGTCGCCGCATAGTCAGGGTTGTCTTTACAGATATTCCAGTATAGGAAGTCCGCACCGACGCTCCATCCACCACACGGATCAAAGCATTCATCTTGTGGACAGCAGTTATCTGCCTGAATATGAGCAGCTTGCATTGAAACTAATGCCAGTGCTGCAAAGAAAATTCGTTTCATCGATCACTCCATTTTTGATCAGTTCAAAATATATTTCCTCCTTATAAAACATTTTCTTATTAACAACAAAAAAAAAGAGCTTCAAAGAAGCTCTTTTGCACATTATGAATTCATTGACCGGACTAAAAACCCACATCCATGCCAAGAAAGAGGCCATGCATCATCAGATGCCCATCGTTTCCAGAGGTCGAAGCGAAGAAAACGGGTACAGCGTACTCGCGAATCTGTGCTACATTCCACCAGTTCGTGAATTCATAGCCAATATGAAAGTTGAAGACCCTCTCACACCAGCAATGGTCGTAGTTCAAACCGAGCTGAAGATGCATTCCAGGGGTGCAGAGGCTCGTTTCACTTTTAATATCACGCCTGAATATGGAAACACCCCCAGACGTCTCTTCAAAGACCAGATCATCGCTCGTTCCCGCCACAAAAGAAACTGAGGCTCTGGTGAAGAGTCCTAGTCCGCAGTCGAGGTTGTAGCTGTAAATGGAACCCAGCTCAAGACCGAGGGCCTTGTAGTCAGAGTTCCAAATGACCTTGTTGATCGTTGGAGCCTGGAAGAACTCGCTCAGTTGGTCGAAATTCTGCTCAAGGCGGACTCCCTGAATTCCAAAGAAGGGTTTGATGGTTTGACACTGGCAAAAACAGTAGTCATAGCCCAAAAGCACTTCAAATGTTTGGTAATTGAGGGTGTTCTTTGCTGTCGCAGCTGCCACGTTGTTCTGGAAAATCCCTGTGGTCACCACAAAGGTGGTATTCTCATTTTCAACGCGGTCATGCCCGCTTGCATACATATAAGTGTAAGAGGCAGAGAGATCCCACCCACAAAACACGTTCTCCTTACCCGCATAGACTCTGAAACCAGGTTCCCAGCCATAAGTGGCATAATGATAGGTGTTGTCTAGAACATCGACCACACCCGTTTCGATGGTAACGGCATAGTTTGGGTTGTTTTTACAGACGTTCCAGTAGAGAAAATCAACGCCGACGTTCCAACCACCACATGGGTCAAAGCACTCATTCGTCGGGCAGCAGTCATCCGCTTGGACTAGTGCACACTGCAAGAAAACAACCGCTAAAGCCGCAGATAAAACTCTTTTCATAAATCCTCCATTTTAAAATTTGAAAATAGAGCAATTGATCATTTAGCACAAAAAAAAAGAGCCTCACCTGGAGACTCTTTTTCACTTTAGAATTCCTAGAGCTCGCTTGCCTGGATATTTCATGAAGACTTGTGAAAATGGGGCAAAATGACCGGCAAATTCGATAGAACTCACTTGAAGGGAAGGGTTCTACACCCTTTCCGAGAGGGAGTTCTATCGAAGTTGATGAAGGCATTTTGTGACAGTTTTGCGAGTGTTTATGAAATATCCAGGCTAAAACCCGACATCCATGCCCACAAAGAGACCGTGCATCATGAGGTGTCCGTTATTTAGGTTGGTCGAAGAGGGAATATTCCTATCAGCAAAGCGAGGAGCCTGTCCCACATTCCACCAATGAGTAAACTCATACCCGACATGGAAGCTCAACTCTTTTTCACACCAGCAGTGATCGTAGTTCAGACCGACTTGAAGGTGCATTCCCGGAGTGCAGAGGCCCGTTTCGAGTTTAAACTCCTCTGTCGTCACTGTCATCCCCTGCGAGGTCTCTTCAAAAAGTACACCATCGTTGGTTCCGGCGACTAAAGAGGCAGAGGCTCTCGTAAAGAGTCCTACCCCACAGTCAAGGTTGTAGCTGTACAGAGAGCCGAGCTCAAGGCCGAGCGCTTTGTAGTCAGAGTTCCAAATCACCTTATTGTTGTTTGGAGCTTGCAAGAACTCGCTGAACTGATCGAAGTTCTGCTCCAGGCGCAGACCCTGGATTCCGAAGAAGGGCTTGATGGTTTGGCACTGACAAAAGCAGTAGTCATAGCCCATCAGAACTTCAAATGTTTGGTAATTGAGGCTGTTTTTCGCTGTCACTGCTGCGACATCGCCCAGAAAAACCCCTGTGGTGACCACGATGGTCATATTTTCATTGTCTACACGGTCCTGCCCGCTTGCATAGATGTAGCTATAAGAAGCTGCGAGATCCCATCCACAAAAGACATTCTCCTTGCCTGCGTAGACCCTGAAACCGGGTTCCCAGCCATAGCCTGCAAAGTGATAGGTGAAGTCAAGGTCATCGACCACACCCGTTTGGATGGTCACGGCGTAGTCTGGGTTGTTTTTACAGACGTTCCAATAAAGAAAATCGACACCCACACTCCATCCACCGCAAGGATCAAAGCATTCACTTGTCGGACAGCAGTCGTCTGCTGAAAGGGAAGAAGCATGTACAGAGAAGAGAGCTAAGAGAGCGAGAAAACTGGATTTAAATGAGTTCATGAAGGGTCCTCCGACTTGTTTGTTCTCAAAATAGACTTTTCACGAATTTAGAACAAAAAAAGGAGCCTCAAAAGAGACTCCCTTTTTTAGTCATTGGTACAAACAACGGGCTTAGAAGCCGACGTCCATTCCAAGCACAAGACCGTGCATCATGAGGCTTTCGCCTGAAGCAGAAGTCGTTGTGAAGTTACCTGGAGAAGGGAAGCGGCGAGCTTGTGCCACATTCCACCACTCTTGGAACTCGTATCCAACATGGAATGTAAAGATACGGTCACACCAGCACTTGTCGTAGCAGAAAAGAACCTGCAGGTTCAGTCCAGGTGTGCAAAGTCCAGAGTCCGAACGGAAAGTCTGTGTTGTATCTGTAGAAACACCGTCAGTAAACTGGATGTTTTTTACATCGTTGTTACCAGCTACGAGAGAAACACCCGCTTTAGTGCAGAAGTTTAGTCCGCACTCAAAGGCGTACTTGTAGCTAGATCCAAACTCAAGACCGAGAGCTTTGTAATCAGATGTCCAAGAGACTGTCTGAGACTCAGCAGCTGTCTCGTTACGAGCATCAAGACCTTGCTTGATTTTCACACCTTGAAGACCAAAGAAAGGAGTAAAGAGGTGTCCTTGGCAGATGCAGCACTCGTAGTGCATCAACACATCAAAAGTTTGATAGTTGAGTGTGTTCTTCGCTTCTATTGCAGTCAAGCTGTTGAGAGGCTGGAAGAAGTAAGTCGATCCCAATCCAACGATTGGAGATGCGAGCTCTACACGCTCATGACCGGTTGCGTAGTAGTCGGTGTAAGAAACCGTTAGGTCCCATCCGCAGTAGACGTTTTCTTTACCAAGGCGTAGACGGAAGCCAGGGTTCCAGCCCATATCTACATAGTGGTCTGTTACAGCAGTTGTATTTGAGTCAACCTGCACATTTGAAGTTCCGTACAGTAGGTTTCCTCTGCAGGCTTTCCAATACAGGAAGTCCGCACCGAAGCTCCATCCCCCGCAAGGGTCGAAGCACTCATCACAGCAGTCACTATTAGCATAATGATACTCTGCCTGAACTTGGGCTGTCATCAATGTGAAGATGGAAAGCAGCCCTAAGCTAAAATTTCGAATTTGATTTTTCATTTAAAAATCGCTCCTTATTGATTCATATATTTTGGGCTTAGAAGCCAATATCCATTCCAACAAATAGTCCGTGCATCATCAAGTTTCCGATAGAGCCTGATGTTGTCACGTTGCCTCCAGGTAGAGGATGTTGACGCACTTGTGGGATATTCCACCAGTCTTGGAACTCGTATCCAGCGTGGAAGCTGAAGACACGGTCACACCAGCACTTCTCGAAAGAGAATCCAACTTGAACGTGCATTCCTGGAGAGCAGTACCCAGGATTTCCAGTGAACTCTAAACTTTCAATCGCAGAACCATCGTCAATCTGTTCAATATCTTGATAGTCGTTGTTACCAGCAACAAGGGAAAGAGACGCTTTTGTGAAGAGTCCGAGTCCACACTGTAGGCTGTACTGGTACATCGTTCCAAGCTCAAGACCTAGAGCTTTGTAAGTCGACTCCCATGCGATTGTTTCTATGGGAAACTCGTCGTCAGTAAGGTGTGCAAGAGAGTCAAAGTTTTGCTGAATACGAACGCCTTGAATTCCAAAGAAAGGCTTCACAGACTGGCACTCACAGAAGCAGTACTCATATCCCATAAGGACATCAAAATCTTGATACTGAAGGCTGTTCTTCGCGTTGATGTCGAAGAGGCTGTCAGAAGTAAAGCCCACTGTATTCACAAGGGTATTGTTTCCAGCTTCAACAAAGTTGCTTCCGTTGGAGCGGAAGAAAGTATAAGAGGCTGAGAGATCCCATCCACAGTAGACGTTCTCTTTGCCAAGACGGATACGGAATCCAGGATCCCAGCCCGTATTCGCATACTTGTAGGTCGTTGTGGTCACTGGGGGATTGTTGTCGTCAATGACGACTGCAAAATCAGGGTTGTTTTTGCAGGCATGCCAGTAAAGGAAGTCAATTCCGACGCTCCAACCACCGCACATGTCACCCACGTCGCAGCAGCTAAAGCAGTCTGTCTCAGGGCAGCAGGTCGCTGCACTTGCCTGTGCCGTCACCATGGTGAACGCTGCAAGCAAACTTAAGCTTAAGTTTTTGATTGTTTTATTCATAGAGTTCTTACTCCTTGTTTGTTTTCGTTAAACTTTTCAATAAACAACATCCATACCCAAAAAGAGGCCGTGCATCATGAGGTTTGCGTTAGAGGGAGATGTTGCGATTCCTGTAATTTGTTGTTCTTCGACGTAGCGTCTCACCTGTGAGACGTTCCACCAGTTCACAAACTCGTAACCCATGTGAAAACTCAAGAGATGGTCACACCAACACTGGTCATACTTCAGGCCTGCAGATAACTGGAGCCCAGGAAGGCAGTAGACCTCCTGGCCATGGTAGTGGAGTCCTACCTCTAGAGTTTGGTCTAGGAAGAGGTTCATATCTTGTGTCGAATCTTGATCATAGCCAGCCACAAAGGCAGCAGCAGCTTTCGTGAAGAGTCCCATTCCAGAGCCAAGACACCAGTCATTTTGTGTTCCTAGCTTGAGTCCAAGCCCTCTGAAGTCAGAGCGCCAAAGGAGAGTCTCTTCGTTAATTTGTGCGTCGTCCATGCCGACAACAGCGGTCTCTTGATCCAGCCGGACTCCTTGAAGCCCAAAGAAGGGGGTTACAGAGAACTCTTTATTCACAGAACAGCATCGGGTGAGGACGAGATCAAAGGTCTGATACTGAACGCTATTGCGAGCTTTAAAGGCGTCATCGATGGGAACACTGTTTCCTAGCTGGAAGAGAGTACTGTAGATAAATCCACTGTCTACGCTGGATTTGGTGCTTGACCAGACAGAGGTATAAGAGGCGTCCATTCCGAAGTTGCCACAGAAGCAGGGGGTGCCCATTTGAACACGGAAACCAGGCTCCCACTCAGGCTTATTGAATTCGTAAACTCCTTCTGCCGTGTTTCCTTGGATCGGTTGAGGATCAAAAGAGACTGCGTAATCGAGGTTAGAAACACACGCTTTCCAGCAGAGAAAATCGACTCCAAATGAAAGTCCCTCAAGAAGACTAAAGCACTCAGAATTAGAGGCAGCAGGGAGCGGCGATGCATATAGCATCAGAGTGCCAAGAACTGCAGTGAGACCTCTTGAAATTCGCAAATTTATTTCTCCGGAGAGACTACCTTTTGAGCCTCTTCTATTTAAATAAGCTTCATAACAAAAAATTGGTTTATGTGGAAATAAAAATTCACTTGGTTTTTATGACTTTCAAAGACTCGCGAATTAAATCGGCAAGATGAAGGTCACTACCAGAGCTTTCAAAGGTCTTACGAACCGCCTTTTCTGCCTGGGTTTGGCTGTATCCAAGATGTTCGAGGGCGGCGATGGCATCGTGTGCTGTCATCTGCTCAGCAACACTCTCAAAGTTCTGATTAGAAACGACTTCTGCAGGAACGGTACACTTGCCTTTCATCTCAACAAGCAGCCTCGCCGCCGTCTTTTTCCCCACACCGGGGACCGTGGACAGGCGCTTCACATCTTCTTGGACGATCGCTTGTTGTAATGCTTGCATCGGCAGATGACCTAAAAGACTCATTGCCAACTTTGGACCGACTCCAGAAAGCTGAATCAGCTGTTCGAAGAAGGATTTCTCCTCAGGAGAGAGGAATCCATAGAGTCCCTGAAAGTCTTCACGGACCACAAAGGCGGTGTAAAGAGTGACCATATCACCTGTTTGGGGCAGCGCCGCTGAGGTCGAGACGGGAACAAAGACTTTGTACCCAATTCCTTGGTTATCAATGACTGCATAAGAAATATGGCGCTCAACAAGCGTTCCGCGGATAAAACTATACATGCATCAACTCCTTTTCTTTATTTCTATGAACTGCAGCAATCGCGAGAGCGAGGGCATCGGCCGCATCTTCAGGGGTCGGAAGCTTCTCAAGGCGGAGAAGCGTCTGGACCATGCGCTGAACCCCCTCCTTACTCGCTCGACCCGAGCCAGCGACCGCTTTCTTGGCAGTGGTTGGGGTGATTTCAACGATTTCAGCTCCCACAGATTTTGCAGCAATGATCACCGCGGCTCGTGCCATTCCCAATTTGAGAGCGCTTTGAGCATTTTTTTGCATGAACTGGGTTTCAACAGCGACAGTGTGAGGGGAGTGGCGTTCGAAAAGTTCCTTTAAGGCACTGTAAATCAACCAATAGCGTTCAGGAAGCTCCTCCTTTGAGGGAGGGCGGATGACACCGTAATCAACCGGGTTCAGGGATTTCCCCTTTAAGAAGAGAACTCCATAGCCTGTAATGGCTGTCCCAGGGTCGATCCCGATGAAAATTTTTTCCCCCACCCTATAACTCCGTCAAAATAGGCTATCACGTGGAGGAGAATTTGGAGTGACAGGAGTAAAGAGGCCTTCATCACCCGCGACCTCTTTTTCCATTTCCACTCGCCCATCCGTTGTAGGAAGGGCTGAGAAATCCATCTCTTTGATGGGGTCGGCCTTTGTCCAGCGCGCTTCCGCAAACATTCCCTCCATCGAAGAGAAGAACTGCTGCATTTTGATGTAGCGCTCCTGAACTTCACTGAGCTCTGCCACCTGGGCTTTTAAAGACGCAAGCTCTTGATCTTTAGAACGATTCTCCTCTGCCAACTGCATCCCTTTTTCCGTCGCCACAAGGAGTTCTTGCTTGAGGTCCTGCTCACGGCGCTGGGCATCGCTCTGGTGCTTTTCCAGGAGCAGTTTCATCTCTTCAAATCTTTGCTGCTCAGCACGCATTTTTGTCTCTGCCTGAGAGAGAGCGAGGTTGTCTGCTTTCGACTTCGTTGTCAGATCGCTGATATCTTTGAGCTTCTTCGTCAGATGCTGCTGCGCTGTCTTAATTTGCGCTTCCTTATCGGTAAGGCCTGCCTGGACGCGCTCCAGATGATCTTTGAGCTGAACGACTTCACGTCTGGAAGCCTCGGCACCCTTCGTTGCCTCTTCCTGCTGGGCGCTCTTTTCTCGGAGCTTCTGATTGATGACGTCGATCTTGCTCAGGTTTGTCTTCTCAAGCTGGGTCAAGCGGCCCAGCTCACTTTCAAGCTCATGAATGCGGCGCTTTGTCTGCTCATCGAGAGACTCGTAAGAGGCCTGCTTGGAAGCGATCAGTTCGGCTTGGGTTCTCAGGGTCTCTTGGAGTTTAGTCGTCTGCTCAGAAAGGGCTCCGCGTTCAGCCTCTAAGGCATCCACCTCACGCTCTCGCTGCTGAAGCTGATGGGCCTGTGCTTCGCCCGCGCGCTTCAGATCCAGAAGTTGGTTCTCAAAACCAGCAACGTACTCTCGGGTGAGTTCGGGAAGGGGAGTGACGGCTTCCACCATCTTTTCCCGATAAGGAGAGAGCTCTTCCAAAGCTGTTTTGAGCTTTTCGAGCTTCAACTCTCTCTTGCTAAGGCGTTTTTCTAAATTTTCGACTTCCTGCTGAAGGGTAGTCCCACGCTCCTCGCTCTCCTTTAATTCGGAAACGAGGTTCGTTTTCTCTCGATCCGATCGGATCAGCGCCTTTTCCAGCTGAACGAGACGCTCTTTTTTTACTTTGTTCTCTTCCTGAGAGGTGCTTAAGCTCTTTTCACTTGTATCTAGCCGCTTCTCTAGCTCATTCGCCAGAGACTCGACCTCCTTGTGGTCACCGGTCAGCTGCTCAAGACGCTCCTGAAGGGAGCCTTTCTCCTCTTGAAGAGTGAGGATGAGCTGCTTTTTCTCTTCTGCCTCTTCTTCAAGGACCTGAAGCTGAGCTTCTGTTGCAGCTGCCTTCTCTTTCCACTCGGCCACCTCTTCCTCTAAAAGGGGCTGCTCACTGAGTGCACTCTTTTGCGATTCAATGGTCTCGCGGAACTGTTCGATCACTTGTTGCTTTTCTTCAAGCTCTTCCTCGAGAGCACTCACCGACTGCTTCCGCTGCTGCGCTTCGATCTGGAGGCACTCGATCTCAGATTCCAACGCACCCACACGCTCTTCTTGAGCTTGAAACCCTTCACGCTTACTCTCTTGCAACATCTGCTGAAGCTCACCGATCGTCTGGCTCGACGCTTCGAAATCGATCGTCACCAGGCGCAGCTGCTTCTCACTCTTCGCAAGAGCCTCTTCTAGCCTCTCCTTGTCCTGAATCAACTGATCCGTCAAGGGGTCGGAAGGGGCAGGTTTCTTCTGCTCAACCTCTCTCAGCCGCACGCGTAAGTTGCGCACTGACTGCTTCTCCTTATCGAGAATATCGAGGATGGTATTGAATTCTGACTCTGAATAGACGCGTCCGCTCATAGTAAAAAATCGTACCCCTTTTGTTGATGAATATCAAGCCTGGATATTTCATAAGCGCTTGCAAAAATGGGACAAAATGCTCGATAAATTCGACATAAACTCCTCGAAGGGAAGGGTCTTGCACCCTTTCCAAGAAGGAGTTTTGTTGAAGGTACCGAAAAGCATTTTGCGACAATTTTACGAGTGCTTATAAAATATGCAGGCCAAGTTGAATCTAAGGGGCCTAACAGTGTAAACTGACAGCGATGACACAAGAGAAATTGAGTCCCAAGAACTTAATCATCCGTATGCCCAACTGGATTGGGGATGCGGTCATGGCAACACCGCTGCTCAAAGATCTGAAGAGCGCCTTTCCTAACGTCAAGATCACTGCCATGTGCCAAGGCATCATTGGAGATCTCTTGGTCAAAGACCCCCACATCGATGAGATCTTCCAGTTCAGCCGCCCTTCTGGCTGGATCCACCGCGTCCACAACCGCCATATTCTCAACCCCATCCACCACGGAGAGTTCGATACTGGCCTCCTCACCACCAACTCCTTCTCTTCCGCCTGGTGGTTCTTCCGTGGGGGAGTGAAGCGCCGCATCGGCTTCCGCTCAGGCATCCGCGCACCCCTCCTAACAGACCCTCTCCCTTTTCCTGAAGACCGCTCCACCAGCCACCAAGTGGGCGTCTACAAAAAGTTGCTTCAGCCCTTTGGAATTGAGCCTTCCAAAACACTTCCCTACCTGACTCTGACCGACGACGAACTCGCTGCCGCAAAAGAAGAGCTCCAACGCCTTGGAACAGAAGGGCAAACGATCGTCGGTGTCAACCCCGGCGCTGCGTACGGTTCTGCCAAGTGCTGGCCTCCCGAACGCTTCCGTGACCTAGCTAAAAAATTTCTCGAAGAGAAAAATTACAGCCTCCTCTTTTTCGGTGACCAAAAGACGGCGCCGCTTGTCGAAGAGGTGACCGCGGGACTCGGCAACCGCGCCATCAACCTTGCAGGCCGCACGACTCTCCGCGAACTGATGGCACTGATCGCCTCCTGTGACCTCTTCCTCACGAACGACAGTGGTCCGATGCACATCGCGTCTGCTCTTCAACGTCCCCTCGTCGCGCTCTTTGGATCGACTTCAGAAGTGAAAACGGGCCCCTACTACGGCGAGACGGTCATCCATAAACACCCGAGCTGCTCTCCTTGCTTTAAGCGGACCTGTCCCATCGACTTTCGCTGTATGAAACAAATTTCTGTCGACGAGGTCTACCGTGAACTGGTTAGCCTACTGCCTTAGGCCAACTCCTTGCGAGCCCGCTCCTACCCAACCCAAACCTGCACAGCAAAAAAAACCTGCAAAAATCCCCCTTGAGAAAAAGGTGGCGCGTGCCTTCCGGCAGGTTCAAGAGCTCTCGTTTAAAGAAAACCCCTCCCTCCACGAGCAGGCGAACTGCATCCGAGCAGAGCGCTTTTTAAAAACAGAAGAGGCTCGCAGTATCAAAAAACTCAACGTCTCCCTCACGACACTCCAACCCCTGACCGAAAAAGCCATAAAAATCCTTGTCAGCTTCGAAAAGTTGGAAGAGCTAACCCTCGCAAACATGGACGGACTTCCTTTAGAGCGCCTCCCCATCCACCTCCGGGTGCTCAGCCTCACCTTCTGTAACCTCAACGATCATCAAAGCCAGCACTTCTTCCGCTTTCACCAGCTCACCCATCTCACCCTCACCAGCAACCACGTTGGAGATGAAACGGCTCGGGCCGTCGCCTGCCTCCGCACCCTCGAAGTCTGCGACCTAGAGAACAATGAAATCACTCTCGATGGAGCGAGAGAGCTCATCACCCTACCCCGCCTTAGAGAACTCAAACTCGGCTGCAATCCCTTTGAAGATTCCGATACCACAGAAGAGCTCATCCGCCAGGGACTCCAACGAAACATCCACCTGCGCCTCCCACTCGCTTGGCTCGATGGAAAGCGGATCACCCGCTTTTAGAGAAGCCTCAGGATTAAGAGAAAGATAGTTTATTATTTTTTCGCCAGTTATAAATAATGAGCTCATATGAAAATTCAAACAGTGAAATTTCCCATCGGCGTTTCGGTTCAGGTCAGCCCTGGAAATGTGACCATTGCTACAGAGGACGCCCTTCCAGTATGCAAACCTGAATCTGGTCCCTCTATCCATTGGTCTCGAGTTGAAAAGGATGATTTTTTTCAGGAAAGCCCCGTAAAGGCAGCTTTGAAAGAGAGGGTCTGCCTCTTCGCCATCGAGGATGGAAAACTCCACCAGATCACCATAGGAGGGATCCCTCTACCCTCCCTTATTTTGGCACACCGCAGCCTCTATCGCCTTCACCACACGACAACAAACTTCAAGATCCACGCCGACCTCTTACGGTTTCACCTTCTTCGTACCCATTTGGATAGGAGGAAGAGACTTGTTATCGATGAGAGAGTGAAAAGCGTGGGCTTTTTCACGCAGTTTCCAGTCGGAGTGACCATCGAGTACAAGCCGGGAAAAACCTACATTGTCTCTCCGAGTCTCCCCCAATTCTACGAAAGAGAAGGTGTGCTCTGCCCCACAAAACCGACAGAGAGGGACAATGGACTTCAGCTCCCTGAAAAGGTCGAGGGGGGATGGAGGTTCAAAGTGATCGATGCAGACGCCTGTGCCGTTCGTATCGCGAACATCGGCCTTATCGAGCTCCTTAATGATACCCGCATCGCCTCAGAGGTCGCTTTACTTGACGAGCGGACCTTTATGGTCTCACAAGATTTTTTAATCGCAAACCGTGTGAGAGTCAAAAACCTCGCCCTTTCAAAAAAAGATTCGACCCGCTGGATCCTCATCTCTTCTCTATTAGCTGGTATCGCTGGAGGAATTATTGGAAGTTTTTTATTTAATAAAACTATTAGATAAAATTGATTTTTTATTCATAATAAACTAAAATTACTTAAAAAAGGATATATTATGAATAGAATTACATCAAAAGGTTCGCCAGAATTCAATAGTAGAGCTGCAAAATTCCAAGGGAAAGGCTCCTCCTCTCAGCTCTCAAGAGAAAAGTTGACTCACGTCGCGAGTACAACTCTCCGCCTCAAACACTCTAATAAACCTGCAGAAGAGCCCGTCTCTTTCAGGGTAAGCACCCTACCAAAAGACTTCAAAGCGCTCTTTTCCTCAGCTGGAACTGCACTTTCTCAAAATATTCAACCCAATGAGGAAGAACAAGTAAAGGAAACAGCTCCCGCTCAAAAATCCCGTGAAGAGCAGGTCAAAGACTTTGTACAAAAACTCCTCCAAGAGATGGATAGTCCCAACTCCAAACTTCCCGGACAGTTTTTCGATGCGTTCCCTCTTCTGAAAAAATCCGACCAAAAACGGATCAGAGAAGAAATCAAACGCCTTCACAAAGCAAAACCTCCCCAAATTCCAGAGGGTAAGTACAACCTCCTTAAAGAGAAGCTCCATCCCAACTACAGCACCTCTTTTTCAGGATCAACCAGCACCGGCTCTCCCACCCGTAGCCCTAGTGCAGGTGCTGTCGAGGTTCGAAATCGAAGAAACAGCGGAGTAGGCTCTCTCCGCGGAACAGAACGCACCATTCAACCGACTGTTGCATTCAGCGCAATCACTCTCACCCAGTTTATGGAAACCGCCGAAGCAAAATTCAATCCAAAAGATAAAAAGTTCATCTCTGCGATGGCTCTTTATCTCGCCGGTAAAGAAGTGGAAGCAGTGACCTTTCTCAGGACACCTCAACTGGTCTTCCCGATGGAAAGCACCAAAGCTGGACAGCGGATCATAAAAAACTCCAACCGCCTTGCAGACTTTGTCACCCTATCGATCGTCTCTGCAAAAGACATTGAACATGCAAGCCAGTATATCAACTTCTGGATCCAAGTGATGCAGCGCCTTGACACGTTGACCATTAAAGGCTTTAAAACAGACCGCGTCGGCTTCCATCAGTCTTGGATGGACTTGAACGGAGCCCTGGCCTCGGGCCCAGTTTCTCGGATCAAGCCTGCGTGGGAACTGCTCCCAGAAAATCAAAAAGTATATTTTGACGCAGTTCAAGCTCACTTTATAAAACAGGGCACGATAATCAACTTCCAACAAAAACTCATTGAACGTTCCCTTTCTCCCTATCTTGGAAGACTCAATGCGAACCTCGTCTTTATCATGGATGGAAATGAAGCTCTGGAAGACCAAGTTGAGCTGATTGCACACTCTATCATTGGGCCTGCAAAAGCCGTAGGGCGCCTCTCCCGTGCTAGTGGAAAGATTCCCTCAATGCAAGGACGTCTCTCCATGCCCAACTTCTCTCCAGAGAAAAAGAAGGAAGCTAAGAAAGAAGAGGGAAGTTCTAGCTCAGAAGACAAAGAGACAGGACCCACAGCGGATGAGAAAAAGAGAGACTTCTTCTTCGCCCTTTCCGTCCTCCTTCACGAAGGTGCTTACCAAGTCGGCTAGTCGACTTTAAAAGTCGTATTGGTATAGAGATGGACTTTGTCTAGCAGCTCTCATTAGGACCGGTCTGACCTCTTCCGCAGGCATACGCAGACGTGTGGCAAACAACACACGAAGGCTAAGACTTTCGCGTATACATCGAGCCAGAGCCTCCAGACTTTGTTTTGTGAACGGATTACCTGATAGATCCAAAGTCTGAATGGAACGGCCATGTAGAACGGCCTCCAAAATCGCTTTCATCCCTTTCACTCCGATTCCATTGTTTTGTAGTGAGAGTGCTCGGACTGTCCTGTTGAACTTCAGCGCCTCCGCAAGAGCCTTCGCCTCCTCGTTTCCAAGCAAACAAGAAGACAAATCCAAGGCTCTCAGAGTCTCATTGACGCGCAACGCCATCCCTAATGACTTCGCCCCATTTGGACCGGCTTTTTGACCAGACAAACTTAAGGACTTAAGAGCCCTATTAGAAAAAAGAGCCTGCGCAAAGGCTACCACACCCTCGGTTCCTATGACCCTTCCTCCGGTGGAGGTAAGCGTGAGCCTTTCGAGGGAGTCACTAGCAACTAATGCACCAGCAAGTGCTCTCGCTCCCCCTATTTTGGACATCGACTGAGAGAGGTTGATCGCTCGAATCACAGGATTTGTTTGAGCGGCTTCACCGATTTGAGTGACGCCCCCATCTCCGATGCAATTGTGATGAAGATCGATTTTTCGAAGGCCTCTGTTAACTCTAAGAAGCTTTGCAACAGCCACCGCTCCTTGGTCTTTCAGTTGACAATCTCTCAAATTCAAAACTCTTAGCGCGGTGTTGTGTTGAAGCCCTTCTACCAGGTTTTCTGCACCTTTTGCATATATCAGATTCGAACTCAGACTTAAAAACTGAAGAGTTCTATTTTCCTTTAACGCTTCACCAAGAGACTTCATTGAACCACTCGTTAAGCCTGTATCAGATAGGTCTAAGCTCAGAAAATGAAAGTTTCTTTCGACCAAAGAAATGATTGTACGCATGTCAGATCCTATAGGGTTGCGTGAAACCTTTAGGCACCTCAAGCTAGGAGAGTCTCCGATAGCTTCCATCATAGGAATCCAGGCAGGGTCCCAGGATGGGCGCGGGTTGTCTCCTAGAACCACTCGATCAAGAGCGAGTTGTGTGATAGCACCAGCGCGAAGAGCGCGGAATACCGCCTCACAGGTCGAATCGGGCAGCCTTGCATATGAAACTGAGAGCGTTGGTCCTACAATCTGATCTGGATGTAAGATGGGACGATTTAAAACTCTTGGCATTGTCATACAGCTTTCCTTTATAAAAATTAAAACGATTAAATATTAAAGGTGTTAAAATAACAAAACAACAAAATAATCAATAAAAAGTAACTATTTACAAGTTTATTAAAAAATAAATTAGAACTTGTGAGATAGAAAAAGAAATGAACAACTCAGCCCATCACGCTGAGAAAGTGGAGTGCGTCAGGGCTTTTGTTGATCTTGAGGGTAGGTGGTACGAGCTGCCTCTTGGAGCTCTTTCCAGGAGCCGCGGTCGAGCCAGCCCCAGCTGCCATTCCAGAAGAGGATGAAGGTGATGATGCCCCAGAGAGGGACAAGAAGATAGCTCCACATGAGCCAACGAGGAGCGCCCGCATCCTTTTCGATATAGGGAGGAACTGTATCATCTTCAACGCCTTCCATCCATTCGTTGTCTGTTGTCATTCGTCCTCCTCGAAAAGTTGCCATTTAGGGGATTCGTCAAAGCTGAGTCTTTTCGTGAGCAGGAGCGTCACGAAGAAGATGAACGCCGTGCCACCGAGTAGCGACGCGATCAGAAGCGCGTAGTGCGCACCCACAATACCGATTCCATCAGCGACCATCAGCGGCTCCCACGACTTGAGGTTTTCCCTCGATGATTTTGAGAGTGTCGACAGGGTCTTTACCCAACCACCAGGCCTGAGTCGGTGGAGTGATGCGGGTTCCCTTGGTCATCAGGTATTGGAAGATCGCTTCGAAATCCTGGTTAGGGACGCCGGCGACCGATCTAGCCGTCCCGCGTGGGTCAAAGTCGAAGAAGTGGCGGAAGGAGGGCATGATACTTCCCGCAGACGCTGTCTTTGGAGCCCAGAAGTGGGACTTGTGCCAATCGCGGCTGGGACGCTTGACGCCGACACGAGAGAGGTCAGGGCCGTTGCGTTTGGTACCGGGGAAGGTCACCTTCTGATAGATGTATTCGTTGGCAGAGGAGGGGGGAGCCGGGTAGTCTTCAGAACCGTTCGCGACCACATCTTGGACTAGGGTGCGTGTTTGGTCGGTATGGCAGTAAAAGCAGCCTTCGTGAGCGTAGATCTCCTGTCCACGTAAGATCAGCTCTTTTCTTGAACGGAAGCCGAGCGCCTTGTCCGTGAGCTCCTCGACACTCGCCACCGCGCGCCCTCGCGGGTCGTACTTCCAGGTCTTTGATTTGCCCACACCGTACTCGCGGATGCGGTACTCTTCAGGATTTTTCACAAAGATGACTCCTGGATCGCGGTGCCAAGAGGGAGGGTTGGAGCTCGTTTCGAGAATTTTGAAGTCTTCGTCGACAAAATCTTCCACCAGCCCTTCTGTTCTTGAAAGGGAAAAGGCAGAATCCACGCCGGGATCATAGAGCTCTAGGAAAGTGTGTTCAATGTCTCCCTTGAGTTGTGTACGCTTTTGTTCTGCGGCAGCAACCGCATCAAAACTCTCTTTCTTTTCTGGCTTCCTGAGAAGCAGCAGCTTCGAGGTTAAAACCAGCGGTTTTGCTTCCACAGCCGTGACGTACTCTTCTAGTTCTTTGGGTGCGACAATCTTGACGCTTTCTGTCTCTTGGAAAGCGAGGAGTGTCTCCCCTGATTTTAGGTGGTGCACATACTCCAGTTTTTTGATCCCCGCAGATTCGCTACTGATGTAGAGGTTGGGGTCGGAGACTTCGTACATCTGGACTTGGTAGTAGGAGGTGGGCGTCTTCCAAGAGGGGTCGATGAAACGCGGAGCACTCAGTGTGACAACGATGGCCGTGCTATAGAGGAAGACCACACCTAGAAAGACCCAGAGAAGAGAAGCTTCGAAGCGAGAGGGTGTCTTCATGAGGCTTTGACCTCCTTTTTCTTCGGTGAGAGGATCCAGGTGTTAAAGATATTCACCACAAAAAGGATGTTCGCGAAGAAGACAATGATCCCACCTAGACTCCGTAGCATCCACCAAGGGCGCATCTCTGCCACCGTTTGTAAGAAAGGCAAAAGGCTCAAGTTCTCTTGGAACTGGGCATAGGTCACACCGGTCGCCCAGCTTGCCCACATCAATCCCTGTAGATACCCCCCAAGCCAAAGAGAGAGGATGAAGGGGACGCTGCCAAAAAGGTTGAGCGTAAAAGACCAGTTCGCAAGACGCTCTGACCAGAGGGGGCGTTTCGTGATTGCAGGGATGATGTAGTAGATACCCGCCATCGCAAAGTAGGTGAAGGTTCCATAGAGAGCGATGTGACTATGTCCAATGATCCAGTCGGTTTTAGAAGTGATCTCATTCACATTCCTCAGTGCCATCAGCGATCCCTGGACCGAGGTGATAAGGTAAAAAATATTGCCCATCACTATGAAGCGCACAGAGGCGTTTTGAGTGTACTCCTTCCACTTGGGTTGCACGGTCGCAAAAATATTCAGGACAACGGTCCAAACAGGGATAAAGAGCCAGACAGAAAAGATGATTGAAACCGTCTGGAGCCATTGAGAAATGGGGCCGTGGATGATGTGATGCGCTCCGACCCAACCGTAGATAAAAGCAATTGACCAGAAGCCAATCATTGAAAGTTTATGGCTGTAGATCGGAACCCCTGCAACTTTGGGAAGAAAGTAGTAGGCCGTGGCGAGTCCCAGGGGAGTGAAGATGAGTCCGACGAGGTTGTGGACATAGAAAAACTCTGCGTTCACACGGGAGAGGCCGTAGGGGAGAAACTCAAGACTAAAGCCACCCACCCAAAAAACGACTGCAGCCCAGACAATGGCTCCTAGGATATACCAGAGAGAGACATACATCTTCTCGATCTTGCGGATGGCAACAGTCATATAAATGTTGATTCCAAAAAGGATCCAGGCGAGGACAATCAGCGGCTTGACAGGGATCCAAGAGACGAACATCGGCGTCTCGTCATACTCCCATCCATAGTTGGTTCCAAAGGGATAGGAAAACTGGCTGATGATGAGTGAAGGCCACCAAATTCCGATCGCCGTGTAGGCCAATTTTTTACTCCAGAGCTTCACTCCCGTCAGCCTTTGCACCATAAAAAGGGCGAGCCCTAGGTTGGCAGAGAGGAGCCAGAGGAGAACCACTCCGTTGACATGCACAGGACGCAAGCGTCCAAAGCTGATGTACTCTCCTGCAAAGTAGTCTGGGTAGAGGAATCCGTTAATCGAGATAAAGATCCCCACAAACATGCCGATCAACATAAAGCAGGTCGAGGGGAGGACCAGCCAGAGAGAAGGGCCATCTTCAAATCGACTCTTTTCCATTTCCTATCTCTTGGTTCAGTTTTTGAATTTGCGCAAAGGTAGAGATCGCAGTACGTAGGACCTCCTCCGTCGCATCGTTCGCTGTTTGCAAATCTTCGATCTCTTCTCGCTCTTCCTGAGAGGGGATTTTTGCTTTTGCAACCTCGAGACGCTGCTCTAAATCCGCTTTTTCTTTTCGAATCTCTGCAATCAGGGCTTTTTCCAACGCTTCACGCTTTAAGGGATCGCTCTCTTTGAGAATGACCAGGTAGTTTTGAAGAAGCGTTCCCGACCCAAATTGGGTAAAGAGGAGGTTGCCCAAATTTTCGCTCAGCTGCTTCTCCTTCTTAATGGTGGCACTCTTTTCGTTGAGTTCTGCTTCACGCTCTTTGAGTGCGTTGAGCTCCTTGCGTAAAGAGACCTCTTTTTGGAAGGAATCTTGATAGCCACTTGCGATGGCTCCCTGCTTAAAGCTCTCTTTTTCAAGCTCTCTACGAGACTCTTGCAGTTTCGAAATCTCTTCCTCAAGACGGCGGATCTCACCGACCTCTTTCGCCTTCTGTGCCTCGATCTCCCAGATCTTTGTCTGGTAGGTTTCGTAAAGGGAACTCTTGAGCTTTTCGTGGTTGCGTTTCGTTTTCGTGAGGCTGCGGATATACATGACCAGCTGGAGGCGCTGCAGCGGAGTCGTTTCATTTCCCCAAGCAACCATCGAAGTTCCTGTCACGCCGTAGTTGATGGCGCGGAGCAGACGGAGATCGTCACGGCTCTCGACCCAGGGGAGGTTGATAAGCATCCGGGGTTTGGCATCTTCCATCACCTCAGCACGTTCTCCCGCTCCGTCGGCATCGTTTCCATGACAGACGGCGCAGTTCAACTTAAAGTACGCCTCTCCCTCTTCGAGGTTCTTTTTGGTGTAGTACTTGTCTTTGATGTAGTAATACTTGCGCTCTTCCCCAGCACGAGGACTTTCAACCTCATCGAAGAGTTCTGAGGTGGACAACTTGGAAATCGGCTGAGCAACCACTCCTAAAATCGCCCCTAAAGGAAAGAAGCTCGCACGGCTCTCCTTCTGATCGATCTGAACGCCGCTCTCATCGAGCTCACGCAGGACATCTTCCGGAGTGTAGTCCCATCGCGGCACCTCTTGTTCAGAGTGGCGGCCTGGAAGGCGGCTAAAGATCCAGTTGACGAGCTTTTCAATCTCGTCATCGGTCAAGACAGGTCCCCCCATATCGAAAGGTTTGTCTTCTGCCACTTCACCCCATGGAGGCATCGGCCCTCCCGCCACACCGTAGCGGATCGACTCGTAGGCTTTCTGTTTGGTCAGCGAGCGTAAGAAAATCGGGTTGTTGAGGTTTTTCGGTACCGGATAGATCCACTCAGAGACCGGGCCGTTTCCTTTTAGATTTTCGCCGTGGCACTGCGCGCAGAGTTGCTGGTAGGCGTTCTCTGGATGGAAGCCGCGCTCTTTCCAGACTTTGCGTAAACTGTTGCGGTTTTCAACAGCCAGGCGGTCCAGCATATAGGTCAGCGCTAAGAACTTGGTGTTGTCAAAGGGGAAGACCGGCATGATCGATCGCGCGATGAGCGCTTGAGGGTTCCAGAAGTGTTCCATCAGCCACTGATCGGAGCGGTAGATCCCTGACCAGTTAGGACGTGGACCCACGAGACGACCAAAACCAAACTCGGTGATGTAAACTTTTAGGACTCTTTCCACACGCGCTTTCCACGCTTCGAGCTCTTCTCCTGTGAGTTCATGATTCTTTGCACGCGATGCATAGCGAAAGTTTGAGTAGAAGGACTCCATGTTCCCAGGGTACTTCTCCTGCATCTTCTCTAGCAGTCCAGGCTCTCCCACCTTCTGAATTTTGGCATCGATCTCGGCTGCGTTCTCTTCTAAAGAACGGACGATCGTCGAACCGAGAGCCTCTTCGGGGAAAAGTTCACGGAACCACTGCTGATCGTCATGACCTTCCACACCCCACTGGGAGTCAAACCCTTCAAGACGGTGGCAGGCGGCACATCCTTCTGTCGCAAAGATCATCATCGTTGAGCGCACATCACGGATCTGGTCGGAAGAGAGCGGTTTTTCCCATTCTCTTTTGAGACGTCCCTCTTCCCAGGCGCGGTTTGTCGCGGCCTCATCAAAATCCGAACGCGATCTCTTCTGTCCACGCTGCGCCAGGAGGAATGCCATCAAATCTTCGACTTCCTGGTGGTCGAGCTTGTAGTTGGGCATCGTAGAGGTTTTAAGGTCGGCTTGTGGCCAGACAATCGACTCTTTCATGAACCAGGGGTAGGAGAGTCCTTCAAGAGTCAGCTCAGGACCAACCCCTCCACGCGCAAAACCGGTGATCCGGTGGCAGGCGTAACACGCTTGAGAGACAAAAAGTTCTTCGCCGCGCTGGTAAGACTTCGTCAAGCGGTTCACATCCGAAACGGGTCTAGGCTTTTGGCGGCTATGGATCGATCCCGACTCCACAATCGATGTCACTTGTTCGAGAGTGAGATCCGGGTTCTGGTCGAAAGAGGCTTCGAGTTTATTGAGTGTCTCTTCACTCCCCACGAGACTGAGGAGGTCACGGTTGACGCGGTCGAGAATCAGAGTCTCTTTTTTGACATCTCCCTCGGCACTGACAAGCGCACGTCTGAGGTAGGCGATGTTCGCTTCTAGCTTTTCCAGTCCCTCTTCAGAGAGCGTGTAATCCTTTTGCTTCTCTTCAAGCTTTGTCAAAACCGACTGCACACCCTGATCTTCGATCCACTTTTTCAACGAGAGGAGCTCAATGAGGGCATCATACTCCCTTTTCACCTCAACAGCGTCCGGAAGGGCGAGTTCCTTTTCGGAAGGGTCGTGGCACTGAGCACAGCGTGCTTCAATCGCCCCACCCACCAACAGCGGATCGGTTTGAAAGAGAAGGCGGTGTCCTGGTTTGTGGTTATACGCCTTAGAAAAGAGCGGGTCGTTTCCATTCGGATCTTTTTCCAAAAATTCGGGTTCGGGACCTTGGAATGACTCTTCGTAGGTGCCGTCGAAGACCGGTCCGTGGGCACGGTCGGTCACAAGCCCTCGGCCATTCCCTCCGTGACAGACAGTACAGCCATACTCTTCGACTGGGTGGAACTCAAACGGCCGCGTCTCTTTGCCCATGAGGGGGTGCATCTGAAGGACTTGACTCATCTCGTAGGTGTGCTCACCGACATGTGCCACCTTGAGCTCAGCAAGAGCGTCTGCCTCCGACTCATTTCCCTGCTCGCGGAGCAAAGCGATCTTCTCATCGAGTTTTGTGAAGATGTAGTCGGGATTCGGGACTTTTTTCGGAACGCCGTTGTCATCCAAGATCAACTCCCCGTTGATATCGACGTCGAGCTTGGTCGGGGAGAAGTGTTCTAGTTCTAGGGCGACATGGCAAGAGATGCAACGGTCGATCGTTTCAGGGCCTTTGTCCTCTTTCGGAATGACAATCTGCTTGATACCAAATTTAAAGGGCGCAGGGGGTCTTCCAGTGTAGGAGGAGCGGAACTCCTCAAGCTGGACGTAGGCTTTCTGGTAGATCTTATATTCAGGGAAGAGCTCGCGGTAGATGACGACCGTAAAGATTGCTGTCCCGGCGATAGCAAGGGCGATCAGCAAAACTTGATAGAGTTCCCCACGTCTCATCTAGTGCCTCGCAAACGTTTCAGTCCAAGGCCAAATCCATCCCCAGTTCGCTCCCCGGAAGAGGGAGCCGACGATGATCAAGATGCCTTGAGAGGTCATGAAGGCCGTATAGAGGAAAATCGCAAGGTAGCGGCTACGGTGGAACCAGTAGCCCTCACCGTGAGGGTTGCGGTCGAGGTAGGGGATGAGTGCAAGGCCGATCACGATCAAGAAAGGCACTCCTATCCCTCCCCAAAAAGCACTGTACGCAACCATCTCTTGCAGACCGAGGAAGTACCACGGCGCCTTTGAAGGGTTGGGCGGCTTGCTCGGGTTTGCCGGTTCTTCAAGCGGCGCGTCGATGAGGGAAAGCCCGAGAACAAGAACTAAAATGACTAAAAAGGCGACAAGCTCAGCGCGGAGAAGATGCGGCCAGGTGAAGACAAAATTGTAGGGGCCTTTGTCGACGGTAGGACAAGTCCCCCGCACGAGTTCCATCAATCCGTAGGTACGTTTCACACCTGGAGCAAAAGACTCTTTCGTATCAGACCGTTGCACAACGCGGTAAGGGTCAGGTCGCAGTTGGTCTGGAGGACGTGAAAGACCTCCATCCTTCCGGATCCGCCAAAAATGGACCCCAATTAAAATGGAGGTGAAGATCGGAAGCACCGCCACATGCAAGACATAAAAACGGATCAAGGCATCTTGGCCCACGGTTGTCGAGGCAAGAAGCATCACTTTGTTGATGTTGTACTCAAAGCCTGGAATGTTCGGCGCATAGCCCGCAATCTCCGCTCCGACCGTGACCGCCCAGAAGGAGAGCTGGTCCCAAGGAAGCAGGTAACCTGTAAAAGAGAGAAGAAGAGTCATCACCATCAAGATGACACCGATCACCCAGTTGAACTTGCGCATCCCCTTGTAGGAACCGGTATAGAAGACCCGCGACATATGCAAGAAGACAAAGAGCACCATCAAATGTGCGCTCCAACGGTGCATGCTGCGGTAGAAGCCTGCAAACGGGGTCGTATCTTGCCAATCTTTCATGATCTGGAAAGCGCGGTCTTCAGCGGGGATGTAGTAGAACATCAAAATCACGCCTGAAATCGTCAGGATGAGGAATAGACTGGTCGTGATGGCGCCGAGACCAAGAGTATAAAAGGGATCGAGCGAGTTTTTGTGGCACTTAACCGGGTGGAAGTGGAGAAAGAAGTTCTTAAAGACGATCTCCGAGCGGTCGACGTCGTTGTTGGGGTAGTTGTGGCGGAAGATCGAGCGGACAAAGGCGCGTGGGAGATTAAGCAAGTGCTCGAAAAAACTCTCTCTTCTTTTTCCCTTAAACGTTTCCATTCACTAACTCACTGTAAACCATGCTGCGTCAAAATCGAGTGTCTGCTGGGCTTTGTCGACCATCAGATCGCCAGAGGCTCCCAGAAAAACTTTAAAGAACACCAAAGGCAGCGGGGCGGGCCCTCCGGTGTTTCGTCCATATTGGTCATAGGTCGACCCATGACAGGGGCATTTGTAGCCCGTCTCTACCGCGTTGACGGTGCAGCCGAGGTGAGTACACACCGCCGTCTGGACGCGCACCTTCCCTCCTGCCGTCTGGATAAAGACCTTCTGATTCGGATCGAAGATTTTTCCATCTCTCGAAAGAACGTCGTCAGGGCGTCCGATCGAAAAGGTCGATGGGGGTGTTTTCATTGCATTCGGATAGAGGAACCCCAGCATCGACATGCCAAAGACCTGTGAAAGCCCCACCACTCCTGCACCGACACCCAAGAGCGCAAGGAAAGAGCGCCTCGAGATCCGTGGATCCTCATCGTCGGGATCGACATTCAAAGAGTTGCGGTACTTCGGCATCGTTTAGTCGTCCTTATCATTTCGAAAAAGTTCATATTTCACATCCTCGACATCATCGAAGTGTCCCTTCCTCCAAAAGAGATAGGTCACAACAAGCGTCGAAACTCCCATCAGAGAAGTTAAAAGTAACAGACCATCCACTATCCAATCCACCGAATTGAGTAATTCATCACATCCATCGTCACAGCTTGAGTCGGGCACTTCTCTGCACAGAGACCGCAACGGATGCAGAGGTCCTCATCTTTTAACATTGCCGTCCCCATCAAATCAAGCTCAGACTCGTCGATCTCATCCGAGTCCACACTGTAGAGGTTATCGACCGCTTGACGCAGTTTCCCATCTCCTTGGTCGAGGTTGAGCTGGCTGAGCGGAACTTGCTTTAAGCAGTTACAAGGACAGACATCGACGCAGCCGTTGCACTTGATGCAAAGCGCTCCATCGAAGACGGGGTTGACATGGCACTGAAGGCAGCGGTTGGCCTGCTCGTGGGCCGACTCATCGGTGTAGTTATTCTCCACCATGTTCCAGTTCTCTTTCCTCACTTCCTTCGGCTGAGAGGTCGGGAGAGCGTAGTCGGTGCGGAGGTAGTCTTTATTCCGGATAGGAGAGATCTCGGTGAACTCGCCAACCACCTCCTGGTAGGGACGTGTCCCTCGGAGGTCTGTGTCAATGGTCCGTGCGGCTTCTTGTCCATGACGGATCGCCGTGATGAAGAGCGCCGGACCGAAGGCAGCGTCGCCGCCTGCATAGACGCCTTCAACAGAGGTGCGCCCTGTCTCGCGCTCTGTCTGAATGATCCCTCTGTCGATCTTGAGCTGATCGGCCTTCTCCCAGCCGTTTAGAAAGCTGGTATCCATCGACTGTCCGATGGCAAGAGCGATCGTGTCGCATTCAATCACCGACTCATCTCCCTCAATGAACTGCGGTGCGAAGCGGCCGTCACTGTCAAAAAGAGAGGAGATTCTTTGGACCTTCAGCCCAACGATTTTGCCCTCCTCATCGCGGAGGATCTCTTTCGGACCCACACGGTTGACAATGGTCACTCCCTCTTCTAAACCATCTTCAATTTCAAACTCATCCGCCGTCTGCTCATCACGCGCCTCCAGACAGGTCATCGTCACCTCAGCGCCGTTCCGTACCGAGGTCCGCGCAACGTCGAAAGCAACGTTCCCCCCCCCAATGACCACCATCTTTCGACCGATCGACCACTTCTCCTCAGCACAGAGGACCCGTAAATACTCGATTCCTCGGATGACGTCGGGGGCATCTGCACCGGGAATCGGAAGGGAGCGGGAACGCCAGAGACCGATCCCGATAAAGATGGCATCGTATTTCTCCTCGAGCTCGCTCATCAAAATATCGCGCCCGACCTTCGTGTTATAGATGATCTTAGCCCCGAGGTGTTCGATCGCAGCACACTCATTGAGAGCGACTTCGTTCTTCAAACGGTAGTTCGGGACACCGTAGGTGAGCATCCCCCCTGCCATGCGCATCATCTCAAAGACATCCACTTCATAGCCGAGGCGGAGGAGGTCGTGAGCGACCGTCAGGGAAGCGACACCTGCGCCGAGGCAGGCCACCTTGAGACCATTTTTCTTTGGCTTTGTCGAGCCACGGGCATAAGAATACTCAAGTGATTGAATATGAGCTTTTTTTGAATAACCAAACCACTCATCCAGGTAGCGCTTTTGGGCTCGAATCGTGAGAGTTTTATCGACCCGGTCACGGCGGCAAGAGATCTCACACGGGGCCCCACAGATCAAACCACAGATCGAGGCGAAGGGATTCGGTCCACGAGCGATCTTGTAGCCCTCTAAATAGTTTCCCGCATGGAGCGCCATCATATAGCCGCGGCCATCGGTGTTCACAGGACATCCGTCACGACAGTCGATCTGTCTTAAGTAGTAATCGAGGTCAGGGACTACCGCATCGTAAAGGGGCTTATAAATCTCTTCAGGATCGTCGGACATGCAACCGTATCGTGTTAAATTTTAGAATCTAACAGACTAAAGAAATTATTAACAGAAGTGTTCTTTAAGTAAGCAGAAAGCTTCCGCAGGCCAAGATCGGCTGGCCTGCGGAAAAGAATCCATTAGCCATAAGAGACGAGTTGATCTTCTAGAGGCCGGATATAGGAGATACAGCGTTGTCGCTGGGTATAAGTCGCTCCATTCCGAAACCTTGCAAGTTGAGACCAAAACTCTCTCTCGATATCAGGAATAGCGTTGTGGGTAGGCTTTGAACCTACCAAGATATCTGTATACCACTTGTTTTTCTTCCTAATGGCATCAATCGCTGCGCTAAGACATTTACCATGAGAAGAGAAGTCGAGCCCAAGCTCCAGCCTTTCAATCTCACGGTTGAAATCACCTATAGCCATCGGAGCCACCACCTGAATAGGAAGGGTCCCTATAAACTCAACAGTCCGATAAAAAGCATCCACTTTTGCATGCTTATCCCCCTTTCTGTGAGGAAACTTTAGAGCATCTCTTTCACTAGATGCTATCTCCACCTTATTGATGTGACTTTCTAACAATCGAACAATCTTCTGCGCGTTTACTAGATGATCATCAACGTTAAAGTAGCCTTCTCTGACCTCTGATAAGTTCTCTTGCTTCTTATCAACCTCGTCTCTCAATTGCTTTAAGTCTAACGCTCCATTCACAATGAATCCTTGCCGATAGAAATGACGTTGGACGATCTCAGCCTTCGCTTCTTCTGTCGAAAAGAGACTATAATAGACAGGGCTCAACCAAAGAGCCGCTCCTAAGAGAAGAAGTCCAAGGGGGTAGAGGACCGCAGAAGCCACTCCCATGATCGACACTAATAGATCTGTGCTGAGTGGTTTCAAGTGCGTTACCGCCTTGTTCCCATATATAATATCACGAGCTAGATGTGCAGAGTGATAGGCCACTCCAATCGGAGCCACCACCACTGCGGTAAAAATCGCTGCAACCCAGCGGATAGGATAGCGCAGGGCGGTTGATTGCAAACCACTCAGTAAGCGAAAGAAATGACGGACAGCGACACGGGTCACCGCCAAAGCCATCCCCACCAATCCCACAAAAGAGTTCGCACCAGCAGCTGCTCTCTCATACTCGACCTTGGAGCCCGGGGTAAGGGGAGCAGCACGGAACATCCCAAAAGCAAAGCTCGGCTTCTGGTCCGAAGTAAGATAGTCCCGTGACATCATCCGAGCCAACAGATGTTTATACGGAACGTTTTCCACCTTGAGTGCGTAGGTGGGTTCTGTGTGCCGCTGCACGCGGCTTAAATACACTCCTGTAAGAGAAGATTCCATAATCTACCACTCCTTCGTTTAATCAATAAAAGTTAGGAAAGTACCAGGGTGCCTTTATCGAGGTCGTGCTTCGTCCACTACCTCAACTCATATCGAAGGGGGGAATTATTAATCAAGAGCATAACCTGCTGAAAATCAGCTTTTCTTGCTCTACTATCGTTTAACCGATTGTGAGCTCTGGAAAAGCTGTGGTAAGGGCGTTATCCAGCCGCGTGTAGAAGGCTAGCCAATTTTTGACCTCGTCGATATTCGGAAGTCTAACATCCTGAGCCTCAATT
Source organism: uncultured bacterium (assembly GCA_964584775.1). Lineage (GTDB taxonomy): Bacteria > Chlamydiota > Chlamydiia > Chlamydiales > SLFE01 > CAZPBC01. The sequence goes on from CAZPBC010000002.1 coordinate 78,792, forward strand.
TCTTTTAGGTCTCGACGCTCTCTAAACTCACGTCTGAGCTCGTAAAGATCCCTATCACCGACTTCAAAGACAACATCAAAGCCTTCTCGGCGAAACTCTTGCTCCACTGTATACTCAAAACGCTCTTCTCTCGAAAGGAAATAGGTTTGTACGGGACGGCTACCAATCAAGGCGCCAAAAACCACGACAGGAATCAACGAAAAACAGGCTAAAGCAACCGTTGTGATAAAAAGAGCTGCGTCCGTCACAAAAGGCTTCAGCCGCTGCCAGGAGGTAGAGTAGAGCTTTTCACTCGCCTCTTCTCTATTGAAGAAGAGAATAGAAAGTTCATGCACAGCAAATATCCCCACACTGAATGGAGCCGCGGCAATAGGACCCAAAATTCCTGCCAAAGTACGGAGAGGAATCTCGACTATGGTTTGTAGACTGACGTAAGGAGTTATCGTATAACGACAATAATCTAATACCTCATTGAAAAACTTCGATGACAAATCCCACGCTTCTCCAATACTTTCTGCGTCGCCGACCGCTTTCAGACGTCCCTTCAAATCGAGGTCGGAAACCTTCTCACTCGCACTCTTCAAACTGGACTCACCAATCCGCTTTATAGCCAACTCATGATCCATTTCAAAATCACCCCTAGGTGTGCAGTACCTCTGTTGCAGCGTCCTTTCGGTATAATTCAACATTGAAAAATAGAGTCCACCTTGTGTGATTTTGATTGCCATTGGATTTTCCTTTTTGAATTTAAAAAATTAAGTTTAGCGTCTTCCTCTAATTTTTTGTACCCTTGAGTGATCCCAGATTGATAGAGACGCCCTTCATACACCAAGTCTCTTTCAAAATTTGCACCACCTGCGCCATTTTTAGATTCAATATTGATTATTTTTGTTTATTTTATTTTTAATTTAATGGTAATATTATTAACAAAAATAGGTTATAAAACATGATTAATAAAGTTAATAAAGATACCAGAAGCCCCGATTCAAGCCCTCCAGCCTCTCCTCCTCCCCCTAAACAACCGCGGTTGTTAGGTCGAGACGTCCGTGATGAAGCAGGCAGCGTTTCGGGAGATCTCGACAAAATCCTCCAGTTCTTGCGGAGCCTTCCTTCTTCACCTGCAGCATGCTTTTACAAAGATAGACTGACGCCTCTCGAGGGACTAGAGACAGAAGCAGAAGTCACTGCAGCACTGTGTAACGCCGTTTCGATCTGGATTCTGTTTAGAATTGAAAACAGAAACATAAAGCACCTATTAGACTCGCTCGAAGCTTTTCCCCCCAGTCTTATCCCTCATCTTTTAGGGTATTTGACTAAACAACAGCTGGGGACACCCAGAGCTGTAGAAAATGTGCTTCCCGATCGATGGTTCTTAAATAACGACTTTTTGGAGAAATTAAACGGTTTACTCTCTCACGAAGATATCCATATTCGACTTGGATCAGTGAAGCTTTTACTTCGTGCTAAACAGTGTGGAGCTCCTTTAGACACGAATCTTGTTTCCCGCTTTTTGAATGACTGCTTTCAGGTCATTCACTTATCACATCGTGACAAATCCCCGGTCCTTTGGTCCGAACTGATAGAGGTTTTACTTTCCGCTAAAGAACTAGGTATCTCCTTGAATTGGCAAAGAATTCTAAGTTCAATCGCAGGCTCTCTTCCAACCAATCCAACCTATGCAAACACGATGCTAAGTGAAATATTGAAAGATCAGTCCACCTCTCTTAGAGAGGACGCCGTCACTCCTCTCATGTACCTCCTTCATAATCAAAATGATTCGGTAAAATTCAAGGCTGCTAAATTGTTGATGCTCGCTAAAGAGCATGGAGCCCCAGTCCAAACCGAGAAGGTCGTCACAACCTTAATGGAACTCTTTTGTAAAGGGGACGATTTAACAAAATTGGACACTGTCAATTTTTTGCTAAAAGCAGAATCCAAGGGAGCTTCCGTGGAATGGACTCGGCTCGCGTTGGATGTCGACCCTTTGACTCATGAAATTGATGAGCTAAAAATCGAAGCTGCACGCCTTTTAGTCAGACGCGGACTTGGAGGAATGGCCGTTGATTGGGAGAGAATAAGTGATTTACCCGCACTGATGGCCCCCGAAGAAGGGGAAGTTGAAATTGAAGACTACTTGGAAAGGCAACTAGACGCTGCCTTGGTGGTGGTAGATGCAAAGGAGAGAGGAGCTCCTGTCAACCTCGATACAGTGATCTCTGTTGCAACTCGCATTCTGGAAACTGGAGATCGCATGAACCAAGGTAAAGCTGCAAAAATATTGGCCCGCACTAGGGTTAAAACATCCTATCCTCAGGTCGTTCAAACATTGATGGATCTTCTCGAAAAATCTCCAAACTTTGAACTGAAGCTGCAGGCAATCAACACTCTTCTAAAAATCCAGAGTGACGGTCATGATATCGATTGGAAAAAAGTTCTTCCGATACTATCACCAAGCGAGATCGATTCCTCTCATACAGGAAAAGTGGCTCAATTTTGTTCTTTTGAAACAACCAATTATACTAACTTACTTAAGGCAAAGCTTTTAATGAAATTGGGACTCAGAGGAGTCAACGTCAACTGGGAATTTGTATTGAAGACACTCACTGATCAACTCTCCGATGATGAACCCTCCCATTCTCTGCTCGCTGCAAAACAGTTGATCAAAGCGAGAGAGTCAGGGGTCGAGGTAGAGAGCTCTAAAGTGATTGCAACACTCAGGGAACTAATTCAAAAATCGATCTTGAATCGAGAGGAAGCCTCTAATCTTCTAAGAAGAGTCGAGTCGTTTCAACCCTGACCTCTGATTTTTTTAAGATCCGTGAAAGCAGAAGTCGTGGATGATCTCTTTGACCTCTTCGACATCCGCGGCGCGGCTCATCTTCTGACGGAACTGCTTCGCTCCGCTGGTGCTTTTAATGTACCAGCAGCCGATACGGCGTGCATCAATGACCGCTTTTTTATCGTTGTGATAGTGGAGCACCTTGTCAAAATGATCGAGGAGTGTTTGCTTATACTCTTCCGCTGTTTTCGGAGTCGCCTTTCCCGTCGTGAGATACTCAATCATTTCCTCAACAATCCAAGGACTTCCCATCGTCCCTCTAGAGATCACCACTCCATCACAGTCGGTTTGCTCAAAGACCTTCTGAACCGCCTCTCCTGAGAAGAGGTCTCCATTGGCAAGAACGAGGATCTCTTTTGCGGCCTCTTTGCACTCTTTAATCCAATCCCACTTGGCATTGCCATTGTAGCCCTGCTTGCGCGTTCGTCCATGGACACAGATGGAGACGGCGCCTGCGGCTTCAGCAATCTGAGTGATCTGAGGTCCCACAAGCTCCTCTTCTGTCCAACCCATACGGATTTTGACAGATACGGGAACTTTCACGGCCGCTTTGATCTCACTGACAATCTCTCCGATCTTTTCTGGCTGGCGAAGCAGCCCTGACCCACTCCCATCTTTGGTGATCTTATCGACCGGGCAGCCGCAGTTGAGATCAATCACATCAAAGCCCAGCTCTTCTAAGATTTTGGCCGACTTCCCGGCAATTTTGGGGTTGGAACCGACCAATTGGGCTCCAATCGGGTGCATCCCTTCCGTGTAATCTAAAAGGCGGAAGGTTCCGACATCGCCACGGATGAGCGCATCCATCTTGACCATCTCACAAAAATGGAGTCCTGGACGGTAAGCGCTTCCCATCTCACGAAAAGGGAGGTCAGAACAACCGGCTAAAGGAGCATAGAAGATGTTGTTGGGCAGAGTGATCGACCCATATTGAAAGGGGCGCTTTAAGAACCGATCGTGATGATGAGCCATTTCACTCCATACTCAATGAATTGCAGCGCAAAAAGCGCGACAATGGGGCTAAAATCGATCATTCCTAAGGGAGGAATGATCCGTCTAAAAATTTCTAGATAAGGATCGGTGTAGGCCATGATATACTTCATGACCGTGTACTGTTGAAGCTCAGGCAACCAGGAGCTCAAAATGCGGGCAAAAATCATGAGCATGTAAATCAAAAAGAGCTTATCAATGATCAAGAGTAATAAGGCCATAAAGAATTCCTTCAAAAAAACGCATTTTTTTGATAATCTTAGTCTTTAAGTCTAAAAAAGTAAAGAGCATATGATATGCTGAACCTTTGGAAAAGCGAGTCTGTTTTTAGCCTGCATCGAGATCAAAATGTTCTCTATGCTGTGACAGTTCAGATGGATAAGACTCCTCAAGTCTTCTCCGCTGAGGTCGATGAGCTCGCCGATTTTGAGTTCGATCCTACCCTCCATGAACAGGTCGCAGCCTCTTTTCCTGCAAAAGATATTTTAATCCGCCCTCTCGACCTCAAGCTAAAAAAAGAAAAAGCGCTCCTCTCTGTCTTACCCTTTGAAGCAGAACCCCTCCTCCCCTTCCCCATTGAAGAAGCCGTCCTCACCTTTGCCAAAAGAGAAACCCTTGGACAAACAACACACCTTTCCCTTTTCGCTGCGCGTCAAGAGAGCGTGGAACTCGCCCTCGAAAACTGGGAAGAAGTGGGGGTCGACCCAGACTATCTTTTCCCTGAAAGTCAAGGACTTGCAACACTTTGTAAGGCCGTTCTCCCGGAAGAGGAAAAAACGACGACGACCTTTGTGATCCACTTCGGTGAAGAGAGTGTCATAGCCCTTTTGCAGAAAAATGGTGTTCCCCTCGGAATCCATACGGTACACCTTGATCAAGAGGGACTCAAACTCGAACTAGAGCGCATCCTCCTCTCTCTCAGTAAACAGTTTAAATCCCTAGACATCTCCGGCGTCTTCTTTACTGGAAAAGTAACTGAATATCAAGAACTTAAGAAAGAACTCCTCCTCCGTCTACAAATTGATGAAGTGCTCCCTGAAGAGACCTTCGGACTCGAAGAAAAAGAGATTCTCCTCTTTGCTATTCCCGTAGGCCTTGCGCTCACAACTCAAGACAAAACTCTTGATAATGTGAACCTTAGAAAAGATTCTTTTGCCCCTTCCAACCCCTGGAAACCCTATGTCAAGCCGCTTTACACTTATGGAGCTGCTTGCCTCCTCCTCCTTGTCTCTCTCTTCCTCTTTTCGAAGGCAACCATCTCCTATGAGTTGAGAGAACTCCAGCAAAGCTACAACACCCTCCTTCGAGTCGTCGACCTTCCTTCAAAGGAGGTGGAGTTCGAATTCCCCTCTGGAGCAAAACAACTCTCTGACCTCTCTTTTGATGAAATCCAATCACGCGTCAGTTGGATCCAGAAAAAAGTGGCTAAAGATCCGGAATACTTCCCTCTCTATCCCGATGTTCCAAACCTTTCAGACCTTTTAGCTTGGCTTGGCTCTCATCCGTATGCAAAAGCTCCCGCTCCTGGAGAGGCTCCCTTGATTGAGATCCAAAGCCTCCAGTACACCCTTGTCAAAAGGCCTGATTCGAAGAAGAAACGCGAAAAATACCGAGTGAAAGTGGATTTAGAGTTCCAAACAGGGACTCCGAAGAATGCAAGAGAGTTCCACGAAGCACTCCTCAAACCAAACGATTTTGTCGACCCTAAAACAGAAGTAAAGTGGAACGCCTCACAAAACCTCTACCGCACCACCTTCTTTCTAAAAAATCGGACACCCAAACTCCAAGCCAGGGAGGTGAACGGTGAGTAAGTGGATTCTCTCTATCCCTGTGAAACGAGCCATCCTCTACCTCTTGGTCATTGGACTCTTTCCCTCTTTCCTGGTGCTTTTTTACTTTTTCTCAGAGAAGGGAGCCATCCAAACGCTTGAAAAAAGGATCCAAGCGCTTGAAGAGATGGCCTACCTCAAGCAAAAGCGCGGAGAGCTCAACAAGTCAATCATGGTGACCTACTCCGGCTCCGATAAATTTTATATCGATAAAGAACTCGAATCCCTTCAACTGCTCCTTCCAGAGATCGAAACCTTAGAAAAGAGTGTCCAGACCTTCACCGCCATCGATAACGAATCTCTGCATGAACGGCTCTCTTTTCTTAAAAACACCAATAAAATTGTCTTTGCCGAAAGCAATGTCCAAAATTTGGGTGGTTTTACGGAGACAACCGAGTCGCTGGTGAAGCCGGTTGAGCTCGATATGGCTGACCTCCAAACCCTCCTCACACGCATAGAAAAGGGGGAAAACTTCGACGAGACCTCGAAAAAACCTCAACTGATCATCACTGATTTTCGTATGGACCGTGCTCCAACTCTCACAGGAAGTGAAGTCTTCCGCATCAATCTAAAATTATTAAAACGGGAGTTTCAACAATGAAGAAATCGCTTCTTTCTCTCCTTCTTTTGCTGGCATCCTGCTCTAAAGTAGAAACCTCTTCTCTCTCCACTGTCACGATCGTGGATCGAAACGGCTTTTCGGAGACGATCAGCAACCAAGACAGGCTCTCTCTCTACGAAAACACGAACTTTTCAACCAACCAGCCCTATAAAGAGGTCGCACGCGTCTACAAACGCGACGGTGAGGGCAATGTCAACTCCTCTGTCAACACCTACCACGAAAATGGGCAGCCCTATCAATACCTAGAAATCTCGAATGGCCGGGCTAGAGGAGCCTATCTCGAATGGCATCCAAACGGAACTCTCGCATTGGAGGCAACGGTGGTTGAAGGAGAGCCAGAACTCTCCGACGAAGCGCGCGCCACATGGATTTTTGATGGGATGGCCTCTTGCTGGGATGACCAAGGAACCCTTGCCGCCACCTTTCCTTATAGCAAAGGAATGATGGATGGCTCGGTGACCTACTATCATCCTGATGGTAAAGTGTGGAAGGAGCTCGAATATACTGCTGGTAACCAAGAAGGAACTGAAGAGATTTACACACCCGACGGGCTCCTCCTTCAACGCTCTCACTATAAAGAAGGGCTCCGCGACGGGGACTTAAAGCGCTTTTGGTCAAACGGAGAGATCCAATCTGACGAGTTCTACTACCACGGCAAACTGATGAAGGGACGCTACACTGACGAGAGGGGAAATGAGCTCTCGAAAGTGGAAGAGGGCAATGGAAGACGCGCTCTTTTTGGAAAAAAACACCTCACAGAAACACATGAATACCGGGATGGATTCCCTTCTGGAGAAGTGGTCGTCTATGATGAACACCGTCTCATTTTACAGAGATACCACGTGAAGAATGGGCTGAAACATGGTGAAGATACAGAGTACTATGCAGGAACCACTCGCCCTAAAATCACTCTCACCTGGGTCGAGGGACAAATCCGTGGAAACGTCAAGACTTGGTACCCCTCTGGAAAGCCACAAAGTGAACGAGAGATCCACAACCACAAGAAAAATGGACTCCTCACCGGCTGGTATGAGAGTGGAGACCTCATGCTCATCGAGGAATACAGAGATGACCTCCTTCAAAAAGGAGAGTACTATAAAAAAGGGGAGAAGCGTTCTACCTCCCGCGTTGTGAATGGAAACGGCTCCGCCACCCTATATGACTCTGATGGGAACTTCAAAACGAAAATCACCTACAAGAACGGAGTTCCTCTTCCCTAATAAACTTTTGATCCACCCTCGGAAGCCTCCTTCTAAGAAAGCCACTTTACGTAAGCACTACTTAGAGAAAAGAGCTCAAATTTCGTTAGATTTACGTCTAAAAGCTGAAGGAAAAGCTCTCGACTATTGCACTCAAGCTCTCTCAAAGTCGGACACCGTTCTCTCTTTTGCCTCCTTTGGATCCGAAATTTCAACGAAAGAGATCAACCTCTTCTTGATGAAGAGAGGTTCTTTAGTACTACCCCGCGTCGTGGCAGACTCCATAGAAGTTTTCCGTGTGACTTCGCTCAAGCAGCTCCAACCCTCCTCTTACGGGATCTTAGAGCCCTCTCCCACCCTCTGTTCACGTGTAAAAGAGAGCGAAATCGACCTCTCACTCGTACCTGGAGTCGCATTTCACTCTAATTTTCACCGTATAGGATATGGAAAAGGGCACTACGACCGCTTTTTTGCTAGATTTGATTCGTCTTCAGTGGAAAAGGTAGGACTTGGGTATCAAGAGCAAAGAATCGAGGGGGAGTTCTCACCGCAGGAAACGGATATCCCCCTCGACCAGATTCTGTTGTTTTAGCTTTCTTGAGCTGGCTCTTCAGCCGGAGCTTTGCCGAATTTCTTCTCAGCAATCTCTTTTTCGAGTTTTTCCATCAGCGCCGAGTCGTTTTTAAGCAGTTCACGCACCGCTTCACGCCCTTGACCGAGTCTCTCTGAGTTGTAAGAGAACCACGCTCCTTTCTTATCGATGATTCCACACTCGACACCAAGGTCAATGACCGTTCCAGTACGAGAAATCCCCTCATCGAAGAAGATGTCGAACTCAGCGACGCGGAAAGGAGGCGCCATCTTATTCTTCACGACTTTCACCTTGGTTCGGTTCCCGAGCTCACGGTTATCTGATGACTTGATCGATCCAGCACGGCGGATCTCCATGCGCACAGAGCTGTAAAACTTAAGCGCACGTCCCCCTGTCGTTGTTTCAGGGTTTCCATAAACAATCCCGATCTTTTCACGGACTTGGTTGATGAAAATCGCACACGTATTGCTCTTCGCAAGGGCTGCAGTGAGCTTACGCAGTGCTTGGGACATCATTCTCGCCTGTAGACCCATAAATTGATCTCCAATCTCCCCCTCAAGCTCTGTCTTCGGCACGAGGGCTGCAACCGAGTCAATCACGATGACATCGACTGCGTTGGAACGTGCGAGCGTCTCTGCGATGTTCAGCGCCTCTTCCCCTGAGTCGGGCTGAGAGATCAGTAGGTCGTCCACATTGACCCCAATCTTCTTCGCATAAGATGGGTCCACAGCATGCTCCGCGTCGATATACGCAGCGAGTCCACCACCTTTTTGAGCGTTTGCAACAATATGTAAAGCCAGTGTCGATTTACCTGAGGACTCAGGCCCGTAAATCTCAACAACACGTCCTCTTGGAACACCTCCGATTCCGAGTGCTTCATCAAGAGTCAACGCTCCCGTTGGAATCGCACTAATTTCTCTTGAAGCGTGTGCCGCTCCAAGTGTCATGATCGCTCCTTCACCAAACTGCTTCTTGATGTAGCTGACGGCGCTATCGAGAGCTTTTTTTCTTTCTGTATCCACTGCATTCGCCATGAGTGTTCTCCTTTTTTTGGAGCGAGGATAACCCATTTACAAAATAAGGGAAACTTTCTTGAGATGAAACAGCCACTTTTTTATGATCGAAATTACTATGAGTAAAATCGTTCAGCTAGATGCACTTGAAATCCTCGACTCGAGAGGACAACCGACCCTCGAAGTGAACCTAAAAACGGAAAAAGGAGCTGTCGGCCGTGCTGCCGTTCCTTCTGGTGCTTCCACAGGGGAACACGAAGCGCTTGAGTTGCGCGATAAAGACCCTTCTCGTTACTTAGGAAAAGGAGTTCTAAAGGCAATCAAAAACGTTGAAGGTCCTCTTGCTGAAGCAGTTAAAGGTCTTGAGGTCAGTGACCAACGCACCCTCGACCAGACGATGATCCAGCTCGACGGAACCTCTACAAAGAGCCAGTTTGGAGCCAACGCGCTTTTGGGAATCTCCCTCGCCGCCGCCCGTGCAGCAGCGAACGAAGAGGGACTTCCTCTCTACCGCTATATTGGCGGTGTCGATGCACACCTCCTTCCTTGCCCGATGATGAACGTCATCAACGGTGGCCTTCACGCTTCAAATAGCCTTGACTTTCAAGAGTTTATGATTCGTCCTCGCGGAGCATCCTCATTTACCGAAGCCCTGCGGTGGGGAGCAGAGATCTTCCAACATCTGAAAAGCCTACTCCACTCAAAGGGACTATCCACCTCTGTCGGCGACGAAGGGGGCTTTGCACCTGATCTCGGATCAAACGAAGAGGCTCTCGAATTCCTTGTCAAAGCGATTGAAAAAGCAGGCCTAAGGCCCGGTGGTGAAGTCACACTCGCTCTCGACTGTGCGGCTTCTTCCTTCTACGACACGAACAAGGGAAAGTACATTGACTTCAAGAAGAAGGAGAGAGGAGAGTCTTTTCAACAGCGCTCTTCTGATGAACAAGTAGTTCTTTTAGAGTCACTTGTCGACTCTTTTCCGATTGACTCCATCGAGGATGGGCTCGATGAAAATGATTGGGCGGGCTGGCAGCAGCTCAACGAAAAGCTCGGCAAAAGGATCCAGATTGTCGGAGATGACATCTTTGTCACCAACCCCGACTTTCTACGCCGAGGTATCGAACTGAAAGCCGCCAACTCAATTCTCATCAAGGTGAATCAAATCGGGACACTGACAGAGACCCTCGAAACGATTCAACTCGCAAAAAACCATCAATTCACTACTGTGATCTCTCACCGTTCTGGGGAGACAGAGGACACTTTTATCTCGGACCTTGCTGTTGCCACCGGCTCCGGTCAGATCAAAACCGGGTCTCTTTCCCGTTCTGACCGTACAGCCAAGTATAACCAGCTCTTGCGCATTGAAAAGGAGCTTGGTGCCTCAGCAAAGTTTGCCCACTCCATTCAGAAAGAATGGGCTCTTTGAAGTCCAACTCTCGATAGTTCACGAAATCTTGTAAAAATGGGGTTAACCAGGCTAGTTAGAAGATAGCTGAAGTGCTTTCGCCGCTTCATACAGGGGAGATTTCTGAAGGCCCAGCTCTGAAAGCTCTATGATAAAATCTTTAGTTTCCACGTGGAACATCTCTATCGCTTTATCTTTTCCAAAGTGGAGGGCGGCGTTCGCTTTTTTCTCTTTTTCGAGGTCTTCTTTCTCATCTTCCAAATCGTCTGCAATCTGAAAAGCCATTCCAAAATGCATTGCCGCTTTTTTGACACTCTCGAGCTGAGAAGGAGTTCCCCCTCCAAAGAGCCAACCAAAAACGAAGGAAATTTCAAAGAGAGAAACGGTCTTGAGTCGAGTGATCTGTTGAAGGGTTTCTCCCTCTCCCATCTGCTCATAAAGATCTAAATACTGGCCTGTTGAAGCTCCCTCTAGTCCGCTATTTTGACTTGCATTTTCAACAGCGAGACGACATCTCTCTGGAGAGCCTTTTGTCAGAAGCCGGTATCCCTCCGCAATGAGGGCGTAGCTTGTCAAAATCGCCGTCGCTTCATCGTAAGCCTGATGGAGTGCTGGGCGCCCTCGTCGCGATTTCTCATCGTCCATGCAGGGAAGATCATCGGCAATCAATGAGGCTGTGTGAAAGCACTCAGCAGCCAAGGCAGCCTCTTTCAACCCCTCCTTCGGGCTCAACCCCTCTGCAATCATCCAAACCAGTGCGGGACGAAAGCGCTTTCCTGCTCCCAAAAGGGCGTAGGAAAGGGGTTCGTAAAGGGGTCCTTTTCCCTCTAATGTGAGCAAGTATTCCTGAAGATCTTTCTCCACTTTTTCCACAAAGGGAGCGATTTTTTTCGCTATTTGCTCTTTAAAAGGATTACTTAATGTCTTTTCTTTCAATGACTTCTGCTCTTTCTTTAGGTCGAACGACACAGTTTGAAGGAACCACTCCTCCATGAGAAACACAAGGGAACCAGAAAGCTCCTTTGCCAATAATGGTACCAGGATGGGTCACGGC
>CAZPBC010000003.1:0-88079 GCA_964584775.1 uncultured bacterium
GAGCAAAATGTATCAGTTGTCGACGAGAGAAAGGGAGCTATTTTTTCGATCTGCAGCAGAAAAAATCAGTATACCCTTTGAGTTAATTGAAAAAGATTACTGGGTTGTTTGGACTCTTGAGCGCCTCCACTCGATTGATGAAATTGGGCCCAAATTGACCTTTAAGGGATGGACTTCTCTATCAAAAGTATATAACGTTATTCATCGGTTTTCTGAAGATATTGACCTTTCTATTGAAGGTGATTGCTTTGGTGTGAGTCCGCTAAGTATTGAACAGGCACCGTCAAAGAAAAAGATGCAACAGATGATAGAAAATTTATCTAAGGAGTGCTCAAAATTTGTTCAGACTAGAGTGTTAAACTTATTAAAGGAATCCATCACTGAAAAGTTAGGGTTTTCAGAAGAGTGGGAAGTTTATTCAGATGAAACAGACCCATCTTTTCAAACACTCCTCTTTAGGTATCCTAGCCATGTATCCAAAGCGGGATATGTTCGTCCAATCGTCAAAATTGAAATGGGTGCAAGGTCTGAGCATTGGCCTGTAGAGAAGCGTACTATACAAAGTTATACAAAACAGGCTCTTCCTGAAAGTGTCGAAGAGGAAAGTATTGAGGTCCGTGTTCTTTCAGGTAGGCGAACCTTCTGGGAAAAAGCGACGATACTTCATCAGTATTCTCATCTTCCAGAGCATAAAACTTTGCCATTAAGGCTCTCTAGGCACTTTTACGACTTTTTTTGTCTGCTGAACTCAGATATCAGGGGGCCAGCTCTTGAGAATTCTGACTTGCTATCTAGAGTAGCAAATCACAAGAGTTTATATTTCTCTTCTAAATGGGCGAGCTATGACACTGCTCGAAAAGGGATGCTTAGACTGATACCTCCTGAACGAATTCGTACTGAACTTCGAAAAGACTATGAACTAATGAAGACAATGCTATTTCGAGAAGTGCCTGAATGGGAATCAATTATGGATGAGATTAAAGAGTTTGAATACTCGTTTAATGCAATCTAGAGTTCTCCGGCATTAGTGGTCTACATTTTGTTATAATCTCTGCTGTGATATACGAATAAATATGGACACCCTTTTTACTATCTGGTTCGTGAGTCTCTTTTTCTCCTTGGCGTATGTCATTTGGCACAACGTGACCCAGAACCCGGTCTCTTGGGTTCAGAAGCTCGCTTGGATCTTGGTCACAGCTTATACGGGTGTTGTGGGTCTTCTAGCCTACTGGTTCAGCTGCCGAGCACGCCCGGGATTAAGCCATGAGGAGTCAACGAAGGAGGACTGGAAGCAGGGGGTGAACTCCGAAATGCACTGCCTCGCTGGCGATGCAACGGGCATCATTCTTTCTGCGGCCATCGTTTACCATTTTGGTCTTCCTAATGGGATCGACCTCATCATCGAATACCTTTCTGCCTTTGTCATGGGCCTTTTTATTTTCCAAGCTCTGATGATGATCTCAATGTTCCAAGGAGACTACTTCCTGGCTGTCCGAAAAACCTTTTTTGTAGAAACCGTTTCAATGAACATGGTGATGGTGGGAATGATTCCTATCATGGTGGTCTTGATGCATGCCCTTCCTGAAGGAGACAATCCCTGGAGCCCGAACTTTTGGTTTACCATGGGGATGGCAACGATTGCAGGAGGACTCACCGCCTATCCCATCAACTACTGGCTTGTGAAGAGAAAGATCAAACATGGGTGCATGACGATCCACCCTGAAGGCCACAAGGAAGAGATGCACGGAATGAAGCATGAGATGGGATCACTCTCTCTTCCATTGCAACTCATCTGGATAGCTCTGACCTTCTTTTTACTCTTCCTGGCTGCCTACCTAACAACCTACATCGCACCGATCCAATTTTCTTAAGCTCGATTTTTCACGAACTTCTGAGAGCAATCGACTATGTCGTCTCAGCTGGAAGGGTTGGGCGTGAGAAAAAGACTTGGTTGTAGTGGGTCACTCTTCCAAGAAAGATACCGGAAAACGAGCAGCAGAAGGCTGCTTCAAGAGAGCTGTATTCTAGGGCAAGCTCGGGGTAGGTGTCGTGTAAAAAGCCAAAGCAAAACTTCACCGCGAAGATGTAGAGGAGGACAATGAAGGTGGTGTAGGAACCAACGAAGTGGAGTTGCTTAGTGTTTTGATCGACACCTAGAATTTTTTCAGACAGCACGAAGTAGCCGAGCAGCCCTCCGCTAATGAGCGGTAGAAAGCAATGGAAGAGATCTAGACTGCCGTAACGGTAGAGTGTCCAACACCCAAAAAGCAGTGGAAAGAGGGAGATTTTGATGAGCGATTCCTTCCGTTCTTTAGAGGTCGTATACCCCATATATAGAACTAAAATAAAAATTAAGTAGACCCACCAAGGCATAGAAGCGAAGACATTAATCATGGTTAAAATATTAGAAAATGAATCCATTTATTTCTATATTTATTAGTTCTTAATAAATCGCTTCTAAAATAGAGGCATGTCTTTAGTGGAAAATATTTCATCTTCGCTTTCTTGGACGGTCCGCCCAGCTGAGTATCTTGCGAAACATCAGGCGGGAACTGTGCGTGTTGAACGTACCACCAAGAAAGGAATGGAGGTCGAGTGGATTCCTACACTCGCTGACCCCTTCTTAATCAGTGTCGATGCGCTGTTTCAGCGGGTCGTTGGACTCCACTGTGCCGTCATGGACGGCGTTCACATTGTGGCAACGGTGATCTCGGCTGCTGGAAATGCTCTATCGGCAACGATCCGTCTTGTTCCTCTTTTAGGATGGTGCGTTGCAGAGAAGCGTACGTGGAGCCTTGTGGGTAGCGAGCTCAAGCTAGCTGCGAAAACAGCCCTTGTCGCTCTACTGACCCTTGTGGTCGCTCCTTTTACTCCAAAAGGGGTGGTCTTTCTTCATCAGAAGTTTGGGCTCTTGCCCAAGCCTGCCTCTGTTGTAAAGAGTCGCGTGTATGGTGAAACCTTGCCATCTCCTAAAAAAGAAGCGATTGAGGCATTCGTGAAAAAGTTTCTAGCGCCCTACATTGCTGGAGAGATCACTCGGTCAAAGGATGCTGCAGACAGAAAGCCGATGATGGAGCAGCTTTATCAAAAAGTACCGAGTGTCAACGCACATCAGCGTGCAAGGATTCAGGAGTATGCTCTTCACCAGTTTATCGATGAAGCAGCTAGAGGGCTTCATGTGAGATTGAAGGCGAGTCAAGAGCTTGCGGTGACACCACTGACTGTGGAAATTTTAGCCAACGCTCTCAAAGAGGCTTTGCCGCGTGAGTTTCCAGGGCTGGTTCTCTCTGATAAAGAGATTCTACGCCAAGCACATTTTGCCATTCTCCGTTCAAATGAAGCTCTTGTATCCTCCTAATTTCTAGGGTATACTAGTTGTATGTCTGAGACGTTTTTTCCTCCCTATACATGGGTTCAATATAGTAAACGAGTCGCGCAGAAGATTGAGCGACCTCGTGCGGGTGGCTCTTTTACGAAGGAGGATGCCGAGGCGCGCGGGATGCATCTCGCAGTCGGTTCTGATGGACAGCTCAGTGAAGGTAATGCAATCCAGATTTACCTTTTAGTCGACCCGCTCGATGGGCTGGTTGTGGACGCAAAGTATCAGCTTTTGGGTCAGTCCGCTCTCATCGCTGCAGGGGAGGTGGCGACAGATTTTGCGATCGGCAAGAATTATGACCAGGTCCGGAGGGTGACGGCCGACCTCCTCGACCGGGCCGTCCGTGACAACAGCAAGGAGCCTGCCTTTCCTTGGCAGACGTCAGGCCACCTCAATTTGACGATTTCGGCCCTCGTCGAGGCAGCTGAGGCGTGTGAGGGGCTCCCGCTTCCGAAAAATTACTCCACCCCTGTCTCTGGCGACCCCTTTGAGGGGGTCAGCCCTGAAGAGGTCGAAAACTGGACCTCTCTACCAAAAGAGGAGCAGCTGGGGATCATAGACCGGGTCCTCGAGCAGGATGTGCGTCCCTATATCGCTCTTGATGCAGGTGGGGTCGAACTCTTAACAATTGAGGATTCGAGACTTGTGACTATCCGCTACCAGGGAAGCTGCACCTCTTGCCTCTCCTCTGTAGGGGCCACCCTCTCCTATATCCAAAAAATGCTCCAAACGAAAGTCCACCCTGAGTTGATCGTTTCCCCTGAAATGTAGACCTGCTATACGGGGGGTATGGACGAGAAGCAGAAAGCCCTTTTAGAAGAGCTCCTGGTTTCGAGTGAGGAGCTCCCGAGCTTTGCCAAGATGCTCTTTTTTGGCGTTTCCCGCGGGGAGGCTCTTTTTCCCTACCCCCGTGTGCCCTCAAAGGAAGAGAAAGATGTCGAGATGCTACTGAAGGAGCTCGACTGTTTGTCATCGGGTCCCTTGGACGGGGCGAAGATCGACCGCGATGAGGAGATTCCCAAGAAACTACTCCAGCGTCTCTCCGAACTGAAAATCATGGGGATGACCGTGGGCAAGGAGTGGGGTGGGATGGAAATGTCCCAGCACGCCTACTGTAAGGTGATGGAGCGGATCGCACGCGAGTGCGCATCGACAGTACTCTTTATCAACGCCCACCACTCGATTGGTCTGAGGGGAGTGCTCCTTTTTGGAACGGATGAGCAGCAGGAAACGTATTTAAAAGATCTCTCGACCGGAAAGATCTGGGGAGCTTTTGCACTGACCGAGCCGGGAGCGGGATCGGATGCGGGTGGCATTGAAGCCAAGGCAGAATACCTTCCCGAAAAGCGTGCCTACTGCATCAATGGGGAAAAGCAGTGGATCACCAATGGTTCGATCGCAGGACTACTGACTGTCATGGCCAAAGTGAAAGTGGGCGATGAAGAGAAGGTCACTGCCTTCCTTGTCACTCCCAAAATGAAAGGCTTTTCCATCAAAGAGAAGGCTCTTGAAAAGGTGGGGATGCGTGGAACGAAAACTTCGATCCTCCGTTTTGACAATGTGATGGTTCCCGAGGAGAATGTTCTCGGTCCGATCGGAAAAGGCCTGCGTATTGCACTGACCATTTTAGATTATGGAAGGGTGACTTTTGGGGCGACCTGTTTGGGAACGGCAAAATTCTGTTTAGAAAAAGCGGTCGTGCACGCAAAAGAGCGGGAGCAGTTCGGACGGCCTCTTGCCTCCTTCACCCTTGTGAAGAAAAAGCTCGCCGAAGCCTCTGCAAAAATCTATGCAATGGAAGCGATGACCTATCTGCTCGCAGGCCTTCTTGACAAGCGTGAAGAGGACATCATGCTTGAGGCGGCGATTTTAAAAGTCTTTAACAGCGAAGCGGGGTGGGACATCCTTTACGACACCATGCAGATTTTTGGTGGCCGCTCCTTTTTCACAGACCATCCTTTTGAACGGATCATGCGCGACTCGCGCTTGAACATGATCGGTGAGGGTTCCAACGACGTCTTGAAAGCATTCATTGCAGTTGTCGGGCTCCGTGAAGTGGGTCTTTCTCTCGATGCGGTCCGCAAAGAGCCGAGCAGCTTCTTCAAGTGGGTGAAGGGCCAGTTGAAACGCCTCTCTGTAGAAGTGCCTGCCTTTGCAAAAGGAGAGCTGCGTCCTTTTGCAAAAAGATACGCAAAAGATGTGCGCCGCTTTGCGACAGCGAACTTGAGGCTTCTGATGAAGTACCGCGAAGAGGTCGTGGAGCAGCAGCTGGAGCTTGAGCGCGTGACGACGATGGTGATCTCTCTTTTTGCAAGAGCGGCGGTCCTCTCACGCCTTGCGAGTCAAGAGGGGGACTTGGAAGCGGGCCACCTCTTCCTCGAGCTCTCACAAAAGGAGTTTGACGAGGCGCACGCCTCTCTCGGAAAGTCAGCTCTCGATCAAAAAGTAGAAGTCCACTCTGACCACTTGGTGGAGAGGGGGTAACATGTCCTCTCTTGAAGAGCTCACACGCCAATTCCAAAATGAAGAGAAAGCGCTCCGAGAAGGAGGCAGTCCAGAGCGTCAGAAAAAATTGGGACGTCTGACTGTCCGTGAGCGTCTTGACCTCCTCCTCGACAATGGAGAGGATTTTTTAGAGCTCGGTCTTTGGGCTGGCTGGAAGATGTATGAAGAGTGGGGGAGTTTTCCGGCAGCCGGTGTCGTGACAGGGATTGGACGGGTCGAGGGGCGCGACTGTATGATCATCGCGAACGACGCCACGGTCAAAGCGGGTGCCTTTTTTCCTCAGTCGGTGAAAAAAGTGATCCGTGCTCAGAAGATCGCCTACCAACTTGAGCTCCCGACGCTCTATCTGGTGGACTCTTCAGGTGTCTTCCTCCCACTACAAAGTGAAATCTTTCCCGACGAGGATGATTTTGGTCGCATCTTCCGCAATAACGCCCTCTTCTCTTCTGCAGGAATTCCACAGTTTGCAGCGATCATGGGAAACTGTATCGCAGGGGGGGGCTATCTTCCCGTCCTTTGCGACCAACTCTTGATGACCAAGGGGAGTGGCCTCTACCTCGCAGGCCCCGCCTTAGTGAAAGCGGCGATTGGGCATGAGGTCGACACGGAAGAGCTGGGGGGTGCGGAGATGCATGCGGGCGTTTCTGGAACCGTCGATTATTTGGAAGAAGACGATCCGGCTTGCATCCAGCGACTCCGTTCACTGGTTGGATTGCTTCCAGAAAACCATCTCTCATTGGCCAACTCTGTTTCTGAAAGAGATCCTCATGAACTCTATCGAATAGTGAACTTCGAGGAGCCTGTTCCTTACGATATTCAAGAGGTGCTTGAGTGCATTGTAGATGCAGGGAGTCTTCAAGAGTACAAGAAAGAGTATGGAAAGACGCTGGTGACGGCTTTTGCAAAAATCCGCGGTGAGAAAGTGGGCCTTGTCGCGATGTCACGTGCTCCTGTGACGACGGCGGAAGGAGAAGTGGAAGTTGGAGGTGTCATTTACACCGAATCGGCAGACAAAGCAGCACGCTTTATCATGAACTGCAACCAGATGCGCGTGCCACTTGTTTTCTTACAAGATGTGATGGGTTTTATGGTGGGTCCTCAGGCTGAGGCGTCGGGGATCATCCGTTCAGGTGCGAAACTGGTGAACGCCCTTTCTAATTCGGTGGTGCCAAAAATCACGGTGTTGATCGGCAACTCGTTCGGGGCGGGAAATTACGCTCTTTGTGGAAAAGCGTACGACCCGCTCTTTGTGTTTGCTTGGCCGAGCGCGCGCTGTGCGGTGATGGGTGCCCATCAAGCGGCGGACACGCTTCTCGAAATTGAAAAGAGAAGAGGAAAGGTAGACGATGCCGAAAAGCGGCATGCCGAGTTGACGGAGCGTTACGAGAAGGAGATGGATATCCGCTTTAACGCTGCAAGAGGATGGGTCGATGCGATCATCGCTCCCCACCAGACGCGGGATATGTTGAGCCACGCTTTGGCTCTTTCCAAAAAGAAACTCGACGAGGGAGGCTCTTTCCAAACGGGAGTGATTCAAGTCTGATGGAGTGGATCAAGATTGCCAATGCTGGAGCTTTTTGGGGAGACTCTCCTTTCGCTGCTGTCAATGTGGTCAAGAGCACTCCTGATATCGATTTCATCACCATCGACTACCTCGCCGAACTCACGCTTTCAGTGATGGCGGTCCAGAAGAAAAAGAATCCTGCGCTTGGGTATGCGAAAGATTTTATCCCTCTTATCGAAGCACTCATTCCTTTCTGGGAAGAGGGGAGAAATTTTCGACTGATTGCGAATGCAGGAGGTTTGAATCCTCTCTCTCTTGCGGAAGAGGTGGGGCGTCTTCGGACGAAACGACCTCTCAAAATCGGTGTGGTCACAGGAGATGATGTCGCATCCCATTTTCCCGGAGTGGTGAGCGCGAATGCCTACCTCGGTCATCAAGCGATCAAAGAGCTTCTTGACGATGGGGCGGATATTGTGATTACCGGGCGCGTTGCCGATCCGAGTCTCGTCGTTGGAGCTGCAGCGAGTGCGTTTGGATGGAAGGAGGAGGAGTGGGATCGACTCGCGGTCTCGACTCTAGCGGGCCATCTCATTGAATGTGGACGCCAAGTCACGGGTGGGATCAGTGCAGAGTGGATGGATTTAGAAAGACGTGCTGATATCGGCTTTCCCATTGCAGAACTTTCTTCAGATGGAGAGTTGATTTTGACGAAAGAGTCGGGTAGCGGCGGTGTCGTCAATATCCAAACCGTGAAAGAGCAACTTTTTTACGAGCTGCTCGATCCAGCGTGTTACCTCTCTCCCGATGTGACGGCCTCTTTTCAAGAGGTTGAACTTGAGTCGGTGGGAGATGACCGTGTTCAAATCCGTGGTGTGAGAGGATCTGCTGCACCGAACGAATACAAGGTGAGCCTCTGCTACGACGCTGGGTTTAAGTCGGAGGGAAGTTTAGTGGTTGTCGGTGAACACGCCGTGCAAAAGGCACGTGCTGCTGGAGAAGCACTGCTTGAGCGTTTAAAAGGTCATCCGTTTGATCAGAAGGTCATTGAGGTGATCGGTTCGGGAGATGTTTCCGGAGGAATTCTAGGTGAACGGGAGGATCTTAAAGAATGTGTGTTGCGGATCGCTCTCTCTTCTAAAGAGCGTGAACCGCTCGAAGCTTTTTCAAAGGAGTTGGCATCTCTTGTCACCTCGGGCCCTCCAGGGGTGACAGGCTACACCGGTGGACGGCCGAAGGTGCGTCCCCATTTTGGCTACCGTGCAGAGAGCATTGAGATGACTAAGGTGTCGATCCAAAAGGAGTGGGTGAGATGAAGTTGCGTGCCCTTGCGACAGCCCGTTCAGGAGATAAGGGAGCTGATGCGAACATCGCGCTTTTTGCAAAAGATGAAGCTGCCTACCAGCTCATTGAATCCCAGGTGTCTGAGGAGGCGCTCTTGAAGTTTTTTGAGAAGCTCGGAGTGACACGCGTCAAACGCTACGCGGTTCCCCAGCTTGCGACATTCAATTTTGTCTTGTATAACGTGCTTGGAGAGGGGGGTAGTTTGAACCTTCGAAGCGATGCTCAGGGAAAAGCTCTCGGGGAGCTGCTACTAGAGATGGAGATCGAAAATGAGTGATTTGATTCAGGTGGATAAGCGGAGTGACGAGATTGCCTATCTCACATTCAACCGTCCTGAGAAGAAAAATGCTCTCAGCTGTGCGATGATGAAAGAAGCGCTCGATGCCGTCGAGCAGTTGGAACAGGATCCGCTCGTCCGTGTGATCGTTTTAAGAGGAAAGGGAGATGCTTTTTGTACAGGCCTCGACCTCAAAGAGACGATCGATCTAACGAAAGCAGAAGAGGCGATCACCCTTTACGCAGAGCTCCTGAATGCGCTTTACGAACTCCCTCAACTCACGATCTGCTCTGTCCATGGGTATGCCCTAGCTGGTGGC
Source organism: uncultured bacterium (assembly GCA_964584775.1). Classification (GTDB taxonomy): domain Bacteria; phylum Chlamydiota; class Chlamydiia; order Chlamydiales; family SLFE01; genus CAZPBC01. The sequence continues at coordinate 9,326 of CAZPBC010000003.1, forward strand.
TGTGGCATCGCTGCCGTCACCGATTTTATTATTGCCGGAGCAGAAGCGAAATTCGGGTTTCCTGAGGTGCAGCGCGGTCTCGTTCCGTCCGTTGTCCTCGCCTTCCTCTACCGTCATTTTGGAGACCAGATCCTCCGTGAGCTGCTCCTTTTTGGTGAGCAGATCGATGCCTACCGCGCACGGGATCTCCATTTTGTGAATCTCCTTGTCGATGATGAAAGCTTAGAAGCAGAGACAGAGAGGCGTGCCTTTGAGGCGCTTAAGTCTTCTCCTCACGCCGTCGCACAGATTAAAAAGCTGATGCGTGAAAAAGATCCCTTTCCTTTCGAAGAGGAGCTCGCCGCAGCCCTCTCCCTCCACAAACTGGCCCGCACCCACAAAGAGGCCACTGAAGGGCTTCTCTCCTTTAAAGAAAAGAGGAAGCCGTATTGGTGGAGTGAACGTGAGCAGTAAAGTCGCTTCTATCGAAGGCAACCGCCTCCGTCTCGATGGCGGTGCCATGTTTGGCAATGTCCCTAAAGAGCTTTGGAAAAAATGGCACACACCGGATGAGTTCAACCGCATCGGGCTTGCGACACGCAGCTTGCTTCTTGAGAAAGCGGGTCAGAAAATCCTCTTTGATGTCGGGGTCGGGAATTTTTTCTCGAAAAAGCTCAAAGAGCGCTTTGGAATCGACGAAGTCGAGCACCGACTGATCCAAAATTTAGAGGAGAGGGGGATTGCCGAAGAGGAGATCGATGCTGTCGTTCTAACCCACCTCCACTTTGACCACGCGGGAGGCTTATTGAAGGAAGAGAGCCGTGCTCTCCACTTTCCCCATGCGGAGATTTTCGTTCCGAAAAGACATTGGGAGCATGCCCTTCAGCCACCGAGACGTGAGCGTGCCTCTTTCCTCCCTGAGCTTCATACCCTCCTTGAAAAGTCAGGACGTCTCCACCTGGTGGAGGACGCTCTACCCTTTTGTGACCACTTCTTCAGCGATGGCCATACCCGCGGCCTCCTCCATCCTCTCATCGAGACCGACGAGGGCTTGGTCGCCATGCCCTCGGACCTTCTCCCTGGGCCTGCCTGGTTGGGGAGTGCGATCGCCATGGGTTACGACCGCTACCCTGAGCTCACCACTCGCGAGAAGGAGGCTTTCCTCGAGAGAGCCTCGCAGGAGAAGATGACCCTCTACTTCTCCCATGACCCGGAGTGGACTTTTGCCCGCGTTGAAAAGAAAGAAGGAAAATTCTCTCTCTGTTAGACTCTCTCTGCTATGAGGAAGAGACGTCGCTCATTCCGAAGAAAGGGAACCCAACGCATGGACCTGCCTGGTAAGGTCTCCCGTGTCCAGATGATGGTGCTCTTTTTGTTTGTCCTGATTTTCCTCCGCGTCTGGCACCTGGCTTATGTCCAGTATGATGAGCAGTCGGAGCGCGCCTTTGAGTCGAGGAAGAAGATGGTTGTCACCGCCCCGAAAAGGGGAACCATCCGCGACCGCTTCAACCACCCCTTTGCCGTTAATAAACTCAAGTACCAAGCAGCGATCGTCTACTCTGAGATACAGCAGATACCGGCTGTCTGTTGGCAGAAGAACGAGGAGGGGCAACGGGTGCGTGTCCCGCGCCGCCGCGAGTACGTGGGGGAGCTCGCCGAGTTGCTTGAGGGGGAGCTCGGCCTCGACAAGGAGCGGATCGTCGATCTGGTTTATTCGAAAGCGGTCTTCCTTCACAGCGCCCCTTATGTGATTAAAGATGACATCACTGAGCAGGAGTACTACCGGCTCCGCGCAAGAGAAAAGGATTTTCCAGGACTGCAGGTCCGTAAGAGTTTCCGCCGCGACTATCCTGAAGGACGCGTCGCTGCCGATGTGATTGGAACGATCGGTTCGATCAATGCCAACCAGTATCACAAGCTGCTCGGTGAGATGGCCACCTTAAAGCAGACGCTCAAGAACATTGAAGAGGATGAGGAGTTTGAATTCCCCGAAGGACTCGAGTCAACAGAGGATATCCGCGACAGGATCACCCTCTTGCAAGAAAAATCCTACACCTTCAACGATCTCGTAGGAAAGACCGGGATCGAATCCTCCTTCGAACAGAATTTACGAGGCCGGGTAGGAAAGAAGACCTACTTCACCGATGCAAGAGGAAACTATTTAGAAGAGCTCCCGGGTCAGGTGGAAGCTGCCTCCGGCGAGCGCCTTCTACTCACTCTTTCGAGTGAGCTGCAGGCGTACGCGGAAGAGCTGCTTGTTGCAGCCGACCAGATGAGGAGGGACGGTGAGCATTCGAACCCTTGGATCCGGGGCGGGGCGATTGTGGCGCTCGATCCCAAGAGTGGGGAGGTGCTTGCTCTTGCAGGGGTTCCACGCTTCGATCCGAATGACTTCATTGCACACTCGACCGAGAATGAGGAGGAGCGGACCAAAAATTTAAGGCGTTGGTTGGAAGGAAGAAACTATGTCCGTAACGTCTGGGACCAGATCCAGCCTCTTTTCCGTGAAAACTACCACTTCAAGTCAAAGAAGCTCTATGACGACGAACACATCCTCACCTGGTCCCTCTATCTCGACCTCATTCTTCCTGGGGACAACCCGGTCAGGAGCGAACTCGACCGCTACTCAACACTGAATAAGGCGGTTGCTTTCCAACAGCTTTTCGATACTCTCCGCTTCGAAAACCAAGAAGAGATCAAAGCCCTGCTCCCGCAGCTTCCCTTTGAATATGTCACCCACCCTCAAGACCAACTCCTTTTCATCGATCTCCTTCGGCTCTCCTGTGAACACACCTTTTTCTCGGATGAACTGCTCGAAAAAGTCGGAGGGACGACTCTTGCCGAATACCGCGACCAGAGTGCCGCTCTCTCTAGCATCGAAAGAATGCTCCGTTCAGAGCTACGAGAGCCGTTTCGCGCAGGCGCCTTTGCGGAGTGGAGAGAGAAGAACGAAAAGAGTTACCTTGCTGCCAAAAGGCGGGCAGAAAAGGAGGCCGGTAGCTACCAAAAACCTTATCTCGATTACATCGACCGTGTGGAACGCGATCAGTTCCATCACGTTTGGGAGCGCTCTCGAGTCGATCTCATCCTCGCTCTTTTGACGGGGAAGTTTCCCAAAGAGATGGAAGGCGATCCCCTCCTCTTGGAGAGCTTAAAGTGGCACGAAGAGCTCGCCTCGGGAGCTCACTCCGGCGCCTCCTGGTATCAAGACTACCTGCGCCTCCGTCGCGTCGCTGAGCAACTTCCCTTCGATCAAACGAAAGAGTACCTGACGACGATGCGTTCGTATGACGCCTTGAACCGCCCTTTGATTGGCCGCTATCCGGGCGTCTACCGGTCAGGGAAGGTGCCTCTCGAAAAAGATCTCGCTGCGAGCTTCTATCCCAGGTATGGCTACGGTTTTCAGCGCTCTCCCGCTTACCGCCGTGACACCACCATCGGCTCTGCATTTAAACTTGTCACAGCTTACGCTGCACTGATGGATCAAAAAAGAGCAGGGAAATCCGGGAACCCTCTCCTTATCCGAGACCACCACCACTTTATCCACGGAAAACTCTACCTCGGACACTTCACCTCCGGAGAACCGATTCCGCGGATGTATAAGGGAGGGCGCCTTCCTAAGAGCCTCTCTAAAAACATTGGAGAAACAGATCTGACAGAAGCACTGGGCCGTTCATCGAACCCCTACTTTGCCCTTCTGTCCGTCGATGTCCTCTCGACACCCGATCTGCTCAGAGAGGCAGCTCTTGATTTCTCTTACGGGAGAAAAACCGGCCTGGCTCTTCCTGGGGAGTATGCTGGAACGGTTCCTGACGACCTCGAGACCAACCGCACGAACCTCTACTCCACGTCCATCGGTCAAGGAACCCTCGCTGGAACCCCCATCCAAACCGCTGTCATGATGACAGCACTCGCGCGGGGTGGAGAGGTCATCGTCCCAAAAATTGTCTCCCTCCGTGTGGATGAGACAGTCGAGCCCGAACCGCTTGAGATAAGACGTACCCTAGAGCTTCCTCAGGATGTCCAGGCTCAACTCTTTGAGGGGATGAAACGCGTGATAGAGCGGACCCACAACTGGACGATCCAACAGTATACGGAAAAGATGCCCTCTCTTTACAAAGACTATCTAGAGATGAAGCCCTACATGATTGGTAAAACGAGCTCTTCTGAATCCAACGTCCGCGTCCACCTCGACCGACAAAAGGGGCTGATTAAAGAAACCCACGGTTGGTTCTCTGCTCTCATCTTCCCTGAGAAAGTCGAAGAAGCGGGCCTCACCCAAGAACCCGAACTCGTCGTTGTGGTCTACCTCCCCTTCGCCAGGGGCGGAAAGCAGGCCATGCCCTTTGCTGCCTCAATCGCTCGTAAATGGCGCTCCATTGCCTCTTCGACTGACAAATAACCCTTTTTGGTATAAATGGGTATACCCATTGTGAAAATTACCCTAATTTGGTATAATGGGAATTGTAAGACAAGAGAGGAAACGATGAAAGAAGTTAGGTTACATATTGATGGGCGCTCTCGTGTTTGTCTTTCCGCGTTTTTACCAAAAGACATTCCTGTGAGCTCGCTGAGAGCTTATGAAGAGGACGGAAGGATTATTCTCGAGCCCATGGCGGAGGTTCCAGCAAGGGAGTTGTGGCTACATCAAAATGACAAGGCTCTAAAGTCCCTCCAAAAAGGAATCCAAGATGCAAACGAAGGCAAGCTCTGCGATCTAGGCTCTTTTGCAGAGTATGCAGATGATGAGCTGGAGTCTTAGGATTGCCAAAGATTCTTTTTTCACATGAAGCTCAATCTCAGTACAAGAAGCTCCAAACGTCTTCTGGCAAGCAGCGAGTCTATAAAGCTGTTAGAAAGACCTTGGGATTGATGGAGGTTGATCTTCGTCACCCGTCACTAAACACTCATCAGTATCATTCTTTAAAAGGCCCAGGTGGTGAAAAAGTGTTTGAAGCCTATGCTCAAAATAAAACTCCTGGTGCATATCGAGTGTTTTGGTGTTATGGTCCAGAAAAGGATGAGATCACGATTCTTGCGATGACTCCTCATCCCTAGGAGCTTATTAAGAGACCCACGGCTGGTTCTCTGCTCTTATCTTCTCTGAGAAAGTCGAAGAGGCAGGCCTTATCCAAGAACCTGAACTCGTCGTTGTCGTCTACCTTCCCTTCGCTGCCTCAATCGCCCGTAAATGGCGCTCTATTCAATCTCATTTAAATTAGAATAAAAAAACTTTCTCTTTTTTTATTGAATAAAGGTATAATAATTTCATTCAATTAAATAACTTTAATGAGGAGTTAAATATGGATTTTTTTCTTGTGAGCTTTGATAATGGTGTAGCCACGGTAGAGTGTGAGGTCGATAACACTGACCTGGCAAATCAGCTTCCAGATAAAATTTTGGGGATGATGGATGGCCGGGAGGTGAAAGAAGTTGTCCTCAGAGGTTCTGTTTCAGAAGATGCCATGCCTGTGCTAGCTACTGCAATGAGGGCAAACGATGTGGAGTTAAGCGTAGATGGTCCCTTTGTAGGAGGTTTTAGCTTAACTGAATGTAATCAGGTAACGAGTTTAGATACTTTGACTGTAGGACATCTTGACCTAACTGGATGTAATCAGATAACGAGTTTGCCAGATACTTGGTCTGTTAATGGCTGGCTGTCGTCATGATCAACAAAAATGTAAGATTATGTTTAAACTGACTGCCGTACCTAGGGATAACTAGCCCGGTCTATCATTTTTCACTCTATTAGGTATCTGAAATGGCACTCAGCTGCCTGTTCAGTGGAAAAGTACGAAGCAGGTTGTTACGCTTTAGCTACGGTGTTTTCGAGTAAATGAAATTAGATTGGAAATCGGTTATCCATGATTTCATGCAATATTTTGGCTGAAAGCATAATGAATAGATCGGATATTTCTATTGGTGCAAAGCAAGTATTACAAGACCTTGAAGAAAGGGATGAGGAAGCTCTTAGCGCGACTCTATCCACTCTAACGGCTTTAGATTTTAATGGAAGGTCTTTAGCAATTCTAAGAGTTGATTTTCGGTTATTCGCTAGAGCTCTTCAGATGAATACGACTTTGGTTGAGCTCAATCTCGCTCGTGCTCAGATCGATGAGGAGGCTGTTCCTGCTTTTGCGAAGATGCTTGGTGAAAACCGCACTCTCACAAGAGTCAATCTTTCAGGAAATTATATCGATGATGACGGAGCGAAAGAGGTAGCTCGAGTGGTGGCGACGCATCCGTCACTGACTGACCTCGATCTTTCCGATAATGGGATTTTTATGAGAGGCGCGCAAGCTCTTGAGGCGGCTCTTCGACGAAACACGGTCCTTGAATCACTCAATTTCAGCGAAAATGGAATTTATGATGAATATGATAATGGTGAAGACTGTGCTGTGTTCGTTGTGAGAGCTTTAAAAAGTAATCGAACGCTAAAATGGTTAGATTTAAGCAAAACTGGTGGATTTGATCAGCAGAATAAGGCTGTCGGGTTAGCACTGCAGGTGAACCAAGCACTTGAGACGCTTATTTTTAGAAACAATGTTTTGTGGGAGAAATCGCTAACGGCATTAGGTCAAGCACTCCGAGTCAATGCAGTACTGCGTTGTCTAGATTTATCCGGATCACTCCGTTCAGGCTCTATCGAGCCTTTTATCAGTGGACTCAGTGAGAATACGGCTCTTGAAGAGCTCAGACTTGCAGAGTGTCGTCTAAATAGGCGGGAATTAGACGAGTTAATGGAAGCAGTTGCACACCATCCTCGATTGAGGACACTTGACCTATCGAAAAATGGACTTTGCACCTCCCAAGCTGGCGTCGTTATCGCAGCACTCAATAAAAACCCTCGAATTCAGGAGATCGATCTGAGACATAATGCGATTGAAGCTCTGCCGGGATGGGAAGAGCTGCATGAACTCCAAGTGGTGAAATTGGGACACAACCCCCTTGGTCCGGACATAGGGCCGTTCATTGCCGAATGGATAACTCAAGCCTCTGCTCTTCGAGAGCTATACCTCGACTACACAGGCCTTGCGACAGCGGACCAGCCAGAAATCGTAGCGGCCGTGGAAATCCACCCCTCTCTCCAGCACCTCGATCTCAGTGATCGATCGATTACTCCTGCCTTAAAAGACTCCCTCTCAGCCGCGATGAGAATGAGTACTTCTCTACACACTCTTGTTTTAGAAGAGCCTGAAATTTTAGTGTTTTAAGGTTAGGTTCTAAAACCCCTCTAATTTTGATCTAAGTTACTTGTGTTTAGATTTTTATAACAAAATGTAAACAAAAAATATGCCCTATGATTTATAATAGGGATAGAGAGTTACTTGGGGGGAAAGCCCCTGTTCTTGGCACCCTTAGCCTCGATATCTTATGAAGTATCCAGGTTAGCCTATTTTCCTTAGCACTCCAGAATTGGCAATACCCAGACCTTTTGGAGGTGTAATATGGCCTATCCATTGAATCAGAAGCTGAACCAGAAAGGCGTTCAGAACCAGAAGCAGCAGCAGCTCATCATGCTTTTGCCAGAGATGCAGCGTGCGATGGATCTGCTGCAGGCGCCTGTCATGGAGCTGGGTGAGCAGATCGAACTGGAGCTCGAGCAAAACCCTGTTTTGGAGTACTTCGAAGAGGTCGCCGGGGAGATGGGAGTCAAGAAAGATGAGGGAGTCAAAGAGCTAGATCTTTCCGATCAGGATTATTCTGTCTTGAAAGATTTGGATGAGTCTTTTGAAGATTTCTTTAGCCAAGATCAAATCACTGAAAAAATCACGGAAGAAGACAAAAAGAAACGCTCTTTCAAAGAATCTTTGATCGTAGAGGAACGGACGCTCTACCAACATCTGATGGAGCAGGCGCAGGAAACCTTCGAGACAGAAAAAGAGAGACGAGTTGCGAGCCATCTAATAGGCAGCTTGGACTTGAGTGGGTTTTTCAAAGGAGATTTCAAAGAGGCGGCACTCCTGACAGATTCGACCCCTGATTTTGTTGAAAGAGTTTTAAAAGAAGTTCAAAAATTTGATCCTCCAGGAATTGCCGCAAGATCGCTCCAAGAGTCCCTGCTCACTCAACTGCGTTACCAGGATAAAGAAAACACCATCGGATACCGACTGATTCGCGATTACTTTGACGACTTTATCCACCACCGCCTTCCCCTGATCCAAAAAAAATCGAGGCTTTCTCACAAACAGATCCAAAAAGCGATCGATCAGGATATCACTCATCTGGATCTACATCCAGGAACCCTCTTCAATACAGAAGATGTAGGGCCTATGGTTCCTGATGCGAGCTTACTTGAAGAGGATGGGGTTTTAACCGTCACGATCAACGACGATTCCGTTCCTCCTTTACGGTTTAACCGCACTTACTTACAGCTTCTCCGTCAAGAGAGCTCGAGTGAGGAGACAAAGGAGTACATCACAAAGAAGTTGAACTCAGCCAAGCTGTTGATCAAAAACATCGAGCAGCGCCATCAGACGCTGACTCGTATCTTAGAAGCGATTGCAAAACATCAGCGTGCGTTCCTTGTCCGTCCTGAAGGGCAACTGAAGCCCATGACCATGACGGCATTAGCTGAAGAGCTCGGTCTTCATGAGTCAACGGTCGCCCGTGCAGTGAGTCGTAAAGTGGTCCACACGCCTCGTGGACTTCTCATGCTTCGCAGCTTCTTCACCACAGCCCTTACCACCCAAGATGGGGGAGAAGTTTCGAACGCGACGATTAAGGAAGAGATCCTCAAGATCATTGACAAAGAGGATAAGAAAAAACCCTTCAGTGATGTTCAGCTTGCTGAAATCCTCAAAAAAGAGGGGTATATTGTTGCACGTCGTACCGTTGCGAAGTACCGAGCCCTCCTTTCCATCGGATCTTCCACCCAACGACGAAAGTACAGTTAACCCTCTCCACTTCTCAGTTGTTTAGGAAGTCACTCGTCGACTTGCTCAATCTCCATCTCTGGGTTGGTAGCCCATCTCTTCACGACGTCTACGAGAGGGTGTGGAATACCGCTTGGTGAGAGAAAGGTGACTCTGTTACATGAGAGCGTTACACTTGGGGGTGCGCGATGGAGCAACACCTTTCCTATGTAGACTTCGTCGGCTCCAATGGACAGCTGGCTTGAGGCAAAGAATTGAAAGGGATCTGATCCGTCGCCAACACCCAGTTTTAAAGTTTCAACTGCAAGTAGATTAACGGTCGGTGCAGCCACACAGACTCCACCTCTGAGATCAATGGTTCTTCCGGTGATCCAAGTGATCTCTCTGGCCCCGAGAAAGACGCCCGATTTAGCGGTATACTCTTCTAAAGCATGTCGGATATTTCGTGCAGGGAGGCTTGTAGCAGAGTAACTCTCCTGGAGGACTCGAATTTGATCTAGGGGACTAGGGAGCATGATTCTCCTTTGGCAAAGTTTTAAGAAGTGTCTAGCTCTGTCTAATGTAAGCGTAGAGCTGTCTCCAACGGGGGGATGTCTCTTTTTGTTTTTCTGCGAAGTGTAGGATGTCTTCTGGTGTTTGCTTGGAGAGATGGATGATCTCGTTGTCGGTAAGTCGGAAGAGGATCGCCTGAGCTATTTGGGAGTTAAAGAGCTGGGTGAGTTTTTCTTTGAGAGAGTGGAAGAGGCGCCGTTTATTGTAGAGGCGGAAGAGAGCGTAGGTGAGGAGGAGGGCGGGAAAGATTTTTAGCCATTGGAAGGACTGGAAGATTTCCAGCTGTCCTGAGGCGAGGAGAGCGAAGTCAATGAAGAAGAGAGTGAGCAAAAGGAGGACAAACAGCACTGCTTCGATCCGTTTTTGGATCAGGGGTCCGAGCCATCGTTGCCAAGAGCGTCCTTGACACTGATAAGCGATGATTTCCTCGAAGAGGGGTTCGTTAAAGGTCATCCGGCAGGTATGGGCGAGCTCATGGGCGATCAACTCTTCGCGTTTGTAGAGTCCGAGGAGGCTTTTTTTCTTTCGAAATTCTTTGCGTAGCTGAAGGAGGGAGGCCCATGGAGTTGTCTCCTCTTTTTGAAAGATCCACGCGCATCCACCGTGCCAGGGGAGGAGCTTGTAGTTGCTGAAGAAGAGGGGGACCCAGTCAGGTTTGACGTCGAAGAGCGGTTCTGTGAGAGAGAAGGACTCTTCTAAGAAGGCTTCTTGATCCTCTTCTTCAGAGCGTAGGGGGGCGAGTTCGTTGCCGAACTCGTCAAAGAGGTGGTTTTTTAGGTTTTTGCAATAGTCGACACGCTTTAGAAAGCTCTCTTCGTCCTCATCAGGACCTGCGATAAAACCCTCTTTACTCAGTTGGATCAGCTGTGTGTCGTCGAGCGTCATACTTGAGAATCATCTGGTCGGGACGGAGTCGTTCTTTCATCGTCCTGAGCCCTTTCAGTCCTAAGTCCTGTTCAATATTGAAGTAAGTAAACTCCCTTCCTGCATTTTTTGCAAAGGAGTGGTACATCATTGGTGTCATCCCATGAAAATCATGATTCGATTTTTCGACGTGCCCGACGAGGGTGGTGGGGTTCAGCTTCTCTCCAATTAACATCGCAGCGATCTGATTCTCGACGCGGAGGAGTCCTCCGATGAGGGGGAGGCGTGTGTAGTGTTCAAGTAAAAGGAAGAGAGCCTCTTTCTCTTCAGGAGTGCGGATGACGAGGGTGTCGATCCAGTCGCGGATTTCTGGGATTTCTTTTTCAGTGATCTCGAAGTAAGCGGGTTGGTAGCGCTGCTCGCAGCTGCGGATCTGTTGCCTGAGGCGGTGGAAGGGATGCCCATCCAGCTCGACCAACTCTTCCATTTTCAGTAGGTAGTCTGCTTGGTCGCGGTTGAGCTGAGACTCCCACTTTTGGAGGTCAGCGGAAGCGAGTAGAATCCGTTCTTGTGTCTTGGAGGGGTGAGGAAAACGTTTCTCAGGACCGATCGGTTCACCAAAGGGGATCCACTCGTCTTCCTCTTTTTTATAGAAGAAAAGGGTGTCGCGCGCGATCTGAAAGTAGATCTTGCGGCTCTTTGACCAGATGAAAAGGTTGGTGAAGGTCATCTCTGAGAGCTGAGGAGGGTGTGCTTCAAAGAAGGGCTTCAGTTCCTCTTGGTGTTTAAATGAGAGGGGCGTCATGAGAGCAGGCGGGCGATGCTCTGAGCCAGAAAGGTGAGCGAGGAGGACTCAAAGAGTTTTTCATGTCTTGTGGGGAGCAGCTTGATCGAGAGGCGAGGAACAAAGGCCTTCCATCCTTCTGCAATCTCTTTTCGTTCGTTCTCGAGCTCTTCCGCTTCAAAGAGGACCACGTCGATATCGAGGGGAGAGGGGTGGTAGCTCTTTTTGGGAGTTTTCATTTCGCGGGAAAAGCGTTGAGTGACCTTCTCTTGGAGCTTTTCATCAGCAGAGGAGAGGCCGATGGTGCGTAGGAGGCGCTCCTCAAAGCGCTGGTAGCGCATGAGGAAGGGTTCATCGCTTCTTTTGTAGATCTTTTTGAAGAAGGTTTTCAAACTATAGAAGGGACGGAGAAGGAGGAATGTCTTTTTCGGTGATGGAGCGTCGACGAGGGCTAAAGTGCGGATGTGGATGCCCCGTTTTTTGAGGAGGCGCGCCACTTCAAAGGCGAGGATTCCCCCAAAGCCATAGCCGAGGAGGGCGACCTCTTCAGTGCGGAGGGTTCTTGAAAGTTCTTTGTCGACCTCTTCAGCACGTTTTATCACGTCAGGATGGCGCTCGATCGTTTCCATTTTCACACCGTATAGAGCGTGCTTATCACTAAAGTGTTTGCCGAGCTCAAAGAAGGGGTAGAGCTCGCCGTCGATCCCGCCGAAGCAGATGAGCGGCATGCCGTCGCCGCCTTCACGGATGTCTGCAAGAAGGCTTTCATCTTGCGGCTCTTTGAGGTATTCAGCGAGTTCAGCGACGGTGGGGTGTTCATAAAGGGTGGTGATGTTGATCTTCCGGTGGAGTCTTTTATCGATGCCACTGACAATCTTAGCGAGGCTGACAACACTGTAGGGGAACTCAAAGAGGTTCTTCTTTGTGCTGATGGGGTAGATGCCGAGATGTTCTTGGCAGATGAGGGTGAGCTCTCTTTCGGTCGCGTTTTTAGGAGGGAAGTAGATCTCCTCTTCACACTCTTCCTTAGGTGGGTTCGGAAGCTGGTCGTAGAGGACCTTCATGTGGTGGTTGAGGGGGAGCTGTGAAAGTTCAATCAGGAAAGAGGGAACGGCGTGTTTGGGTAGATTTGATTTGAGGAGTTTGACAAGTGCTTGCTTCGTGACGAGGAGGTCTTTTTTCACGACGTAGTAGGCAGCGAGCATTCCAGGGGAGACTTCCTTCACTGCAGCTTGCAGGACGCTTGGGTGGTTCACGAGAAGGGTTTCGATCTGATCGAGCTGGAGGCACTCGTCACCGATCGTGACTTGCTTATCTTTACGGCCGATGAATTGGTATTCACCGTTCTCCAGTTTTTTGACCGTGTCGTCGGTGAGGAAGTAACGCTCGGGGCGCTTCCCGAGCTTCGAGTAGATGATGAAGTTCTTCTTCTTCTCTTCGTCGGCTCCGAGGTAGCCTTCTGCTAGGGCTGGACTCGAGAGGGCGAGCATCCCCTCTTCTCCCTCTTCCACCTCTTGGAGAGATTCGCTAAGAAGGAGGACTTTGACAAAAGGAAGAGGTTGTCCGATCGGAGGAGGCACCGAAGAACTCTCTGACACGCGGTGATAGAGCGAGAGGACGCCGTTCTCGGCAGGGCCGTAGCAGTTCACCACCTCAAAAGGAAGGTCGGCGCGGACCCGTTTTTTGAGCGTTTCTCCTCCGGTGAAGAGGGTGCGTAGCTGACAGGTGCCGAGGGAGGGATCTTCCCAGTTCTCATCGATCATGAGCTCACAGCTGGAGGTCGGAAGGTGGATCAAGGTGATCTTTTCACTGATGATCCATTTCTTGAGCTCTTCAGGATTTTGGAGCACTTGACGGGTGGGAATTTTGATCTGCACGCCACTTAAAAGGTAAACAAGGATCTCAGCGATCGACATATCTTGGCTCGGCTTCGAAGTGATCGCGGCGATATCTTCGCTAGAAAGGTCAAACGTCTCTTTATACCAAGGGATGAGAGCTGAGATCGACTGGTGGGTGAGCTCGACGGCTAACTTTCCAGAGGAGGTGAAGGTGCAGTAGAGAGGGGTTTTTGGTGAAGGAGGTGTGTGTGTCATCTCTTCAGGGGCGGAGCTGCTGGCAATGATATCGCGGATGGAGAAGCTCTTCATCTCTTCGTTGAGGATGGAGGGGGCGACACTAGAACTCGTGAGGAGGATTTCTGGAGTCGTGAGCTCCACCATCTCCATCAATTTTGCCTTGGGTAGAAGCGGGTCAAGGGGGACATAGGTGGCGGAGATCTTAGAGAGAGCAAGGAGGGCGACGACTTGCTCGTACGAACGGTCAGCGAAGAGGGCGACACGCGACCCAGCAGCGGCACCTTCTTTGGTTAAAAAGTGGGCGAGGCGGAGTACGTCGGCATGGAGATTCGCAAGGGTGATCGGACCAAGGGGGGTATGGATAGCGGGGGCATCTGGATGGACCGCGACGAGCGCTTCGAAGAGCTCATCGATAGTTTGCGGTTTAGTGGAGGGCTTATTAGCCCCTGAGCCGGTCTTTGTTTCAACGAGGGTTGTCATCACAAGCCTCTTTCTTTGTCTGGATATTTCATGAATAGTCGCAAAACTGTCACAAAATCCTTTGCGCCACCTTCGACAAATTTCCCTTTTGGAAAGGGTGTTAGACCCTTCCCTTCAAGGGTGATTCGTCGAATTTGTCGATCATTTTGTTTCATTTTCACAACTCTTCATGAAACATCCAGGACAGCTATAAAAATTCCAGGAACGTTATTATGTATTAAGCTATAGTCTGATCCATATCATCTCTAGAGTAATATATACAATGAATAGAAACGAAACCCTCTTCCGCACCCTCCTAGCTCTCCTCATCCTCAAGTTTCTGATCGTTCTTTTCTTTTTGATTACCAGTGGGATAGGCCTTTCTCCCGACGAAGCACAGTACTGGGCTTGGAGTCAGGATCTCAGCTTCGGCTACTACAGCAAACCTCCTGGCATCGCCTGGGTGATTGCCTTTTTCACCGCGCTTTTTGGAAACCAGATGGTGGCTGTCCGTCTCGGCGCGAGTTTGATTTCCGCACTCCTTGCCTTAGTCACCTACTTTTACAGTAGAAAGCTCTCTCTCTCAGAGGCTTCTGCTTTTTTTGCAGCGGCCCTGGTTGCCTTTTCTCCTCTCGGTTGGTTGGCTTCAGTCTATATGACCACCGACGGTCCGATGACGCTCTTTTGGAGTGCGGCGACTTTTTCGCTGCTGGTCTCTCTCCATCGAGAGGAGGAGATCCGCCCCCTTCAGCTCGGGCTCTTTGTGGGGCTCGGTGCTCTATTCAAATGGACCTGCTTCCTCTTCTGGCCGGTGGCGGGGATTTACCTGCTCCTCCGGCGCAAACTTTCTTGGCTGCCTTTTCTTAAAGCGGGGGGGATCTCTCTCTTCGCTCTCCTTTTTCCATTGATATGGAATGTAGAGAACGACTTTGTGACATTCCGCCATGTGTTAGGACAGGTTCTCGGCAGCCCGGGTGCGATCCAAGGGGCTCCACGTGCTCCAGCCAACCCCCTTGACTTTTTTGCTGCGCAGATGGCTCTTGCTTCTCCTTTGATCTTTGTCTTTTTTCTTGCGGGGGTCTGTTGGGGTGCGGTCCGCTGGCCTAAGCTAGCAGAACGAGAAAAGGGTCTCCTCTTTTTTTCTGGGGGGGTGCTTCTCTTTTACCAAATCTTCAGCTGTTTTCAAAAGATCCAAGGAAACTGGGCCGTCTTTGTTTTCCCGACTCTCTTTGTTTTTGTCGCACTCTTCACCTTTGATCTTTTCCACCGCCTCCGTAAGTGGGCGGTCTTTGGACTCTGTTTAGGTTTGGTAGAAGTCTTTCTGCTCTTTTCGATTCCCTACATCCAATCCAGCGGATGGAAAGAGATCCGCATTCCTTTCCGTTGGAACCGATTCCGCGAAACGATGGGAGTGGCAGAGCTCGGACCGCTTCTTGAAAAGGCAGGCTTTGATCCAGAAAAACAGTTCCTTCTTTCCGACACCTATCAGATGAGTTCGCTTCTCAGTTTTTATAATCCCTCTCAAGTGCGCGCCCTATTTATCAACTTGTATGGCCGCCGTCAAAACCAATTCGATTTTTGGCCCGGTCTGAAAGAGGAGCCAAAAAAAGAGGGACTCTTCCTGACCCTCGAAGAACTCCCTAAAACAGGGAGTCAAATGAAAGCCCTACAAGCAGACCTGACACTCAAACTCTCCCTCTATTTCGACGAGGTAGAGTGGGTGGAGCTCGTTCCCTTATACGAAAGTCAAGGGGAGCCTGCCCGCGCCGCCACGCTCTTCAAGGTGAGCGGCTTTAAAGGAAAACTTCCTGCAACCACGCATCAATACTAAACATTTTATTCGCACTTTCGATAAGATCAAATCTTTGATACGTAAGAGGAGATCGAAGTTATGGAAAGGCTATTAGGAGCTTTTGGTTATGCACCTGTTGACCACACTCCACAACCAAAACAGGTCTGGAAGAAAAAACTGGAAGAGATGCTTGGTTCAGAAGTTGCTGAGAGGTGTGATGAGGCTCTACCTGAACTGAAACACTATTTCACTGATGAGAATTGGCTGGAGTTTCTTCAAGAGCTTGGAATCTATGTGGGTAATGCAAGGCTGAGGAGAGAAGAGAATTACCAGTTGCTCCAGACAGGGGGTGAGTCGCAGATGGACCGCACGGTCAGGCAAACCTGTGAAACACTGAGAACTGACTTTCAGATCAAAGTGAGTCAGCTTGCAATCAACGGAGTGTGGCCCGATGAAGCGAGAAGGCTACTTGGAACCATCCTCTGGACGGTAGAGTTTTTAACCAATCCCTTTGCTCCATCACAGCTTCTATCCGATCTTGTATTCAACATTCTTCCTATTGAGGGGCGAGTCAGTCATTTAGCCGAACGAACAGGTGAGTACCTTGAGAGTCATGATGTCGAGCAAAACGTTATCTTTGGTTCTGCTCGTTTTCAAAGGTATGGCGAAGTGTACGTTTCTACAGAGTGGGTAAAAATGGGACTTGATGAATTGAAAAACCCACAGCCTTTGAATTCGGCCTTGAGGATGACCTTTTACGTTCCTGGTCTTGACTGTCTCACCTTTACCCTTCCCTTTTCCATTCCCGAGTTGAATGTGCACTGGACGTTCTCTGCTGAGGAGTTTCTTCAGCTGTTTCACTGGTACTTACGTTCTACAGAGGAAGAGCAAGAAAAGTATTTAGAGGATCATCGAGGAGAGCTTCGAAAGGTGGTCACAGGACACGCCGATCTCTTAGCGTCGCTCACCAAATTCTACCATGCGTTTGACCAAGTCGTAGGAGAGGATTTTCATCGTCAATTGAGAGAGTGTGGGGCTCAGTGGGACCCTGACGGTTGCCAAGAGCTTTCCAGGCAACTGTCAGAGTTTGCGGGAGAGTGGGGTGAAAAAAGGTTTAACCCAGGACTCGGGATGGGTCTAGCCGTCTACTCAAGTCTTATTCAAGAAGTGGGTGTCGACTCGGACCTAAAGTATGGCGCTGAATCGTGCCAGGTGAACTTGCGTCAACTTCAGGGTGTTGTTGATCTCTCTTCTGTAAGGGGAAGGGTCGGCTCCTCTGTTGAGCAGGAGGTGAATGATGGTCTCCGCGCGATGGAAGAGTACGCCAGGAAGGACCTTGCAACGTTGGAGGAATTTGAGGAGCTTCGATTGAAGTTGAAGGGGGTCGAAGCGTTAAAAGGTGAACTGGAGATCTTGGAAAAGTCGCATGAGTTGAGAAAGGCTCTTTGGGTGCACTATCAAAAGCTCTCACCTGAAGTGAAAGCAGCGCGTGCGGCACTGGAGGCTTTTTCTCGGAAAGAGCGTGTCGATCGAAGTGATGTACAGGCTTTACGCAAAGCTCTAGAACCGGTGAAAGAGATGGCGGGCTTCCAGGACGTCTACGCTACACTGGCTAACTTTGAAGAGGGCTTTGATCGCGAGAAAGAGGCGGTGGCAGAGGGTTTTGGCAAATTCTTGAACCACACGGTTTCGATCTTTGAAGAGGGCACGGAGCAGCTCGCAAAACCGAAAGTCGCTGCATTTTTACAGAAAGACAACGTGAATCAAGCCGATGTGCAAGGGGTTTTGGTTTCTCTTGAGCCCTATAAAGCGCAACCGGGTTTCCAAGAGGTATACGAAGCCCTTGAGGCATTTAAAGCAGCGCGCTTCAAAAGCGGTGTTGATCAAGTAATAAATGATTTTAAAGTCTTTTTTGAGGGAAGGTTCAATGCTTTGAAAAAAATAGGAGAAGTCGAATTTGAAAACTTCCTTCAAGAATTTTGCGTGGTTCCCTACCGGTATGTTGCACCGATGCGTGCTCTCTTGGAACCTCTAGCCGGTTCAGCAGAAGCGGTCGCTGCTTTAGATGCTTACACGGGCAGGTTGAAGCAGAGTGAAGCGCTTGTTAAGCAAGTGGAAAAAGCGATGGCGGAATTTAAGGAGGAGGTCAAGGTCCGATTCCGCCGTTTTTCTCCTCTTCTCGGTCGGATAGGAGCGACAGAGCGCGATACAATGTTGACGAATTTGGAGCCCTACTTGCCTCTGATCCGACGGATCGGTGCGCTCGGTGAACTTTCTCATCAACTTACCCATGAGGAGTACCACAATTTGATGGTGGCTCTCGAGAACCCCGACAACGAAAAGTATATAGAGTGGGTTGTGAAAGGGTGTGAAGAGGTGCAAGCGCAACGAGTCGGTGGTGAGACGGCTTCTTCTGAAGTGTGGCTTCAGCCGCTGCGTACCCTCTTCAGCGCTGCAACGCTGCCTCCTCTAGATATTGTGAAGCATTTTATGGGGATTGCAGATCTCGATGATTACAACTACGCCATGTTGACCTACCTCTTGCCTCTTCTCTATAAATTAGAGACTTTTGGACTGACAGACCACGATTTTACCCAAAGTGATCCTCTCTATCGGGGACTGACTGTGGACAGCGATGGGTTCACCGTTCAGTTTAAAAGAGCTCTTGAATGGATCGTGAAAGCGTGCCAGGCCTTGAACACACGCTTTGATGGAGCGTTCAAGCGAGACTTCGACGAAGTGGTTCGGTTACTCAAACCCGTCGAAACGACAGATGCTGTGTATAAAACGCAAGTATCGAGGAAGGCCAGAGAGGTCCTTGTTCTTGTTGCGAAGATTGCCGACTTAGGGATGTATGGAACAGAGGATCATGCGAAAATCTTCAGTGGAGTGGTGAGGGATCAAATCCGCCCAGAGCTTGAAAAAGCGGTGAGAATTTGTGAGTGCTTAAGAGAGCTCCATTTGGATCAAGAAGGACAACCTCATTATCTTCTTAAACCCGATAGAGAGGTCTATGAGCCCTGGCAAAAGCCTTTGGTTGACTTGATCCGTCGCGTCAAAGAGCTTGAACACGGTGAACCTTTAGGGAATGTCGTAGAGGCTCCTCCTGGCGCGTCTGTCCATCTAGAAGATGGCAGGCCGGCGATTCAGATGGGGGATGCCCCTTCCGAAATGGGCAGTGTGGCGGATCCCGATGTGTATGATAATTCTAACCCTTTTGTGTCTGATCCTGCCGATGACCCAGCTCGGTAAACGGCGCTTTCATATTCGCGTATTTACCGTACACGAAATCGCAGAGGTTGTGGGAAAAGTCCTACAATCTCTGGGTTTTTTTCTCGATCGGGTAGTCTGGTGAAGGAAAACTGCTTGCGACCAGCCATCACTACTAAACATTTTATTCCCACATTCGCTAAGATGCAACCTTTCAGTTAAAGAGGAGGGTGAAGTTATGTTAAGTGGGGTATTTGGATATCTAGGGTACGAACGTGTTGACAGCACTTTAAAACCAAAACAAGTTTGGCAACAAACACTGGAAGAGCATCTAGCCGACGAGGTTGCTACCAGGCTTGGTGGTGCTTTACCTGGGCTTAAAGAATATTTTACTGATGCGAATTGGCCGGAGTTTATTCAGTCTCTTGGAATCTATGTGTCTAATGCAATGATGAGGAGAGAAGAGAACTACCTGCTGCTCCAGACTGGCGGTGAGTCGCAGATGGGTCGCACGGTTAGGCAGATCTGTGAAAGAGTGAGGTCTGAGTTTCAGTTGAAAGTAAGTCAACTTGCAAAGGATGGAGTGTGGCCCGATGAGGCGAGCAAGCTACTTGGAACCATCCTGTCGACGGTCGAGTTTTTAACCAATCCCTTTGCTCCAACACAGCTTCTATCCGATCTTGTATTCAACATTCTTCCGACTAAGGGGCGAGTCAGTCATTTAGCGAAACGAACAGGATCATACTTTCATCCTGAGGATGAAGAGCAACAAGTCATTTTTGGTTCTGCACATTTTCAACAGTATGGAGAGGTGTATGTTTCTACTGAGTGGGTAGAAATGGAGATTCTAAAAACGGTTGATCCGCAGCCTTTAGAATCCGCTTTGAGGATGACTTTTTACCTTCCTGGTGTGGATTGCCTGACTTTTACGCTTTCTTTTTCCCTTCCTGATTTGGATGTACGGAGGGAGGCCTCTTCCAGCAAGTTTCTTAAGCTGTTTCACTCTTACTTATCTGCTTCGGAAGAGGAGGAAGAAACGTATTTAAAGAAGCACCGTGGAGAGCTTCGAAAGGTAGTCAGAGGACACGCTGATCTGATAGAGGCGTTGACCAAATTTTACCATCCGCTTGAAATTATGATAGGGGGAGATTTTCGCCGTCAGATGGCGAAATGCGATGCTCAGTGGGATCCTTACGACTGGAAAGAATTAAAGGATCTGCTGTTATTGTTTGGCAGGGAGTGGGGCCAAAAAAGGTTTAATATGGAATTGGGACTGAGTCTAGAAGTCTACTCAGAATTTTTTCGACTAGAAGCTCTCCACCCTGAAGAAGCAGTAGGCGCTGAACCGGAAGTGAAGTATGATCCTAAAGCGTGCCTGCTGTTCTTGCATCGTCTTCAGAATGTTGTGGATCTCTCTTCTGTAAGGAAAAGAGAAGAGGAGAGGGTTGTCGACTCCTCTATTTCAGAGGAGGTGACTCAAGGTCTCCTTGCGATTGAAGAGTATGCAGGAAAGGAGCTCGCGACCTTGGAGGAATTTGAGGAGCTTCGATCTCAATTGGCGGAGGTCGAAGAGTTACAAGATGAACTGGAGATCTTGGATAAGTCGCATGAGTTGAGAAAGGCACTGTGGAAACACTATCAAAAACTCTCAAATGAAGTGAAGGTTGCAAGTGCGGCGTTGCAGGCCTTTTCTCGGAAAGAGACGATCTACCGATTGGATATCAAATCCTTTCGAGAGGCTCTAGAGCCGGTGAAACAAATGGTGGGCTTCGATGAAGTCTACGCAACACTTGCCACCCTTGAAGAAGGCTTTGCCGAAGAAGAGGCCGTAGAAGAGGGCTGTGCCGACGAAGAGGCGGTGGCAAAGGCTTTAAGCAAATTCTTGAGCCACCCCTTTGAAGAGGGCTCGGAGCAGCTTGCAAAGCCGCAAGTTGACGAATTTTTAAAGAAGGAAAATGTGAATCAAGCGGATGTGCAATGCGTTTTGGACGCTCTTGAGCCCTATAAAGAGAAAGCGGAATTTAAAGAGGTGCACAGAGCCCTCAAGGCTTTTCATGCAGAGCGTTTCACGGAAGGAGTAGAATTCGTAGAAAATGACTTTAAGGCATTTTTTAAGGAACAATATGGTGATGTGGAAAAAATAGGAGGGGTAGCAGTTGAGAACTTCCTTGAAGAGTTTTGCATCGACTCATACCAGTATCTTGCATCGATGCGTGCTCTCTTGGAACCTCTAACTGGCTCCGAAGAGGCAGTGGCTGCTTTAGACGCTTTCTCGGAGCGGTTGAGGCAAGGGGAAGCCCCTGTTGAGCGTGTCGAGGCAGCGATGGTCGCTTTTAAGAAAGAAGCGGTGGTCCGTTATTGCCGTTTTTCTCCTCTTCTCGGTCGGATAGGAGCTACGGAGCGCGATACGATGTTGACGAATTTGCATCCCTATCTACCTCTGATCCGACGTATTGGTGCGCTCGGTCAGCTTTCTCATGAGGAGTACCACAATTTGATGGTCGCTCTGGAGAACCCCGACAACGGAAAGTATATCGAGTGGCTTGTGAAAGGGTGTGAAGAGGTGCAAGCGCAAAGAGTGGGTGGTGAAATGGCTTCCCCTGAAGTGTGGCTTCAGCCACTGCGTACGTTCTTCAGCTCTGCAACGCTGCCTGCACTTGATATTGTGAAGCGTTTTATGGAGATTAAAGATCTCGATGAACACAACTACGCCATGTTGACCTACCTCTTGCCTCTTTTTTATAAACTAGAGACTTTTGGACTGACAGACTACACCCTTACTGACGAGGATCCTCTCTATCGGGGACTGACTGGGGCCTTCACCGTTCAGTTTAAAAAAGCACTTGAATGGATCGTGAAAGCGTGTCAGGCCTTGAACAGGCGCGTTGCTGGAGGATTCAAGCGAGACTTTGACGAGGTGGTCAGGTTACTCACACCCATTCGAGAGACAGATGCTGTGCATGAAACGCAGGTATCGTTCAAAGCCACAAACGTCTTTACTCTTGTCGCGAGGATAGCCGACTTAGGGAAGTGTAAAGCAGAGGATCACGCGAAACTCTTCAGCGCAGTTGTCAGGGATAAAATCCGCCCTGAGCTTGAAAATTTGGTGGACATTTGTGAGGGCTTAAGAAGATTCCATTTCGATCAAAAGGGAAAGCCTGACTATCTCCCTAAACCTGATGGAGAGGAGTATGAACCCTGGCAAAAACCTCTAGTGGATTTCATCCGCCGCACCAGAGAGCTTGAAAAAGATGCACCTTTGGACAATGAACCTCCCCCAGGTACGGCTGTAGTAATAGAGGGAGAAGAGGTGGCTTATCTTGTAGATGAACTACCTGCAGGTATGATGGGGCTACATCGAGGTTTGGATCAGGGACCTTCAGAAGGGGAGAGTTTTACAGATTCTGAGTACCGTGATGGGGACTCTACTGGGGAGGATTCAGCTGAGTAAACAGCGACTTCATATCGGCGTAGTTACCGTGGAGGAACTGACGGAGGTTGTAGAGGAAGTCTTGGAAGCTCTGGTGGTTTTTCTCGATCGGGTAGCCTGCCGACTCAAAGGTGACGAGGGCGTTGGGCAGACCGCGTAGCTCTTCGAGGTGTTTAGGGTTGGAGAAGTGGGCGTCGATCACGGCGCCGCGGAGCCGACCACTCAGAAGGAGTTCTTTGAGGTCAGTGAGCTTGACGACCGAACCGGATCCAAAAAGCAGGAGAAGGGCGTCCTCTTTTAAAAGGGAGAGGAGCTCTGAGGAGAACCAGGGCTCGTAGCTGTGGTCTCGTGGCATGGTGAGAGAGACGATATCAAACTGGGGAAGCAGCTCTTTGAGAGCACTCGTCGGGTGGGTGACTTCGCAGCAGGGGTGGAATGAGGCTGGGTCTGAGACACCTGTCACTTTAAATCCAGCTTCGCTCACCTTTTTCGCAATTTCCGAGCCGAGCACACCGAGTCCCACTTGTAAAAAAGATTTTTCTTTGGCTGCCCACATCCGGGCGCGGAGGTTGTCGACGTCGTAGGGGCTCTGAAGCCAAGAAAAGAGATTTTTTGAAAAAGAGAGGAGGGAAGCGAGGGCAAATTCGGCAGTGTGGTCGATGTTGGCCTCTTTAGTCGTACTAATGAGGAGGCTTTCGCTGCTAGCGCTTGCCTCGAAGGCGATCTGGTCGAGGTAGGGTTTGGGGCAGTGGATCCAATGGAGGTGGGGGAGTAAAGGAAATTCTTGAGCACTTAAAGTCGATCCGTAGAAGATTTCTACTTGCGCAAGTCTCTCAATACCAAGGCTTGCGAGGTTTTCTCCTGCGGGCAGGCGGATGAGCTCCAGCTGGGGAAACTCCGTCATCAGCAGCCCGAGCTCTTCATGGCCGATCTCTTCACGAATAAGGATAGTGCTCATCATAACAGTTGTCATGATATAGACTTTTCCTTTGATTTCAAAGGGAGTTTCGGCTATGATGAACGATCAAATTTAAGGTTTAAGGAGATATAGACCCATGTACGCGATTATTAAAAGCGGTGGAAAGCAATACAAAGTGAAAAAAGGCGACTTCATCGATGTCGAGCTTCTTGAGGGAGCCGATGGCGATAAAGTGGAGTTTAAAGAAGTCCTTTTCATCGGTGATGACAAAAATCAAACCGTCGGAAGCCCCACAGTCAAAGGCGCTGTTGTCAAAGGAAAGATGGTGGAGACGACTTTCGGTCCTAAGGTCACTTCGATGATCTTCAAGCGCAGAAAGAACATCCGTCGCACGTTTGGTCACCGCCAGCGTTACACACGAGTTGAGATCACAGAAGTTAAAAAATCAGCAGCAAAAGCAAAACCAGCAGAAGCTGCTTAGTAGGAGTTTAATCGAGTATGGCACATAAGAAAGGACAGGGATCGACCCGTAACGGACGTGATTCACACGCTCAGCGCCTTGGAGTCAAAGTGGGCTCAGGCGAGCGCGTCACTGCCGGAAGCATTCTCATCCGCCAGCGCGGCACAAAGTGGCACCCCGGTGCTCACGTGGCTCGTGGCAATGACGACACTCTCTTTGCACTGAAGGACGGCGTGGTCCGTTTTCGTAAAGCAAAGAAGACGAGCGTCTATCTGGAAGTTTAATCCCTTTTTTTGAATGATAACGTTTTCCCAGCAGAGTCTTTTTAAGATTTTGCTGGGATTTTTTTTGGTATGTTTACAGATCGAGTCACATTAGAAATGATCGCAGGAAAGGGGGGCAACGGAGTTGTCGCCTGGAAGCGCGAGAAGTATATCGCAAAAGGAGGCCCGACGGGTGGCAACGGCGGCGATGGCGGTGCCATCGTGCTTCAAGCTGACTCGGGCGTCTTTGCGCTCGATTGGTTCCGCAATAAGCGTCATATCCGCGCTGAAAATGGCCAGCAGGGGGGAAGTAGCTGCCGCACTGGCCGCAAAGGAAAGACACTCACCCTCCGTGTTCCAGCTGGAACGCTTGTCAAAGATGCCAAGACGGGTGAGCTTATCGCCGACCTAACGGAAAGTGGCGAGACACTCACTCTTTGTTCCGGAGGGAAAGGGGGACGAGGCAACGAGAGCTTTAAATCCCCAACGAACCAAGCGCCCAACATCTGCACCCCTGGAAAGCCGGGAGAGACACGCCTTGTTGAGCTGGAGCTAAAGCTCATTGCTGATGTCGGCCTAGTGGGTTTTCCGAATGCAGGGAAGTCGACCCTGATGAACGCCCTCACACACCTCAAAGTGAAGTGCGCAGCCTACCCTTTCACCACACTCCGTCCCAACCTCAGCTTCATGAAGCTTCCCGATCAGCGTCGGATCTATATCGCTGATATCCCAGGTCTGATCGGCGGAGCGAGCGAAGACCGCGGTCTGGGGTTTGAATTCTTGCGCCACGTTGAACGCACGAAACTCCTCATCTTTGTTCTCGATGCCTCTGGAATCGATGGGCGCGACCCTCTCTCTGACCTTGAGGTGCTGCGCAAAGAGATCGATGCGTATTCGAAAGAGATTTTACAAAAACCCTATCTCATTGTTCTCAATAAGCTCGATGACCCCGAGTCCACGCCTCACGTGTTTGCCTTTGAGGAGGCGATGGAGAAGGAGAAGCACCCCTTCTTTCAAATTTCTGCGTTGACGGGACAGGGGCTAGAGGAATTGATTGAAGCGATCGCTGATGCATTCTTTTCTCAGTCAGTTTAAACGGGCGGGATTCTCTCTTGAGTCGCGCGTCCACGCCCTCAAAAGTTTCGGGGGAAGACTCTATATCAAAAGAGATGACGAGCTCTCCTTTCTATCGAATGGTTCCAAGCTCCGTAAGTATGAAACTCTCCTTCCCTATCTGAAAGAGAAGGACCCAGCTCTTGTGGCTCTGAAAGGCAGCGCGCTTTCCAATCATATCACCGGCCTCACTCCTCTTTTGAAAGAGTGGGGGCTTCCTTTCAAACTCTTTTTAAAAAGAGGCGAGGTGGAAGGGACGGTACAGATGCGTCTTCTGGCCCGCTTTGAAGAAGAGATCGTCTGGATCGAACGAGAAGAGTGGTCCGTGGTGGATGAGAAGGTCCGTGAGCTGCATGAAGAGGCCTTTATCGTTCCAGTAGGTGGAGACCATTTTTCAAGTCTACCGGGTGCGATGACACTCGCCTCAGACATCCTCCGCAATGAAGAGGAGTGGGACTTACGCTTTGAAACCTTATTGATCGATGCAGGAACAGGTCATCAAGCCATCTCTTTGCTTCTTGGCCTTGCGCTTCTTTCTGAAAAGAGAGAGGTCGACATTCTTTTAGTGGCAGGAACAGAGGCAGCGTTTGAGGCAAAGCTTCAGAGTTACCAAAGGCTCGTTGAAGAGCGGGTGGAGCGTCCTTTGTCTTTGACGCCCTATACGCTGCGTTTTCCAACGACAGAGAAGCGCTTCGGGCCGCTCAGTCAAAAGTACCGCCCCCGTTTAGAGAGCTATATGAAGAGGGAGGGGCTGCTTCTCGATCCCGTCTATATGGGAAAACAGTTCTTAGAGATCGAGCAGCTCAAAATCAAACACCCCACACTGTTGATTCATACAGGTGGGGTGCTTTCAACTTTAAATTCATAGCCTGCATATTTCATAAACACTCGCAAAACTGCCACAAAATACTTTTCGTCACCTTCGGCAGATCTTCCTTTCGGAAAGGGTGCTAGACCCTTCCCTTCAAAGAAGATTTACCGAATTCGCCGAGTATTTTGTCTCATTTTCACGAGCTTATCATGAAAAATCCAGGTAGCCTTAACATTTTAATCTTTTAACGACAGCAAGAACTCGACATTGGAGCACTTTTTCAAACGCTGGAGCAGGAGGCTCATCGCGTCGATCGGTGTCAGGTCGGCAAGCTGTTGACGGAAGCGGTAGATCTTCTCCAGCTCTTCTGAGTGGTAGAGAAGTTCTTCTTTTCTGGTTCCGGAGCGGACGATATCGATCGCTGGGAACATACGTCGGTCGGCGAGGTCGCGGCGCAGCACGAGCTCCATGTTACCGGTTCCTTTAAACTCCTCGAAGATGACCTCATCCATACGCGACCCGGTCTCGACAAGAGCCGTTGCGATGATGGTGAGAGAGCCGCCGTTTTCGATGTTCCTTGCGGATCCAAAGAAGCGTTTTGGTTTGTGCAGGGCGTTGGCGTCCATACCCCCGGTGAGGATCTTTCCTGAGTGGGGCTGGACGGTGTTGTACGCTCGTGCAAGTCGAGTGATGGAGTCGAGAAGGATGACGACATCTTTCCCGTGCTCAACGAGGCGGCGTGCTTTTTCGAGGCACATCTCCGCGACCTGAACGTGACGCTCAGGGGGCTCGTCAAAGGTAGAGGAGATGACCTCTCCCTTCACAACACGCTGCATGTCGGTCACCTCTTCCGGACGCTCACCGATCAGTAGAACGAGGAGAGTGACATCGGGGTGGTTCTCTGCAAGGGCGGTGGTGATGTTCTGCAAGAGAACGGTTTTACCTGAGCGGGGCGGCGCGACAATGAGTCCACGCTGACCTTTACCAATCGGAGAAGCGAGATCGAGGACGCGGGTCGAGAGCGTCTCTTTATTCGTCTCCATGATAAAGCGCTCCTCAGGGTAGAGAGGAGTCAAGTTTTCGAAGAGAATCCGCTCTTTAGCCGTTTCTGGTGAGACGTTGTTGATGGTATCGACTTTCAGTAGAGCGAAGTATTTCTCTTTTTCCTTCGGTGAACGGATGGGTCCAACGACGGTGTCTCCCTTTTTCAAGTCGAAACGTCGGATCTGAGCAGGAGAGACGTAGATGTCTTCTGCTGATGGAAGGTAGTTGTAGTTGGGGGAGCGGAGGAAACCAAATCCATCGGGAAGAATCTCTAGAACCCCTTCACCGACGAGAAGTTCGTTTGGATCACCAGAGAGGCGCTTGACGATGTCAAAAACCACCTGTGATTTGGTGAGGGAGCCGAGGTGCTCAAGACCGAGCTGTTTGGCGAAGATCGTAAGCTGATCCATGTTCATGCGCTGGATGTCTGAGATCTTTACAATTTCGGCTTTGGGGTTTCTGGGGATATTTTCTTCTTCGAGGACTTCAGTCTCTGTTGCAGAGGCTTTGGGTTTGTTAGGTTTTTGCCGTGGACGGCGTTGGTTTGTCATGGAAGGTGTTTCTCCTAACTTTGATGGGTTATTTGAGAGTGGAGGGACTCCACGGCCCTTTCTAGCCGATGTGGATCCCGACGGTTTTCTAAAATGAAATTCGCTTTCTTTCGTTTGAATTCCATAGGTAAAAGGCGTTGTTCACGCATTTCAAAATCTTTTTCGTTTCCTCGCCCACTCTTGACAAAACGCTCTTTACAACAGTGTTCAGGGGTGTCGACAAGAAGGACTAGGTCATCACTTTCTTCGAAATTTCCCTCGTAATAGAGAGGGATCTCTACGACAAAAAGTGTTTGATTATTCTCTGTTTTACGCGCCATCATCTTTTCATCAATGGCGGCTCTCACCTCAGGGTGGAGGAGCTCTTCGAGGCTTTTTAGGAGGAGTGGATCTTGGAAGACGCGGTCAGCGACCCTCTTTCGATCAATTTTTCCTTCTACCAGAACCTCCTGGCCGAGCAGTTCCACAACTTTTTGGATGATCGGGGTGTTGGTGGAGAGAATCTGGTGGACAACCTCGTCGGCACTGATCGTAAAAGCACCGAGCTCTTCAAAGAGTTGACATACTGTTGATTTCCCACTGGCAACGGGGCCAGTGACGACGATCTTGTTAAATTTTAACATTCGGCCCAATTTTTTCCAACTGCGATATCCACGACGAGGGGGACTTTGAGTTGCCAGACACCCTCCATGACACCCCGAACGATCTTTTCTACCTCAGGGAGAAGGGGGTCGGGGACCTCAAAGAGCAGCTCATCGTGGATCTGGAGCAGCATCATGGGGGGGAAATCCCGCTCCTGAAAGAGGCGATCGATCTGGATCATTGCCATTTTAATCAGGTCAGCAGCAGCTCCCTGGAGGGGAGTGTTGATCGCTAGGCGCTCTGCTGCTCTCATGAGCTGTCCGTTTTTACTGTTGATTTCGGGGAGGGGACGCTCACGTCCGGTGAAGGTGACGGCTTTCTCAGCTTTTCTCGCCTGCTCCACCGTTGCCTCCATGTACTCTTTTACCTTCTTGTAGCGGTCAAAATATTTTTCGATAAACTCGCCCGCCTCTTTTTGAGAGATCTTGAGCTGCTGAGAAAGGCCATACTTTCCTTGTCCGTAAATGATCCCGAAGTTGACGGCTTTGGCAGCATGGCGCATCTCCTTCGTCACCTCTTCTAGAGGCACCTCGAAGACCTTGGAGGCGGTGTGGCTGTGGACATCTTTGCCTTCGTGAAACGCATGGAGCATCTCCGGGTCTTCGCTCAAGTGTGCAACCAGGCGCAGCTCGATCTGGGAATAGTCAGCAGAGAGGAAGCTCGATCCGCTTTTTTCAGGGATGAAGGCGCGGCGGATCTCTCGGCCGAGCTCAGTGCGGATCGGGATGTTTTGCAGGTTGGGGTCGTGAGAGGAGAGGCGTCCTGTGGCTGCGATAAATTGATTGAATGTGCAGTGGATACGGCCCGTCTGCGGGTTGACCTGCTCAGGCAGCGCGTCGACATAGGTCGAACGGAGCTTCTCGAGCGTGCGGTAGTCGAGGATCTCCTCAACGATGGGGTAGTTGTCTCGCATCGTCTCCAACACGTCGGCCGCGGTGGAATAGGCACCCGTCGCTGTTTTTTTTGGAGGGGGGATCTGCAGCTTTTCAAAGAGAACCTCTCCGAGCTGTTTGGGGGAGTTGAGGTTGAACTCCATCCCTGCCATCTCGTAAATTTTCGAGCGGTTTTCTTCGATCCGCTTTGAGATCGTCTCACTGAATTTTTTCAGGTAGTCGACATCGAGGTAGATGCCGGTCCGTTCCATCTTTTCGAGGACTTTGACAAGCGGCATTTCCATTCTGTAAAAGAGGTCGGAAAGACCACGCTCTTCGATCTCGGGTCCATACTCTTCCATCAAGCGGTAGGTGTAGTCCACATCTTCGTTGCAGTAGTCTGCCACTTTTTGGATCTCGACCTCTTTCATCGTGATCTGCTTTTTTCCTTTTCCAATCAGGTCACTGATAGGAGTCTTCACTTTCCCAAAGTGGGAAAGGGCGAGGGCATCGAGGCTGTGCTGCCTTAATCCTGCATGGAGAACGTAGGAGGCGAGGATCGTGTCAAAGTGGACATTTTTGACCTCAATTCCTTCGTTTTTCAAGATGTGGAGATCATACTTGATGTTGTGTGCACAAAATTGGATTTGCTCATTCTCAAAAAGGCCTTTAAGAAGCCCGAGGACTTCGCTTCGGTCCATCTCGCCGTTGAGAGGAATGTACCACGACTCTCCTGACTGGTAGCCGAGGCCGATTCCGACAGTTTCAGCAAGGAGCGGGTGGGGGTTAGTGGTCTCGGTGTCAAAGCAGAGGAGACTCTGCTTAGAGAGTGTCTCGATCAGCGTTTTGAGTTCGCCAAGGCTCTCAACTAGGTGATAGTTCACCGGCTCTTCTTCTTTAGTTTCAACCTCCTCTCCCAACTCTTTGAGAAAGCGATTGAACTGCTTGTTTGCGAGAAACTCTCTTAAAGGCTCACGTGACTGCTCTTTCAGTTCAAAGAAGCGTATTTCGTGAGGGAAGTCGACTTGAGTATCGATGGTGACCAGCTTTTGGGAGAGGCGGGCCTGGTCGGCAAAGTTTTTCAGTGTCTCTTGCTTCTTTCCTTTAAAGTCGTCTGCATGAGCGAGGACATTTTCTAGCGTCTCGTACTCATTGAGGAGCGTCATCGCTGTTTTGGGTCCCATGCCGGGGAGTCCTGGGACATTGTCTGAAGCATCTCCGACAATCGCCAGGTAGTCAATGATCTGGTCGGGGCGGACACCGAACTTTTCGTGGACTTCCGCAGGTCCAACGACAAGATTTTCTTTGCGGGTGTGGAGTAGAGAAATCTGTTCATCGACAATTTGGCAAAGATCTTTATCTTCGGAACAGATCAGCACTTCAAAATCTTGCTCTTTTGCAAACAGGGCAACGCTGCCAATGGTATCATCTGCTTCGACATTGGGGACAGAGAGGGAGGGGATACCGTAGAGGTCACAAAAGTCTTTTGCCCACTCAATCTGATGAGAGAGGTCGGGAGGGCACGCACTGCGGTTGGCTTTGTATTCAGGGTAGATGTCGAGCCGTGTTTGCCAACTTTGCGGTCCATCAAAAATGGAGGCGACGTGGGTGGGTTCAAAGTCTTTCACGAGCTTCATGAACGAACTGATAAAGCCATAGAGGGCGTTGGTCGATTTGCCCTCTTCATTCGTCATATTTTGAATGGCGTGGTAAGCGCGGAAGAGATAACTTGAAGCGTCGATGAGAAAGAGTTTTTTCTTCATGGTCTGTAGAGGTAAAGGAGTTGTCCGTCTAGCTCAGGAGGGAGCATTCCGGAAACTTCCAGGCGGTGGTTCACTTTTCCTTCGAAAAGGGAGGTTTTCATAGAGAGGAGTTGTTGTAAAAAAGACTCTTTTTCAAGACGGACGACTTGGATCTCTTGCGGGTCCAGCTCAAGGTCTTCAGCAAGCAACTGAAGCGCCTCTTCACGGGTGGTCACCACACCGTCGATATACCCTTTTTCCATCGCATTTGCAGCAGGGAACACTTTCGCACCGTAGTCTTGGATCAACTTCTCTCTTGAGATTTTCGGGCGCCCTTTTGTGACAATGTCGATGAACATGTCGTACATCGTGTCCGTGAGGTATTGATAGTTTTGTGACTCGCCCTTCGTCCAAGGGCGTAAGGGATTCATCGCGTCTTTGTCTTTTCCTGCAGAGATGGTCAACGTCTTCACGCCGATTTTTTCTAGAGGATCGGCAAAGTTGAGAAAGGAGTTGAGGATGACACCGACACTTCCGACCACACTCACATCTGTTGCATAGATTTTATCTGCAGCAGAGGAGAGGTAAACCGCACCGGACGCTGAAAGACCGTCTACAAAAGCATAGACAGGCACATCGTAGCGCTGCTTATAGTCGAGAAGAGCGCGGTAGATCCCATCTGAATCAAAGACCGTTCCACCAGGGGAGTTGATGTTAAGGAAGACTGCTTTAACGAGTCCCCCCTCGAGGTCGCCCTCCCTCGACTCGACGAGCATCTGCTGAACGCGCTCTTTTGTCAGTTTTTCGAGTCCGATGACACCGTGGATATCGATCTGCAGGATGGTTGGTTTCTCGTTGGAAAGAAACTGACGCTTTCCATCGATCCCAGGCATCACCTCTTCAAAGAACTGCTTTTCGGGACGGTTATCCTCGAAGGAAACGACCCCTCCCAAGATCAAGAAAAAGGGAAGGAGGCCGACAAAGACTCCGAAGGTTTTGAAGGCGGTGACAAAGAGACCCCGAAAGGCTGACTTGAAGATGGATTCTGACATGAAGAAGACCTTTTTGGTAACTAGACGCGACTATTCTATACCGCTCGAACATAAAGTTTGAGACTTTTTTCTATTCTGTTTAACATAAAAGCCTTATGGATCGAAAAAACGCGCAAAAAGTCACTCTTTTGGAGAGAAGCCCTCTCTGTAGCCCCGGCTCAGATAAGGATACACGCCATCTGGTGTTGGATACGAGCGGCTTGGAGGCAAGCTACAGAGTGGGTGATAGCCTCGCGATCTATCCAGACAACTGCCCTGAGATGGTGGAAAAGACGCTGAAAAGCCTTTCTGCAAAAGGCACTGAGCAGCTGGCTGATAAAAAGACAGGGGAATGGAGTCCATTACGGGAAGTTTTAAAGAAAAAAGTGAACATCCACCTCCCTTCGATGCGTCTGTTGCGTCTCCTCAAAACCCACTTTCCAAGTGATCCGCTTCTCAAATCTTGTTTTGAAGATCCGACAAAAGAGCTTTTGAAGCGCCTCATCCATGAAAAGTTTGTTTTTGAGCTCCTTGCTCAGTACGACACCTCAGGGATTCCCTTTCAGGAGCTGATCGACAGCTTCAGCCCCTTACTCCCTCGCTTCTATTCGATCGCCTCATCTCCTAAGGTCCACCCCGGCGAGATCCACTTGACGGTGGTGATGACCGAGTTTGAAGTCGCCGGAAAGCCCCGCAAGGGTGTCTGCACCGACTATCTCTTCAACCGTGTCGCTCTGGACGAGCCTCTCATTGACGCCTACATCGAACCCCACAAAGGATTCACCCTCCCTGAAGATCCGCAAGCCAAAATCATCATGGTCGGACCAGGAACAGGGATTGCTCCCTTCCGCGCTTTCCTCCACGAACGCCTCCACCTTGGAGCCAAGGGAGCCAACTGGCTCTTTTTCGGTGAGCGGACCGAGAAGCATGAGTTTTTCTACCGCGACTTTTTCCAAAATCTCGTCTCCAGCGGACATCTCACCCTCGATACGGCCTTCTCACGCGAAAGTGAGAAGAAGGTCTACGTCCAACACCGCATGGAGGAGAAGGGTGAAGAGCTTTACCGGTGGCTTGAAGAGGGAGCCTATTTCTACGTCTGTGGTGACAAAAACCGCATGGCCCGGGATGTGGAAGCAACCCTCAAATCCCTCCTCGAGCGCCACGGCAACCTCCCGCCTGAAGGTGCCCAAGCAAGACTCAATGCCATCCGCAAAGAGGGCCGCTACCTCAAAGATGTTTACTAATTTCTAAACTAAATCGACTCATATTTTACTTTATTAAATATTGTGAAATGTATATCCTAGATTAGGTTATAAAACTTTTAAGTAAGTTTTTTTACATAGGATCTTTCACAATGCTTAACTCACTTGAACAAATTGAAGGTCACGGTTGGTCATCACACCTCAAGAATTTAGGAGCGATTAGTTCTGTTGGTTATTCTGTTTTTCAACCCACACCTCTTAGCCTGATCACTGCGCTTGCCTTAAGCATCCTCGCTGTTTCTCAAAAGCTCACTCAGTGGGCTTGCCCAAAGTCCCTCACTCAGCACGTTGTGACGAAGCTCGTGATCACATTGAGTTTAGCTTTCATTTCGGCGGTGGCTCTCAGCGCTCTTTTTGGGTTTCCTGTCGCGGGGGGAGCTGTTTTTGTTCAAGCAGCCTGCATTGCACTGCCCACGCTCGTAGTCTACTGCATCGAACTGATCCTTGACTCTCGTAACAAAGCTCCAGATATTTCTTCTCACAAAACTCTTGTCGTTTCCCCTCCTGAAGATAAGCCTCTCGAATTGACAGAGATCACGCTCAAACCTAAAGAGTTCTCGTCGGCTCTTCAAGAGCAGAGAGATTCCCATCATCACCAAGTCGATGTGACGGGGAGCTCGCACCTCTCTTACAACAAAGACCTCACATCCCTTCCCGAAAAGCTCACTGTCGATGGGAACTTGAAGATCGAGGGTTGCACAAGCTTGAAATCCCCTCCTGAAGATGAGCCTCTCGAATTGACAGAGATCAAGCTCAAACCCAAAGAGTTCTTGCTGGCTCTTCAAGAGCAGAGAGATTTTCATCATCACCAAGTCATTGTGACGGGGAGCTTGCACCTCTCTTACAAAGAAGAAATCACAGCCCTTCCAGAAAATCTCAAAGTGTGTGGAGACCTCAAACTCATGGGATGCGAAGGCTTAGAGTCCCTTCATGGAAACCTAAGTGTTGAAGGAGATGTATGGCTCAATGAGTGCATACAACTCACATCCCTTCCAGAAAATCTCGAAGTAGGTGGGAATTTGAACCTGATGGGATGCAGAAGTCTAGTATCCCTTTCTGGTAAACCAATGATCGGAGGGAACGTAGACCTCAGCCGTTGTACAGGCTTAACTCACCTACCTATCGAATGGACTTTAAAAGGAGACCTGAACCTCAACGGCTGCACTGGTTTAAAGGCTCTTCCTGAAAAACTCAGTGTCGAAGGGAACTTGAAGATCGAGGGTTGCAAAAGCTTGAAATCCCTTCCAGAAACACTGAGAGTGGGAACGGGGCTGTACGCCAAAGGTTGCCGAGATTTAGAACCAATTTCCGATAAAATCTACATTGGAGACCGGGTTTACCGTTGATGCGGAAATTTTGAGGGAGCTGCTCCTTTTTCTAGATGGGTGGCAGGGTTACAGCCACAAATTTTTTTTAAGTTTTATCTAAGGACTTCAAAAAAAGTCTGCTTTTGAAATATGAAGGGCAGCTGGTTTTGTATGATGCTTAGTTCTCTTGAAAAAGTCGAAGATCGTCTTTGGGTTGCTGGTCTAAAGAAGGTGTCCGCAGTGGGCGGTGTAGGATGCTTTCTCTTTGAACCGACACCTCTGACCCTTATCACAGCACTCGCTTTGAGTATTCTGGTGGTTTCTCAAAAACTCACCAGGTGGGCTTCCCCAAAGTCTCTTGCTCAACATGTCGTGACCAAGCTCGCGGTGACTTTCAGCTTAGCACTCATCTCTGCAGTAGCGTTGAGCGCTTTCTTGGGTTTTTCACTGACCGTGACTTCTGTTTTCATTCATGCTTTTAGCTTTGCCTTCCCAACGCTCTTTTTTTACTGCGTAGAAGTGAGACTTGCTTACCGCGAAAAAACTCCAAAGATTCCTGTTCCAGATGCTGTAGCTGAAGATCCTGAAAAAGAGCTGGGTTTAAGCGGGAGTGTCGATCCAATCGAAAAAGAGCCTGTTGAAGAACCGGAACTGACCCTCACACCAGATGAGTTTTTTGGTTATCTTAAGGATCAGAGAGACTTTGGTGATCAGAAAGTGTATGTGACAGGGAGTTTAGTCTTGAATGAAAAAAATATGAGCGACTCCCTCGCGCTTCCTAAAAATCTCAGTGTCGAGGGAGAGCTGACGCTCTTGCACATAAACATTCCTTCCCTCCCAGATGAGTTGAGTGTAGGGGAAAAGCTGTACATCAGTGGCTGTACAAAGTTAGAGTCTTTGCCAAAAAACTTGCATGTTGGAGACGGTTTATATCTTGTTGGTTGCACAGGCCTCATCACTTTTGCAGAAAGTCTCGAGCTGGGTGGCAGTCTTTACCTGGTACAAGCAGGCCTCCAATCTCTTCCTGAAGGTCTCAACGTACCTAGGAATCTTGAACTCATTGGTTGCACAGGTTTGAAGTCGCTTCCTGAAAACCTCACACTGGATGGCGACTTGAACATCAAAGGCTGTAGAGGAATCACTTCTTTACCCAAATGGGTCTTTGCTCTTCGGAGAACGAGTGACAGAATGATCCGTCAAGTTCATCTTGAAAAGAGAGCTCTGTCAGATGCTGACATGGATTGCCTAAGCAAGGTAGCTCCTGAAGAAGTGCAGTTTGATTTCTCTTGAAGCGTCTTTCACAATTTATCAGCATGTCCTTTACTTTTTTGTCTTCGAGTTTTTACAATGCTTAAAAAACAAAGTAATAAATATTTGAAAACAGAAAAGGTGGTTGGTTATTTATGATGCTTAATTCTCTTGAAAAGATGGAAGACCATCTTTGGATATCTTATCTGAAAAATACCTGCGCAGTGAGTTCAGTCGGCTACTCTCTCCTTCAACCGACACCGGTGAGTCTTATCACTGCACTCGCGCTGAGTATCCTCGTGATAGCACAAAAGCTCACGAGTTGGGCTTCTCCCCAGTCGCTTGGTCAGCATGTCGTGGCGAAGCTCGCCATCACTTTGAGCTTAGCCCTGATTTCAGCGGTGGCAATGACAACTCTTTTTGGTTTTTCATTGGCAGGGGCCTCTGTGACCATTCAAGCTGGATACATTGCCTTTCCAACGCTCTTTTTCTCAGGCGTAGAGCTCCTGATCGCCTATTTTACAAATGATGGAAAAATATGGATCACGCCTAAAGATTTCGTGAGTGCTCTTGAAAAGCAGGAAGACTTTCAAGGTCAGAAAGTGCGTGTGACAGGGAGTCTGGACCTTACACTCTTCACAGAGGAGACAGAGATCAGATCTCTTCCCGAAAACTTGATGGTTGATGGAGATCTGCATTTCAATCATTGCTCAAAATTAAGATCTCTTCCGGAAAATCTCAATGTGAAGGGCAATCTGTTTCTCAGCAACTGCGTTAATTTAATTTCTCTACCAGAAAGCCTGTGCGCTGAAGGGGATCTGCACCTTGAAAAATGTGAAAATCTAACCTCTCTCTCAGAAGACTTAAGTGTTGGGGGTAGCCTTTCCCTTCGTGCCTGTGCAAAACTCGAATCTCTACCAGATAACCTCACTGTTGAAAAGGACCTAGATCTCAGCTCCTGCACAGGCCTACAGTCTTTACCTGAAAACTTCAAAGTCAAAGGAAACTTGAATCTCAGCAACTGTACAGGTCTACAATCTTTACCAGAAAGCCTAGAAGTCAAAGGAACCTTGAATCTCAAATCATGTACAGGTCTACAATCTTTACCAAATAAGCTTAAAGTCGAAAGACACATGATTCTTGATGATTGCACTGATCTGAAATCTTTGCCAGAAAGCCTGATTGTTGAAGGACACATAAGCCTTGTGAATTGCATTCGACTCACCTCTTTACCCAATTGGATGTTCACACGGCCTCGTATTGATGGAGAGGTTAGAACTATTTATCTTGACCAAGAACTTGCTGATGCAGAAATTAAACGCATCAGGGGGGCAGATTCAAAGCTGGTTTATTTCGATTGCCCCGATGCGTGCGTGCGAGAACCAGATGGTGACATCCCTGAAATGGAGTTAGGGCCAATTCGATTTGTGAATCATCTTAAAAGGCATAATGGTTTTGTTCATCAGAAGAAAGTTAAGGTGAAGGGTAGCCTCAGCCTCTATCATGAAGATTTCGTCCCTAAATTACGCTTTCCTAAACCTTTGCCTGAAACTCTGACGGTGGAGGGGGACCTGCATCTTACGGGTCTTCCAAACGAAATAGTTCTTCCAGAAGAGCTGAGAGTCCAGGGAGATCTTCACCTCACAGATTTATCTATCACATCTCTTCCAAAACAGCTCACTGTTGGAAAGCAGAAAGTGTATGTTAAAAATTGTCCTGATTTAAACCTCACAGATCTCCCAAATGAAATCGAAGTCGTGCACGTTTCAGCTGAGCTTAGTGAGGGGAACTGAATGAGGAGTTTTGCTACTATTCTGTAAAGGCGGAGAGAATGGCTGTGCAGCTGAGGCCGTCACCACAGCCAACGTCTGTGAGACCTTCACCAGAGGTGGCAGTGATGCCGATCTGGTCTATCTCTAGACCCATGATCTCAGCGACACTTTCGCGCATCTCTTCGAGATGCTCATGGAGTTTCGGGCGCTTTCCTTCGATAGCCAGTGCGACGTGGGAAATTTTGAGATCACCGAGGGTCTTGAGGCCCTCTTGGAGGTAGACTGCACTGTCGGTGATGCCGTTGTTGATACAGAGTTCGTCAGCGAGACCGCCGAGGATGAGTGTTCCGGTTAAGCTGGTGAGAGCATTGCAGATTGAGTGGAAGACGACATCCCCATCGGAGTTGGCGTGGAAGCCAGGGAGGTCGTGGAAGATCACTCCGCCGATCACACAGGGTTTGGAGGTGTCAGGAGCTAAAAAACGGTGGCTGTCTTGACCAATTCCAGTCTTGAACTTCATACTCCCGACTATAATGAAATTGATCCATCTTGCCAATACAGAGTTTGAACGCAGTCTTGTGGAAAGAGGCATGACCTTGAACCGCTTCGAACGCTGGCTCCGCTTCTTACCCTGCGCCTACGCTGAGGCAGACGAGGGCGTTTGGGTAGTGGAGCAGCCAGAAGCGGAATACTTTGAATCTTTGAAGCGATTGGGGGCTCCTTTTCGGAAGGAGAATCTGGTTTTTGAGGCGAGGGGAGTGGTGGAGGCTTGGGCTGCTCTCCCAGAAAATTTGACTTATCTCATTAGTAAAGAGTGGGTTGCTCCTTTTGCTCCGCCTGAAGCGGAGCTGCAGCTGATCCGCTCTTCTGATGAGCTGGAGCGGTGGCTGGAGGGGCTCAAAGCGCCAGGGCTTCTTCGAAAACCGTTTGCTCTTTCAGGGAGAGGGCACCGGGTGGTGCAGCCTGGAGAGAGCATCCCCTTTGAGGGGCCTCTTGTAGCGACGCGTCTGTTGAAGCGGATTCTCGACTTCAGTTCACAGTGGAAGGTAGGCGAGGAGGTAGAGCTTCTGGGGGTGACAGAGCTCATCAACACCCCTCATTTCAACTATCTCGGCAGCCGTGTTGGTGTTGAAACTCCTTTTTTAGAACCTCACCTCGAGGTGGCAAAGCGGGTGCTGACACTCGCTCGAGAACAGGGCTACCGCGGACATGCGGGTGTCGACGCTTTTGTTTTCGAAACGGAAGAGGGGCCAAAACTCTACCCTATCGTTGAGATCAATTTTCGAAAAACATTAGCTTGGTTTTTGCTGGAGATGAAAAAACGGTACGGTGCTGAGGAAATCCGTTTTGGAAATGCGTTTCCGAATGCTTATCCAATTCTTCCAACTTTTAATGCAAAAAGACAACTTTTTCTTGGAAGAAAAGAGAATTTTAATTAAAAGAAGCGTGAAGATGGAAGCTTTAAAAATAAAAGGCGGGGTCCCTTTAAAGGGCGAGGTACGCGCGTCAGGTGCGAAGAACGCAGTGACGAAGCTGCTTGTCGCCTCCCTGCTCTCCGATAAGACGTGTCTTTTCCGTAATGTTCCGAACATCGGTGAGGTCGAAGCGGTGGTGGATCTCTGCTGTGAGATCGGCTCTGAGATCGTTTGGGACAAGGAAGAGCGCACCATCGAAATCCAGACCAAAGAGCTTTCAACCAGCTATATCCCTCAACGTTTTTCAGGTTCTAACCGTATTCCGATCCTGATGATCGGCGCCCTTTTAGGCCGTACCGACCACGAAATCATCGTACCGACTGTCGGTGGATGTGTGATAGGTAAGCGTCCCGTTGACTTCCATATCTCCGCTCTAGAAAAACTTGGGGCCACTATCGAATACCGCAACATGCGCAAAGATGGAGCTTACATCGCCAGCGCCCATGATGGGTTAAAAGGAACAGTCATTGAGTTGGAGTATCCCTCTGTCGGAGCGACAGAGAACACCATCCTCGCCAGCGTCTGTGCCCGGGGCACCACGGTCATTAAAAATGCTGCTGTAGAACCTGAGGTGGTTGACCTCATTCTTTTCCTGCAAAAACTCGGCGCGATCATTTCGATTGACACCGACCGGACGATTCACATTCAAGGAACTAGACATTTCTATGAAGTGGATCATACGGTGATTTCGGACCGCGCTGAGATTGCTTCTCTCGGTATGGCCGCCGTCTGCACGAAGGGACGCATCTTTATCGAGGGAGCAGAACACCAAAGCCTGATGGCCTTTCTCAATAAACTCCGCGAAGTGGGGGGAGGCTTCACCGTCCATCCGAGCGGAATCGAATTCTTTTACGATGGTCCGCTCCAAGGGGGAATCCACTTAGAGACCGATGTCCATCCTGGCTTCCTCACCGACTGGCAGCAGCCCTACACCGTCATGTTGACTCAAGCGACGGGTGCCTCTGTTGTCCATGAAACGGTCTATGAAAATCGCCTCGGCTACACGGAAACGTTGATGGAGATGGGAGCTGATATCTCCCTTTTCCGGCAGTGCCTCGGCTCAAAATCTTGCCGCTTCCATGAAAAAAGCTTCCACCACAGTGCCGTGATCAAAGGACCCACACCTCTCACTGCAAAAGATGTGGCGATCCCAGACCTACGCGCAGGCTTTGCTTACGTGATGGCCGCCCTCATTGCAGAGGGGACGACCCTCCTGACCAACATCCAATATCTCGACCGGGGTTATGAACAGCTCGACCTCAAGCTCGCTTCTCTCGGTGCCCAGATCGAGCGTGTCGAAGTCGACGAGAAAAAAGAGCCTTCTCCTCTCCTCGATCTGCAGACAGTTTAATCTCTATCCTGTACACTCTTCTGGCATGCTACCCACACTAAAAGACTCTACCTGGCGGACCCTTTGGAAAAAAAACCTGACTCAATGGGAAGCGCTTGCCGATTTTCTTGAGCTCGATGAGGCTCAAAGGGAAAAACTGCTGAAAAAAAGCCGCTTTCCTCTAAACCTTCCCTGGCGTCTGGCAGAAAAAGTGGAGAAGGGGACCCTCGACGACCCGATCTTAAAGCAGTTCCTTCCTCTGAAGGAGGAGCTGAAGATGACAGAGGGGTTTTGCAGTGACCCCGTAGGAGACCAGACCTTCTCCCAGTCCTCCAAGCTGATTAAAAAATACCATGGGAGGGCGCTCCTGCTTGTCAGTTCCGCCTGCGCGATGCATTGTCGCTACTGCTTCCGTCAAAACTACCCCTATGAAAAAGAGCTGAAAAGCTTCGAAAAAGAGCTCGAACTGATCCACCAAGATCCGACCCTCGAAGAGATCATATTGAGTGGAGGCGATCCGCTCTCTCTTTCAGATGAAAAACTCGAAGCTCTCTTTTTCCAACTTGCGGCGATTCCTCATGTGAAGCGCCTCCGGATCCACACCCGTTTTCCCCTCGCTCTCCCAGAAAGGATCGATGACTCCTTCCTCGCTCTTGTCGAAGGGTTGACCCTCCCTCTGACGCTGGTTCTCCATGCGAACCATCCCCGAGAGTTGGATGCCCACCTCTTCGCGCATCTCGACCGCCTGCGGGAGAAAAAAGTCACGCTCCTCAACCAAGCCGTCTTGCTAAAGGGAGTGAATGATTCAGTTGCCTCCCTGGAAACGCTCTTCCTCACTCTTGCTGACCACGGCATCCTTCCTTATTATCTTCACCAGCTCGACCGCGTCCAAGGAGCCAGCCACTTCGAAGTCGACCTCCTCCATGCGAAGCGTCTCTACACGATCCTCCGCGAACGCCTCCCTGGCTACGCCCTTCCGCGCTTCGTTCAGGAGGTCTCGGGTGACCCCTCGAAAAGACCTCTACTATAATTATCTTTTGTTTTTTATCGCTCTCGTGATAGTATTCTGTAATTCAGAAACTTAGTAATTAAAATTTTAGAGGTAGTATTATGGAAGCTCCAACACCAACACCTGCATCTGGTTCAGTCACGCCAGTTTCAAAAATTCCTATGACGTCATCAGGACTAACAACACCATATGGCTCTCGACCAGGAAGTCCAGTTCGCGCAGAAACATTTAACATGCGAGAAATTGCAAAGAAATATGCATCTCCTAAATCGGCCGGAGTTTATGGTTTTCGTGAAGGAGGAGCAATCCTCGAAAAAACAAGAACGGCGGCTCAAGAAGTGTTTTTGAAGGTCGGTATTCAATGGGAGATTCCTTTTGAGCTGACGGTTCCTGGTTTTTCTACTTTTGAACAGTATTATCTTGCTCAAGCAGCGATTTCAGACCGTGCTGCTACACGCATCCTTAGTTCAGGGCAAGGGCATTTTAAAAAATGGGAGGGTCTTACACCAGAAACCTTGAGAGAACTACCTTCTTTGTACAAACTCTACAAGCTTATCTTAGATAGTAGAGCAAGGGGCACCTCCCGAGTGAGTACCCAAGAGCTTTGTCAAATCGGCCTTCCTAATACAGCATTTCTTCTTACACGCGTCAAGCATGGTGATGATTTTCCAAATGAAAAAGCTGCTTTGGTAGGGGCCTTTACCCCTAAAAACGAAGAAGACTTTAAAACTGAAGGAGATCTTGATATAGCTCGTGCTTTAGCTTGTCCAAGGATAAGCGGAGAAAGAGGACAAGTGGATCAAGTGGCTCATTTAGCAAAAGCGTACTTTGAAAAGGGCCTAGTCATCAAGGCAAGAGATTGCATTCTTAGTCAGCCAGAAGATGAGCGTTCAATCACGATTCAAAGAGTGCTTGAAATAATGCCGGATAAAGGAATTCCTTATGTGTTCTTTGCCATGCATTTACCCCTTCAAGATCGGGGGCCTCATTTAAAACTGTGTGCTGAAGAAGCGGCTACGGAAGCTGCTAGGAATACGTATAGACTTAAAGACTGTCTTACTCTACTTGGGCATATAGATGATAGAGTGCTGAGGGAGCAAGCTGAGTTAGAGTGCGTTAACACCTTTAAAACCTCATTAACTAATGTACTCGTTATTGTCGACACATTAAGGAATTTTGAAACGTTTGAAGCTTCTAAGAAACTTGTCGAACACCTCGTTACTCTGATGTCTGGTACGGGTCA
Organism: uncultured bacterium; assembly: GCA_964584775.1. GTDB lineage: Bacteria > Chlamydiota > Chlamydiia > Chlamydiales > SLFE01 > CAZPBC01. Next base: position 51,441 of record CAZPBC010000003.1, read on the forward strand.
TTCAGCTGCTTTTGATTTATTTGATGAAATACGCGAGAAAGATGGACGTAAAGGAAACGAAGAAGCGAGGCTCTATGCCTATCAGCACTGGTTCACGGAGAGACATATCTCTACTACTGAAGCCAAAGGTATGATCAGAGAGAGTTCAGACTCAACTCGTAAGAAGGGGCTGCTTATCGGCTACGCGCATAGTTCTGTAATTAAAGATACAAATAGCGATATCGTCACTAAAGCAGCAGGATTAAGAGAGCCAGACGAGATCCGTGTCTTGCAGGAGGTGGTTGAAATCCTCTGTAATAAAGAGCATGACTGGAGTGCAGCCACATTACTTGTCCAATCTAAGCCACATATGTCTCTTTATAGGACTCTTGCAGAGCTCTTAATTGGCAATAGTGATCAAAAGGCTACTGTTGCTCTGATGAGATATGCTGTTAAAAATGTTACAAGAGGTGACCGGTTAGTTCAACAGATGGCTGAGCATGCGAAACATTTGAATAAGCGCGAAATTTCTGATGCGATTAGGAAAGTCATCGGACTTCCAAGTCTCTACAAAGATCAAGTAGCTCGAGGTTGGTGGTTCGGAAGAATCTTCCATCCTTTGTGGGGTTCGAGCGGCTAAAAAGACCTTTCCTTTTCAGGCTTGAAACTCCAGTGAGCATCGGCTCACTGGAGTTTTTTTTGGCTTACATTTTTTCTACGGGGTGGACACCGAGGAGGGTGAGACCTTGCTTCATCGTGCGGGCGGTGAGCTCAGCAAGGAGGAGGCGGCTTGCCTCTTCGTCGCTGCCGACGACTCGGCAGTCGCGGAAGAACGCGTGGAACTTTTCAGCCAGGTTGTAGAGGTAGTCGGTCATCCGGTTTGGGGAAAGATCTTTCGTCACACGGGCGACAGCTTCAGAGAAGCGGGTGAGTTGGAGTGCGAGGGCGCGTTCGGTGGGGTGGTTGAGTTGGATATGGGGCTTTTTAAGGAGGGTGGAGAGATCCAACTCGCTCTTTCTTTTGATGCCGTTGATCCTCACGTAGGAGTACATCAGGTAGGCGGCGGTATTTCCTTCAAAGCGGAGCATCTTGTCATAGCTAAAGAGGTAGTCGCTCTGGCGGTTGATGGAAAGGTCGGCATACTTGATCGCACCGATTCCTATCGCTTTTCCTATCGTGTCCAGCTCCTCTTCAGAAAGGGAGGGGTTTTTCTCTTTGAGGATTTCACGTGCACGCTCGATCGCTTTGGTGATGAGTTCCATCAGCTGGATGGTCTCTCCTGAGCGGGTGCGTAGTTTCTTTCCATCTTCTCCGAGGACGAGACCAAAAGGGACATGGTCGATACGGATTTTCTCAGCGTCGTACCAGCCGATCTTTTTCGCAGCATCGAAGATCATTTTAAAATGGGTCGCCTGTCCTTGGTCGGTGACGTAAATGAGGTGGGTCGCTTTTTCTTCAGTAAGACGTTGTTGGATGGCAGCGAGGTCGGTCGTGTCATAGTTGTATCCTCCGTCTGACTTTTGAATCATCAGGGGAAGAGGGTTGCCTTCACGGTTTTGGTAGCCTTCGAGAAAGACGCACTTGGCTCCGTCGCTGACGGTCACAAGCCCGCTTTTTTCAAACTCGTCGATGACTGTGGGGAGGGCGGGATTGTAGAAAGACTCTCCACGCTCAACGAGGTCGACGTCGAGCAGGTCGTAGATCTCTTGGTAGGAGCGGCGAGAGATCTCACAGATGATCTCCCAGGCGTGGATCGAATCGGGATTGCCAGCTTGGAGTTCGACCACTTCAAGTTGCGACTGTTTTTTGAACTCGGGATCTTCGTCGAACCGTTTTTTGGAGGCCTTGTACCAAGCCATCAGGTGAGAGAGGTCGGTCTCTTCTTTGCCTTCTAGAACGCCCTTCGCCTCTTGCTTCATGTAGGCAATCAACATTCCAAAAGCCGTTCCCCAGTCGCCGACGTGGTTGAGGCGCAGGACATCATAGCCAAGGAACTCGAGATGGCGAGCAAGGGCGTCGCCGATGATGGTTGAACGGAGGTGGCCGACATGCATCTCTTTTGCCGTGTTGGGTGAGGAGAAGTCGATCACGACACGCTCTCCAGCAGGTGTTTTATGGACGGCAAGATCGGGTTCGGTGAGCATCTTTTGCAAGAAGTTCTCAAGGGCCGCTTGTTTCAGGGTGATGTTGATGAAGCCGGGACCTGCAATCTCGAGCTTTTCGATCTGCTCAGCGCCTGCTTCCAAGACTTTTTCTTGAATCTGGGCGGCGATTTCGCGGGGATTCTTCTTGAGAAGCTTTGCGAGGTTCATGCTGGAGTTGTACTGATAGTCTCCAAAGCGCTCTTGAGTGGCCTCGGTGATTTCCGGTGAGGGGAGCTCTGCATCTGCAAAGGCTTCCGCCGCTGCTTCAGAAAAGAGTTCCTTAAGTTGATAAGAGAGAGTGTCCATAGGGAGATGATTATAGCAAGATAAGGATAAAGAAGAAAAGAGAGAGGCTTCTTAAGAAAAAAGAATGGGTACTTCGCGTTTGCCAATTTGATTTTTGAGATTGTGCTCAGCAAGCTCGACGGCGATGAAGTTGGGAGGGATATTCCGTTTCTTCGACTCTAAAAAGATTTTACGGAGTGTTTTGGGAATGCTCCGGACTTTTTGGAGCGCTTTTTGGGGGCTGTAGCCCCCGGTATCAAATTCGGTGGAGGCGTTGAGGATGCCGCCAGCATTGATGACGAAGTCGGGGGCGAAGAGGATCTTTCTTTCAAAGAGTTGAACGCCTGCTTCGCTGTCAACGAGCTGGTTATTGGCGCCTCCGGCGATCGCTTGAACGCGTAGGCGGGGGATCGATTTCTCATGAAGGATCCCGCCAAGGGCGCAGGGAGCGAGGAGATCCGCTTCGACGGTGAGGATTTCAGCGGGGTCGACCAGTTTCGCTCCAAATGATCTGGCCATCTGGCGCGCCAGTTGAGAGTCAAGGTCGGAGACAAGGAGGTCGGCTCCGGCCCAGAAGAGGTGGCGGGCGAGTTTGGATCCGACGTTGCCGAGACCCTGGATTGCCACTTTTTTCCCGGTCAGGTCGGGAGTTCCATAGAGCTCCTCAAGGACGGTTTGGATCCCTATAAAGACGCCGTAGGCTGTGAAACGAGAGGGGTCTCCGCTGGAGGAGGGCAGTGCAGCGACAAAAGGTGTCTTTTTCTGCAGGATTTTCATGTCCTCTGGGGTGGTGCCCACGTCTTCAGCGGCGATGTATTGCCCTCCGAGAGAGTGGACGACCTCCCCGAAAGCCTCAAGGAGCTGATCCGTCTTCTCATGTTTCGGATCTGCGAGGATGACCGCCTTCCCGCCTCCGAGCCCATCTTGAGCAATGGCAGATTTGTAAGTCATTGCTCTAGAAAGTCTTAAAACATCTTCAAGGGCCTCATCAAGGGTCTTGTATGGGTAGATGCGCGTGCCGCCGAGAGCGGGCCCGAGGGTGCTGTTGTGGATGGCGATGTAGCAACGGAGGCCAGCTTGACGGTTTTCCGCATAGATGACCTTCTCATACCCCTCTATCACAAGCTCTTCGACAGTGAAACTTTCTTTTTTCATGGGACCCAGCTTGATAAGAGTTGAATTTAACCCCTTGATAGAGTAGAATCTTTACTTAAATCCTTCCCGATAGTCTTGATCAAAAGAGGTTTATAATGGCTAAAGCCACAGTGAGTAAAGATCAGCTAACAGCAATCCGAAAGTACCTGGATGAAACGAGCAATCCAGAGCTGATCAACACCTATCTTCGTTTTATCGAAAAGAAATTTAACCTTCAACCGGTCCTCTTTCCTCGAGATAAGTCCGTCTTTCGGTCGCTTGATGAGCTGATGAAGCACCTAGAAGAACAGGGGAAGCTCTGGAAAGAGACAGAGATTAAAATTGGTTTTAGCCGTGAAAGCGTCAATGACCAGACAAAGAAAATTTACATCTGCCCCTTTACTGGTAAGGTTTTTGGGGATAACACCCATCCTAACCCTCTAGATGCGATCTATGACTGGGTCTCTCGCTGTCCTGAAAACACGGAGCGCGTAGGTGGTCTCAAAGTCAAACGGTTCCATGTCTCTGAAGACCCAGAGGTGATCCAATCGTATGCGGAGAAGACCAAGCCTTCGAAAGAGCCGATTACAAAGATCGTCTATACTTCGGCACTCAATGGTAAGATCTTCAACTCAAAAGAGTCGGTCGTCGAAGATTTCAAACGCCACTACATCAAGAAGATGTCGTTAATTGAGGTTCAGAACCAGAACCAGTTTGAAATTGAAGAGGGCTTCCTGGCTTTCCTACAGGAGCAGCTCACAGAAGAGAAGATCGCAGAGTTTGTGGAAACGATTGCAGAGTTTGAAGAGTTTATTCCCTACATTGAGCGCTGGCTTTCTGAAGAAGAATCCTGATGTTCTGATCAGTGACGAAGAGACGGTTCTCTTCGGGCGCGAACTGGCGAAGCAGCTGCCTTCCGGACAGATTGTCGCTTTTTCAGGTGACCTCGGCGCTGGAAAAACAACCATGATCAAAGGGATCGTTGCGGAGCTGACAGGCGCCTCTGAAGAGAGTGTGATGAGTCCCACCTTTGTTCTCCATTCGGCCTACGGAAACGCCCCTGTTGTTCACCACTTTGATCTCTACCGCCTAGCTGGAGTGGATGAATTTTGTTCGCTTGGATTTGAAGAGATGGTCTTTTCGGATGGAGTGAGTTGTATTGAGTGGCCTGAGCGTATTGCAGAGATCCTTCCTGAGGAGACCCTTTGGATCCATCTATCTCATCACCCGGAAGGGGGGAGAGAAGTGAGAGTAGAAAACCATGTTTGAAGTGAAAAATCCCAAATTTATCAAAACCGTCGTCGACTTCAAGGAAGTGCCAACACTTTACCGTGAAGATGGCCGCGCGATGCAAGAGGTGGCTTTCGTCGGGCGCTCCAACGCCGGAAAATCGACACTGATCAACTTCCTCTTCCGCCATTCAAAAATTGCAAAAACTTCAAAGACGCCTGGAAAAACCCAAGCAATCAACCTTTTCACGCTGAATGACGAGGTCCTTTTTATCGACCTGCCTGGGTATGGCTTCGCGAAAGTGCCAAAATCTGTGAAACGTGACTGGGGACCTCTTGTCCAAGGGTATCTTGAAACCAGCCCCCAGCTTCAGGTGATCCTCTTTGCTTTTGACATTCGCCGCGATCCCAAAGAAGAAGACCTCCAGTTGATGCACTGGATCACAGAGAATGAGAAGAAGGTGATCCTTGTTCTGACAAAAGCTGATAAATTGAAAAAACGCGAGATCCCTGAGAGAGAAGAGGCGATTGTCTCGGGCTTTCAACCCTTTGAGGTAGAAACGGTGGTCGTTTCTGCAAAAGCGGGGAAAGGGCGCGACACACTCCTCAAAAAGGTACAGGCGCACTTGACATGATGAAACGAAAGCAAAATTCCCTTGATGAGCAAGTCTTTGTCTGTATTGACTGCGAGTCGACTGGACTCGATCCGGATAAGGACCGCATCATTGAGGTTGCTGCTGCGCGCTTCACGACAAAAGAGGTTCTCGGAGAAGTTGAATGGTTGATCGACCCAGGGGTCGAAATTCCTGAAGAGTCGATCAAAATCCACAACATCACCGAAGACATGGTACGAGGTCAACCTCCATTTTCATCGGTTGTGGACGAGCTCATCGACTTTATCGGAAACCACATCATTGTCGGTCACGCGGTGAATTTCGATATCCAGTTGATTCAGAAGGAAGCTGAGCGCCTTGGGAAGAGCAAGCCTCTTGAAGGGAATGGGATCATCGACACGGTCCGCCTAGCTCGACACTATGGCGAGTCTCCCTCAAATAGCCTCGAAAACCTCCGGCAGCACTTCAATATCGACGAAATGGGAGCCCACCGGGCAATGAATGACGTCCAGGTCAACATCTCTGTCTTCAGGTACTTAGCGAAGGCGTTCAGGAGCACTAAAGAAATTCAGCAGCTTTTAAAGAAACCTGTTAAACTAAAGTATATGCCCCTCGGACCACACAAAGGACGCCTGATTAAGGAAGTGCCTTTAGAATTCCTGAAGTGGGGGGCGAACAAAAACTTTGATGAAGATCTACTCTTCACGATACGAAGTGAAATCAAACGAAGGGAAAAGGGACAAGACTTCCTACAGTCTTCTAACCCGTTTTTAAGTTTGGAGTAAGCTGATGCAGAAGAAGCAAAGCGTTTTAGGCTTGAAAGAAGCAAGCGCTGTCAAAGCCGCTCTCGCCGATCTCTTGAGAGGCGGCATTCTTTTTGAAGTTTGTACAGCCGAAGAAGCGAAAATTGCGGAAGAGGCAGGAGCTCTTGCAGTCGTCACTCGCCCAGAGTGCAATTCAGCTTTCGAACAGATCGAAAAAATCCAAGAAGCGGTTACCATTCCTGTGATTGCTTACTGTCGCTCTGGCCACAGTGTAGAAGCGGCGATGCTTGAAGCGCTCTTTATTGATTTCATTGATGAATCCCTCTTTGCTGATAGTGGACTGACAATTCATAAAACCGATTTTCAAACGCCCTTTATTTCACCGATCACAGACTTGAAGAGTGCCCTCCAAAAGATTGCAGAAGGAGCGACCATCCTACGGAATGGTGAGGGGTTTGCGACTCTCTCGGAATCGATGAAGATGCTGAATGGTCTCAAAACGGGGTTTGCAGAACTCTCCCTACTTCTACCGGAAGAGATCGCACACTGGTGTGCAAATGGAGGCCACAGCTATGAAGTGGTGTCGCGTTGCCGCGAGCTCGGTTCTCTCCCGATTCCTCTCCTCGTGGCTTCAGAAGTGAGAGACCTCTCCGACGTCGCGCTTCTCATGCAAATGGGTGCTGACGGTCTCATTCTACCCAACACGTTTATGGAAAAAGAGGATCCGCTTGCCTTTGCCAAAAGCCTCGTCTTTGGCGCGACCCACTACAGCGAGCCCGACCAGCTTCTCAAATACCTCCTCGGTCACGAAACCACACCCAAGCATCACCACCACCTCCTCAAAAGAGAGGAGATCGCTGTCCAAGATCTCAATGATCAACTTTAATCTCGAGTGATTTAACAGGATTTATATACTTGATTTTAAGTAATTTAATTAAATCTCCTCGTTATTCCAGGTATTAATTTAGCATGAAAGTCGAGTAAATTTTTGCACGAAAGTCGATTCACTTGTTTTAGAAAATCATCTTTAGCCCCATCCCTAGAAGGATGACGGCAAAGATCTGCTTGAGGAAGTTGACGGAGATCCGTTCTTCAACGCGGGCTCCGAAGTAGGCAAAGAAGGGGCTCGTGAGGTTCATGCCGATCACCGCAGGCCAATAGACATAGCCGCTCGTGTCAGGGGGGAGGACCGTCTGAAAAGAGCCGGTGGTGATATAGGCAATCGTTCCGACAAAACTCACCAGAACCGAAAGAAGAGCTGCGACTCCAACGGCACGGTGCATTTCCATATTGAGGTAGTTGGTGAGGAAGGGGAGTCCGATGGAGCCTCCTCCAATCCCAAAGATGGCAGATGTGAAACCGATCACAAAGGAGCCGAAGTGCAGTGTGCCCATATGGGGAGGGTGCTCTCGATTCTTAAACTGAGGATCGAAGAAGATAAACAAAGCAACCCCGATAGCAAAAATCCCGAAAGCCATCTTTAGGTGATCGGAGTAGAGGACATTGGCGAGAAGGGCTCCCGAAACGGATCCAACGAAGACAAAAGTCGCCATCTTCTTGAAAAACTTGAGGACCTCGGGGTGCACTTTCGTATGGACTTTAGCGGAGAAACAGGTCGTGGTGACCATCGAGGCAAGGGAGGTTCCAATGACAACATGCATCAGTGTTTCATGGGGGAAGCCCATATAATGGAAATAGAAGGTCAGGAGGGGGACAATGATCAGCCCTCCGCCAATTCCTAAAAGGCCTGCCAAAAAGCCTGTCGCCGACCCGATAAACAAGTAAATTAAAGCGTGCATGACCCCCTTCTTAGCAGAGGGGGTTGTTTTGTACAACTACACACCAATGTAAGTTAAAATTTTATTTTTACATCCCGCTCTGACTGAGTGAACTAAAACATTTCTTGTCACGAATCCATTTTTCTGATAAAATTAGGAAAACGCACTAAAAAAGTGATTTAATCATGTTTATTAAAATTTATTGTTGTTGTTGCACTTGTACCCACTAGAAGTATAAACAATTGCTGCAACCAATAAATTAAGGATTAAATCACAAATGTCACAGAAGAAGAAATTCTCCCCCCTTACACTAGGACTCGCCTACTTTTCGATGTTTTTCGGATCGGGAAACCTCGTCTTCCCCCTCTTTCTTGGCCAATTTGCTAAAGTCGACTGGATGTATGCCTTTTTGGGCTTCTTTCTTTCGGGGGTGGCTGGGCCGCTGATGGGATCGGTGACGATGGTCGCCTTCCAGGGAGACTCCAACCGCTTTTTCAACACGATTGGCCCTCGACTCGCTAAAGTCTTTGTCACAATCTTGATGCTTGTGTGGATTCCTTTTGGAGCAGCTCCTCGTTGCATCCTCGTTGCCTATGAGGCGCTGGTTTCGATGGTTTCGGGTGTGCCCCTGGTGTTTTTTGGGATTGTTTACTCCCTCTTCGTCTATTTCTCGATTGTAAGGCGTAACCGCATGATTGAGGTCTTAGGATACTTTCTGACGCCGACCCTCTTGGCCTCCCTCGCTGTCTTATGGATTGTAGGAATCTGGAATTCTCAGCCTCCTGTTGCTGCGACTGAGAGTGCGGGTGAGGTCTTCCGGGTGAGCCTTTCTCACGGATATCAAACGATGGATCTCATTGCCTCCTTCTTCTTCTCCGCTTCGATCATCCATGTGATCCGCTCTGAAGGTCTCTCTGTGGGACAGTCGATGAAAAAAGCCTTCCTTTCAGGATCGATTGGAATGGGAATTTTGGGATTGGTTTACCTTTCGATTATTTATATGTCTGCAAGACATGCACCCCTTCTGAGTGCTCTGCCAAAAGATCAACTTCTGCCCTTCATCTCTCAGCAGTTTTTAGGGCCCAATTTGAGTCTTGTTCCTGTGGTCGTGATCTTTCTTGCTTGCTTGACCACATCTGTAGCGATGCTCTCTGTCTTCACGGACTTTGTCCGTAGCTCTCTTCCTGAACGGCTCGGGAGGGGAGACAATCAAAAACAACAAATCGCCCTGCTGATTGGGGTGGTTGGAACCTTTATTCTTTCTCTCTTTAGTTTTGAGGGGTCAATGCAACTGACAGGACCGGTCCTGGAGGTGAGTTGCCCGCTTCTCGCTCTTCTTGCTATCTATAACTTAATCAAACTCGCGACTGGTCGAGCCGTCTCTACTGAGCCGTCTCCGTAAACCCACAGTCGTCTAACCATCAATGACGTTAACGGAGGAGGGCTTGCCCTCCTCCGTTGCTTTATCGGCGGAAGTGTTCTTGCTGGATCTGCTCGGCGAGGTTCGCGTAGCTTTCGTAGCGGATGGGAGAAAGCTCCTCGTTCTCGAGGGCTTCTTTGACAGCGCAGCCTGGTTCGTGGAGGTGGGTGCAGGTCGAGAACTTGCATCCTTCTCGGTATTTGACAAACTCGGGGAAGTAGCTTTCGAGCTCCCAGAGCTCGAGGTCCCAGACACCGAAGCTTTGAATGCCGGGGGTGTCTACGACGTAACCACCGAAAGAGAGAGGGAGCATGCGTGCACGTGTCGTGGTGTGCGCTCCCTTTTGTGTGCGTTCCACAATTTCACGGACGGGGAGGTTCATTCCGGTTACGGCATTGATGAGAGAGGATTTCCCAACGCCTGATTGCCCAGAGAAGACCGACACTTTGTCTTTCATCACGCTTTTGAGTTCATCGAGTCCCTTTTCTAGCACGGTACTTGCGAGGACGACTTGAGTGCCGACCGCTTCGTGAGCGCGCTTGAACTCGTCTAGAAATGGATCCTCTCCTTCAAGAAGGTCGATTTTATTGATGACGATCACAGCGTGGAGGTTTCCTTTGTCGGCTGCAATCAGGTAGCGGTCGACAAGTGAAGGTTTGAGTGTGGGGCTGACAACAGAAGCGGTGACGAGAAGTTGGTCGACGTTGGCGGCGATGATCTGCTGTTTTTTTTGAGAGAGGGTATCGGCCCGAGCGAGGACGGAGGAGCGCGGATCCATATAGGCAATCACGCCCTCTTCGTCATTCAGGGGTTCAAAGTGGACGATATCCCCGACGGCAACGAGGTTTTTGTATTGCGTTTTCGTTTTTTTAAGCAGACCACGCAGTGTGCAGACCCAGGTTTTTCCCTCTGAAGCGACATTGATGCCTTCAGAGCGGATGGAGGTGACTTGACCGCTTTTTAAATTGAGCTGGCTTGCTTTTTCTTTGTACTCTTTTTGGAGCTCCTCTTGGAACTTTTCGAAGTCGGTCTTCTTGTATTTTGAGCGGTCTTTTTTAATCGCGCGCTTGCGGTCCTCTTTACTCTCTTTTTTCTCTTCTGCGCGGAAAGCATCGTCGTAATCGCGGGGATGTGTCATGCCTTCCTCCGGTATTCATAGAGAAGGATCGCGGCGGCTGCAGAGACATTGAGACTCTCCATCGACGCATTGATGGGGATGGTAACTTGATGGGTCTCGCTTTCCACTTCAGGAGAGAGGCCATGCGACTCGGAGCCGAAGATGAGGATCCGTTTTTCATTGCTTGGAAGGGCGCTGGGTGCGGTGCCGTTCAGTCCCGCTGAAAGGAGGGTAAACCCTTTGAACTGTTTGAGCTGTTCGAACGTGATTTTTTGATAGGGGAGTTTACAAGTGGCTCCCATACTCGCTCGGATGGCTTTGGGGCTGAAGGGATCTGTGCAACCCGGGAGGAGATAGACTCCTTCCCATCCGAGTGCGAGTGCAGAGCGGAAGATCGCACCGAGGTTTGTGGGGTCAGAGAGGCCGTCGAGAGCAAGGAGGGCGTGCTTATTTTCAAGTGGTGTTTCTTGAGGAAGCGGGTTTAGAGCGAGGAGACCTTCTGGAGTTTTAACAGAGCTGATTTTTTCAAACAGGTCAGGAGGGAGGAGGTAAACCTCTCCGGGGCTTTCAAACTGAGGATGACAGGTGAAGAGGAGGGAAGGGTTTTCGAGTTCACGGACGAGCTTCACACCTTCAACCACCATGAGGCCCTCTTCCTCACGCGCTTTTTTACTTTTAATGAGCCGTTTGATCTGCTTGATCAAAGGGTGCTTTTCTGAGGAGATCTCTTTCATTCTTTGTCCTCAAGCAGACGCTCTTCTTTTAGGTGACGGATGACCTGTTTAACATCGACAAAATCCTGGAGCACCGAGGCTTTTTCCGCTTCTTTGAGCACCGATCCCATCTCTTTTCCCGGCTTGTAGCCCAGCTCAAAGAGGTGTTGGGAGGTGACGAGTGGAGCGCGTTCACGGATGCGTTTAATGTGCGGAGCAAGGCGCCTGCGTCGATCTTCATGCTCTTTGAAGAACCCCTCTCGCTCTTCCTCCTCATACTTTGCAGCGAGGATCTGGAGAATGAGATCGATTCTCTCATCGGCGTAGATGCGGCTCCAGTCGTAGAGGTCGGGGTTGTCTAGGGTTTCAACATGGTGTAGGAATTTGGTGAAGTCGATCTCTTTTTTACTCAGGCGGAGGTAGCTGCCAAGCTCTTCGATTTTAGCCTTGTCTACCTCATCAAAAAGTTCGATCAGATAGGGCAATAGGGGAGAGGTTTTAGGAATTTGCGAGAAGTGCTCTGCGCGTTTTTTAATGTCGGTGAGGTGAACGGCAGCGAGGTCGGGGAAGATGGTTTGAAGGAGGTTTAAGCGGTGCATCTCTTCGACAGCATATGCGAATTGCGGGCCGTGGGCCATTTTGGTGAGTTCTTGAGCGATCCGTTCCATCGAAACGGCTGGAAAGAGGGTGGGGCTGTTTTGAAAGATGGCCTTCTCCGTCTCGGGGTCGACGTGGAAGCGGAAGCGGCAGGCAAAACGCACGGCGCGGATCATCCGTAGGCGGTCTTCAAAAAAGCGGTCGTAGGGGTTTCCAATCGTGCGGACGAGGCCACGGCGGATGTCCTCTCTTCCACCGACATAGTCGATGATGTGGTCGTTGAGAGGGTCGTAGAACATGCCGTTGATGGTGAAATCCCGTCGGATGGCATCCTCTTCAGGGGTGGAGCTTTCGATCCGAGTGGGCTTTCTCCCATCTTTGTACTCCACATCGCGCCGGAAAGTGGTGACCTCGTAAGGCTTTCCTTCGATCAGGACGACGACAACACCAAAAGCCGCTCCGACTTGGACGGTCTTCTCAAAGAGGCGGGTGACCTCCTCTGGAGAGGCATCGGTTGCGATGTCAATATCTGAGGAGGGGTGCCCCATGAGGTAGTCACGCACCCAACCGCCGGCGAAGTAGGCGACGAACCCCTCATCAACCAACTTTTTTACAAGACTTTTGGCGACGTTAAATGTTCCCATATGGTTCAATGATAACCTAAAACTGATGACGAAACAAACCCTATCCTCTATCCAAGTCCTTCCTGAGCAGGTGATCAACCAAATTGCTGCTGGGGAGGTGGTCGAAAACAGCGCCTCAGTCGTGAAAGAGCTCGTGGAGAACTCGATCGACGCGGGGGCGAGCTTCATTTCTGTGGAGATCCGCGGAGGGGGGCGTCAGCTGATCCGGATCGTCGATGATGGAAAAGGGATGACTCCCGATGAGGCAGAACTAGCGCTCGAGCGTCATGCGACCTCTAAGATACGGGATGTAAAGGACTTAATGAAGCTGGGGAGCATGGGTTTCCGTGGAGAAGCACTCCCTTCGATTGCCTCCGTCTCCCAATTTTCTCTTCACACGTCGACAGCGGAGGGCCCAGCGACCCACCTGCTCGTTTCAGGCGGCAAGCTTCTTTCGAAGTCAGAGAGTGTTCGGACGGCTGGGACAGCCATCGAAGTCAAATCCCTCTTTTTTAATGTGCCCGCCCGACTCAAATTTTTAAAATCTCCCGCTCAGGACGGTGCGGAGGTCTATAAGACCCTTGTCGATCTTGCCCTCTCCCACCCTGAGATCGGTTTTGAGCTCATCCAAGATGGCAAACGCGTCTTCAAACTGAATCCCCCCAAAGGAAACTTTGAAGGAGCTCTCAAAGTCCGCGCGGCGGACTTGATTGGCAAGAGCTTCACGGAGGACTTGATCGCTGTCTCGAACAAAGAGAAGGGAGTCAAGGTGGAAGGGTTTATCGGAAAACCTTCCGCGACGCGTCCCAACCGCCTCGGAACCTACCTTCTCGTGAACCGCAGGGCGGTGCGTTCACCGCTGGTTTTAAAAGCGGTGCGTGAGGGATACGGAACACTGATTCCCCCTCAGCGTTACCCCACCTTTGTCCTCCACCTGACGCTTCCTCCAGACCAAGTCGATGTCAACGTCCACCCTCAAAAAAGAGAGGTGCGTTTCCGCGATGAGGCGGGACTCGAACGTCTTTTGAAAAGAGCCGTGAGTGAAGCGCTGCAGATCGCGGTCCTTCCTGAGCAGGTGCTGGAAGAGCCTCTTCCTCCCCCGAAAGTCTCTTTTAAACCTCAGCAATATCAGATTGCAGTCCCCTCTGCGCCACCTGTCGTGGAAGAGGCCCCTGTTTATACACAACCCCCTCTCCCTGAACCAGAAGTCAAAGAGACGCTCCATGTTCTGGAGACGTTGAAAGGGTATATTCTGGTGAAAAAAGGGGAGCAACTCTTGGTCGTTGATCAAGCACGGGCTAGTGAGAGGTTGTTCTATCAGCAGATCAAGAAAGCCGAAGAAGAGTCTCCACCCATGCAGCAGCTCCGTCCCCCGCTGGTGACGGAACTCACCAAGCAGGAGATGAAGCAGTATGATCGGCTGGAAGAACAGCTTAACCGCCTTGGTTTTGAAGTGGAACTTGTCGGTCCGGAAGTGGTTGCGGTCACCGCGGTGCCTGCTTTCTTTGCAAAAACGCCCTTAGAAGATATGATGCGGGATATAATCCGTGTGGCTTTGGAGGGGGGAAGCATCCGAGAAAAAGAGACCCTCCTCATCAAGAGTGCGCGCCGCCTCTCTCTTCGAAGAGATGTCCGACTCGACCCCGCTGGTGCTGAAGCGCTCCTAAGCGCTCTATTTGCTTTGCCCCAGTCGGAGTTTTGTCCAAGCGGCGAGAAGATTTTTCTTCCTCTCGATCAGCCCCTATTTGAAAAATTGGTTTAGCAACTTATGGACTTCGAAAATCGTATCTATTCTCTAAGGGAAATCTTAGAAGAGGACTCCATTGATGGGATCCTCATTGAAAATGTCACAGACATCTACTACCTCACAGGAATCCAAGTTTCTGTGGGTAAACTGATCATTCATAACAAGGGCGCACACTTTATCGTGGATGGCCGCTACTACGAGGCGATCAAGGATGAGACGAAATTTCTCGAGGTCGTTCTTGCCGAACCCGACCTCCTGACAGGCCTTCTTCTTGAAGAGCTCGCTCATATCAAAAGCCTGGCTTTCTGCTCGGAAAAGACCACCTATCAGCGCTATACCGAACTCCAAGAGGTCGTGGATAAAGTCCTGAAGGAGGACGCATCTCGTGAGTTAGAGATCCTTCCAGCCGACGACTTTGTTCTCCAGCTCCGTTCGATCAAAAGTCCTGAAGAGATCAAACGTCTTTCTGCCGCTGCTGCACTTGGATCAAAAGGATACGACTATGTCGTGGACCTTCTCTCTGAAGGGATCACGGAACTTGAAGTCGCCCGTGAACTCGATATTTTTTGGAAGAAGCACGGCTCGGAAGGTCTCGCCTTTGATCCCATTGTTGCGTTTGGACCGAACAGCGCAAAACCGCACCACCATCCCGACAACACGAAGCTGCAAAAGGGGATGCCCGTCTTGATTGACATCGGTGTCAAACTCTCTCATTACAACTCTGACATGACGCGTGTCGTCTTTTTCGGTGAACCGGAATCGAAAATGCAGGAGATCTACGAGATTGTGAAGCAAGCTCAAGAAGCTGCCCTCAAACTCTGCAAGCCTGGAACACGGATGGGTGATCTCGATATGGAAGCACGGATGTGGATCACTGACCGTGGCTACGGTAAAGAGTTTAGCCACGGGCTCGGTCACGGTGTCGGCCTTGAAGTGCATGAGCTTCCTGTTATCCGCAGCGCCTCCAAATATGATGCTGTGGTTCTTCAGCCGGGCATGGTCATCACTGTTGAGCCTGGGATCTACCTCGGAGGTCTGGGAGGTGTCCGTATTGAAGACGCCATCGTGATCACGGAAGAGGGACACTCCAACCTCACCAATCGCCCCAAAGAATTGAAAGTGATTTGAACACACGCCTCGAACAGCTGAAAGAGCTCGCAGAGGATGATGTCGATCTCTGTTTAGAGGATTCACGTTACCGTCGTCTGAGCGAAGCAGAGCGTTTAGCGATCTTGAAGTATGCGCTCGACAACAACGACTACTTCTATTCTGCTAATTTTTCTAACTTCAGGTTGAAACCTCTCTCTCTTTTTCAACTGGCTAAGCACGCTGCAGCACTGGATGCTTGGGATGTCTCTATTTATTTAGAGGCGTTTCAACTTCAAACAGAAGAAGAGCGTTTTCAAGTCGCCAAAATCGCCGCTGGTCAAAATGGAGGCAAATTTTCTCTCCTTCTAGAGAGGTATGAGATTAAAGATCCTGAACTCCTTTACCAACTCGCTAAAGTGGCTGTGCTCAGCGATGCTGAGGGAACACTCAGATCGCTCGCGAACTACTCGCTGTCTGTTGAAGAGCAAAAAGAGCTCTTTATTCTCGCTTTTGTTCAAACTCCAGTCGTTGCGAAGCGAGAGGAGAAAGAGGCTCTGTTGACCATCCTTGAGGAGATGGTAGAGAAATCCGAGGTGTTGAATGAAACAGGGTTCATGGAACGCCTCTTTTCCATGTATCTGGGGAAAGCTCGACGCGCTCTCCTCTACGATCTTTATCGATACCAAGAGTGGTTGGATTTTGATCAGCTGAAGGCTCCTTATGATGTCTCCTTGCAGCTCCTCGCCCATTTTGGAGAGCCCGCTTTACTCGAAAAGGTCCGCTCTAAAGATTTAAAGTATGGTCCCTTTGTTCAGCAGTTCATTTTGACGGTGCATGATTTACTCTTGGAGACCGAGCTTCGGGATGATTTTTCTCCACTCATGAGCCAAGTGCTTGAAGGGACAAGCCGCACAAAGAAAAGAGAGCGTCTCATGGCACTCTCCTTGACCCTCTCGCTTTATGAGGTGGATCTATTAAAGGCAGTGGCAAGAGGCGAAAAAGCGTTCGATGAAACGATCGGAGAGGCCTTTTCTAAGGGATTTGGAATGGAAGCGATTCCCCAGTTTCGTGAGCGGTACGCTGCTTCGTTTGGCACCTTTCGAGATAGCCGTGCCCTTGCAACCTATTACGCCAAGATGCGCACGCTTTTAGGAGAAGAGAGAAAAGACACTCTTGAAGCCCTTCGCCTCTATATTGCAGAGGTCTTGGATGGAACCTTTCATGAAAAACGGTACGAAAACTCCAGCCACCTGGCTCGTCTCTTCTTTGAGAGGGAAGAGCTCAAGCGATTGTGGATGGAGGGAGCTTCGGAGGAGGTGGAGCTGACTCAGGAGCGGGTTGAGGGGAATGTTGACTATGCTGCTCTTTTAGATTCCAAGCTGCAAGATGGCCATCTTCCGCTAGAGATGAGCGCCTCCGTGAAAGAGCAACTGCAAGCGGTTAGAGAAGAGGGAAAAGACGCCCTTGTTCAACTCCGCTCTGCCTTAGAAAAACTGAAGCCCTCCCCAGAACTCCTCCATGACGTAAAAGGATGGATCCGTTTTGAAGAGAGTGGAATGGTTCTTTCTGGAAAGTTCCTTCTCGTTGATACCGATGATCCGTGTGACCTGCTTTTGATGGGAACAGAGGTTGAGGGGAGTTGTCAACGTGTCGACGCCGACACCGATTTTGGTAAAGGTCTTGTGGGAACACTCTTAGACGGAAAGATCCGTCTACTTGCTCTGAAGGATCGAGAAGATGGAAAGATCGTGGCCCGCCTCTTGATCCGCCTCATGGAAGTGAAAGGAGAAGCCATACCGGCTCTCTTGATGGAACCCATTTACCCCGATATTACCGATCCAAGAGTCAAAGAGCTTTTACTAGATTTTGCTGAGAGGCGTGCAGAAGCGTTGGGCCTCCCTCTCTACAAAGCAGGTGAGGAGAGAGGATGGACTCTCATCTCCCGTGGCTCACGCGCTCCTTTCGAATATGTCGACTCGACTCGAGATGTCGAAAAGTGGGGACTCTTTACGGTTAGCGTATAACTGTTAATGTTTCATTAAGTTTGAGTCTAGAAAAAATCAATTTGGTATAATAGGCTCATGTTCAACTTGACGCTTCGAAAGAGGATTTTCCTCAGCTACTTTATCCTTTTCTCGGTCTTTGTGATCCTGCTTTTCCCCTTTGCCAACCAGCTGGTCAAGACGATCATCATCAAATCGATGGATGATCAGGTGACGGAGCTCATCGGGCGGATCTCCTCTGCGAGAAACCAGGACGAGCTGATTTTGGAGCTCAAAGAAGAAAAGCCTCTCATTTTCTTTCGTGTTGGGATCATCAATGACAAAAGTCAATCGATCTACGATACTCATATGAAGCGTATTGTGGGACCTCGGTTCTCTCAAGAATATATCATCGACCATCCAGAAGTCGATGAGGCCTTTAGGACGGGAACCGGCTACCATGAAGAGTTCTCTCAAAGGCTGAACCAGCACTTTGCTTACTACGCAAAGACGTTCGACTTCCATGGGAAGACGTTTGTCCTTCGTACTGCTTTTCCTTCTCAGTATGTGGAGTCCCTGCTTCGTGACTTCGAGATTGGCTTCTTAACCTTGGGTTCTTTCGGTCTTTTGCTCTTTAGTGTGGTCACCTGGTTTTCGATCCACCGTCTCACCCGTCCGATCGAACATATCATCACTGCGATCCAACCCTATCAAGAGGGGGTTTCGAGTTCGATTCCTGAAATTTCTTTGAAGTCTGCCAACCCTGAAGATGAATTTGGACGCCTGGCCTTCACCCTGAACTCACTCTCTGAAAAAGTCCAACGTCATATCGATACGCTGGTTGAAGAGAGAAACGAAAAGGAAGTCATCCTACAGTCTCTCGGTGAGGGTGTGGTCGCGGTCGACAGCTTCCTGAATGTGCTCTATGCCAATAATTTTGCCTGTAAACTCCTCGATATCGATAAAGAGAAGTTGGTGGGAAAACCCTTCCGAGAAGCGAGACTTGTCCAAGGTGAAGAGCTCCTCATCACTGCTCAGCGCGAAGAGCGCGCCCTTTCGGCTTCTGTTCAAAGAAAAGGGGAAAATGGACAGCTCTTCCTTGACCTGATTGCCATTCCGATTAAAGGGGGACATGGTCTCGTTCTTGTGATCCAGGATAAGACGGAGCACCACAGGATGACGCGGATGAGAAAGGACTTTGTCGACAACGCCTCGCACGAACTCAAGACGCCGATCACCATCATGATGGGATTTGCAGAAACGCTCCATGATAATCCCGATATGGATCCGGAGATGCAAAAGCAGGTGACGGGAAAAATCCTGAGAAACGCTCAGCGGATGGATACGGTGATTCAGGACCTCCTCATTCTCTCTGATATCGAAAATCTTCCCGCGTCTCGTCTCGATGAGTGCCATTTAGAAGAGTTAATTGAAGACTGCCGCGATACCCTCTTAAGCGTCTACCCTGATGCGAGAGTCGATATCTTTAGCGAGTCTGAGGTCGATCCTCTTCTAGTCGCGGATAAATACCTGCTTGAACTCTGCTTTAACAACCTCTTCAACAATGCTGCCAAATACAGTGAAGGCGATGCGGAGATTAAGGTGGTGATTCGTCGTGAAGGTGACGAGTATGTCGTTTCCGTGAAAGACAAAGGCATTGGGATCCCTGAAGCCGACCTAGAGCATCTCTTCCAGCGCTTCTATACCGTCAGCAAAACCCACTCCAGAAAGAAAGGAGGCTCTGGACTCGGCCTCTCTATCGTCCAAACGATCGTTGATAAGCACTTTGGATCGATCTCAGCAGAGTCTCAGCTGGGTATTGGCACCACCTTCACCCTCCGCTTTCCGATCCATCGATCTTAATAAGTTCTTAATCAAGAATTTAAAAAAGTTTGTTATCGTAAGTTTAATGAGACAGATAGACACTAAAATAGAGCAGCTCCTGCTCGTAGAAGCCCACTGGAAAGCCGGTTACGCCGTTTCTAAGTCGGGAGAGCTGATCCGTGGTCAAGGTTTTGTCGCTTGGATGGGAAGGATCGTACGTGTCATTCTCCGTTACGTCAACCCCTATTCGGGACGGACCCTCGACCGCTTGATTCTCGATGACCTCGAAAAACTCCGTGTGGCGGCGAGCTCTGACGTTTCCACCCGCTCTTGGAAAAAAGTCGGCCGCATCCATCAGTATGCGGATGCCCTTGTAGAGAAAAAAGCTTTAAGCGAAAGAGGTGCTTGCTCCTCTCTCTCTCGGATCGCACGTGTTGCTGAGAAAGATCCCCTTCTTCGAAGAATCGGAGAGGCTGCTGAAACAAGAACGACCTTTCTGGAATCGATTGAAGATAGAGATGAAATCAAAGAATTGGCTGACCCTTCGAGCTACTCAAATGGGATTCAAGGAGTGCCCCTTCCGTCCGGTGGAACCGTGAATCTCACAGACGATTTTAAGAAAGATTTTCATAGAACTCGCTTCGTGATCAACGGCGTAGAAAAGTATGGAACGAAATTTCCAAAAAATGCGGCTACAAAGATGATTCAGGAGCTTCTTGATAAGGGAGCGGATCTTGCAGACATTGAGAAGCTACTCCGCTTTTGTCATCAGGGGAGCTTGTTTCAGGCAAGCACACTCGCACTCAAAACGTGCCCTAAAGAAGCTCACCATCCGGCCAACGAATCAATATTCTACTATATCGACGTCGATGAAAAAGGGGTCCTTTCCCTCAGAATTCGGTTGGACTTCCAATATAGAACGGCTGACAATGAAACGATAGGCCGTCATCGCACAGAAACCCTCTTTCAATTTAACCACCTTACTGGTGGGAGAAGAGATTATGACCAGGGCACCCTAGAGGCCCTCATCTCGAAGATCGATTGACATTCCCTTTGTTAATCTGATATCTCTCTATATATATGAGTGCTGAAGCCATTAAAGAAGTGACGGCAAAGGTCCTTGCCGAGCAGGCCAAGTTTATCCGTGCTCGAGAAGAGATCGGCAAGGTGATTGTGGGTCAGAAAGGACTGATTGATGGCATGTTCATGTCTCTTCTGACGGACGGCCATCTGCTTGTTGAAGGGCTTCCAGGGCTAGCTAAGACGCTTGCTGTCAGTACCTTTTCGAAAATCATCGGCGCTGATTTTGGCCGTATTCAGTTCACTCCCGACCTCCTCCCAGCGGATCTCACGGGAACGACAATCTACAACCATGCTGACGGAAAATTTACCATCAAAAGGGGACCTGTCTTTACCAATATCCTTCTCGCAGACGAGATCAACCGTGCCCCCCCGAAGGTCCAGTCGGCCCTTTTGGAGGTGATGCAAGAGCGTCAGGTGACGATCGCAGGGGAGACTATGAAGCTCTCTGACCCTTTTCTGGTCCTAGCGACACAAAATCCCATCGAGCAGGAAGGCACCTACCTCCTTCCTGAAGCACAGACCGACCGCTTTCTTCTCAAAGTCCTGGTCGGCTACCCCACTTTCGAAGAGGAAAAAGAGATCCTCCGTCGTATGGCTAAAGTCGGAGCGAAGCCGACCTGTCAAACGGTGCTCTCTTTAGAGGACGTGAGGGCCTCCAAAAACCTCATCGACCAGATCCATCTGGAAGCCTCCCTGGAGGACTACATCCTTAAAATTGTCTTCCAGACAAGAGAGGGGATGCCAGAGCTGATCCAATATGGAGCCTCGCCTCGGGCCACACTCGCTTTCGTCCTCGCAGCAAAAGCCCACGCTTTCCTGGAGGGAAGAGGGTACGTGCTTCCAGAGGATATTAAGCAGGTCGCCTACCCGATTCTCCGCCACCGACTACGACGCACTTTTGAGGCGGAAGCAGAAGGGGTCAGTCCCGATCAGCTGATTGACCGCATCCTGGACAGCGTTGTCGTGCCATGAAGAGCACCTCCTTTCCCCTAGATCTCCTCAAACGCATCCGCCGCATCGAGATTGAGACGACCAAGCTCGTTGAAGAGCTTTTAGCGGGCGCTTGGGCCTCTGTCTTTAAAGGTAGAGGTCTCGAGTTTGAAGATGTGAGGCGCTATGAGCCCGGGGATGATATCCGGACCATCGATTGGAATGTGACGGCACGCATGGATGAGCCCTACACACGCCGTTTCCGCGAAGAGCGTGAGTTGACAGTCGTCCTTCTTGTCGACATCTCTCACTCCCTCTCTTTCGGCTCGATCCGCCAAAAAAAACAGGAGTTGGCAGCGGAGATTGCGGCGGCTCTTGCCTTCTCAGCCATCCGCAACCAAGACCGTGTATCACTCATCCTCTTCTCAGACAAAATCGAACACTACGTCCCCCCTCGAAAAGGAAAACGCCATGTCCTTCGGATCATCCGCGACATCATGCTCTTTGAACCAGAACATAAAAAAACCTCGATCCGAGAAGCGCTGAAATTTCTCGGCAACGTCGCAAAGCGCTCTGTGATTGCCTTTCTCTTTTCTGACTTTTACAGCGAGGAAGATATCGAAAGCCCTGTCAACACTCTCGCGAACCGTCATGATCTGATTCTTGTGAAAGTCCGCGATCCCTTTGAGGAGAAGCTCGGGGGGTTCCCTCTGCTCCAAATCAAAGACCTTGAGACGGGGGAGGAGGCGCTATATGACACTGAATCTGCAAGTTCAAGGAGACGCTTTCTAAAAGAGAAAGAGCGACAGGACGACGCCTTGCAACAAGTGGCAAAAAAAGCAGGCGTGGATCTGCTGCAGTTCTCTACAGGAGAGTCCTACACAAAAAACATCCATAACTTCTTCCGCACCCGGAAAGAGAGGCACTAGATGGACGAGCTTGAACCTCTACTTCCTGTTGCAGAGCCCCCTCTTAATGAGTTGGACTCATCGCTTTACGAAGAGGTCTTTGGTGCCGAGGCCATCCAGCAAGAGATCGAAAGGATCAACACCCTTGTTCAAAGTCGTGAAATCCCTCTCTTTCCTCTTCTGCTCTTGCTCTTTGTTTTCACTGTAGGTTTACTTCTCTATTTCTATCGAGAACCCCTTCTCAAAAAACTCCGCACTAGACTGACTCCTCAAGTGAATCCTCAAACCCTTCTTCGAAAAAAGCTCTCTAAAATCTCTCTCCAGGGAAAAGAGGGAACCGAACAGCTTGAACTCGTTCTCAAACGCTATCTCGAACTCAAGTATGCGTTTCCTTTCCTCAGCCAGTCCGCCAGTGAGGAGATTCTCTCATTGGAAAAAACGTCTCTTTCAAAAAATGAGAAAGAGTGGATCACGACTTTTTTGAAAAAGGCTTCTCTTGTAAAATTTTCTAAGGAAGAAATCTCGGATGAGGAGCTAAAGACCTATGCAAAACACACAAGAAAGCTCATGCGAAATTGACTTTCAAGATTTTCTCAAAGTCGATATCCGTGTCGGGCGAGTCATTGAAGCAGAGTTGAATCGTTCAGCTCAACGACCCTCTATCAAACTAGTTGTCGACTTCGGTCCAGCAATTGGCATTAAAAAAAGCTCCGCTCAGATCACCGACCACTATACTCCCGAAGAACTCATCGATCGTCAAGTTCTCGCTGTTGTCAACTTTCCTCCTAAGCAGATCGGGAAGTCGATCAGCGAGGTTCTGGTTCTAGGCCTCTCTGACTCGGAGGGGAAGATCGTCCTCCTCGCTCCTGACCAACCTGTTCCGAACGGCGCACGCATGCACTAAGTGCATAGGGAGTCTTTTCTACCCATTTTTTACGAAAAATGAGGGGTGTATGAACTATGTCCTCTTTTTGATGAACAGATTCTACATGTGCGTGAAAAACTCGGGGTGATGTGAAAAAATGAGTTGATTGTCCTCATTTCAGCGTATCGAGATTGGCTCTATTTGTCGTCGGACTATTTTTCAGTAGTTTCTACGATGTGTTATATAAGTAATTTGGTTACAATAGGATCCGATTATGGATACCTCTTTATTTCTCACCTCCTCTAGGAAACATCACAAGAAGGTGGACGCCCTTCTTGAACCGATGAAGCAGTATTTTGACACAGATGTCTTCGGTAAGCTGACCTTCCACTCAGATACGCAAATTTCATATATGGGGAATCAAATACCGGTCTTAGAGCACTTTTTTGAAGAGAACCTCTTCCAAGGGTATCCTATCTATAAGTGCCCCCATCTTTTGCCCAAAGACATTGTCGTTGGAGATGTCTGTGAGGATCCGGGTTATATTGAAAGCCAAACACAGATGGAGAAAAAGTTTAATTTTGGACAGCTTTTATTGATTCCCACTTTCTCTGAGGGGGAGACAAAAGTCTATATTTTTGCGACCTACAATCAGTGTCGAAGTTTGACAAGTTTATATCGGAAAAAAATATCTTTGATTCGAAGTTTTGGTCGCTATTTTGACCGTGAGACGCAGTCTCTTCATAGGGAGCTTGCAGACACATCTGTCAATTTTGCAGAAGCAACCGGAAGAAGCTTTTATGAACCTTCTGAACTTTCAGAGGCTCCCTCATTAGATCGCAAGGTGCTGGAGTTTTTAAGCGTCGTTGAGCCTCAGTACTTCTCATTATCGCGGGTCGCAGAGTTAAAACCTGGAGAGTTTGCTACTCTACGCTACCTTCTGAATGGGCATACTGCACCTCAAATTGCTGCCCTGACCTTCCGTTCCGTCCGTACGATCGAGTCACGCATCCAGCGGATTCGAGAAAAACTCGGATTGAGCTCCAAGAGCGCCTTGATTTCACTGATTAACGATTACAGAGACCTGTTTCATATATAGGAATTTAGTCTGGTTTTTCATAAATTAGACACACTGAGAAGGAGCATTATGATTCATTCTATTTTTCGATGGATAGGGGGCCCGTCCACACTCTACCGAGGAACAGCTCGCATGCCCGGTACTTCAGTCAATCGAGCAGCCAGCAGAATTTTCGGAAGGGGGCCTCTGCCGCCAACAACACCCCTATCTGTTCGGTCTTACACCACTACTCCTCAGGATAAAAAAATCCAAGAAGGGGAGACGGAGAACAGAGGTCAGAAAGGGGGCATTGTGTTTGCGATTGTGCTATTCAACGGTCTGGTGATCGCTGATGCTGAGCGACGGAGGCGAAGGGCGCGCGATTAAGAAGGGGGACGTGTGCCTGTCACGTTGAAGTTGAACTCTTCTTTGGGGAAGTTGTAGGGGAGTTTGGTTTGGTAGGCACGTTCAAAGTCTTCGGTATATTTTTTTCTTAGGGAATTCTTGTCATCGCTATTTCGGATTTCGTTATACGCTTTTCTTCGGTAGTTGACGATCTCGTTGGCGGTTTCGGCGTCTCCAAAGATCGCTTCAAGCAGTTTTCTTTGGGCATTCCAGAGATTGATTTGCTGACCTGTTCGGCTGCTGATCACATAGTCGAGAAGGTTTTGTGTTTCCGCCTCTGCTAGCATTTTGGAGTAGAGCTCTTGCGAAGCGAGGGTCTCGAGCTGAGCGTGGGCAAGGGATTTAGGGTTTGTGGTGATGACTTTTTCTTTCCGTCCGTTGTCGAGGGCGACTTTCAATTCATCGAGGAGTTGGGTTACAGCGGCGGGATTGTTTAGCAGGGCTTCTTGGTAGAAATTCTGATTTTGATAGAGGAGCTCGATCAGCCGCGTGAGGAGCGTTTCGGTCAATTGTTGTTTTTTTGAGTCGGCATCGATCAGGGAAAAGATGCCAATCTTTCCTGACTCTCTCTCTCGTTTGTTTGGTCGCTCGTCTCCTGAAACATGGTGGTGGTCGTAGATCTCCTGCATCTTTTCATTGTAGGCACCGATGGAGTGTTCTTTGAAGAGCTCTCCTGCAGCGCGGCGCACTTCGGTGTTTTGCAGGGTGCTCTGCAGGAGCGTGTAGGAGATCGAGCTGAAGAGGAGGAGGAGGACAAAGACGAAAGGAAGAAGGTTCATGGGTAGTAGACCGGGTTTTGGGGGTTCGGAACAGGGAAGTAGAAGGGGGTCTTCCCGTTGAGGCGGAGTTCAATGACCGTCGGAAGCTCTTTCTCTTCGGCGTTTTCTTTGGTTCTATCAGGGATCCCTTCAGGGTCGATGGTCTTTCCTTTGCTCTCCTTTGTAGGTGCGCGGTAGATATTCCAGGTTGCAGAGGTGATCTCTTTCGTTAGGACTTCCATACGGAATTTCTCGCCTGGTATCTCATCTTGTTTGAGCTCTCTTTCAATCCAAGGCCAGGTGAGAAGGATGAGGCGTCCGGCTTTGTCGACAAAGATCTTTCCGATCACTTGGTTTGAGAAGTCAGGGCCGGCGCCCGTTCCGTTGAAGTAGGTGAAGGTCAGACTCCCTGTTCCCTCGACCCCATGTGAGGCAGGGGAGAAATAGAAATAGGTGGACTGCTCTTTTTTCTGCGCACCACCCTTTACAATCTCGGGAGCCATCTTGGAAAAGACCTCAGCGAGGCGTGTTTGCAGGTAGAGCTCTTGGAAAGCCTGAGTCTCTCTTTTTTCCAGAACACGTTGGCTTTTAACAAAGGTGAAGTAGGTTCCAAAGAGTGTGGAGAGGAGCAGAACGAGGAGGGAGGCAGAGATGAGGACTTCAATGAGAGTGAGGGAGCGTTTTCTGATCATTTGATATCACTCCCTTTTTCAACAAAGACTTGGTAGGTAAAAGTTAGTGGTTTGCCGCTTCGAGGAGTGACAGTGATGACAACGGGGAGGAGGAGGTATTTTGGCTGTTCGTTTTCTTTTTTGATCTTTGCCTCTCCAAAGTGGTAACTAAAGCGGAGTTGAGAGTGTGGAATCTGGAGCTCGCGCTCTGCTTTGATGAAAAGTTCAGAAAAGGGAATCGTCTCTTCGTGCATCTCTTTCAAAATGATCGTGTAGGCTTGGCTCGCTCCGCGTTCCGCTTCCATTTCGAGGGTGAGCTGAGAGACACTGCGGTTCGCGATCACGATCGGTGCAATCAAAGGGATGAGGCAGAGGGAGACGAGAGCAAGAGAGATCAAAACCTCAAGGAGAAGAAAGTAGCGCTTAGTCCTCTTTCTCATACTCACTCCGGATTTTTTCTGGGTAAAGCTCATGCGCGGGGATCTCTACACGTCCTTTCTTTCCAAAAGAGAGAGGGTGGGGGTAGCCGTTCATGACGATCTCTTTCTTTTGCTCTTTGTCTTTCACGTTGGTGAGGGTGAGGGTTCCTCGAGGAATGCTCTGGTAGAGAGTCGAGAATTTCAGCGTGAAGGGAGGGCGGCGTGTTTCTCCCAGTTCGTTTGTCAAGGTCGCTTTGAGGGTTTTGTAGGAGCTCTTTTTTCTTAAAAGAGGGCCCGTTTGGGGGTTGTCGTGAGTGATCTCCAGGTGGAGCTGGTTCTCTTTCTCAGTGAACTCGACCTGGAGGTTATCTTTATTGAGGAGCATCATTTCTTCTGTCGTTTGGAGGACTTTGAGGAGTCTGCTTGCCTCCTGTTGGAACATCTCTCTTGACTTCAGGTTCGTGAGAGAGAATCCGAGGAGGCCAGCAAAAACTCCAAGGAGCATCAAGACGATCAAGAGCTCCACGACAGTGATAGGGCGTTTAGTCTTTTTCTTCACTCTTGAACATCGACTCGGGGTTTTTCTCTAAGTAAGCGTCGTAACGCTTCGATGAGACTTTGATTTGTCCATCTTCGAAGCGGACCTGGTACTCCTCTCCCCAGCCATCTTTGATGAGGGAGTTGGGGTTCTGTACTAAAGGAGAGCTTTTGATCTTCTCTTTCCAGGTTGAAGAGATGTTGTCTTCACTGTCTGGATCTTCAGAGATCACGATCGATAGGATGGTTTCGAGTTTTTCGATCCCCGTTTTGGTTTTGAAGGCTTTTCCTTCGTCGATCGCGCCGGTGTAGTTATAAGCGACAATCCCCAAGATGAGGCCGATGAGGACCATGACGATGATCATCTCAATTAGGGTGACATATCTTCTGTAAATCATGTGAGTGCTCCTTTCTATTCGTTGGTCATGGAAATGATAGATGAGATGGGAACGAGGATGGCGGTCATAATGAGACCAATCACTCCTCCCATGACGATTAATATAACGGGTTGTGCAAGCGCGGTGAGTCGGCTGAGTGTTTTTTCGACCTCCTCTTCGTACATGTCAGCGATCGATCCCAGGATTTGAGGGAGGCTTCCCGTCTCCTCACCGACGGAGATCATCCGGCTGACAATCGGGGGAAGCAGAGGCGATTTTTTGAGCTCTTTGGAGAGAGAGCTTCCTTCGATGATTTTCTCTGCAGCGTCCTGGATCAGTGCTTCAATCTCAGGGTTTTTCGTGACCGAAGCGGAGAGCTGCAGGGCGTCGACGAGTGGAGCGCCTCCTTGAAGCAGGGTGGAGAAGGTGCGGGTAAAGCGTGCGAGAGCGGCTTGGACGAGGGTCTTTCTCAAAGGGGGAATTTTCATCCAGAAGGGAATCAGTTTTGCGCGTCGTAACGGAGACTGCAAGAACCAAGTGAGTCCAAGTGCAGAGAAAAGGAGAGCGGGTCCCCAGATCCACCAGTAGCCTCGGAAGATTTCGGAAGTGGTGATCACAAACTGGGTGAAGCTATTGAGTTCCCGGCCTGCAAAGATCCCTTCGATTGAAGGAACGACAAAGCCGAGGAGAAGGCCGACCACGATCAAAGAGAAGAGGGCTAGGATAGCAGGGTAGATCATAGCGGTGACGATCTCTTTCTTGAGCTTCTCCTGTTTTTGTAAGAAGTGCACCAGGCGCGTGAGCACGAGGCCGAGGGCTCCCGAGTTCTCGCCAGCACGGACCATGGAAACGTAGAGGGTGTCAAAGCTTTCAGGGAAAGCGCTCATGGCGTCGGAGAGAGAGTTACCGCTTTTGACTTGATCAACGAGGCTGAGGAGGATGCGGTGGAAGGGCTCTTGTTTGTACTGCTCTTCGATGGTGACGAGGCTTTGGTAGAGAGGAATGCCCGCTTTGACGAGTTCAGCGAGCTGGTAGGTGATCGCTGTGAGGGTGGCGGGGTCGAGGTTCTCTTTGCGTGAAATTTTAACCTGCGTGGAGAGCTCAGAGACCATGAGTTTTTGTTCACGCAGTTTGGTTTTCGCTTCGGCAAGGTTGCCGGCTTCAACGAGCCCGGAGGACTTTTTACCATTCGGATCGTAAGCAGTGTAGGAAAAAAGGGGCATCGCTTACTCCTGGTTCACCATGCGGATGACACGCAGGACCTCTTCGATCGTGGTGACACCGGCTTTGACAAGATCCGCACCGCGGGAGGAGAGGTTTTTCATTCCCTCTTCGTAGCAAGCTTTGCGGATCTCTGTGGCGTCTGGGCTTTTTACGATCTGGTGTTGGAGTTTAGGCGTGATGGTCAACAGCTCATAAACAGGAGTTCGGCCGAGGTATCCCGACTGGAAGCAGTGTTCGCAACCGGTACCGTGGTAGAGCTCGTCTGTCGCTTCAAGGCCCAGGCTTTTTAGCTCTTCTTCGGTCGGCTTGTACCGAGTTTTACAGTGAGGGCAGATCTTTCTCACGAGACGCTGCGCCATCACACCGACAAGACTCGAAGAGAGGAGATAGGGTTCGATACCCATGTCGACTAATCGTGTGACAGCAGAGGGCGCATCGTTGGTGTGGAGGGTACTGAGGACGAGGTGGCCTGTCAGTGAAGCTTGGATGGCGATCTCAGCCGTCTCAAGGTCGCGGATCTCTCCAACGAGGATGATGTCGGGATCTTGACGTAGGATGTGGCGGAGTCCGGCTGAAAAGGTGAGGTCGATCTTTGGTTTGACCCCGATCTGTGCGATCCCACCGAGGTAGTACTCGACCGGATCTTCGATGGTCATGATGTTGACCTCATCGGTAGCAAGGTCGGTGATCGTGCTATAGAGGGTGGTTGTTTTACCACTTCCCGTCGGTCCGGTGACCAAAAGGATTCCCTCAGGAAGTCTTGCAAGCCGATTAAATTCGGTGAGGATATCTTCTGGCATCCCAATATGTTCCATCCCTAGGTGGACGTTGCCTTTATCGAGGATACGCAGCACGATCCGCTCACCGGCGACGACGGGGACGGTGCTGACACGGAAGTCGATCTCTCTTCCTCCCATCCGCAGCTTGATCCGCCCATCCTGAGGAAGACGTCTTTCGGCGATGTCCATCTTTGCCATCACCTTGATCCTTGTCAAAAGCTGGGCTTGGTATTCGCTGGCTGGCGAGTGGCGTGTGTGGAGGACACCGTCGATACGGTAGCGGACGAAGAGCTCATTTTCATGCGGTTCGAAGTGGATATCAGAGGCGTTCTGCTGGATCGCTTCGGTGAAGATGAGGTTGAGCAGTTTGACGATTGGTGAGTGCTCACGGCTGTCATCGAGAAGGTCGTAAGCGTCGACCCCCTCTTCATCTTCCAGGTCGCTCGATCCACGGTCCATGTGAGCGATCAGCTGAGAGGCGGCTCCACTCTCTTTGTTGTAACAAGAGTTGATCGCTTCCAGGATCCTCTCTTTTGGACAGAAAACCGCACTCACTGCCGTTCCAAGCATGAGGCGCAACTCTTCAATAGGTTCGAGACTAAGTGGGTCGCTCACGGCAACGATCAACGTCTCTCCCTCTTTCTTGTAGGGGAGGACGGTGTGCTTTTTGATGAAGGTGTAGGGAATTTTTTTGTAGAAGTCGCGGGGCAGTTCAAGGCTGGGAATATCAGGAATGGTGGGAAGGCCGAGCTCCTCGGCAAGCTCTTTTAAAGAGTCGCTTCCACTGAGGAGGGTGCGTTTGGAAAAAGCAGCGCTTTTCTTTTTTTCTTTTTTTTCGGAAGAGGTTTTTTTGTCATCTTTCTTAAACCAACTTTTTCCCTCTTCCCATAGCTTCTCTAAATCCATTTATCTTCCATCGTATTCCCGGCAGGTACTGCAGCTTGTTTCGCTGGGAGCCGGGACGCAGAACATCTGCGTGTCGTAGTAGCGATCTCGTGGGCGGCCGCAGACCATCATCACAGTTTGTCTATACGCATCGTGGATCTGGCACTCGCGGCTTTCGTTCATGCGGCACATGAAGTAGGGGAGGTCGCCGGGTCTTTCTGAAAGTTTTTCCATCTTTATTCGTTCAATATCAACGCAAGGATCGTAGATGATTTTTGGGGTGAGGAAGATGATCATCTCTGTGGAACGGTCTTCCATCGTTGTAAAGCTAAAGAGCTTTCCAAATCCCGGGATTTCACCGACGAGGGGAATCGCGTCGCGTCTGTCAGCAGATTCTTTTTTGCGCAGTCCTCCGAGGACAATGGTCTGGCCATCAGGAACCATCACTTCGTTGGTGATGTTTCTTCGGTTGACAGGGGGGCGCTCTGGAGTGTCTGTCGTGCGGTCGATCGTGTCGAAGTAGATATCGGATTTGAGGGTGATGTAGTCGACGTTGTCACCTGAGGGGTTATCAGGTGTGTTCAGGTGGACGGTGGGTGTGACGTCGATCGTGATTCCATACTGTGCCCGGGCAAAGCTTGCACGCGGGACGTTGGAGTTCGTTGAGTCGATGAAGTTCACCCCGGTTGAGATCGAGATCTCGTCGAGAATGGTGACTCGAGCCGGAACTTGGTTCAACGTGACGACTGAGGGGTTCGCATTGAGGCGCACATGCTGCTGAGTCATCAAGAAGCGGTAGGTGAGATCGAAGGCCGGCATGCAGTCAGTCTTCGGCCTGGAGAGCATAAACTCTGTGACACCGCGTGCAATGTCTTGGAAGGTGAAGCTGGTGTTACGAGTATTGGAAGCTGCTCCACCGATGCGGAGTAAGTTCAATCCGTAATCAGTATTCTCGACTAAATTCCGCTCAAAAAGGAGGATGTCGATCTGCACCATTTTCTTCGGTGTATCGAGCTTGGCGACAATATCATTGATTCTTGAGAGGTACTCTTTATCGACCACCATGATCACAGAGCTGGTCTTCTCATCGACAATAAAGTTGGGGGTGTTGATCTCTGATCTGACCTGGTCGGCGGGACTGTCCACAAAACCAGGGTTGACGGCGCCGGGGTCGATGACAGGTGTTCCATTGAGGAAGTAAGAGTTGTCAAAGAGGGTGGTTGCAATGCCTGGTGGGAGGTTTTCGTTGTTGTTGATATTGATTGTCTGTCCGTTCTCATCTCTTTGGATGACCGCTTCAGCGGGCTTTCCAATCCGTTCACGGACCATGGCAGTGTAGATCTGCTGAAGGGTGACAGCAAGATCACCAGCTGCAGTGTAGCGCGCGGTGTACCACTGAACGGCTTTTTCTGCTCCTCCTGCGATGGAGTTCTCAACACGTTGGATCAGCTCTTCGGTTTTACGGATCTCATCCTTCGTTCCGACGAGAAAGAGCGCTTGAGAGAGGCTGTCTAAAACAATTAGCTTCAGTCCTGCAACCTCTTCGTCACCTCGCTCTTGCCGCTTTGGGGCTTTTCCATCTTCTTCGATGATGACGGGGTCTTCGGCAATCTGGTCAAACATCGCTGCGACCACACGCGCCATCTCTTCGGCTTTGATGCGACGGAGCGGAACGAGTTTGTACTCGCGCTCGGTCTGATTCTCAGCCATGAAGTCGTAAAGTTTGAGAAGGTCTTGGACTTCGTTGACCTGAGAGACGATGATGACATCCCTACCAAATTGCTCTACCGTTGCACTTTTTGGATTGACGAACTTATTGAGGAAGGCTGTGATCCGACGCACTTCCGTCGCTGGAGGTGTCAGAATAAAGGCGATGCGGTCCCCTTGGGGTAGGAAGTGGAGGTCTTCGCGGCTGGAGGTGATCGCACGGACGATCGATGCGCCCTCTTCAGTCAGGTAAAGTTCACGGAGGTAGGGACCTGTTTCTCGGATGCCAATGCCATTTTGTGTGAGGATTTTGGAAAGGATCGTTTCCCACTCAGCACGGGGGATTGGCACGCTGGAGTTGACAGAGAGCCGCATCTCTGAGATTTCAGGTGACATCACATAGAGGTGTTCCGCTGAACCAAAGTCGATGACAAGTTGCCCGATGGTGGTTTCTGGTTGGTGCCAGAGTGAGTAGATATCGCTTTTCGTCGTCTCGCTGGAGACATTCATCCACTCTTTGCTCAGGCGGCTGATTTCTGAACGTTCAGCGGTAATGGCTTCAAGGAGTTCTGCGAATTCCTCTTCACTTCCCCCTTCAGCATGGAGCGTCCTCACTTCCGCATAGAGGGTACGGAGCGCATTCTTCGACTCCTCTAACTCTTGGTTAATGTTGGTGAGAGCCGCTTCAACCTGTGGGTCGAGATCGGTAGAGGATTTTTTGAGTCCTGATTTTTTCTCTGCAATCGTCTGTCCGACGAGCTGTGCAGAGGTGGCGAGGACGATCCACAAAAACGTCCATTTTTTCATGATTACTGGTTCAGTGTTTGGTATTCAGTCTCTGTCGTGTCCGTGTTTTCAACCAAGTGGGTTCTGTTTCTTGGAATCTTTAGGACAGTTACAGATGAAGTCGGTACATCGAGTTCAAAACTTTCCATCTCTGTTCGAGAGGGGTTAAAGAGCGTCGCTGTGAGCACTTGTTTGTCACCGAGCTTCGAGACACCATCAAAAACAAAGAGAGGGCCTTGTAGCTTGCGGTCGACATATTCATCAATCTCTTCAGCGGTCTCAATCTTCTCCCAACCGGCGTCGGTCTTGACGAGCCAATCTTGAGGGCGAAGGGTCATCTTCTGTCCACCCACCTCGAAGACGTACTGTGAGCGTGTCTTCGTTGCGATGAACTTGAAGTCGTGCTGAAGCTGTTGCTTCTGGAAGCGTTCTTGTGATTTGAGGAGGTTGAGTGTCATCTTGCTCGTGCCTTCCTCGTTCCAAAGGTCAAAGGTGATGAGGCGGTCGGCGATCTTCTTGACATAGAGGAGGGGCTTCTCGCGTGTGTCGAGGCCGGGCTCCTTCACTTCCCAGGTCAGACCATTCCAAACGATCACATCTCCTTGGTTCACAAAGAGGGAGTAGTTCTCCTCTCCTTCACCGAAGTCGATGCGCTGTTTGTGGACGATATCCGCATACTCATCCCCTCCGTGGCGCTCAAAGAAGCGGTCTTCTCCGTACCACTTGGCTTTTTGACGTGCGAGAAGGGTTCCGTCGACACGTGTTTTTCCAATCATCCAGTTGCTAGGACGGGAGGTGCGGTGGATCTCACGTGTACTCAGAACAAACTCGCGGTTTTTTGCGGGTTGAGTGATCAGCTCATTCTCTTCACCAACGAGGCTCAGAGTGATTTTCGCCGATTTTTCTTGAGGTGTGACTTCTAACCAGAGAGAGGTGGGCTCGTTGTCGGGACTAAAGACGTAACGGGAAGGTTTTTCATTGCGGTCGTAGAGAAGGTAGAGTTTCTCTCCCGGAGCCACCGGAGCCATTCCGCTGTTGTTTGCGAGGGCAAAAAAGACCGCCTCTTTTTGATGGCCGGCGTCGGGGCGTCCCGTTGAACCGAGGTAGGTGAGAACTTTCGACAGGTCGGGAAGCTGGAGCTTGGGTGTCTCAAATTTGAGTTGAAGTAGCGTCTCAGAGAGAGTCTCGAAGGAGAGAGCGGGCTGCTCGAAGGCGCTCACAGCGAACTTGGTCTCTTTGGTAGGGCCATCCCATAGGGGAGCGTCCTCGCCGGTCTTCAAAAAAGAGACAAGGGCGAGCAGGAGGACGATCGAAGAGAGTCCTACAAGGGCCAGGTTTAGAGTGTAGATCAACTGTCTTTTCATAAATATACTCTAAAGTGTTCATTCTAACACTTTTTGCATAATTTTAAAAGCATCGGTAACGAAAATTTTATTGAGAGAAGTAATAGTTAAATTATTAATTTTAAGGTGTTTATGCCTTTCCTTCGAGGAGAGGACTAAAATTCAAATTGAAATCCTCTTTGAAATCCCCTATATAAAAACCATTTGATTCATATTTAACGGAGGAAAATTCCATGGCTGACGAAAAAGATCCTGGCCAAGAAGAGTCGGGTAAAAAAGATTCTTTACAGGAGAAAATTGGCGAAAAGCTGGATGATTTTAAGAAAAATGAGAACGTGCGCCAAGCTGTTGAGTTTGCCCAGTCCAACAAGGGCGATACCTTTGGTTTTATTGCACTTGTGGTCGGTATCCTGATCCTGATTTTCAACCAATTTTGGGGTGGAATCATCATCGGTGCCATTGCTGGCCTCTACTTTGCAGATCCTCTGATCTCATGGGTACGTAACTTTAAGGATTACGTCGAGAAAGATGGGTATGTGAAGGCGATCATCCTTCTCGGGGTGGCCCTTGGTCTTCTGATCGTGGCTCCCGCCTTCTTTTTAGGGTGTGTCGCCGCTGTCGGAGTAAAGTACATCATCGCAAGCAGTAACTAAACGTATGGCAAAACTGAAAATCACTAAAGGGCTCGATGTTCCAATCAAGGGAGCGCCGACAGGTCCTGTGCAACCGCTTCTAGTCGACGGCCGTCCCGCTAAACCGAAAGAGATCGCTCTCGATTTCTCTCCTTTCTTGATGATCAAACCAAAGCTTCTCAAAAAAGCGGGGGAGATGGTCAAGGTGGGGGAGCCCCTCGTTGCTGGTAAGCAGGTACCTGGTAGAATGTTTGTGAGCCCTGCTTCTGGCGTCATTAAAGAGGTGCATCGCGGCCTCAAACGGCGCCTGCTCAGTATTGTGATTGAAGTTTCTGAAAATGAGGAATTTAAAGAGTTTCCTCAGGAGGATCCCGCGGACCTTTCTCGCGAGCACTTGACAGAGCTCTTAATGGAGGGGGGGATTTTTGCTCACATCCGTCGCCGTCCCTTTGACCTCCTTGCCGATCCCCATCAAACGCCACGTGCCATTTTTGTCAGCGCGGTCGAGACCGCTCCCTTCCAGCCTTCAGCAGAGATGCAAGTTGAGGGATTCGAAGAGGAGTTTGCTGTTGGCCTTGAAGCTCTCAAAAAGCTCACGGACGGACCTGTCCATCTCGTCTATCCGGAGAAATCTGACTTCAAGCCTTTTACGGAAGCTGCTGTCGAAACCCATACGATCGAGGGACCGCATCCGGCGGGTAACCACTCGGTTCACATTCAGATGCTGAGCCCCATCCAGTCCGTGGAAGAGAATATCTGGACACTCCGTGCACTGGACGTTGTCTGTATCGGGCACCTCTTAAAGCAGGGCCGAATCCATACTGACCGTGTGGTTTCGATCGCGGGCCCGGGTGTCCTTGATGGAGCTGCAGGCTACTTCCGCACACGTGCGGGTGCGCCCGTCTCCTCGCTCATCGCAGGACGAGTAGAAAAAGGAGCGATGCGTTTTGTTTCAGGCGATCTACTCATGGGATCCAAGGTCGATGCGGAAGGATTTCTTGGTTTTTATGACACCCAACTCTCGGTTGTGCCTGAAAGCACACACCGTGAGATGCTCCACTTTTTCCGGCTCGGGATCGATAAGTATTCCGCAAGCCGCACCTACCTCTCCGGTTTTCTTTCTGACCGGATCTATGACTTCAATACGTCCAACCATGGGGAGCACCGTGCTTTCGTCATCGCTAAACCTTATGATGCAGTGATGCCGATGAATATTCCTACGATGCAGCTCGTCAAAGCTGTCATGGCAGAGGATTTTGATCTCGCTGAAGAGCTCGGTTTCCTAGAAGTAGCTCCGGAAGATTTTGCACTCGCAACCTTTGTTTGCCCCTCGAAGATGGAGATGATTGGAATCATCGAGAAGGGTCTCAAAGAGTATGCGGTGGATGTTTTGCACTAATCTTTACGACGAGCCTTGAAAAGCTTCCACCAGATCCTGTTTCATCATAAAGAATTGCTTTCTGATTTGGACAAGGTGGGGTTCGATCTCTTCTTGAGTGATCCGTTCTCCCAGTCCTTCTAAAGGTTTGAGCGCCTTGGTGAGTGCCTGCTGGCTCGCTTCATCGGCCGAAACTTGTTCGAGAGCTTCCCTAATGGAGGGGAGATGCTGAGTGATCATGGCAGAGGTCACCTCTCTTCTTCGTGGAGTATTTTCACCCTTTGGTTTTAGAGTGAGTCTTTTTTTACCCTTCCCAATTGCTTGTGCGAGATGTTCAAGTTTTTGTAGTTGTACTTCTGCTTCACGTCGCAACCCCTCCGCAGAGATGTGTCTTCCTTTGGATAGTTGTTGGAGGGCACTGGTGATTGTTTCGACAGGGGAAAGAACGTCTTGTGAAGAGAGGAGAATGTCAGTAAGGGGTAAATGGGGTTTCACTCTTTGGAAGATGGCATAAACAGTGTCGCAGTAAGCCAAAACTCTTTCGAAGCAAGGAACAAATACCTGGGCAAACAGAAGAGCAGCTTCAATGTCATCCACAGAGGTCCTTGCTAGGTTGACTGGTTCGAGTTGCGCAAACTTCTTCCCTCTTGCTGAGAGAGCTCCCATCGATGCGCGTCTTTGATGTCCTGGTGTTTTGGGGAGGGTTTTCACATCGATAGTGATGGTTCTGTTGGCTGCTCCGACCTCAACCATATCAACAATTTTTCGAGCCATGGATTGAACTGTCGAGATTTCATCTTGTATTGAAAATAGAGTGTTGCTGAGGTGCACTTGGAGGAACTCAATCTCTAAACCG
>CAZPBC010000004.1:0-57226 GCA_964584775.1 uncultured bacterium
TTCCTTTTATTAAAATGACCACCCTACTCGCCTTGCTACTCTCCACCTCTCTTATCGCTAGCGATAACCAAGAGGACCATGATAAAGAGACTCTGCTCTTTGCTTCAGAAGAAGAAACGACAAAAGAAGAAGCTTTTCTCTTAGTGAGTGAAGATGAAACAAAAGAAGAAGCAACACTTCTAGCTGAAGCTGAAGAAGACGACGCGCTTTTTGCTCGCTGCCGCTGCCGCGATAAGAACAAAAAGAAAGTCATTTTGATGGCGAAAGCCTGCGCTGAGGGAGGATGCCCTATCCAAATGATCGAGCGCCTACGTGAAGAAAAACGCCTTGAGAGAGAGAAGCTGAAAGCAAAAAGCGCTTCAACTGAGAGTCCTGAGACACAGGATACTGCTCAAGCTGAAGAAGAAACCGCCTAAGAACCACTTCTGGGCTGCTCACTCTTGTGCAGCCCCTTATCCCCTTTCACCAACAAAAGCTCTTTTAAGTTGGGCAAACCAAAGCTTCATTAATTTTCCAAGCTCACGCTGGTAGAAGAGCCACTTAATCCCCGCGTAAAAACCGAAATTCTTACGAATCGAACGGAACGTCTCTTTGAAATAGACAATCAGCTCCTTGCGACTAAGCTCTTTAAGATCTGTGTCACATGAAACGAGTGTTGAGGAGCGGGCGACAAGTGAAGGCTCTTTCACAAAACGACAAAAGTAGTCAAAATCGCCTCTCATCTTATACCGAGTGTCAAATTTACCCGCGACTTGAAAGGCCTCTTTCTTAAACCAACAAGAAGATAGTGTGGTGGGTTGGATTCCGAGTCTTAAGATCTCCTCACGCAAAGGATGCTTTACCACTCTTGTATCCTCTCCC
Source organism: uncultured bacterium (assembly GCA_964584775.1). GTDB lineage: Bacteria > Chlamydiota > Chlamydiia > Chlamydiales > SLFE01 > CAZPBC01. The sequence continues at coordinate 862 of CAZPBC010000004.1, forward strand.
TCATGTGACACATGAGCCCCGTAGACCAAATGGGGGTGGTGGTTTTCGCAAACAGTTGCCATCTGCTGCTTGATCGAATTTTCGGAAAGAATGTAGTTCCCTGGAATCAAGAACTGGAGGTAATCGCCACTTGCGAGTGAAATCCCCTTATTCAACATTTCATAGGGATCGTATCCAGCCACAGTACACATTCTCATCCGTGAGTCGAAGTAGGCACCCACAATTTCTAAGGTTTTATCTGTCGATCCTCCATCAACGACGATCAATTCCAAATCCGGATAGGCCTGCGAGAGCACCGACTCAATCGTATGCGTGATGAGTCGCGACGAGTTAAAGGTCGGCACAACGATAGAGACCTTGGGAAAAAGATAATCAGAGAAAAGTGGCTCTCCCCCACCAGGAGCTTTTGAGATGAGATCTTCCATAGGTTAAGACTATATTTTAACAATCTAACAATTCCTTCCAACAATAATCGCGATTTCTTTATAATTAGTGCCCTATGGTCACTTTTCAAGAACTCATCAGCCGCCTTCACCAATTCTGGACAGAGCAAGGCTGCATCATTGAACAGCCTTACGATATCGAAAAAGGTGCAGGAACTCTCAGTCCATTGACCTTTTTACGCTGCTTGGGTCCTGAGCCCTTTAATGCCGCTTATGTAGAGCCTTGCCGCCGCCCGACAGATGGGCGCTACGGAGAGAATCCCAACCGCCTACAACACTACTTTCAATACCAGGTGGTTCTTAAGCCCTCCCCTCCAGATATCCAATCTGTCTATATCGATTCACTCAAAGCCATTGGATTAGACCTATCAAAACACGATATCCGTTTTGTCCATGACGATTGGGAAAATCCTACCATCGGTGCGGCAGGACTTGGATGGGAAGCATGGATTGATGGAATGGAAGTCACTCAAATCACCTATTTTCAGGTCCTCGGCTCTCTTCCGGTGAAGCCCGTCACAGGAGAGCTTACTTATGGACTCGAAAGGCTGGCCATGTACCTCCAGAATGTAGAGAGCGTCTATGACTTGCAGTGGACAGAAGACACGACTTATGGAGAGCTGTACAAAGAACACGAATTTGAATGGAGCCGCTATAACTTTGAAGAGGCCGACATCCCTACTTGGCGGACAGAATTTGAAGCGTATGAAAAAGAAGCTCTAAAGCTCATTCAACAAAATCTTGTGATCCCCGCTTACGACTTTGTCATGAAGGCTTCGCACGCTTTCAATATGCTCGACGCGCGAGGTGCCATATCGGTGACTGAACGTACGGGCTATATTGGTCGCATCCGCGACTTAGCAAAAGGTGTTGCGTCGGGATACATCAAGTTTCGAGAGGCCCGCGGTTTCCCTCTCCTCTCCAAACTCAAAACAGAGGAAAGGCCCTCCCCACCTCCTACTCGTTCTTCCGTTCTTGGTGAATCCGAAGACTTCCTTCTCGAAATCGGTTCCGAAGAGCTGCCCGCGACCTTCGTTCCTGTGGGAATGCAAAATCTCGAAAAAGATCTCACCAACCTCTTAAAAAAAGAAGATTTAGCTTACGACAAGGTTGAAGTTTTCGGCACCCCACGTCGCCTGGCGATCAAGGTCAAAGCACTCCAAACTCAAAAGAATGAGAAGAAAGTCGAGCGCAAAGGACCTAGCGTTGAAAAGGCCTTTGATGAAAATGGAACACCTACTAAAGCTGCGGGTGGATTCTTCAAATCTCTCGAAAAAGAACCGCTCACTCTACAGGAGATTGAAAGTGGAGCCGAGCCTTCCATTTCGATCCAAAAAACGGATAAAGGAAATTATCTCTTCGCAGAACAAACCGTTCCTGCTGTCCAAACAAAAGAGGTTTTAGAAAAGACGCTACCTTCCCTCATTGGAAAACTCAATTTCCCTAAAAAAATGCGCTGGTCCAACCTGGATGATACCTATGCCCGGCCGATTCTTTGGATCGTGGCACTTTTTGGGAAGAGCACACTCGAATTCTCCTACGCAAATATCTCCGCCTCTTACCTAACGTACGGACACCGTCAACTTTCCCCTGAAGAGGTGGCACTCAACCACCCGGATGAGTACCTCGCCTCTCTCGAAAATGTGAATGTCCTTGTGGATCCGACAGTCAGAAAAGCTTCGATCCTTAGCCAACTTGAGGAGATCGAAAAACAATTAGGAGCCACCGCACTTGAAAAGGAGACGCTCACTCAAGAGGTCCTCCACCTTGTCGAAAAACCTTTTCTAGTCACAGCCGATTTTGACCCTTCTTTCCTAAAAGTCCCCAAAGAACTCCTTGTTTGCGAGATGGTCGAACACCAGAAATACTTCCCATTAGAGAAGGATGGGAAACTTCTTCCTCAGTTTGTGATCACTGCAAATAACACCCCTTCTGACAAAATCTGCAGAGGTAACTGCAAAGTTCTCACTGCACGCCTCAGCGATGGACTCTTCCTCTTCAACCAGGACATCGACCTCACCATCGAAAAAATGAATGAAAAACTCGATAGTGTGACATTCCAGAAAAAACTCGGCTCGATGAAACAAAAAGTGGGGAGGTTGATCTCTCTCTCGAAAAAAATCGCCGGAAAAGAGATTCCGCATTTAGAAACTGCCGCTTCTCTTCTAAAAGCCGACCTCACCTCCCATGCTGTTTTTGAGTTTCCTGAGCTGCAAGGAGTGATGGGTAAATACTACGCTTTGCACGAAGGCCACCCCGAAGAGGTCGCCGTCGCCATCGAAGAGCACTGGATGCCCCGCAGCGAAAAAGGCGCACTCCCTTCGACACCTCTTGGAAAAATCGTCAGCCTGGCTGACAAAATTGACAACTTAACTGCGTTCTTTGCGATCGGACTGAAACCCAGCTCCTCTTCAGACCCTTATGCCCTCCGCCGTCAGGCAATGGGACTTCTCAAAATTCTCATCAGCAATCAGCAACACCTCCCGTTAAGAGAGCTACTTCACTTCAGCTTCGATCAAATCGACACTCAGGATAAGAAATCTGAGGAAGAGTGCATCGATGAACTGATCGAGTTTCTTTCTCGAAGGCTCAAGACCGTTCTCGAAGATGAAGGGTTTAGTAAAGATGTCATCGACGCAAGCCTCTCCCACGGAAAGGACCTCGACCCCTACGATCAGTATTTGCGTGTCTCAGCCCTCGATCAATTCCGAGAAAAGCGGACCGAATTCAATCAACTGTATGAAGTTTTTAAAAGAGCAAAGGGACAGCTCGCTTCACTCAAGTCTCCTCACTTTGATCCCGCATTGCTAGAAGAGCCTGCTGAAATCTCACTCAGCGAAACGCTTGAGCAGGTCTCTGTCAACATCCACGGAGCGATTGATCAACACAACTACGGAGAAGCTTTCCTCCATGTGGCGAAGTTACAGCCTCCTCTTGCCCTCCTTTTTGACGAGGTCAAGATTCTTGACGAGAACCCCGATGTTCAGACCAACCGACTCACCCTCCTAAAAAAGGTCTTCGACCACTTTGGCCTCCTTCTCGACTTTAGCAAGATCAAAGCGGACAAATAGATCCAGGCTAAGGTAAAAAACGCTCTTTTGCTTCTTCTGGAAAAATAACACACTCTTTTTTCCCAAAAATCTTGTAGCGTCGCTTCGCGATAAAGCGATAGACTGGATCAGCCAGGCAAGCTGGAGTAATGAAATAGAGAGAACCAGGGAGGGACCATACTCCACCAAGGAGCCAGAGGGTGCGAAGACCGGCCTGTCCTAGCATGTGCACATCTTTGCCCTCTAAAAGGTAGAGGGTGTCTTCGGCACGCTCTTCAGGAGTTAAATGAGAGAGGAACTCCTTTGCTGTTTCCCCTTGAAGAGGAGCAAAGAGGAATTTTTTCTCTTTATCCTCACGTAGAACAAAACGGACTGCGTGGTCGCAAAGTCCGCAAACACCGTCATAGAAGAGCACATGCTTACCAGACGGATGTGGGTCGATTTCTTTTGTGCTCATCAAAGGCTTTTACCAGTTCGAGTTCTCTTTCTTCTGTTTTACCCGGGTTCTGGATTTCTTGGGAGATCTTTTCCATCTCCCTCAGCCATTTTCTCTCTAAGATCTTGTGGACCGTTTCTTTTAGATGGTCCCCTACCTTTTCGTTGTTGATACGCTTTTTTTGCAGGTGATCTAAAAGAGGCTGCGACTCTTCTGGCAAGGCAGTGGCGAGTTCCATCCAGGAGGGTGGTGTTTCATCAGAAAGTCGCTCCTTTAACAGCGTAAAGAGTTCACGCGTGTCACTATTTTCAAAAGTTTGGCGATCCACCTTCTCGAAAACCTGTTCGTAGAGTCCCTCCTCTTCGGAGCGATCAATCAGAAGCAGGAGGCGAAGAAGGTCAGACTCTAAAATGTGATCTGGATCAAACTTCAGCTCACTCCCAGTACGCTCGGCCTTTTTATAAACGGTCTGCTGCTGCGCTGGAAGGTGCACAACAAAGTCTTCGGGAACTTGCATTAGGAGAGCGAGTTTCTTAAGGGATTCGTGGACAATGACGGGTTGATTCCAACCACGGATCTGCTGCGTCGCAAGACGGATGATTTCATTTTTTCCAGCAGGTGAATCCACAGAGAAACGCGCCGATAAACGACTGATAAAAAATTCTAAGAAAGGGAGCGCTTTTTCAATCAAATCCACAAACGCTTCTACCCCTCTCTCTTGAACAATCGAGTCAGGATCTTCACCTTGCGCGATCGGTAAAACAGCCACCTCCACTCCTGCACTTTGAAAGAGGTGTCCCACCTTTAAGGCCGCGTCATAGCCAGCTTGATCTGAATCGAAAGCCAGATAAACCTGATGAACACCAAGTCGAAGGAGCTCTTCAACATGTCCCTCACCAAACGCCGTTCCGCCTGCCGCGACGGTCAAGTTGAGTCCAGAAGAGATAAGACGAAGTGCATCCATCTGCCCTTCGACCAATATGGCGCGCCGCTCTTTGGCGATTCTCGCACGAGAATAGTTAAGACCAAATAGAACACGTGATTTTTTAAACAGAGGCGTCTCTGGGGTGTTGATGTATTTACCCCCAAATGTGCTCTCTATGTATTTCCTTCCTGAAAAACCAATCACCCTCCCCCTGCCATCACGGATGGGAAAGAGAATCCGCTCTGAGAAAAAATCGCGTGCGCCTCGGTCAGATAAACGCAGAAGCCCCACTTGGCTCATCTGCTCTACCGTAAATCCCTTTTTCATGAGGTAACGGCTTAAAGGTCCAGATTGGCGGAGAGAGAACCCAATTTCAAAGGTTTTGAGAAAGTCTGTAGTGACTCCTCTTGCTTCGAGGTACTCCCGAGCTCCTCTTGCCTCCATGCTCTCCAACAAAAGGGTATGAAAAAACTCATGGGCCGCCTGCATCAACTCATAGAGAGGCCTTTTAGACTCTACGGGTCCACTCCCGACCTCCTCATATTCGAGAAAGACTTGGAACTTGTCAGCAAGCAGCTCAACGGCCTCGGTAAAGTTCAGTCCCTCCTTTTGCATCAGGAACTCAATCGCGTCCCCATGAGCTCCACACCCAAAACAGTGATAATGCGAGTCCCCTTTTTGGACGGTGAATGAAGGCGTTTTCTCATCGTGAAAAGGACAGAGTGCTTTAAAGGAAGCACCCGCTCTCTTCAGTTCAATATAGGACTCCAGTAGGACCGGAAGGTCAATACGGGATCTTAACCGTTCTAGGCTCTCTTTCTTGATAATCGGCATAGTGGGCACTATCTTACCCTGAGTGAGAGTTTGCACACAAATAGGTCGGTCTGGATAATGCGAAAAAAATTTACAGGAGCATAGAGAATGGAATACCGCAAGTTAGGAAAGACAGGAATTAAGGTCAGCGCCCTTTCATTTGGGTCTTGGCTCGCCGCTGGAGATGGAGTCGACCTCAACACCACACGCGAACTCTGTGCTAAAGCCTACGCAAGTGGGATCAACACCTTCGATACGGCAGAAGTCTACAGCGCTGGAGCCGCTGAACTCTTTATGGGAGAAGCGCTTAGAAATTTCCCTAGGGAAAGTCTTGTCGTCATCACAAAGATCTTCTGGGGAGGCAGCGGTCCCAATGACACGGGCCACAGTTTCAAAAGGCTCGTCGAAGGGTCTAAAAACTCCTTAAGAAGGCTCGGAATGGATTATGTCGACCTGCTCCTTTGTCACCGCAAAGACGACGACACCTCCGTTGAGGAGACCGTGTATGCGATGGATACTCTCATCCGCCAAGGACACTTTCTCTACTGGGGAACGTCGGAGTGGAACCCGAAAGATATCGAAGCTGCTGCAAAATTTGCCGAAAGCCATGGCCTGCATGGTCCTGTGGTTGAGCAGCCCGAGTACAACCTCTTCCACAGAGAGAATTTAGAAAAAAACTTCCGCTCTACTCTAGAGAAATATGGGATTGGGACGACCGTCTGGAGCCCCCTTGCGAGTGGTGTCTTGACCGGGAAATATCAAAATGGAATCCCTAAAGGAAGCCGACTCGATTTTGCGAGCGAGTTCACCCCTGAAGATTTTGAAGACCGCAAAGCCAAAACATCCAAATTTTTAGAACTGGCTCAATCCCTCGGAAAAAATCCTGCTTCACTCGCCATCGCCTGGTGCTTGAAGAACCCTCTTGTCAGCACGGTCCTCATCGGTGCGACAAAAATGGAACAATTAGAACAAAATCTCGGAGCCTTAGAGACTTACCACTCACTTTCTGAAAAAGATTTTAGTGAGATTGAGAAAATTTTTAACTAACATGGATATTTTCACAAGTGTTTATGAACTATCCAGAAAAGGTATTTTCATTATGTGTTTCTCCCCTAGCGCCAGTTTTACAGCCGCCGTTCTTCTCGGCACCCTCGGCTATGCCTGCCTGAAAGAGACAAAGAATCCTAAAGAAGGGCTTCTTGCCTCCATTCCCCTCTTTTTTGCTGTGCAGCAAGCTGCTGAAGGCGTTGTTTGGATGACAATTCCAGGAAGTGAGACAACGATCAGCCTGGCCACCCTCCTGCAAACGCCTCTTCTAACGGCTTCAACCCATGTTTTTCTCTTTTTTGCCTATCTTTTTTGGCCACTCTGGATTCCTCTCTCCTTTCTCGCGGTCGAAAAAGTCCAGTTTCGAACTAAAATTTTAGCTACGACTCTCATCGCTGGAATGATTTTCGGAGGAGCCAGCCTGGGATACCTCTTCTATACGGGAGGCCTCATCGACCTCGCCATCAAGGGGCATAGCTTGCACTATGAGCTCTTCAAAACACTCCCCCAGCTCCTCTGTGATATCTTTAAACTCCTTTACCTCTATGCCGTCCTCGCCCCCTCGCTCGTCTCCTCCATGAAGAGAGCTTGGATCTTTGGACTGCTGATCGCGGCCACCTTTGCCCTCTCAGAATACCTCTATACGGTGGCATTTGTCTCTGTCTGGTGCTTCTTCTCAGCGATTGCCAGCGCGAGTATCTATGTGATTCTCCGTCAAAGGCAAACGAACTGATTTTACTTTACAAAAATCGGGTTTAATAGAAGAATTAGTAGTATGTTTAAAGCGATCAAAGAATCGAGTCCCTCAGGACGTTGGGTCTACTACCAGTACCTCCTCTACCTCATTCTCATGATTGCCAGCACCTTCTATGCTTACTACCGCCTTGAAATCGTGCGCAGTGAGGAGAAAAGGGAAGAACAAGCCCTAGAACGCCTGATAGAACAATAGCCTTCCATGATGACCACAGACAAAAAAGACGTCAACACGACGCACAAGCCTGAATACCATTCTCACGAAGAATTCCAAAACCGCTCTCACAAACTAGAAGAGATCAAAAAGGGTGGCATCGACCCCTACCCAGCATCCTTTGAAAAGGATCAAGAAATTCACGACCTCATCCGCTCCTGGGAAGGCCAAGAGCCCGGCAATAGTGAAGATGCCTCTGAAGGAAAGAGTGCCCCCGCCAAAACGGCTGGCCGCCTCCTTCTTTTCCGGTCCATGGGAAAGAATGCATTTGCCCAGATCCAAGACAACAATGAGCGCATCCAAGTCATGTTCAATCGAGACCTCACTCAAGTCTCCGGTCTGAAAGAGAAACCAGCAGATATGACGGCCTGGAAATGGCTAGAAAAGAAGCTCGATCTCGGAGATATCATCGGTGTTGAAGGCCACCTCTTTAGGACGAACAAGGGGGAACTCACCATATTCGTTAAAGAGATCACCCTTCTCTGTAAAACCCTCCTTCCCCTTGCTGACAAACACGGAGGACTCCACGACAAAGAGACCCGCTACCGTAAGCGTTGGCTCGACCTCATCTCCAATCCAGAGACTCATCAGACGTTTGCCACACGCAGTAAAATTCTTCATGAAACGCGCGCGTTTCTGTATGAAAAAGGATTTGCTGAGGTCGAAACTCCCGTTCTACAGAGCATCTATGGTGGTGCAGAGGCAAAACCATTTGAAACAAAATTACATGCGCTAAACCAAGAGATGTTTCTCCGCATCTCTTTAGAGATCCCTCTGAAAAAATTGATTGTCGGCGGAATGGACAAGGTCTTTGAAATCGGACGTGTTTTCCGCAATGAAGGGATCGACCGCAATCACAACCCAGAGTTTACGCTTCTTGAGGCCTACTCCGCCTACTGGGACTATAAAGACATGATGGTCCTCGTTGAAACTCTCTTTGAAACCCTGGCGATCTCATTGCACGGCACTTCGAAAATTCCTGCCACATTGGGAAATGGAGAAGAGCTCACCCTCGATCTAAAAGCGCCTTGGCCACGCCTCACGATGAAAGAGGCGGTCAAAAAATTTGCCAATATTGACATCGACACCCTCTCTACAGAGGAGATGAAAAAAGAGCTGCATGAAAGTGGACATGTGGCCGATGAAAAACTCCCACTCATGAACCGCGGCCTTTGCATTGCTGCTTATTTCGAGGTCTTTGCGGAACCCCACCTCATCCAACCGCACCACATCATCGACCACCCGATCGAGACCACTCCTCTTTGCAAGCCACACAGGGAAGAAAAAGAGCGTGCTGAAGGTCTGGTCGAACGATTTGAAAGCTTCGTGCTAGGAAACGAAATTTGCAACGCGTATAGCGAGCTCAACGATCCTGCGTTCCAAAGAGAGCTTTTAGAAAAACAAGCCGAACGCCGAGAAAGTGGAGACCCGGAGGCAAGCCCTCTCGATGAAGAATTTATTGAATCGATCTGCCAAGGGATGCCTCCCACAGCTGGCATTGGAATCGGTATCGACCGTATGGTGATGATCCTCACCAACTCTCACACCATCCGAGACATCCTCCTTTTCCCTTGGATGAAGCCTGAAACTCATATCGACCCCGTTGAACCTCACGAAGGTAATTCATGACAGCACGCCCTCTATTCCTCTTCAACACTCTGACACGGAAAAAAGAGAAACTCAAACCTCTCACGCCTGGCAAAGTGAAGATGTACACCTGTGGTCCGACCGTCTATGACTTTGCCCATATTGGGAATTTCCGCACCTACGTCTTTGAAGACCTGCTTAGAAGAACCATCAAATTGTTTGGTTATGATGTGATCCAAGTGATGAACATCACTGATGTGGACGATAAGACAATCCGAGGAGCCACTAAACTCGACATCCCTTTGAATGACTTTACCAAAACATTCACTGACGCCTTCTTTGAGGATGTGGATAATTTAGGAATTGAGCGTGCAGAGTATTACCCTAAAGCGACCAATTACATCGAACCAATGATTCACTTTATCGAGTCGCTTTTGAAAAAGGGAGCAGCCTACAAAGGGCAAGATGGAAGTGTCTATTTCAACATCAAAGAATTCCCCTCTTATGGTTGTCTGTCTCACCTCAAGCTCGACGAGCTTAAAGAGGGTGCTTCTGCACGCGTTGCATGTGACGAATACGACAAAGATCACGTGGCTGACTTCGTTCTCTGGAAGTCGTATGATCCTGAACGCGACGGGAAGATTTTTTGGGAGAGCCCCTTTGGAAAAGGCCGCCCTGGGTGGCATCTCGAATGCTCGACGATGGCGATGCAGATTCTAGGTAAAACCTTAGACATCCACTGCGGCGGTGTCGACAACATGTTCCCCCACCATGAAAACGAAATCGCCCAATCTGAAACCCTCAGTGAAGAGCGCTTTTGTAACCACTGGCTTCACTCGGAGCATCTACTGGTCGAAAACCGCAAGATGTCGAAAAGTTTAGGGAACTTTTACTCCTTCCGAGACCTTCTTAAAAAAGGCTATAGTGGAACGGTGGTGCGTTATATGTTGATGCAAACGCACTACAAGACTCAACTCAACTTTACGTTCGACGGTCTCGATGCAGCCAAAAGCTCGATCGAACGGATTGACAACTTCATTAGCCGATTGCAGAAAGCCGAAGGACAGGACTCAGAGGAGATCCAGCCCCTCATTGAGAAGCGGAGAGAAGAGTTTTTGAAAGCCCTTGGGGATGATCTCAATATCTCCGAAGCACTCGCTGCACTTTTTGAGCTCATCCGAGAAGGGAATGCCCTCATTGACAACGAGCAAGTCGGAGAGAAGGGTAAAGAAGCTCTCTTAGCTCTCCTGAAAGAGTGGAACGAGGTCCTGAACGTCATGACCTTCGAATCTCATATCTCCATTCCCCAGGAGATTCAAGAAGCTCATGAAAAAAGACTCGAAGCAAGAAAATCCAAGGAGTGGGCAAAAGCCGACGAGCTCCGCGCTTTTATCGAAGAGCATGGCTTCGAAGTCGAAGATAGCCCTAAGGGCTCATTCTTAAAACCAAGAGCGTAACGATTTTATGATGGCAGCCAAAACAAAAGAAGAACGTTTCGTTGTTGAACTCTACGACCAAGCTGAAGATCTTGGAGACTTTGAAGAGTTTATTGAGGTGAGCAAAGTGGCTGACGCCGTGGGTCTTGGCCCCAAAGCCATCAAAAACGTGCTCAACACTCTCGCCGGAGCCAACTTCATACGTAAGCGCTCTCCGAACCAGGTGGCTCTCACCCAAAACGGCATCCGCCTCGCTGAAGAGCTCCTAGGCTAAATAAAATCACTCCCTTCGCTGACATAAATTCTTAGATGCTGCTATCCTGCAGGCATGTACAAGCGCATTTTATTAGCTCTAGATTTGATAGAGCATGATGACAACGCCGTCATTCAGAGAGCGAGAGAACTGAAAGAATACTACGATGCTGAGCTCCATATCATTCACGTCGTAGAGCAGTTTTACAACTATGGACCCCCTCCCTATCCCTTCAACGTCACTGAACTCCAAGAAGAGCTCATTGAAGGAGCTTTAGAGAAAGTCCGTCCGTTAGCAGAAAGCCTCGGTGTCGACGAGAAGCAGATCCACTACCCCGTTGGAAAAGCAAAGGAGCAGGTGATCGAAGTCTCGAGAGAAATTGAGGCAGATCTTATCATCCTAGGAAACCACAGCCGCCGCGGGATTGGCTCCCTGTTTCTAGGTTCGACAGCTGATGGGGTTCTTAGGGGGGCGAGCTGTGATGTCTTAGCCGTTCGAGTTCAACTTGACTAGATGTCCACCTCTCGTAATGAAGTCTCTTCTCCTCGCTTGCAGCACAATGACCATCCTCGCTGCAACGATTATCGCACCCTCTCTTCCAAAGATTCAGCAGGGTTTTCAGGCTGACGTCGACATCACTTTTGCAGTCACCCTTGTCCTCACGATCACCTCCTTTTTCATTGCCCTCGTTTCTCCTCTTGCAGGAGCTCTGTCCGACAAATTCGGGCGCCGCCCCGTTTTATTGATTTCTCTCTTCCTCTATGGGTTATCGGGCACGGCTGGATTGTACGTGAATGACGTCTATCCCCTCATTGTCAGTCGAGTCTTTTTAGGCACAGCCATTGCAGGGGTCATGACCTCAGTCACCTCTTTAATTGCTGATTTGTTTGAAGGAGAAGAGCGTGAAAAGTTTCTCGGTTGGCAAGCAACTTTCATTGCTTTAGGAGGGTTTCTCTTCCTTTCTCTAGGAGGCATCCTCGCGACGATCAACTGGAGACTTCCCTTTGGCATCTATTTTCTTTCCTGGATCCTCCTTCCTTTTGCCTACTTTTGGATTGAAGAGCCTGAGTGCCATAAAGTCGAGGGCCCACCTCCATCTGAACACTATCCTCTAGCTCACTATGGAATGATCCTTGTCGTTGCCATGATCGCTATGATCATCTACTACTTTCTTCCCACAAAACTCCCCTTCTACTTTGGAAATCGACTCCACTTTGAACCTTTTGAAACAGGTTTTTTTCTCTCAGCAAGTGTTCTTTCTGTCGCCTTCTCCTCCTCCGTGTATCAATACCTCCATCGTGTCTTTTCCAAACCCCTACTCTACTTTTTTACGTTCTTATTGATCGGAGTCGGCATGTCTCTCTTTGCTCAGGTAGAAACGATCCCTTTTATGCTTCTTGCTGTCTGTCTGATTGGACTCGGATTTGGACTCGTCATCCCCAATAGCACCGTCTGGGTGACAGAGATCGCTCCACCTAAAATTCGGGGAAGGATGGTAGGTGGACTGACTAGCTGCCTTTTCATTGGGCAGTTCTTCTCTTCTTTAGTAGGCGATCCCATTACACGCGCCTTTGGTTATACCGGAACCTTTGGTTTATACGGGCTAGCAGGTCTCTTCTCTTTAATATTATCTGCAATTCTTCTAAGCTGTATTGCAGTCTATAAACGTTGGAGGCCACAGCAATTATGACAGTCCATCTCATCGCCCTTGCAGGATCGATCCGCAAAGACTCTTACAATAAAAAGCTGGTTAAGAGTGCAGCTCAGCTGGCTGAAGAAGCTGGAGCCAAAGTGACCTTCATCGACATGGCAGACTACCCCCTTCCCCTGTACGATGGAGATCTTGAGGAGAGCCAAGGTCTACCTGAAAATGCCCTCAAGCTAAAAAAGATCTTCACAGAAGGAGACGGCTTTATTTTCGCTTCTCCTGAATACAACTCAGCGATTTCGGGACCCTTTAAAAATTTGATCGACTGGGTCTCTAGACCTGAGCGAGATGAACCAGGCACATTACCTTTTCAAAAGAAGTTGGCCCTTCTCTTAAGTGCCTCCCCCGGTGCTTTAGGAGGACTAAGAGGACTGGTTTCCCTACGGTCAATCCTTGGAAACATCGGTGTCCTCGTCCTTCCTCAGCAAGTGACAGTCCGGCAAGCCTTCGAAGCTTTCGACGAAAGTGGTGCTTTAAAGGATGAAAAGAAGACAAAACAACTGAAAGAAGCGGTTCTCCCTCTTGTTGAGATCGCGAGCAAGCTCAGCTAGCCTAACATCGTTAAAAACGAATCTCACCTCTCTTCTTCAAAAAAATATTTACATCGTTTACAAGTGGGTAAATTTGTGATATAATTGCACGAACGTATGTATAGAAATTCTGAAACAACTCACTCCAAGCAGCTCACGCGATTCACCCCTGGTGGAATTTTGGAGCTCTTTACGATCTCTCTACCCCTGATCCTCTCTCTGATCTCTGGTGGACTCATGTTGATCGTGGACCGCCTTTTCCTCGCGCACTACTCCAGTGAAGCGCTAGCGGCAGCAGTATCTGCAAATATGCCTGTTTGGACCATGCAGATCTCCTCGGTGACCCTGGTCTCAGTCGCTCAAGTCTTTGTGGGACAGTTTAACGGCTCAGGCCAAGCACGAAAGGTGGGATCTGCTGTTTGGCAGATGCTTTGGCTAACGGGTGGATTGGCTCTTCTCTTTTTGTTGCTCACGTATGCTGGTGAAGCGCTTCTTTTCAACAGCCATCCCGTCAAGCACCTCGCGATCAGTTACTACCACTGGATGATGCTATTCGGATTTTTAACTCCTCTCGCAGCCACCCTCTCCTGTTTCTTTGTTGGCCGAGGAAAGACCACTTATGTCATGGTCTCTACTTTTGCTGGAAACATCCTGAATGCTTGCCTCAACGCTCTTCTCATCTTTGGAGTCAGTGGATGGATTGATCCTATGGGGGTGAAGGGAGCGGCCATCGCAACGGTGGTCGGCCAAGCACTACAGTGTGTGATGCTAGCCGCTGTCTTCCTCCGCAGAAAAAATGTGGAGAAGTATGGCACGCTTGACTACCATCTTGATCCTTCGCTGCTCAAGCGAACTTTAAGCATCGGCTACCCCACCGCTCTTGATCGACTCATCAACGTCGCTGGGTGGACTTGCTTTATGTGGTTCATCACTCCTCTTGGTGTCGTGGCAATCACAGTGATTGGAATCACCCAAACCATGCAGATGTTCTTCTCTTTTATCTCGCAGGGAATCGGACGCGCTGTTTCAAGCATTGCGGCAAATGCCATTGGGGCAAGACAGTGGTCTCAACTCAACCGAACCATGTTTTCTGCGATTTCCCTCAACTGTCTCCTCTGTGCCCTTTATGGGGGTTTCTTTATCCTTTACCCAGAACCTTTCACAGCCCTTTTCCTCTCTCAGCACGACGCTCTTGAAGCGAGAGAGCAGGTCATCGACCTTGTCCTCCTCAGCTGTACCTGGGTCTGGCTTGCCACTTTTGTCGACTCAATACGATGGGTTTTTATTGGCCTCCTCACCTCTGTCGGTGACACCAGATACGTGATGTGGGTCGGCAGTATCTCCGTCTGGATTTTTGCCATCATCCCTACGGGAATCTTTGTTCGATATTTTGGGATTCCCATTAGCTACTCTTGGGGATTCTCTTCACTCTACTACTTTGTGATTTGCTGTCTGTACGCATGGCGATTTAGCCAAGAGAAGTGGAAAGGCAAGCTTGTCGTTTCCTCTGAAGAAGAAATCGAAGCCATCCCTCAAATCACAGCGACAGCCGATCAGGAAGCTGTTCCCTCAAACTAAAAGAGCTCACCAAGTGAAGACTCAAGGACATGAGAGAGTGGAAGGCCTCTCAAAACCATGAGTTCTGCTTTGGTTAATTTTTTTGAAATTTTTTCTAGTGGAATGGGTGGATTCAACTGGGCAATCCGCAGGAGATCCTCCTTCTGTTCATGATAGAAGAGCTTCCCCTCTCCGGCACTCGCCTGTAAGAGAGAAAGATCACGAAACCAAAAGAGGATTTCCTGAAATGCACGCCGCAATTGTTTCTGAGAAAGAAGCTGAACCTCTCCTTCGATCTCTTTTTCAAGCTTCTCACGCATGAGTCGAGGAACTTCTTGATATTGATCTGCCAAGAGTGCTTCTTTTTTTTCACTTAAGTGTTTGTCCTGCTCCTTTGATATGACCTCTTCGAGCTCCTTATAGAGTGCTTTTTTCTCCTGATACGAAACTTTCGTAAAGTGAGAAAGAAGCTTCGAAAAACGTGCAGGAAGCAGACGCTCCTCAGCGACAGCGGACTCCGTTGAAAATGCGACACGGCGGCAGCGCGATTTGATGGTCGGTAAGAGATCAGAGGGATGAGAAGTGAGTAGAAGAATCAGGGTTCGACTAGGTGGCTCTTCAAAAATCTTCAGTAACGCATTAGAGGCTGTTGGAAGCATTCTTTCTGCGTGATGGACCAACAGAGCTTTCGCACCTGCCTCAAGAGGTTCAAGGTACGCCTGCTCTTGCAGCAAGCGAATGGAATCGACAGTATGAAACGCAATCTTACCTTGCACCAGAAAATGGTGGATATCTGCGTGGATCTTTGTCTTGGGCTCTACTCCTACCGCCCTCGCTGCAAACTCTTCAGCCACCTCTCTCACAAGAGGAAGATGGGAACCAAAAAATACCCATGAACCAAACGCCTTCTCCTCTAGAAGGACCTTAGAAAGGTAGCTTTGAAGGCTAGGCTCATCAGAGAGGGTATCAAACATCACGAAGGAGTCTCAATACTGAGGCGATTTTGGAGTGCTTCACTTGCTTGCTGGAGAACCTCTTCCTTAGGCAAGGTCGCGTCAATCACAACAATCCGATCAGGATGCTGTTCTGCGAGCCAGTGGAAGCCTTGGCGGAGGCGCGTATGGAAGGTGAATGCCTCTGACTCAATCCGGTCCTTGTCTTCATCTCCTTTCTCCTCTTTGAGCACCTGCTGTGCTCGTTTGAGTCCCACTTCGGGATCAATATCGAGATAGAGAGTCAAATCGGGCTGGATCTCATGGACCGTTTGATTACAAAACTCAATCACCTTCGAAATATCCAATCCTCTCGCAAAGCCTTGGTAGGCGATGGTAGAGTCATTGAATCGGTCACAAAGAACAATGCCTCCCCTCTCTAAAGCAGGCCGAATGGTGGTTGCAAGGTGTTGCGCCCGATCAGATAAGAAGAGGAGGAGCTCTGCGAAGGGATCAATGACATCCTCATCGCGGTGTGCTAAAAGAAGTTGTCGGATTTCCTGGCCAAGAAGAGTTGCGCCAGGTTCGAACGTTGTAACCACTTCTCGGCCCGTTTCGTGAAGCTGGGCCTCAAGTGATTCGATGAGGGTCGTTTTACCAGACCCCTCTCCCCCTTCGAGGGTAATAAAAGTCCCTTTATTGCTCACCATTGATCGGTTTCTCCTGAGCTGGCGATTCAGTAGCAACTGATTCCACCTTCGGCACAGATGAGTTCTCTTCTGCTTCTTCCTCATCTGAACCTTGAATGAGCTGTACAGCCACTACGGTATCTTCATCACGCATATTCGCGAGTTTCACACCCTGTGTGTTTCTTCCCATCACGCGGACATCATCCATAGGGATACGGATCGTCTGTCCCGAAGAAGACATAATGAGCACACTATCATCATCGGTCACGCAAAGTGCCGATACCACTAACCCATTTCGTTCTGAGGTCACGATAGAGCGTACTCCGACTCCTCCTCGGTTTGCATGTCTAAACTCTTCCACATTTGAGCGTTTACCAAACCCTTTTTCGCAAACAATAAGGACACTTTCATCCCCTTTCACCACCTCACAAGCGACAACACGGTCATCCGTGTCTCTAAGTTTCACACCCTTGACACCTCGAGCCGTCCGCCCCATTGCACGGACACGGTCCTCATCGAAGCGGACTGCCATACCAGCGGCTGTGAAGAGCATCACTTGTTCGCTTTTCTCTGCTAAACGTGCAGCAAGTAGTTGGTCTCCCTCGTCAATAGAGATCGCCCAAATTCCGGTTCTTCTGGGTTTAGAAA
Organism: uncultured bacterium; assembly: GCA_964584775.1. Taxonomy (GTDB): domain Bacteria; phylum Chlamydiota; class Chlamydiia; order Chlamydiales; family SLFE01; genus CAZPBC01. The sequence goes on from CAZPBC010000004.1 coordinate 17,883, forward strand.
ATTCTTTGAGAAGCGTTTTCTTCACGACTCCATTCGTGGTTGCCATCACGATCGCCGAATCTGAGTCAAAGTCTTTGACTGGTAGGATCGCAGCAATTTTTTCTTGAGGCTTGATATCCTCAAGGAGATTCACCAATGGTTTACCTTTCGATTGGCGTCCCGCCTCTGGAATGGCCCAGGTTTTCAACCAGTAGCAACGTCCAAGTGAAGTAAAGACAAGAAGGTGATCGTGGGCATGAGCCACATAGATGGACTTAATGCAGTCTTCATCTTTTTTGAACTTCATTCCAGTCACCCCTTGACCTCCCCGTTTTTGCTCACGGAAGGTCTCCACAGGCATTCTCTTGATATAGTCATCATTGGAAATCGTAATGACCATTTCATCATTCGGAATGAGATCTTCAATATCGACCTCTCCTTCCATCGGAACGATTTCAGTTCTTCTTGGCGAGGCGACTTTTGAAATGTCTTCTAACTCTTCTTTAATGATATCTCGAACCATCTGCTCGCTAGCAAGAACGGCTCTCAAGTACTCAATGCGTTTGAGGAGCGCGTCATACTCGTCTTGGATCTTCTCATGCTCTAGACCCGTCAACTGGTAAAGTCTTAGATCAAGAATTGCATTGGCTTGCTTATCTGTAAACTGGAAGCGTGCAATCAATTCGACTTTCGCCTCGTCACGGTTGGCGCTCGCACGGATGATTCTTACCACTTCGTCAAGATTGTCGATCGCTTTGAGATAGCCTTCAAGGATATGAGCTCGTGCTTCTGCTTTATTGAGCTCATATCTGGTGCGTCGTCGGATCACTTCAATACGGTGGTCCACCCAGGCGCTAATCATCGCCTTGACATTCATCAATCTCGGGAGACCCTTGTCGAGAGCGAGAGTGTTGCAACCAAAGGTCACCTGCAGATCACTAAATTTGTAAAGCTGATTGATGATGACGTCGGGCATCTCGCCCTTTTTCAGCTCTATAACGAGACGAAGACCATCTTTGTCAGAGTCGTCACGGAGGTCAGAAATTCCAGTAATCTGTTTGTTGTTGATCAACTCAGCGATACTTTCAATCAAGCGGGATTTGTTGACATTGTAAGGGATCTCTTCAACGATGATCCGATTCCTATCAGAAGAGTCCTTGGCCTCTTCTACATGAAGACGCGCTCGGATAATGACACGCCCGCGCCCTGTGTGGAACGCTTCTCTAACACCTCGGTAACCGCAGATCAAGCCTCCTGTCGGAAAGTCAGGACCAGGCATTACTTGGAGAATATCTTCCACCGTCGTTTCGGGGTTGTCCAGAACGAGTGTGGTCGCTTTAATCAGCTCGCCAAGATTGTGCGGAGGGATATTTGTCGCCATCCCGACTGCAATCCCCGATGAACCATTACAAAGAAGATTCGGGAATTTCGATGGAAAGACCACCGGTTCTTCTTTTGTCTCATCGTAGTTAGGAATCATGTCGACAGTGTCTTTCTCAAGGTCTTCCATCAGCTGGAGTGATTGAGAAGTCAACCTCGCCTCAGTGTAACGCATCGCAGCGGGCGGGTCACCGTCAATGGATCCAAAGTTCCCCTGCCCATTAACTAGAGGATACCGCATCACCCAGTCCTGCGCCATCCGCACCAGGGTCGGATAGATGACCTGCTCACCGTGGGGGTGGTAATCCCCTGAGGTATCCCCTGAAATCTTCGCACATTTCCTGTGTTTCGACTTCGGACCGAGGTTGAGTTGCTTCATGGCGTAAAGGATACGCCTTTGTGAGGGTTTTAGACCGTCGCGCACATCAGGCAGGGCCCTAGAAATGATAACGGACATCGAGTAACGGAGATAGCTCTCCTTCATCTCTTCTTCGACGTTTCTCGGTAAGATCACTTCGCCAGTGGTATATGACATATTCAATTCACTCCTGATAATTTAGATGTCGACGTCTTTCACAGAAAGGGCGTTTTGTTCAATAAAGGCTCTACGTGGTGGGACTTCATCCCCCATCAGCATGGTAAACATGTGGTCAGCAGCAACGGTGTCGGGCAAGGTGACTTGGATCAACGTCCTCTCTTTGGGATCCATGGTCGTCTCCCAAAGCTGATCGGCATTCATCTCTCCGAGACCTTTGTAGCGTTGAATCTCAATCCCTTTTCGACCATTTGAGCGGACAAAATCGATTAACGCCTTCATGCTTCCAAATTCATATTTTTCGTCTTCTTCGGTCACCTCCATGATGGGACCATCCACCTGAGTATAGTGTCTCATTCCAAGTCCTAACTCATTCAGGTAAGAACGCAGGTGGTTCATGAGCTCTTCTTCATAGAGTTCAATCACATGCAGAGGCTTTGGCTTAAATGCCATCATCTCAGGCGTGATTTCATTTTCCGGCATTCCCTCAAGGGTCTCTTCATGTTCCGCCTTTTGCTCAGCCTCGTGCTTTTCTCTAAGTGCTGCAATTTCATCTGCACTGTAGACGAACTCAAGGCTGTTTTCGAGAGCCACCAGATAACGAGGAAGGTCTCCCTCTTCGTTACGTGCAGCGAGAAACTCTTTAAAAGGAACTCCCTTTTTCTCCACTCGTGTGATGAAGTTTTCTACATCGAGAATGGTTTGAAGAAACTTAGAGGTCTCTTCAGCGGAAAGCTCTTTACCTGTCCCGAGCATCTTGACTCTGATATCGCTCGCTCCTAGCTCGAGTAGATAGGTGTCCATCTCTCTCTCTGAGTGGATATAGCGGCCTTTCTTCTTTCGAGTCACTCGATACAGTGGAGGTTGAGCGATGAATACATGGCCATTTTCAACAAGAGTCGGCATATGGCGATAAAAGAACGTCAGTAGAAGTGTACGGATGTGAGATCCGTCGACGTCCGCATCTGTCATGATGATGACTTTATGGTAGCGGAGCTTCTCCAGGTTGAATCCAGAGGAGCCAATTCCGCAGCCCAGCGCAGAAACCATCGTTCCCACTTCGTTGTTTTGTAAAACCTTCTCAAGACGTGCTTTCTCAACATTGATAATCTTACCGCGAATCGGAAGAATCGCCTGAAAACGGCGATCGCGGCCCGATTTTGCCGAGCCTCCCGCAGAATCTCCCTCGACAATATAGATTTCGCAAAGTTCTGGGTTACGCTCTTGGCAGTCGGTCAGTTTCCCTGGAAGGCGCGCCGAGTCGAGGGCAGATTTACGCAGAGTCAGTTCTCGTGCTTTTCGGGCTGCTTCTCTCGCCTGTGCGGCAATGATCGCTTTTTCAGCTATCGACTTCGCTATTTGTGGATTTTCACCGAGATAGGTGTTGAGCTCTTCTCCAGTAATCTGCTGAACAGCAGAACCGACATCGCTATTTCCAAGACGTTGTTTAGTTTGTCCTTCAAATTGTGGGTTAGGGACTCGAACAGAAATGATCGCTGTGAGTCCTTCACGCATGTCTTCACCGCTAATTGAAATCTTATCTGAGCGGAGAAGATTATTGCTCTTAATATAACTGTTCAGAACACGAGTCAACGCAGTCGAGAAACCCGTCAAGTGTGTTCCACCCTGGCGTGTTGAGATGTTGTTTACATAAGAGAAAACAGTCTCTTGATATCCCTCGTTCCATTGCATCGCCACGTCAATCTCAATAGGCCCATCGTGACCTTCATGGACTCCATGAAAGGCGATAGGCTGTGGGAAAATGGCAGATTTGTTTTCATTCAAATACTCCACGAAAGAGGAGAGCCCTCCCTCGTAGCAGAAATTTTGATCTTGATAGTCCTCATCTCTTTTATCAGAGAATTCGATGTTGATCCCTTTATTCAAGAACGCGAGCTCGCGGAGACGTTTAGCCAAAATGCCGTGATCGAATGTTGTCACAGTCATGATCTCTTCATCCGGCCAAAAGGTGATCTCCGTTCCCTTTCTATCGGTATCTCCGATCACACTCAAAGGTGTTTGAGGGATCCCTTTTGAGAATTCCATTTGGTGGATCTTCCCATGCTTGTGAACGGTGACGACAAATTTACTAGAAAGCGCATTGACACAAGACACTCCAACTCCATGGAGTCCCCCAGAGACCTTATAGGTGTCTTTATCAAACTTTCCTCCAGCGTGAAGAATCGTCATCACGACTTCTAAAGCAGTGACCTCTCTTCCCTGCTTCTTGGACTGGGTCTCATGGATCTCGATAGGAATTCCGCGGCCATCATCTGCAATAGTGATCGACCCATCTGGGTGGATGGTCACGAGAATTTTCGAGCAGTATCCGGCCATCGCCTCGTCAATGCAGTTATCGACCACCTCGTAAACGAGCTGATGCAGTCCGTTTGAGGAGGTATCACCAACGTACATTCCTGGTCTTTCTCGAACAGCTTGAAGCCCTTCTAGAACAGTAATCGAACTTGCGGTGTACTCCTTGGTGGAGTTGGCAGAATCTTCCTTAGAGGTCGAAGTGGGTTGAGGCATTGTGTTGAGACTCCTATTTATCCGATGCGAAAGGTGATCGTTTTAATCGTCACTCCTGGAAAACGCTTTCTAAGCGATTCCAAAATTTTCATTTTTTCGTGTTGTTTTAACAAACTTAACAGTGTGGAATTTGCCACATGAACCGTGAGCACCCCATCAACGAAAGAGCGAGCCTTTGACATGGTTGATAGAGGATGTCCCACCACATCGCCCCAACTCTGAAGAACATCGCTAGATCGGTTAGACGCGTTTTGGTCAATGCGGTGAATCAATTTAGGTAGGATCTCCTTCAATGAGCGCGAAGTGGTCTCCGTTCCATCATAAAACCGGGAGTGCTTTCGGCGACCAAATCGAGGGAATTTATCTGTCATATCTGAGGTCCTAATCAACCCCAAAAATTGGGGTTATTTCACTGTAAATAATAGCATATTTCAGCACATACAGCAACCAATTCAGTGGAAAAAAGAAAGAAATTTTCACGCATTTTTTAAGTCTATTTTATTGCAAAAAAATGCGCTAATTTTGCTGTTTCAGAAGCAGGGCAAGTTCCCCTAAAACCTCGTCAAGCATATCGAGCACTTCGTCAAACATCTCCTCACCGCCAAAATAGGGATCCGGAACATCTTTTCCCTGATGGGATGAAGAAAAGTGGGTGTACAGGCGTACTTTTTCTTTCGCTTTCTTATCAGGAGCTTGAGAAATAAGATGGTCAAAGACGGATTGATCTGCTGCAAGAATGAGGTCAAATTCTTCGAAGTAGCTTGTCTTGAATTGCTTGGCACGGCCGTCTAGCTGTAGACCTCGACGCCCTGCAGCCTCAATCATCCGATGGTGAGCTCTCTGGCCCACATGCCAGTCTCCAATCCCACAACTTTCAATATGAGCTTCCAGGTCTACTCCCTTGGCCTTTTCTCGTAAAATGACCTCAGCAGCGGGTGAGCGGCAGATATTGCCTAAGCAAACAACAAGAATCTTCATCTATTGAACATCCGCAGCACAACGGAACCCATAAGTGCTATTCAGAGTGCCAGGGTTATTGCGGTGACGGCGAGAGCAGCGGAGGTCTTCTTTTAGACTCTTCCAGCACCCCCCTCTTAAAACACGGTAGACTCCCTGAACAGGACCTTTTGGATTTTCTGGCTCTTGCAAAGAAGTGTCATAGTAGTTGTATCCATACCAATCTTGACACCATTCATAGACATTTCCAGCCATATCGTAAAGACCGTAGGAGTTTGGCTGATAACTCATCACAGAAGTGGTATCCGAACTGAAGAAATTACACTGCGACTTTTCAATTTCATTACCTGTTGGATAAAGGGCTGCATCATCCCCTCCCTTTGCCGCACACTCCCATTCAGCTTCAGTCGGAAGCCGCTTACCGACCCAACGCGCATAAGCAACCGCTCCATACCAAGTCACTCCCACAACGGGGTGCTTCTGATAACCCGACTCCACGCTGATCTTTCCAGCAGAACGCTTCAGTCGAGACTCTTTGAGTCGGATGATGTCATTGTGATTGGTGTCTTTTTCTCCTCCCATCGCTTCGAGGAAAAGAGTGAACTGTTCGTTAGTCACGGGATGCACATCAATGGCAAAGCTAGACAGAGAGACCATATGGCGTGGCATTTCATCACGATTTTCATCATCTGCTCCACGTGCAAAGGTGGTCTTCTCGATCACAACCATCTCGCTCATCATCGGCTGGATGTTTTGCACCTCTTTCTCAGCAGGGCTGTAGACTTTGACAGTCGAGTCCACATTGAACGCAGCAGCGGGATCAAGATCGACTTCAGGACGGTCAATTTCGGAAGTGTGAATGACAGGGCGTAACTCTCCCGAACTTTGAGTAGCCCCCACGGAAGCAAGCTCTTTTTTCTCCACTTTAACTTGAGCTTTTTTCACCAAAGATTCAAGAGCCTCGCTTTGTTCTTCTTGTACAGCCTCCAAGCATGAAACCAGCTGCTCAGGGCGTTTCTGAGGATCTTGCTGTAGTGTTTGAAGCACCAGCTGATCCCAAGAGTATTGAAGGTTTTGACCGAGTTCTGAAGGGAGAGAGAAAACTCCCTCTGGATAGCTCCTCGACAATAAGAAGTAGGCTAGCACTCCAAAGGCATAGCTATCAGCTCGGTGATCGACCTCGACAGGACCTTCTAAGCGCTTTTGCTCGGGAGCTAGAAACGCATAATTTTGCACAAACGAGTTATGGAGTGGCGTCAGCTTCGGTAGATCGGAACCCTCTTTTGCATACCCGTTCTTTAGCTCTTGGGTGACGGTCGCAATCTGCAACGACTCAGCAACAGCCTGGAAAGTTCTAGAAAGAACAGCTCCCGCACCAATAATCCGGGTGAGTCCGAAGTCAGAGAGGTAAACTTTCAAACCAGACTCATCACGCTTTCCGATCAAAATGTTATTCGGTTTCAGAGAGCGATGAACAAAAGGCTTCCCAGCCACTTTCTTTTGGTGAGCGTAGTCGAGCGCAGAAGCGACTTGTCTCAAGATAGAAAAGATCTCTTTTTCAGAGATGTTTTTCCCTTGGGAAAGAAGGAATTGAGTGAGGTTCGTTGTCTCCCCCATCTGATCGACGATGCAGTCCATGACGAGGAAATACTGCCCTTCTGCAAAAGAGACATTGTGAATTTTCACAATCGAAGGATGGTCTAGCGTGGCTATGGCAGCGACCTCCTCTTCAAAGCGCTGCATAAAGGCACGGTTATTGGAAAGCTCAGGGGGTAAAATCTTGAGAGCAAAGGCTTTTTTCATGAAGACATGTTCTGCAAAGTAGACGCGGCCCATCGATCCGGCCCCGATCTCTTTCACCAGTTCATAGTCACCTAGTCGCTTCTTCTCCATAACCTTCACTTTCTTTGCGTATTCCAAGATATTCTTCGGCCCATACAAGGGATTGGCTGTAACTATACCAGTTGCGGGCAATATCTAGAAACTGAATGGCGAGTTTTTTTTGGTCTGTCTCAGCAGCCCTCTTGACCCAGTACCGAATATCCCCCCTAGGAACTTCTAGCTGCTTCTCCATGATCGTTCCAAGCGCAAGAGCCACCTCCTGTTGAACCTGATGAGGAGGGGCAAAATCACAAACCATTTTCTGCAGGCTCAGATCTCGGCTCATTTTTTGTGAGGCGCGCTTTGCGTAAAGGTAGACGTTCTCTCTAAGTCTCTCTTTATGAATAGGATTGATTTCTCGATCGTACAGTTTCGTGTAAAGGACCGCCTGAATTTTGTCGGCCAGAAAAGAGTCTGGGGCCCCCTGGTAGGCCCGGATGAAGCACTCCATAAAGCTCTCGTAGTCACCCAAATTTGCATAACTTGCAGCTTTAAGGTAGTCGACTCCTGGGTCGCCCTCAATCTGAGATGTAAGAGAGAGGAGTTCTCGGCTTTTTTTAGAGAGGTCCACAAACTCAACAGGCTTGAGGTAAATTTCAAGCAGTTCAGGGTAATGTTCTGAGTTCCGGCCTTTGAATTCTTCAGAAATTGGAATTAATGGGAGGCTTTTCAAGTAAGTTGTGAGGGCCTGATCGAGCTTTTGGTCCTCGAGGTACGCAAGACTCAGCTCAAGGGAAAGAACAGCCTTGTCCTCTTGTGTTGTAATTAGACGCTCCTCAAGCGCGGCAATCCGTTGTTTAATCTCAAGTGGGTGAGCCAGCAAAACAAGAGGAATGACGATTGATAACATAGGAGTTTAGTGTGACGACAAATAGAGAATCTGTCAATATGTCTAAAAAATGAAACGGATTCTACTTGTTCTACTCTTTCTTCCCCTCTTTCTTTCCAGTTCCCCTGTTTTTTTGGAAAACGGGCGCTTTGTCCCTTGGGAAAGTCTTCTTAAGAATATCCGAGATGAGATGGACTTTCAAATGGAAGACGAAGAGTTCTTTCAGCTCCTCTTTTATGGCTCCGGTTCTTTTGAGACCCAAGACCTCTTTTCCCTTTCGAATCCATCCCTTAAAGAGCTTCTCCAACTCAATCTACAGCAGCAACGCTTCTCTTATCGAACACTTCAAACTCAAATCTCTTCACCAAAACTCCAAAAGTTGTTTCTCTCTCTTTTGATTCAGGCTACCTTCGATGCTGCCTATCAAAAAGACCTTAAAATTGAACAGCGCTTGAATGCTCTTTCAAGAGAGCTCCACGTCAAAAAGAAGGGTGAACAACTAGAGATCTTATCCCTCCCTTCTATTCCTCTATTCTCTCCTTTTTCAATCGGTGAACGCATCTCCTTTTCCAACTCACAAGCCGCAAAGGCAGCGCTAGATCTCTTTGCAAAAATGAGACGTTTCGAGTCTTTCCAACCCTTTGGGCAAACCCTCCTAGCCGTTCCTTTAAAAGCAGAGAAAGCGGACTGGCTACCTCTCCAGGCTTTGCTAGAAAGAGAGGGAAACTTCTCTTCTTGGAAAAGAGAAAACTTCCAAGCCGTTAAAAATGAAATACAGAATTTAGCCGAGGCAAAAGGGACCCAGCAACCTCTCTTTTCCCTCCTAGAGCAGGCCTACAAGCCACTGGCAGGTCAGCCTGCCATGAAAAGTCGATTTGATACGCTCTATTTTCCGACCTTTGCGCAGCTAAAGGTCGAAACGCTCTACGTTCAGACACCCTGGTCCCTTTTACTCCTTGTCTCTTCGCTCTTGGCCCTTTTTGCAAACCTTCTGTTTGCTCTCAAGCCTCCCTTTCGCCCCGTTGCTTTGATCATGACGCTTCTTCTACTGGCATTCGTCACTCTACAACTTGCCGCGCGCATCTATATTTTAGGACGCCCACCCGTCTCGAACATGTTTGAGACACTCCTCTTTGTCCCTTTTGTCGCCCTTTTGATATCGATGGTCCTTTACGGAATGCACCGCACCGCCCTTACCCTCTGTTTGGGCCCGATGGGAACCCTCACTCTCTTGGTCGCCTCGTGGCTTGGAGGCTTTCCCGATCAGCTCAGTCAAGTTCAACCGGTGCTCAACTCCCAGTTTTGGCTCACCGTGCACGTCCTGATGGTGGTGTCAAGTTATGGAGCCTTTCTTCTTGCCGCGCTTTTGGGTCACCTCTTTTTACTTCGCCCTCCAAAAAAGCCTGAAAAAATGCTCCTCGGCACGCTCTATACGGGAACCACTCTCCTCGTCATCGGAACCCTTCTTGGGGCCGTATGGGCGAATGAAAGCTGGGGTCGCTTCTGGGACTGGGACCCGAAAGAGTCCTGGGCCTTCATCTCCATCAGCCTTTATGTCGCTTTGATCCACCTCTACAGATTTAAAATGATCCAACACTTTGGACTGAGTCTCGGCGCCGTAGTTGGATTTCTATCGATCACTTTCACTTGGTACGGTGTCAACTACCTTTTGGGGGTAGGGCTACACTCCTATGGTTTTGGAAGTGGAGGCGAGAATTACTATTTTAGCTACCTTCTCTTAGAGCTCCTTTTCATCGCCGCCGTCTGGAAGTGGCGGCCTAGAATTCAACTTAACTAGTGAAAAGCGTCGCTCTGTTCCCTCGTTTTACTCATCTTGCACTTTTTTCTTGCATAATGTTTTCAAGTTAGGTATGAATTGGGAAAAGTTTTGTAGAAAACCCCCAAACATTTGATACTAAATAGCTTGAAAAGATGAGAACAATCAAAAGTGAAAGACTAAAAAAACTCGAAGCAGAGCTGCATGACCTTGAACATTGGCTGAAGTTGGGGTTGGTTCCAAAGAACGATCTACAAAAGCATAAAGATGAGATTGAAGCCGTGCGCGAAAAAGTCGCCGAGGAGAAGCAGCGCCTACAGCTTCTCAAAGAGAGTGGTGATGCTGAAGATTTTGTCGCTCCGAAGCGCAATCAGCCTCGAGCAGGCTACTCAGAGATGCCGACCATCCCCGATATCGACATGGCAGAGAGTTCTGCAGGTTTTGAAACGGAGATTGAGTCTGAAGGCCCCGGTTTCACTGAAGAAAAGACACAACATACCGAAACGGAAAGTACAAAAGTCTCAACCGATGAGCACGTGGAAGAAGAGGTAGAAGAAGAGTCTTATTTCAGTGACAAGAATCGCTGGAAACGTGGGGGTATCATCGACCCCGAGGCGAATGACTGGTAGTCCTCTATCCCTCTACTTTCATATTCCGTTTTGTGAAAAAAAATGTGACTACTGTCACTTTTTTGTCCTCCCAAACCAAGAATCTCTAAAAGAACGATTAGAAATCTCTCTAAAGAGAGAGTGGGACCTCGTGGAACCACAGCTTGAGGGAAAAAAGATCCCCTCCCTCTATTTCGGTGGCGGCACCCCTGCCCTATTCGGGCCAGAGCGTATTGAAACAATCCTATCCTGGGCACGACCCTATCTCGATGAGGACTCTGAGATCACCCTCGAAGCCAACCCTGAAAATCTAGACTCCTCGGACTTGGAGGCCTATAGAGCTTCTGGAATCAATCGACTCAGTCTCGGGGTTCAAAGCTTCTCCAACCCCCTTCTCGAGATCCTTTCAAGACAGACAGAAAAAAGGCCGATCATCGACGCGATTGAACGGGCCCACTCTATGGGTTTTGACAATCTATCTATCGATTTAATGATCGAAGTCCCCAACCAAACCCTCCAAGATGTCCAAGAAAGTGTCCAAATCGCCTGTGGACTACCCATCTCTCATCTCTCTATCTACAATCTCACTTTTGAACCGGGAACCGTCTATTACAAAAAGAGATCGGAATTGGAGCCCCTAGTCGGAAAAGAAGAGGTCCGGCGAGAAATGTTTACATGGATGTGTGAGTATTTAAAGGCAGCCGGCTTTGAGCAGTATGAGATCTCAGCATTCTGTCGAGAGGGTCGGAGATCAATACACAACTGCGGGTACTGGACTGGACGCCCCTTTTTGGGTCTCGGTCCCTCCGCATTTAGTTTCACTGAAAAGGCCCGCTACAGAAACCCCGCCAACCTAAGCAAGTACGAAGCATCTTTAAGTCACGGTCAACTTGCCTATGACTTTTCTGAAAGACTCGATGATGATGCACATCAGAGAGAGGCGTTTCTCATCCATTTGCGTCTTTTAGAAGGCGTGCCAAAGGAAAAAGCTCCTATCCAAAAAGAGTTTCGTGAAGGTCTTGCGGAGATGATCGAGTCTGGACTGATTGAAGAGACGAGTCAGAACTACCAACTCACCCCAAGAGGAATCCTTCTTTACGACGAAGTCGCCTCTCACTTAGTTTAATAAAAATATAGCTGGACGTTTATGGAGCTCAGGAAGGGGTTCGTTCTTCCATCTTGAGACTTTTTTCACAAACACCTCCTCTGTAGGAAGCGTTAGATCCACCGCCACCGCTAACTTCCTGTCCGAAGAGAGAGAGGACAACAGCTTCTTCAGCGTCGTCTCTGTCTTATAGGGGGGCTCAATAAAAAGGATGGTCTCTTGTTCTTGGTCAATCCGTCGTTCCATTTTTTTCAACCAGCGCTGGAAATCCTCTTCCTTCCGGGGTGGATAGCTAACAAAAGAAAAGCGTTGGTGTGAAAATCCAGAAAGCTGAAGAGCCATGACGATTGAAGAGGGACCAGGAAGAGTGCGAACGGCGATGTTGTTCTCGCGAGCTCTCGCTACGAGTTGAGCACCTGGATCAGCAAGGCAAGTCAAGCCCGCATCAGAAATCAACCCCCACACCTCCCCTTTCCGAAGAGGCAAAAGAAGATCATTGAGCTCAGCCGATGTCGTGTGTTCTGACAACTCACAGATGGGAGTTTCCCTCCAGTCCTCTTTTCCAGCAAACTCTTTCAAGTAGGCACGCGCCACTTTAGGGCTCTCTGCAATCAATCCATCTATCTGCTGCACCACATCATGCAAAAGAGGGGGAAAAACAGCTTCCCATTTAGAGGGACCAAGTCGATTAGGTAAGAGGTATAAAGTTCCGTTCATCGAATCATTTGGATTTTACCGACAAGTTCAAAAAGGAGGTCTTTTTCACTTTGTCCGCTATCTTTATATTTAAATTCTATCTCATCACAAAAGGCAATTGCGCGACTGAGACGAGCCTCTCCCCATTTCTTGGCCGTGCTGATGTGACCGCTCAAAATGCGTCCACGCATATAAGGGAACAGCCTTGTCACTTCCTGCTCTGGGTTAGGAGATGTTTTTAAAATAGATGCAATTTGACAGTCGGTCTGAAAAGCACGGCGCAAACTCCGTATCAAAGTGACAAAGTAGATGCCTTGATCGAGAAGCTGTCCAGCAACAGTAAAACAGAGGGCTTTTTTCCTCCCTAAGATAGCATCTGAAAAAGCAAAGATCGACTCCTCATGGTCGAGCTCACAAAGAGAATTGAGATGTCTTTTAGTGACCTTCTCTTCACCCAGCGTATAAAGATCGAGCTTCTCTAGCTCACTCTCCAGTCCATGAAAGTCACCTGCGTACGCGTCGGAAAGAAGAGCCACCACTGATGGATCTACGGACTTAGAGCACTTTCTAAAAAACGCAGCAATACACCGTTCAGCTTCAGTTTTCTGCTCTTTCGCGGTGAGTTTTTTGGCTTCAAGAAAGAGTCCCTTCTCTTTCGCTGCCTTTGCAAGGACTGAACTTGCTTTTGCTTTAGCAGCAGAGCAGAAGAAGGTCTGTGAAGACTTCTCCATCAAAGGAACCAATTCTTTTTCTTCCTTTACAGAAAGAGCCTCTACATTTTTAAGGACATAGAGCTTTGCCTCTCCAAAAAGTGAGGGAGCACTGAGCTCATTTTTGAGGAGTCCAGAGCCGTTTTCCTTCAAATCAAAAAAAAGAGGCCTAGAGCCGATGCGCTCTTCCAAGATGAGTAAGGCTCTCTTTTGCAGGTGAGGAGTTTGGAAGGGATCGCCGCCCACTAAAAATAGGAGGTGTGGAACCGCATTTCCCTGCATTTCCTCAAAAAAAGCTGCTTCTGTGGTCACTTTCATAAAATTTTCTCGTTCATTGGCACGATTTTAGCTTTTTCTCCAGATAAAACAAAAGAGTTATCGCCATGCTAAATTCATCAAATTGGATGAGGGATTTTCAAAACTATCTTCACCGTCAAACTACGACAGATATCGAGTCAGAGGTTCGGCAAAAGGGCAAGGAGCAGACCAGTATTGGCGAACTCGCTAAAAGAGTCTTGACCCGCCTTGTCACGTTCCGCGGCCCTGGGCTCAGCAGCTTCTACGAGTCTAAGGGAAGAGCTGAAATCACGAAAAAGAATGCCGCTTACCTTGACACTCAGGGGAGACAAGGGAATCCACGAGTCCAAAGAGTGGCTAGCCAACTCCTCCAAACCGTTCCCGATGATGTCGTCATCGATGATCAGGATCTTGTGGTGGCTGAATACCTCCTCCTCAAGGAAGAGCTAAAATCTCTTCTAGATGATCCAGACTCTTGGATCGCTCCTTATCTCATTGAGAGTGATCTAGGTGAAGCGTTTGAAGTGATCGATCACCCAGGCAACCACCCTTTAACCCAAAAACTCTCCGACCTCGATTCTCTATATCGGATTGCAAGTAATCAGTCACTACGTCCTGAAGAGTTCCAGGTCCTATTAAATACCGTATTGGATGGGCGCCCACTCAAAAGCTTAAGTGCAGACGATGTGCAAACAGTGAAAGATCTACTCGGCACCTACCTAGCACGATCGCCTCGCCTCCCCGTTCATCAGTTCCAGTCGCTATTTAAAACCTATTGTGGGGAGAAAAGCCCCAGGGAAATCCGTTCGAGAGAAGTCAAAAACTTTGCGCTTCTCTACAAAGCATTTCACGATACAAGCTACCGAATGAGCTCCTATGACTTTCTTCCTGAGTTTGAAAAGTTGTTAAAGAACTCCTCTCCTTTACATGAGCGCCCAGAAAATAAAATTCTAGTCCTCTGTCGATTGACCGACATCTGGAGCCACTACGAAACACCCCTTTCTTTCGCACAGTTGGACGAACTTCTACAGCTTTCAGAGGAGATTCATCTCTACTCTGACCTCCCCTGTCACGCTCTTATGAGCAATGAGATGATTGAGACTGCAAAACGGCTTGGTTCCCTCTACCAGTCTGCTCCAAGAGAGCTCCAAGACGCTCCGCTTTCTGAGAAGTTCACCCCTACCCTACTCCGTCTTGCTGGTGTCACCACAGCAGAGGAGCTGACCGAGGAGAAGCTAAGCGGAATTGAGCGCTACTTTTCCTTTTTGAAGGCTCATCCAGAATCAAGTTCTCTCGCACTCGCTGAGGTCAGAGCCCTCTATCCTGATGCATCTTTTGATGAAACCACACTCCTTGATGAGTGTTATACCGCGTGGGAGGCACTTAAAAGTGATACGTCTTTCAAAGAGGAAATCCAAAAAATCTTAGAGAGAGAGACTCAACCCACAGCAGCAGAAGCTAAAGACTTAACTCAGCTCTTCCGCAGGATGCAAAGCCACTATTTCGAGACAGAACAGAGAGGAATCCTTTACTCCATTCAGAGAGGTATCGGCTCAGATTTCTCTACTTCTCCCCTCTTTGACATCGAAATTTCTACAGATTATGAAGAAAGACTCTTTACCGCACTCTCCCAAATGAACCAAACGATCTTTAAAGATCCCTCACTGCAAGCCTATCGATTTGCCATGCTTATGAGTGAACACCCAGAAATGGCATACACTCTATTTCATGATAACTCGCTTCTTACCCTCGAAGCCATTGACTGTGCAGAAACCGGAAACCGCCTTCGACAAATCTATGATGTATTGACACCCGAAGGCGCACAAGAATTTGACAAAATCGTCGGATTTCGATCAGGAAGTTTAGATAACCTGGATGACCTCTATGAACTTTTTGAGAGCGTTTTTGAGGAAAAAGGCAAGGAGCTTGGACTGAAAGTCACCCCCGAAGCTTTGCTGTATAAGCTCGCTGATCGGGGTACTCATATTCCGCAAACTTTGATCACACGACTTCATGACATCTACGTTGAGTTTGACGAAGACAAGACAAAACAGTTCGAACTGGCCTTTGCAAGAGCATCCAAAGATCAAGAGCCTAGCGTTGACGTGATAGAGCAGTGGGTGGACGACGCATATAATGAGGTGAAAAGCACCCCTACTGAAGAAGGAACTTCTACAGTAGTGACAACTGAAGAAGATGAAGCGGCCGGCCCCCCACCACTTCTAGCGAGTGAGGAGATGGAAGGCGTTGCCCGTGAATTTGTGAGTGACGGAAAATTTTCAGCGAATGAGATGGATCTACTCACCCATGAATACTTATCACAACCCATAGCAGAGAGGACACGAGAAGATTTTCTTCGACACCTTCTCGCCGCAGAAACAAGAAGACACATTGCCCAAAACTACGGCCCTGTTCTTCGCTCCCTAGTGAATGAACTTCTGATCGAAGCCGAACCCAGCGTCTTTAACGGATCGCGTGACTACAAAGAGAGTCTCTTTTTTAAACAACCTTTTGACCGCCAGATGCAGCTCCTTGAACCCTTGATTGTCAAAAAGATGAACGAATCCTATCCGAAGGAGATTTTCCCAGAAGCTTGGATTCGAAAAGAATTGGGAATCACCCCTGAAATGCATCCTCATGAAGTGGAGCGACGTGTTCAACATCTCTTTGCTGTGAAGCAACTCGCCGATCGTTTGATTGCTGATGAATCAGCAAAGTTAGAACCAGAAGAGAGAAAATACTTCCCTGAAACGGTAGGAGCTTTCTTTGAATGCGTAGAAGGAGCCACCGGAATGGTGCCGCAGCCTCCGGGAGAGCTTTCTTCCCTTGAGCGCGCCAACCTACAACGCATTCTTCGCTGGAACCATGATGTTGTTAAAGAGTCTGGTTACCCACCGCGAACTCTCATGCAGGGTGTACAAACGTACCTCTCAGCTCGAGAGGGAGACCTTTCTACAAAACTCTTTGATCTCACTTTAGATCTCTCTCTTGAACTTGGGCAGCGTGAGATCTACGCAGCAGCCTTTAAACATCATGTGCATCACCTTGTCGAAGAGGTGATGGGTAAACCTCCTGCAGGGACCCTTGAAGAGGCTGCGGTCCAAGAACTTTCAAAGAAGCTGTACTCTCTTTTTTCAAATACTGAGCGGCTTCCCACCCCCACCTCACTCACTTATATCCGTAACGTAGTAGAAATCGGCTGCTCCCATGTTGCTGCGGGACACTCACCGAGTTTTGTCATTGGACAGTTTAAAACCCATGGCCAGATCACTTTCGATGTCCAAAAGATGAATCAAATCCAGAAAGCCTACTCTCCTGAACACTTTTTAGGATTGATCAACGCGCTTCGACCCGAGATGGAAAGGACTCAAACCCACTCAAAGTACCACCAATTTTTAATGGAAATGCAAGAACATCCTTCCCTTCTCTTCACAAAACTCCTTCCAGAATTTTTAAAAGCTAATGCAAGAAGTGAGAAAGAGATTGATGCAATCGATAACATGCAACGTGAGTTCGAAGCGATCGCTCCAGCCTTGGATGAACTCCCTATTGCGATGTACTTCCAACGACTCATTCTAGAGCACGAAATGGGTTCAGTGGAGGCGCGAGGAAAATTGGGTATCGGTGTGGCAGTCGCAGCCAACAACCCTGAGATGACATTTCAGGTTGTCATGGAACAGCTCCGCAGTCAAACAGGAGAGGCCCTAGAAAAGATCGAGGCAGGAGAGTACCATACAGAGTTTACCTTCGATAAGATGGTCAATCGTTTCCTAGACCTTGTCGAAGAAACACGAATGAAGAAGCAACTTGAAAGTGAGGGCATCAAAACCAACCTGACTGGAGCCAACCGCTTCTTGCTAAAGGCGGCTCCCCTGTTTGGCAAAAACACCAGCTGGAGTCTATTAGGAAAAGTGATGGATTACTTTCCGGGAGTTTTACAGTTCACAGGTAGCCCTGGTCAAAAAGCCACAAGCTTAGCCATCCAATTCATGATCGAGTCGGTCGTGCCCCGAGAGGGATATCAGGTCGTCGGCAGCCAGGAGATGATGGTGGCGGCTGCAGAGCCATTGGTGAAGCTCTTTGCCCATTTTGGCCACTTGGCAGCAGAGTCAGAAAGAAGGGAAGACTACGAAGCGCTTCTAAAAGCCTTGAGCCAAGCCCTAAACGCTTCCGAGGAAGAGTTTCCCGAAAGAAAGCTTGAATTGAAAAAACAGATCTATGTGGCTTTGCAAGCCCTCATCGGGGAGGGAGAACGGTTTAAATTCCCTATCCTAAAGGCTGTGGAAGCCATTCCAGAGATCCTCGCCGAGCGAGAGGTCAGAGCTTCAGAAGAGTAAATAATCTATCTAAGGGAGTCGTTCAAAACTTCCTTTAAACCCTGAAAATCTGTAAACTGGGTCAAAAACTGTAGTACCCATGTTTGTCAGCCTTTTAGAAATACTGACCATCTCACTTCAGATCTATTACCTCCTGACGTTCTTCTGGAACACAAGGGCGATGGACTTGCTCTATGGTGTGATTGTCTTTCTCATTATTTTCCAGGTTGTCACGTTTTTTCAACTCCCTGTTCTTCAGAGACTAATGTACTATCTGGGAAGTGTCGCTGTCATTGCCCTTCTCGTGATATTTCAGCCTGAACTGCGTCTTGCCCTCTCCAAATTCAGCGTTAAAGGAAAGAAATACCGAGAGGTCTCCGAGTTCGACAAGTTCCTTAACTCTATGACACACACTGTCTTCCGACTTGCTGAGAGGCGAATGGGAGCCATCATTCTTCTCGAAAACCAAGACTCTCTCGAAGAGTTCTCATCGAAGGCTGTCCTGGTCAATGCTGACTTCTCTCCCGAGCTCCTAGAGACCATCTTCTCAATTACGACTCCCCTCCACGACGGCGCTGTCATTGTGAGTGGAACTAAGATCGTCTCTGCCGCAACAATCCTTCCCCTCTCTGACGACACCACCCAGCTTTCTAAGTCCATGGGGACCCGCCACCGCGCCGCACTGGGTATCAGCCAGCAAACAGACTCTCTGGTGGTCGTTGTGAGTGAAGAAACAGGACGCGTGAGCATAGCCCGCGACGGAATTATGACAAGAGGAGTCAAGATGGATCGCTTCAAGGGGATCATCAGTAGCATCTTTAACCCTCCTCAATACCCTCTCGAGCAAAGATTTAAAGCTTGGGAAACCCTAAAACAGTGGATGTCTTCATAAAATGAATAAATTGAAAGAGTGGCTCTCCAGAGATTGGCAACGAAAGGTGGTCTCACTTCTAGCGGGAATCATGGCTTGGTATCTCATCAATCAGTCGATTATTGAGACGAAAACTCTTTCTGGGATCCCCATCCGCATCGCGAACCTCCCCTCTAATAAAACGATTGAAGGTCTCCTCCCAAACGGGATCCTGAATCGACGTGTCACTCTCACACTCAGTGGAACAAAAAGAGTCATCGAAAATCTAGGACCTGACGACCTTGAAGTCATTCTGGATGCTGAAGACGCTCCCAACGAGTGGGTGGTCCAGATCCTTCGAAAAAACCTCATTAGTCTCAACCCCAAGATCAACCTTCAAGACAATATCACGAGTGTTGATCATGCAGACTTCGTTATTAAACTCACCCGACTCATCACCTCCCAGCTTCCGATCACGATCGAGCAACCGACGGGGACCCTTCCTCGATCCTACCTCTACCTGGGTGTTTGGCCAGAGAAACTCACCCAATCGGTGAGTGGACCTGAGGAGATGGTTGAGAAACTCAAAATTGAAGGTTTAGAACTCCGCTTTAATTTAGATGACATTACGAAGACAGAGCTGAAAGAGCTCAAGACTCCAAAGCGCGGAAATTATTCCAAAGACGTCGTCGCCTACAAAGTTCCCGAAAACTGGAAGAGAATCTATATTCCTTTCATGCCCCACCCTTGGCAAGCGGTCAATGATCCCAATGCCGACGACCTCTGGATAGAATTTCTCCGTAAAGAGTTTATCCCTCTTAAGAAGAACCTGACGGTTCGCGTCTTCTACCCAATCGAGACGAGTGACAAGATCAACCCCAAAACCCACTCCCTTGCGACGAATGATTTTGTCATCGAAAAAAATGGCCTCTATATCCTCGACGTCCCCCTCTATGCGTATGAAGTGAGTCAGCTTTTTGTCGATATTGTCAGGCACTACATGGAAATTTCGATCGTCGCAAGACCGGGAGTCAAAGGAGATGAACTGAAGTGGAGTGTCGAGTTTTTAGAGCCTCAAATCTTGGAAGACCGCTACGTCGCTTTCCTGATCAATCAGTACAGAGAAAATAGCCCCGACTCCCCTCCAGCGACGCGTTTTCAAATCGAGATATGGAGGAATCGTTTTAGGAGCTTCATGCAGAATATCACTCTCTATCTCTCTCCTACACACCGCCTCGATCTCAACAGCTACATCGATGATGGGCACATTGTCGTAGAAAAGTCGAAATAGCCTATGCCTGTCAATCGCTACTACCTTGACTCTCCCCTACTGGAGAATACAGAAGTCGTTCTCACTGATGACGAATTCCATCACTTAAAAAATGTCCTTCGCAAGCAGAGCGGTGACCAAATTGAGCTTGTTGATGGCAAAGGAACTCTAGCAACAGCAGTTGTCAAAGAGGTGCGTAAAAGAGAGGCCACCCTGTTGATCACCGAAGCAGCACAGGAAAAGCCGTCTCCTCTCTTTATCCAACTCTATCAAGCTTTTCCCCGTCAAAGCAAACTCGACTGGATCCTAGAAAAAGGAACTGAACTGGGCGTCAGTGAATTTGTCCTCTTTCCCTCCGAACGATCTGAAAAAAGAGCCTTAAGTAAAGAGCAGTCAAGAAGGGCCAAACTGCTCACAGTCTCTGCAATCAAGCAAGCAGGAAGACTCTTTCTTCCAACAATCACGCTGCTCGATCAGTTTCCGCAGGAGTGCAAAAACATCTACTACGGAGACGTCTCAGGTGACGCTCGCTCCTTTCCGGAACTTTTGAGTGAACAAAAGGCAAAGACGATTGCCTGCTTGATTGGACCAGAATCTGGTCTTAGTGAGAAGGAAATGACACATCTTCAAGATGGTGGAGCCATACCCATGAAGCTTTCAGATGGAATCTTAAGGACAGAAACCGCGGCGGTTGCTGCAGCAACATTTATGTCGGCTCTCCGTACCAGATCACTGTGAGTTTTTGCTTCAAGCGTGACAGCCGCTTTTTTAACTTGTAGTAGGAGCGCACTAACAGCTTTAAGAGGAAAATTCCGAAGAGTGACAAGAGATTTATGAGTGCACTCTCGACTGCACCGAGAAACTTCTTTACAGGCTGCAAAGCTTTCTTCACTTTACGAAACAGCCGCTTCGTCGAACGCTCAAATTTATCGCTCAACAGAAAGAGTTTTTTAACCATCTTCTTCATCAATCTTGCTGATGTCTTAGAAACAGCCTTGATCGGCACAAAAGTGGACTGGAGAGCAAGGATGGTGATTTCTCCAGCTTTCATCAGAGGAGGAACCACTGTTTCTTTGAACTGAGAAGCTTCCTTCTGCTCAAGAGTAGCCCGTAAATCCTTCGATAAACGTTGATTGTCAGGACGCTCTCTCTTTTCGGCAAGTTTTACATCTGGGCGCTCTTTCCTTGAAAGCTTCAATTTTTCCCGGATTTTATCTAAAAGAAGGAGTGCGACATCTTTCATCTTCACGAGAGGCTTTTGGACAAAAGCGAACCGAGGGGGAAGAGCTGTTTCTCTCTGCTTGATGCCCTCACGTGGCTGGTGTGGAATATTCTTTTTAGGACGAGCTTGAAAGAGGTGCCGCAAAGGGGCAAATAAAGATTTAGTAAGTGATGAAAAGAGCCCGGAAAATAGCGTCTCTGTCTTGACCTTCTTTTGAACAGCCTTCGACCTCTCTTCAGGAGTCATCTTTCTGAGATCAATTTTTTGCTCTTTATCTTTCAGTGTCTTCTTTTGGCCAATCATGGCTAAGATCATGTCATAAAATTCAGACATAATTTGAAAGAAACGTCCTGACGTCGCGACACGTGCAGCAGCCTTTGCCTCATGGGAACGGAGTAGCCGAAGAGCCTCTTCAATATCTTCGTTTTCCAGTGCCTCAAGGACATCTTTTGGCAAGTCGGTTTTTTTAGACCCTAGAGGTCCAAAATTCCCTCCAAAGTTCTGAGAACCGCTTTGTTGGCTGTAAGAACTAATTTGATCCGGTTTCATGCAAATATCTTAACACAAATAGACTGTTCTAGTCAATAAATTTTTATATAAATTAATTTAATATTTAAATTACAAACCTTATTTAACACTCTCTTCATAATTTGCTGTAAAATCCATTTTGAGACAGTTTGGCTGTTACAGATATGAAGACTTGAAAAAAAGCCCCCCAATTCTCTATAATTCGCAGCAGAATTTTTAAGGAGAGCCCTAACTATGACAAGAATGAGCAAACAGCAAAAAAGACGTAACCAGTCTCCTAGAAGACCTAAACTTCCAGGAACAAAGACCGGTGCTAAGAAAGACAACCTTCCGAAAGGCTTCCGCGAACACGCTAACGCTCTTGAAGGCTCTGCATCTACATTTATCCCAAAAATCCGTTAATAGAGGTCAATTTAGAATATGTCTCGCCACAAAAGCTTCGGAAAGTCTAACAAAGGTAAAGCGAAACGCAATGTCCTCACTCGATATGAGCGTGTTGACGTTCTCAAAAAGCTAGGACGTTGGGACGACGATAAAAAGAAAGTAACGGGCCTTCCAAAGACCCCTGTTCTTTAATTGCCTCTTCCGAGCCAACCCGAAGTTCTCATCTCGAATCAGCAAGAAGCCCTGCCCATCGACCCATCCAAGGTTGAGGAGGCAGTTCTTGCTTCTTTAGAGTACCTAAAACTATCTACGGACCAAATCAGCATTTGCTTTGTCACAGTCGACGAGATTTGCCGTATCCATGAGGAGGCCTTCGGTGACCCCTCCCCGACAGACTGCATGACCTTTCCAGTCGATCAGGAACCAACTGCCCCTCCCCATTTCCTTGGTGAGTGCATCATCTGCCCTCAGGTAGCTATGGAGAGAGCTGCTGAAGAGGGAGGGACGCCCGACAGCGAATTGCTTCTCTACTTAGTGCACACCCTCCTCCATTTAGCAGGATTCCGTGATCAAGAAGAGGCGGATATCGCTGTAATGAGAAAAAAGGAGCAAGAAGTTCTGCACCATCTGGCTGATCTAGGGATTGACCTAAGAGTGGAATAGCCTATAATACACCTTTTTAGTTGAGGGTCTAGTGGTCACATTCTTTGTCACATTCTTAATTCTCTTCTTCGCTGCCGGTCTTTTCACCATGACCGCCCTTCGAGAAGCTGTTCGCCGTCTGGAGGCGACCTCTTCCAAGAAGAAGCTCAAAAGCCTGGATGAACTTTTAGTCATTCGCCTCTTTCGAAGGATCTCGCCAAAAAAAATCGACGTCGACTTCTTTATGAAGCTCATTATTACCACTCAAAGTTGCGCTCGATTCTTTTTGCTCACGACGATCCTGTTTGTCTTCGCCAGCCACTCTGACCATTTTCAGGGCGGAAGCCATCCTGACTTGTATGACACTCTATTTCTCGTTTTTGAACTGATTCTTTGCTTCTTGCTGTACATCTCCTTCGGAGAAATCCTCCCACACGAACTAGCGTACCGCTATCCTGAAAGAATGATCCGTGCAACCTCATTTTTTGCTGCTGGAGTCATCGGCCTCTTTCTTCCTCTCTGTATCCCCATCGCCTGGGTCGCAACACGCCTCAGCCGCTCAAGAATGAGCCCAGCGATTGAAAAAGAAGCTGCGGTCAAGCAAGAGCTGTTCCATATCATCCACGAGGCGAGCACGGGACCGAAACTCGACGTGACGGATAAAGAACTCATCAGTTCTGTTCTGACATTCCATACGCGGATTGCACGGGAGATCATGGTTCCTCGAGTCGATCTCTTCTCTCTCCCCTATAAAACCACGGTCCGTGAAGCTGCAGAGCTCTTGACAGAGGAGGGATATAGCCGTGTGCCACTCTATAAATCGTCAGTGGATGAAATCGTTGGCTTTCTCATGTACAAAGATCTCCTTGTGAAGTACATGGAATTTGCTAAACACCCTCAAAATCCTGAGATCCTAGAGCAACCTGTCGACAGCATTGCCAAAAAAGCGATCTACGCCCCAGAAACACAAAAGATTTCGCGCCTTCTTCAAGAATTCAGAAAGAAAAAACTGCACATGGCGATTGTTGTAGACGAGTATGGAGGGACTGAAGGTGTGGTGACCATCGAAGATATCCTCGAGGAGATTGTTGGCGAAATTGCCGATGAATACGATGAAGAACCCCCTCTTTATAAACCTTTAGCAGGCGGCGCCTGGCTGGTCGATGCAAAGATGGCCATTATTGACATTGAAGAGGAAATCCACATCAAAATCCCGCAAGGAGCTGATTATGATACGATCGGCGGATATATCACTCAAAAAACAGGAACGATTCCACAAAGTGGTTTTGTCATTGATCACGATAACTTCCGGATCGATGTGGTGAAGTCTGGCGAAAGAGGCGTGGAACAGGTCAGACTCACCTCGAAAGAAAGAGAAGAGGAAGAAAACCCAGAAGTGTGGGAGAGTGAGGAGCCCTCATGAATTTAGATGAACTCTTAACTTTTTCACTCATTCTCATTGCCAGTGCAGCAAGTGGCGCCCTGCTCTTCTTTTTCATCTACCGACTCCGCTTTAACAGCCTCACATCAGCTGCGGAGGAGATGCTCAAGCAAGCAGAACTCAAAGCCGCTATTTTCAAGAAAGAGGCGGAGTGCGAACTGCATGAAAAAGAGAAAGCTCTGAGCGAAAAAGCACAAGCCTCTTTTCAAAATGAGAAACAAAATCTAAACAAGCGTGAAGAGCGGATCAAAGAACGTGAGGACACCTTAGAACGACGGATGTCACTCGTGGAACGCAAGCTCTCTGACATTGAAAAACGAGAGCATATTCTTCAAGCCCGACGGGAACAAGTCGATCAAGAACGCAAAAAGATCCAACAAAAAGAAGAAGCACTTCTCAAGTCTTTTGAAGAGCTTTCTGGGATGTCGCCCGAAGAAGCCAAAATCAAACTCTTCGACGAAGCCAAACTCGAAATTCAAAAAGAGCGCGCTCGGATGACTCAAAGAATGCTTCACGAGATCGAGGAGGAAAAAGAGAATGCCGCAGCGAGGATCATCTCAACTGCCATTAACCGCCTCTCTGTTCCGACCGTTTCCGAGACAGCCACACTTGCTGTCCCGCTGCCTGGCGACGAACTCAAAGGCCGGATCATCGGGCGCGACGGAAGAAATATCCGGACTTTAGAAAGGCTGACCGGTGTCAATTTTCTTGTTGATGAGTCTCCAGGTTCTGTCTTGATCTCTGGGTTCGATCCCTTTAGAAAAGCGGTTGCCAAAGTCGCGTTGAAAGAGCTCATTGCCGATGGAAGAATCCACCCGACTCGCATCGAAGAGGCTGTGAGAGGAGCAGAAGTCACCGTGAAAAAAGAGATGAAAAAAGCAGCTGAAGAGGCAGCTCTGCGCTGCTCTGCACTCCATCTCCACCCAGAGTTGATGGAACTGCTGGGACGTCTCTCTCTGCGCACCTCCTACGGGCAAAATGTCCTCGATCACTCAGTCGAAGTTTCGCATATCTTAGGAATGATGGCTGAAGACCTCAAACTCGACGGAATGATCGCGCGCCGAATGGGACTCCTGCATGACATTGGAAAAGCGGTCTCGCAAGATGTCAAAGGAACCCATGCCCTCATCGGAAGGGACCTTGCTCTGAAATATGGCGAGTCAGACATCGTGGCGAACGGAATCGGCTGTCACCATGATGAGATCCCTCCCCTCTCTGTCTTAGCGAGCCTCGTCGGCCCCGCTGATAAAATCTCCGCAAGCCGACCCGCAGCCCGTGTCGAGGCAGTCGAAGAGGTTTTCCAACGTCTAAAGAAACTCGAAACCCTTGCCTATCAGTTCCCCGGAATTGAACAGGCCTACGCAATGCAAGCCGGAAAAGAGGTCCTCGTGACGGTCTTGCCTGAGATGATTGACGATTTGGGACTCGAAAACCTTGCCAAAGACCTCTCAGGAGCCATCAGCGATGAGCTGAGCTTCCCTGGGCAGATCAAAGTCACTGTCATCCGCGAGAAAAGAGCGGTCGTCTACGCCGTCTAGCTGCCTTTTAAGCCTTGCATTTCATAGGCAAATTCGTGCAAAATAAGTCTCTTTTTCAACTTACAGGGAGACTCTCAATTTTATGCGCCGCTCGATTTGCACTGTTGAACCTAAACAAGTTTTTGCGGGGGAGACCCGAACATGGAAATTCCAGTACACACCTGCAACAGCCCTACCTGAAAAAACGCTGCTGCTTTTCGACATCGTGAGCAATGGCAGGCCGATCGACTGGCAAGCACCCTCTTCTGACTTAAGTGAAAAGGAAAATGTCATCTGGGCTGAAATGGATGGTGTTAAGAAGAAACTCGAGGCTGAAGAAATTTATGGACCTCATGATGTGATTCCCAAATACCGCTTTAAGCTCCCCTCAAAGCTCGCGGGCGGCAAGCCTTTCACCATTTGCGTGGGTGATCCCAAGGAAAAGAAGTGGGAGCTGAATGGCAAGGGAACACAAGCACAAACGGCTTCACAAAGGCGTCGACCCTTTTTTCTTTATGTCGACCCAACGGGCAAGGGCAAGTTTGAAGAGCCTGAAACCTTCTCGATCGACATTCGTGGGAACCTCCTACAGGATGTCAAAGTGATTGCCCCCTCTTTTGTCGAGAAAAACAAACGGTTCGATGTCATCATCCGCTTTGAAGATGAGTTTGGCAACCTCACTAGCAACACTCCCCACGAGGATACTCTCATTACCCTCACGTATGAACACATCCGCGAAAATTTGAACTGGAAACTCTTCATTCCGGAAACGGGGTATATTGCCCTGCCCAACCTCTATTTCAACGAAGAGGGTGTGTATACCATTACCCTTGAGAACATGGCGACGGGTGAAACGTACCAATCTAGCCCCATTCGTTGCTTCAACAGCTTAAAAGCACACCTATATTGGGGATCTCTACATAGTGAGTCCGAACGCGTTGACTCGACAGAAAACATTGAAAGCTGCCTACGCCACTTCCGAGATGAAATGGCCTATAGCTTCTACGCGATTTCCCCTTTTGAAAGCCAAGAAGAGACCTCCAATGAAATCTGGAAACTGATGGCAAACAATGTCCAAGATTTCAATGAAGATGACCGATTCACCACCTTCTTTGGAGAGCAGATGGTCGGTGATAAAGGAAGTGAGGGAGTGCGACAGCTCTTGTTCCTCAAAGAACAAAAACAACCTCTCCGTAGAAAGGACTCGAAATACAGCACGAACAAAAAACTCTACAAGGCATTCAACCCTAAAGAGCTCATCTCGATCCCCTGCTTCACCATGGCTGAGGGCTACCAAACCAACTTCAAAGATTTCGATCCCGAGTTTGAAAGAGTTGTAGAGATTTACAGTTCATGGGGGTCATCTGAATGTGAAAAGAAAGAGGGAAATACCTGTCCTATCGAGCCCCTAGGAAAGAAAGGGGTAAAATCCGTGGCTGAAGGCTCCATTGTTGCCGCCCTGAAGAAAGGGTGTCGCTTTGGATTCGTCGCAGGTGGCCTCGACGACCGAGGTGTCTACACAGACCTCTACGACAGTGATCAAGCGCAGTATCCCCCAGGGGCAACCGCCATTCTTGCAAAAGCGGTCACGCGCGATGCACTTTTTGACGCGCTTTATCACCGCCGCTGCTACGCAACGACAGGAGAGCGCATCATTTTGGGCCTGCAGATTGCAGGATTTGAAATGGGATCAGAGATGGACACTTCCGAAATGCAAGGACTCCATGTAAACCGTCACATCACAGGATATGTGGCAGGAACAACCAAACTCGACCGGATCGAAATCATTCGAAACGGTGAAGTGATCAAGACCTTTAATCCTGAGGGATACTCTGAAGACTTCACATTTGACGACATGACACCACTCGACGCGCACGCCATCAAAGTGAATGATAAACCTCCGTTCGTCTTTTACTATATCCGTGTATTCCAATCAGACGGGCATATCGCCTGGAGTTCGCCCATCTGGATCGACCTTCTCCCACCAGTGAAGCGGGAGAAAAAGCCGACGAAAAGTGCAGCCAAGAGTGCGGCAAAAAAAGCCCCCCCTCCCGTGCTTCCAGATGATAGCGATGGGTAGTGGCGAGGAGATCTCCAACTTTGACGTCACCATTGTCGGAGCGGGCCCAGCGGGAGCCGTTCTAAGCTACCTTCTAGCACGCTCTGGCGTAAAAACGCTGCTAATTGAACGTGACAGTGACTTTGAAAGAGAGTTTCGAGGCCCGGCTTATCAACCTGTCACACTTGAATACTTTAATGAAATGGGTGTCCTCGACACACTCCTCAATCTCCCTCACTTTTCCTTAAGCGAATTCACGGTCAAAGAGGAAGGGCAAAATCTCCTAAACTTTCAACTCAAAAATCAAGAGAATGAGAGCGCTTATGCGATGGCGCTTCCGCAGGGACCTTTACTCAAAACTTTAGTCGAGCTTGCAGGAGAATTTCCTAATTTCACTTTTCTCGGAAATGGAGACGCCGAGGAGTTGATCCACTCTTCTAGCGGTGCTGTCGAAGGCCTCAAAGTCCGTCTTGGCGACAAAATTTTTCCTATTCAAAGCCGCATGACAATTGCTGCTGACGGACGCTACTCTAAACTTCGCGATTTAGCAGGAATCAAAAAAACAGACTCCCAAGAATCCTTCGATGTGATCTGGTTTGACCTACCCGCTGTTCCGGGCATGCCTTATGAGCTCGGCCTGGATATCAGCAAAGGAGGTATCTTGGTTGCGATTCCTGAAAAAGAGGGTCACTTGCGGATTGGATGGGTTCTTGAAAAAGGAACGTATCAAAAACTGCAAAGAGGCGGAATCGAAGATTTTAAAAGGCAGATCGTTCAAACAAAACCTCTACTGAAAGACTCGATAGATCACCTCACTTCTTGGAAACAGCTCTTCTATCTGGATGTGCAGATTGCCATCACAGAGAACCCACTTAAAGATGGACTTCTCCTGATTGGAGATGCGGCCCATACAGCCTCTCCCGTCGGGGCTCAAGGGAATAAACTCGCCATTCAGGATGCAGTCGCCCTACATCCGCTGCTTGTAGATGCTTTAAAATCTGACGAGACTCCCCTGCAAACGCACCACTTTATCTCCTTCGTTCAAAAGCGCCTAGCAGAGACGAAGAAGATTTTTAGACGTCAGCACCTCATTAGCCAAGCGATCTTCAGTTTTCAGCATCCCTTCATTAGAAAGATACGAAAGCTCATTCTTCCCCGGATTGCCCCCCTATTTATGAAAAGGATGGTCAAAGCAATCGGATGGGGATTTGATAAAATCCATGTCGACACTTCCAAATTCACCCAAGATCGTCCTGAAAAACTCCTCCACCGCTACTGGCACTTGAAAGTTCAAAAAGTTGTCCAGGAGACAAAAGACACGCACTCGATTTTCTTCTCTGTACCTGAAGCAATCCAACACCTCTTCCAGTTCGAAGCTGGACAGTTTATTACCCTCCGTCTTCTAGATCGAGGTGAAATGCACCGCAGATGCTACTCTCTAAGCAACTCACCAAGTGAAAAAGGCTCCTTGAGAATCACAGTGAAAAGAATCCAAGGTGGACTCATTTCAAATGACTTGATCGACTTAGTTCAAAAGGGCGACTCTCTACTTGTGATGCCTCCTGCAGGTCAATTCATGGCAGACCAAAATACAACGAATCACGTCCTCATTGCGGGAGGAAGTGGAATTGGACCCTTAATGTCTATCCTCTACTCCTTAATGGAGTCTCAAAAAAATTCTCAAGTAACTCTCCTTTTCTCCAACCATTCAGAAGAGGATATTATCTTCCATGACGAGCTGAAAAAGCTAAGGCAAACTTACGGAGATCGCTTAACTCTGCATTTTCACCTGAGCAAAGAAAAAGGAAGATTAAACGAAAGTTCTCTTTCCGGATTTTTGATGCCGTTTCTCGAAAGTTCCACCTTTTACTTATGTGGACCACAAGGTCTAATGGAAGCCTCTGAGAATGTCCTTTTAGAAGAGGGAATCCCCTTAGATCGTATTCGACGTGAACGCTACCACTCGATTAAAGAAGCATTTGAAGAAGAGGTAGATGGTCAACAAACACTCCAAGTGGGAAGTGGCGATATAGCGAAAAGTGATCACCCAAGAAAACTACAGGTCACTCTCGGCGGGCGCCTACTCTCCCTGCGGCTGGGGGCGAATGAGACCATCTTAGATGCTTTAATCCGTCTAGATGAAGACCCCCCCTACTCCTGCAAAGAGGGCATCTGTTCGACTTGTATTGCGAAGCTCATTTCGGGTAAAGTAGAAATGAAGAAGCATTCCGCACTGAGCGCTCATGACATCGAGCAGAGACAAATCCTCACCTGTCAGGCACGTTGCCTCACAAAAAACACCGTAGTGGAGTATTGATAACATGTCCTATTTTCTCAGCACCGTCCTCGTCGCCTTTATTGTCCTTCTCATTGGACTCTTAGGGATGGCTGTGGGTTGGTTTGTCACAGGTCGAGTTCGCATTGGGAAGGGGTGTGGAATGGATCCCAACAAACTCAGAGATGGATCTTGCGATGAAGGGGGATGCTCTCTTTGCAAACCTGAAAAAAAGGATGAAGAATGAGTGACTATCAAAAAGAGAAACCTCAATCTATCCAGCGGCTCTTTGATTGCATTGCACCGAAGTACGAGAGAGGGAACCAACTCCTCTCTTTCTATACCTATAAGCTATGGAATCGAAAGCTCATTCGAGAAACACTCCAGGACCCAGAGAGGCAGATCCTTCTCGATCTGTGTGCTGGGACAGGAGAGATTACCTATGAATACTTAAAGAAGGTAAGAAAACCTAAAACAGCCTATCTTCTTGATTTCTCTAAAGAGATGCTCGGAATTGCCGAGAAGAAACGAGCAAAAGTTTCTGGCGATCATACTCTCCACTTCTTAAACGCAGACGCCTGTCAGATTCCCTTAGAGCCAGCCCAAGTCGATGCCATCACCTGTGCCTATGGGATCCGCAATATTGTCGATCCTGATAAAGCCTTAGAGGAAGCCTTTCGCGTCCTCAAGCCAGGAGGAAGAATCGGGATTTTAGAGCTCACCCGACCCACAAATCCACTACTGAGAAAATTCCACCATACCTACCTCAAGTGGATGGTTCCTAAAATAGGCAAACTCATCACCACTGACGAAGAAGCCTATAGTTACCTCTCTAGAAGCATTGAACACTTTACAGATCCTGTGGTTCTTAAGGAAAAAATGGAAAGAGCTGGATTTGAATCCGTCGAATTAAAGTATCTGTTTGGAGGCATTGCTACCTTGTTGCATGGAAACAAGGCGCAGTAGTTCGTTCTTTTGGACTTTATGTAGATGGGAGCGCGGAATTTTTTCGACCTTCACCACCTCACGAACGCGAGCAAATGGCATCACTCGCTTCTGGAACTCTTCTAAAATCATCAACAACTTCAATGTATCATCGTTGATGACCGCAAGCACAATTTTATGTCCCAACCGTTCATCCGGGACAGCAACGAGCGTCATATCGGTTTTGATATTGAACTCATATTTAATCGATGTAAGTACCTCCTCAAGACGGTACATCGAAATCCCCTCCCCACCAATTTTCACATAGTCATCCCGACGCCCAAGAATTTTAAGCGTGTTCCCCGTCATTTGACCTAAATCTTCGGTCTGAAACCAACCCTCTTTCCTAGGGTCAAGGATGCTGAGTTCTTTGCCAAACTGAATATATCCTGTGAAGAGCGAGGGACTTTTAATGCAGATAAATCCATCTTCGTTGATTTTGGCTTTCACATGAGAGTAGAGAGTTAACTCATCGTTCGGCTCAGGAGCTGAGGCCACTTGAGAAGCACATTCTGTCATCCCATAACTTTCGACACACCTCCAACCCAGGTTTTCTGCTTTTTTTCGAAGAGTCTTGTCCAGCTTTCCTCCACCGATAACTGCAAGTCTCAAGGAACTGGGAGCGGTGAGATGCTTTGAAACAAGGTCGTATAGCATGGTAGGAACGAGAGAGGTGATCGTAGAGCCCCGTTTATCCAGAAAATCAGTAAAAAGGCCCGCGTCCCACTTTTTGCTCGTCTCCTTGAAGTCATGGACCTCAATTCCTGCAAGATGACAGCGAGCCCAAACCCCAATTCCTCCAACGTGAAAATCAGGAAGTGGATGAGCCCATGAGTCCGCTGAAGAGAGCTCAATACGTTCATTCACAGCACTCGCAGAGGTGAGGATCGCTTTTTTCGATAGAAGGACCCATTTTTCTCCTCGAGAGCCAGAAGTCGCAACGACCAAATGACCCTCTACCGGAAGTTTCTTTAGGTCATGGTGGATTCTTGCATAGTCAGGAATACGCGGATTGATCAGGACATGGCTATCTTTGCCTTCCCAGTCCAATGATTTGAGTTCTACAGGATTGTATTCCATGTCTGTTCTCCCAATAGATCATCAAAGCCAAACCCCGTACCCCCAGGCGTTTGAAACGTGGGCCCCCTCTTCGCCAATCGGGCAGAAAAAGGGTCATTTTTAAGGCGGCGGTAACACATCAGCCCAGATGGTAACACAAGTGAAGAAAAAGATTTAAAGAGAATTCCTCCAAAGTAGGAGGCAATGACATCCCCTAGAGGTGTCGCGAGGAGAGAGGTGACCACTACAGGCTTCCTCAGGTCCATCGGTAAGGAGTCTCGACCGGGTTTGATCACCTCATATTGGTAATGCTCTGGATCAGCCTGAACAAAATCTTTCGCCACTGCGACTTGACCTTGAGTCCACTCCTGACTCACAGCTGTGGGGTCTTCGACCATTTCAATTCGACTCCAGTCGAGATCTGTAGCTAAGAAACGTGCCCACTCCTTTGAGTTGAGTGAAGCGTTAAAATCCAGGCGCAGCTTCAGTTGAGTCTGATCAAGGCCTCTCTTTAGAATAGGCAATCGCTGTTCAAAGTCTGTCGAGAGTTTCACCTTGACGTGTGTGAAACCCTCTTCTTCCGCTTCCATAAATGGTTCTTCATTCTCCAACTGTTGAACCAATGCGTGACTCAATGGAACATCAATGTCATCAAAAAGGGAACGCCCTTCAAAGCGAGCTAACGCATCTATAGAAGCAATCTCAATCGCCCTTTTTCCTGATGGAAGAGGATTGCCCTCTGTGAGTTTCTTGACCTCTTCTTTCAACGGTGGATTTCCCAACTGAGGCCAGCTACAAAGCTCACTATATCCCACTTCCCCGCCTGAAAAACGCACCCTGACAAGGTATGCGTGTGGAAGAGCAGAAGAGAGTGCGATTTCTTGTATTTTCATCAAATCAGTTGGATAAGAAAGGCGGATCCCAACAACACTCCAAAAAGAAGATGAGTGAGCGCAGCTAGTCCGAAAACAGAGTTATAAATAGGTCCCGGTGGGTAACGGTGAATGAGAATAATCACCTGCGCTGCCAAGGGAAGAATACAGAATGGCAGAAAACTCGCAATCGTATAGCCAAAGTAGGCCCACAAGGGTAGCATTAAAAAGGGCAAAACGAGAGACATCACGATTTCGTAACGTCCAAAGGCGATGCCGTATCTTGCCGCTAGGGTCCCTTTTCCACTTTTTCTATCTTGATGGATATCTCGGAGGTTGTTGATGGCCAAAATCGAGGTCGAAAGGAGGCCAAGTTGAAGGCCCGCAAGGGCACTCTCCCAAGAAAAAAAGTGTGTCTGCACAAAATAGGGAACCATGGTTAACACGAAGCCGCAAAAAAGAATGACAAACAGTTCTCCAAGTCCATGGTATGCCAACGGGTAGGGGCCAGCCGTATACAGATAGGCTGCTGCAATAGAGGCAACAAGTAAGAGGATCACTGGAAAGCCTGCAACATAGACAAGTGGAAGGGCAAAGAGTGTTCCCAGTCCAAAGGCAATGAGGGCGCCTCGAAACACCTCGTTCGCTGTCAGCCAACCCATTTGAGTTGCGCGTGGAAAGCCCACGCGCTCCTCTGAATCTGCCCCCTTCGTGTGGTCCGCCCAGTCATTAATGAGGTTGGCTCCGGCTTGAATGAAAAGAGCGGAAACTAACATACAGGCAGCAATCCCCCAAGAGAACTCGCTCACCTGTGTGTAGGCAAGAGAAGTTCCCACGAAAACTGCGATCAAGGCAACCGTCAATGTCTTGATGCGGATAGCCCACATCCAGGCCCTTAGAGGCGGGGGTTTAAACGCACTTGTCATGGATATCTCGTAAAGCGGCTAAAGTCGGGTTCCCGCTTCTCTTTGAAAGCCTCATGACCCTCCTTCGCCTCTTCTGACATGTAGTAGAGAAGAGTGGCGTTCCCTGCCAAGTCAAGAAGGCCCATCTCTCCATCGCAGTCTGCATTGAGAGAGGCCTTCAAGCAGCGGAGTGCCATCGGTGAAAGCTTGAGCATCTCCTCACACCACTGAAGTGTCTCCTCTTCGAGACGGTCCAGGGGAACAACCGTGTTCACCAATCCCATCTCTAGAGCTTGCTTGGCATCATACTGGCGGCAAAGGAACCAGATCTCTCGAGCCTTCTTCTGACCGACAATACGTGAAAGATAGCTCGCACCAAGACCCCCATCAAAAGATCCAACACGCGGCCCAGTTTGGCCAAATCGAGCATTGTCAGCAGCGATTGTCAAATCACAGACGACATGGAGGACATGTCCGCCACCAATGGCGTATCCTGCGACCATAGCAACAACAGGTTTCGGCATGGAACGGATCAGCTTTTGAAGATCGAGGACGTTCAAGCGTGCAGTCCCCTCATCATCGATATAGCCCGCATCACCACGGATTTTTTGGTCTCCACCAGAACAAAAAGCTTTATCTCCTTTTCCTGTGAGAATCACAACACCAACGCTGGAATCATTTCGGCAAATAGAAAAAGCATCTAACATTTCCTGCACAGTTAAAGGTCGAAACGCGTTGTGAATTTCTGGACGATTGATCGTAATTTTTGCAATTGCATCATGACGCTCAAACTCAATATCCACATACTCTTTCACTCGCACCCATGTTTTTTCTGCTACTGTCATAAATTCTCCATAAATTGGTGTACTTGTTCTTTAAATGATTCAGTATGGGACCAGGGTAATCGATGCCCTGCTCCTTTCACAACCCAAACCTTAGATTTAGGATTTGAAAACTCAAGATGATTTGAAACTTCAACAAACTTGTGGTCTTCTTCACCGACGACCCACAGAATGGGTATATCGACTTGCTTTAGAAGATGGGAAAAGGGCTGCTGCAGCCCTAGCGACCACTTGAACAGAGAGCTTGCAAGAAGCTCCCGTTTATAGTCACTTTCACGTCGTTGCAGAGTCACACCTCGAAAAAGCTCTTGTGCTTCCCACTCTTCCATAAGAGTATCCCACTCCTCCGTCAAAAAGCGCTTTGCGAGCGCCCAGTCGGAGTGCATCCGTTCCATCCGCTCTTTCTCCCCCGTCAAACCAGGATGGGTAGAAACAAAGATCGCCCCTTTCCAATGGCTAGGTTTTTGAAACAGTGCATGAAGAGCAAGGCGTCCGCCCATTGAGTAGCCGAGCAGAATATCCTCTTCCTTGACTTGATCTTGGTTGGAAAACCAGACACCCCAATCCGTCATCGACGCCGACTCAAGAGACTCTTCCGTGATCAGATCCCATTTTTCCACGTCCGTATCAAACATTGTCCAATCGCTCGGCAAACCTAAAAATCCGTGGAGTGCATGAAGTGTCATCGGCACACCTTCGCTTTAGCACGACGCATTTCTTGAAAAAACTGGTCTGTCTCTTGCTCGTTGGGTGTCAACTCCACCAAACAACGTTGACCCTCTATCTTTTCTAAATCCTTGCAATACTCCCATCCCCACAAATCTGCGAGACCACTAAAGGAGAGTGTGTGTCGGTTTAAAAAGCGCTCGTCTAGACCCACCTGTTTAAAGATCATTCCCCCACCATTATTGATCACGACCAGACGAAATCGAAGGTCACCCAACTGCTGACAAATCCAAGGTCCGACCATATCATACAGGACCGTGAGATCACCAAAAAGCCCCCAGTTGGTCCGCTCGGAACAAGCTAAGCCAAAAAAGGAGGAGAGCTGGCCGTCGATTCCATTGAGGCCACGATTCGCATAGACATCTGAAGGAGCACTTGCGCTTGCAGCAAGATCCCATTCCCGAATCGGAAGGCTGTTTCCAAGAT
Source organism: uncultured bacterium (assembly GCA_964584775.1). Lineage (GTDB taxonomy): Bacteria > Chlamydiota > Chlamydiia > Chlamydiales > SLFE01 > CAZPBC01. The sequence goes on from CAZPBC010000004.1 coordinate 53,484, forward strand.
AGAGGCGGTCCTGCCCTTGGATGGTCTCGGAAAGCCGATAGATCAAGCTCTGTTCAGCTTGAGGGAAACGATCGAAGAGTTCTAACTTCTGACGTTGAATGTCTACATCCGCCTCCTTCCAGGATGAAGGAAGCCCACTGCCCTGATAGCCTTCTGCATGCGAAGGGTTCAGCTGCGACAGGTCAAACACCGCTGCGCTCCGTCCAGATAGGCCAGAGAAGCCCTCTTCAGAAAGGGAAAACACCTCGAGGTCTGATGTTCCCTCGAAATCCCTCCAAGCCCGGAGTGTCGGAACGGATCCAATGCGTAAAATATGAGTGATGGGATAGCCAAAGCCCTCTGCATCCTTGAGGAGTGTTCCCACATTGGAAATCTGCTGTAAGTTGAGTGATGCTTTTTCACGTAAGCCCGAGATCCCCTCCAGGTAGACGGGAGCCTTCAAGGCTTGAAGAAACGAAGCAACCGGTTGACGTTGATGAGGTGAAAGACCACTCACAATCACAAAAAGGTTCTTCGCCGAAGAGAGAAACCCTGTCAAATCCTTCCAAGGAGATTCTCTTTTTGGCGGTTGGAAGAGGGGCAAAGGAAACGCAGCTGGAGTGACCTCTTGTAACCCTTTAGGCTCTTCAAGCGCGATATTCAATTGTAATGGGGATCTCTTATCCCATTTAGAGAGATCAAGTGACTCGCCTGCCGAGAGGTCAAATTGTGTCGGAGTGTATATTCCAAAGAGACCGGCCTGTTCTGCTGACTGAGGAGCCCCTGTGCCTCGAAACCGGCGCGGCCGGTCAGCAGTGACCAAAACCAAGGGAGTTTTTGTATAATACGCTTCCATGCACGCCGGCAGCAGCTCTCCTGCAGCGGTCCCTGAAGTGACAACCATTGCCACAGGACGGCTTGTCGCTCTCGAACGGGCAAGAGCAAAAAAAGCTCCGGAGCGCTCTTCAAAATGTTCCCACTTCTTCACATTGGTGTAACGGTTAAGACATGCCACAATGGGAGCAGAACGTTTTCCTGAACCGACACAAAACTCAGCGACTCCTAGAGATAGAAGCTCTTCGATGACACTTTGTAGCCAGGGAGCTTCATCCAAGACCCATGACCTCCAAGCTAGCCCGCATCTTACGCAGGAGCTCTTCCCACTCACTGTCAAAACGGCTCTCTGAGATCACACCAGCACCGATCCCTAAGCGAGAATGCTCTTTGTCCCACTGGACACCTCGGATGGCAACCACAAGAGTCGTTTGGTCTCTCTCTTTCGAGTAGACGCCCGCAGGTGCACCGTATCGTCCCCGTGGCTCGAGCCGATTGTACCCTTTTAGCCACTCTTGTCCCTCTTCTTTAGGATAAGCCCCAAGAGCAGGCGTTGGGTGGAGCGCACTCACGAGGTCTTTAAAGCTAGGATCTGCATTCAATTGAAGCGCAATCTCTGTTTTAAGGTGGTAGAGTGCTCCCGCTTTTTGTAAACCGATCTCTCCCACACGAACGGTTCCGAAAGGCTCAAGCTCTCGAGAAATACTTTCGACAACAATCTGGTGTTCACGTCTCTCTTTCGGGTCATTTAAAAAAGCATCCGTGTCCTCATGATGCCCAAGGGTTCCCGCAAGAGCCATCGTGTGCAAGACATTTCCTTTTTTATCAAACAGCAGTTCCGGCGTCGCTCCAAGCAGCCCCCCATCTTCATTCCAAAATCCGTATGGGGAGAGCGTGTCTGACTTACTCAGAAAAGCAGCAATCATTTGCTCGCGCTCGGAAGGGTCAATGGCATCCCCTCTTTCAGCAAACAAATAGGGAACTGCCTTGACTAACTGCTCACTATCCAAAAGTTCTTTCAAACGACAAAAGCGTTGGTGGAATAATCCTTTTGATGGAGGTGTCCATTTACGAGACACCTTTTCCTCTGAGTCGAGAATAGGCCAGCGCTTCCTTGCCTCATCTAAAGAAAGTTCCTTGGTCTGCTGAAAACAGAGCCAAGGTTTCTCCTCAGACAGAAAAAAGCGTGGAAAGTAGAAGCTGTGTGAGGCTGTCTTCGAGGGCTCCGTGCTCCACTCAGATTCTCCCCAGCCGATGATCACTTGGTCACCCTGTTTGAAAAGGGCTCCACTTTGGAAAAACTCTTGATCCATGGGACCAATTCTCCATGCTTTATCTAATTTTTTTCAACAGGTATAATCTTTGGCATGACTCAGAATACTTGGAGGAGTAAGCCTCTCTACTCAGCAGCTTTAGGGAATGTGATTGAGATGTACGACTTCACTCTCTACGCCTACCTCTCCCCCCTGCTCGGACAACTCTTCTTTCCCTCAAGCCACCCAGCGACCTCGCTACTCTCCACCTACTTAGTCTTTGCTGTAGGGTTTCTTATCCGTCCTTTTGGGGGTCTCTTCTTTGGAAAAATTGCAGACAAATGGGGTCGTAAAAGGTCTCTGTTTTTATCAGTCCTCCTAATGTCCGTTCCCACCTTCTGCATTGGAATGCTACCCACCTACCACACCATCGGACTTTGGGCTCCTCTACTACTTGCAACCCTGCGCCTTCTACAGGGCTTCTCTGTAGGCGGAGAGTATGTCAACTCCATCCTCTATTTAACAGAACATGCGCCCCCCTCTAAAAAGGGATGGATGGGCAGCTTTGTGCTGACTTCTGCAACTATCGGGTGGATTTTAGGGTCTTACACGGCCCATCTGATCACTCGTCTCTTTTCCCCTGATACCCTTCTTCTATATGGATGGAGACTCCCCTTTTTAATCGGAGGCGTCCTTGCTCTCATTGGATGCTACTTCAGAAGCAGCCTGGTGGAAACTCCAGAGTTTCAGGAAGTGAAAGAGACACCCGCTCCCTCACTTCGCTCTGTTGTCCAAAAAGAAAAATGGACCCTCTTCAAAGTGATCCGATTAAATACCCTTCCTACGATCGCTGGGTATTTACTTTTCGCCTATATGCCAAGCTATCTCCACCTTCATACTGACCTTTCTTTAGAACGAGCTCTTTTGATCAACAGCTGGATGCTAATGCTCTTCCTGGGGCTGACACCTCTAATGGGATACCTCTCTGACAAATGGGGAAAAGAGGAGCTCATGAAGGGTGCTGGAGTGGGTTTCATTCTTCTATCTCCTCCACTCTTTTATCTCATTGCATCAGGAGCTTCTGAAACTGCAATCCTTTGTGCTCTGTCGATTCTAACACTCTTACAGGCGACCTACCACGCTCCCTTACCAGCATTGATGTCAGAGAGTTTTCCTACGAAGATACGTGGAACAGGAGTCTCTCTTGCGTACAACAGTGCGGTCTCTCTTTTTTCAGGAACCACGCCACTCATGTGCACGTTCTTGATTAGCGCAATGGGAATGTCTTTCGCACCGGGAATCTATTTAATGTGTGCAGGAGTGCTGTCCCTTACAGGACTATTAAACTCTTTGAGCCACTTCATCCAAGAGAAGACGGCTTGATTCAAAAGTGAGCCTCTGTCTCGCCTCTTCAAACGAGAACCATCCTCCGTCTTTGACCTCTTCCGGTTGAAGCTGAATTTTTCCCTTCACCTCGGCAAGAAAGAATGTCACTCTTTTATCAAAAGTCACGTTATCGCGAGTGAAGTGGTATTCGTGAAAAAGGGGCTCGTCTGAAAGTAGGCGCGACAGGGTGAATCCTGTTTCTTCGAGAAGTTCACGCTCTGCTGCAGCGAAGTGGGACTCCCCCTCCTCTTTGTGGCCCTTTGGAAACTCCCAGAAACCCTCTGTCCTCTG
>CAZPBC010000004.1:57236-79479 GCA_964584775.1 uncultured bacterium
GAGGAGTCGTGGTTTGAGTTCCCTGCAGAGGGATGATTCCATAGCACTCTATCATCACTCAAACTTCGAAAAGATGATAGAGGCGTTGTGTCCACCAAAACCGAAAGAGTTGGATAACGCTGCTTTGATAGGAGCTTTTGTGCGTTTTGTCGGAAGTTGGAAACGGATGCCCTCTTCTGGATCTGTTAGATTGATCGTAGGGTGGATCTCACCTGTTTCTAACGCTTTCACAGAGACCACCGCCTCGAGACCTCCAGCAGCCCCAAGCCCATGACCAATCATTGACTTGGTCGCATTCATATAGATTTTCTCTGGCTGACTGAACACTTGATTCACAGCGTTGAGCTCAGCAACATCTCCAAGCGGAGTGGAGGTGGCGTGTGCATTGATGTAGTCAATGGCACTTTCATCAATTCCAGCATCCTTCAAAGCCTCTTCCACACAGCTCTTCACACCGAGGCCATCTCCTCTAGGTTCCGTCATATGGTGAGCGTCACAAGTGACTCCACCACCCAGATACTCAGCTAGAATTTTTGCCCCACGTTTTTCAGCATGTTCGAGAGACTCAAGAACGAGGATTCCAGCTCCCTCCCCCATGACAAATCCATCGCGGGCTTTATCAAAGGGACGAGAAGCCTCTTCAGGTGAATCATTACGCGATGAGAGCGCACGACAAGCGCAGAAGCCTCCTAGGCCAATCGAGTTAATAGGAGCTTCCACACCACCTGTGACAATCAAATCAGCCATTCCACTACGGATATGATTCGCTGCATTGATGATAGAATAGTTTCCTGTTGCACAAGCTGTAGAGAGCGAGTAGTTCGGACCCATAAAGCCGTAGTCCATCGCCAATAAAGCTCCACTCATGTTTGTGATGACAAAAGGAACAAAGAAGGGGTTCATTCGACGAACGCCCTTGTCACGAAGCGTCACCACACCATCATAAAAAATCTGCATCCCTCCCATTCCAGAGCCAATGATCGCTCCAAGTTTTGGAGAATTTAGTGAGCGCGCATTCTCTTCTGTGATGCCGGCTTGAGCAAGAGCTTTTTTTCCAGCCACTAAAGCGTAGGCAATAAACTTGTCAATGCGTCTTGCTTGCTTTCGATCGATGAGGTCTTCCGTATCAAAATCGTTGATCGCAGCAGCAAATTGAGTGGGAAACTCCTCTACATCGAATTGTGAAATCTTTTTGACGCCCGATTCTCCACAGAGAAGCTTTTCATAAAAGTCATCCACGTCATTTCCAAAACAGGAAGCAACCCCAAGACCTGTGACAACAACACGTTGATTCTTATTCACTTTAAATTCCTCTCCACTTGGATCTGCACATCGACGATCTTTCCTTCACTCCAAAGCTTTTCTAACCCATACTGCACTCGAACACCGGGAGCAAAAAGATGGACGACGACATCAACAAAGTCGACAACCACCCAGTCTCCATGGGCAAGGCCTTCGACATGGCATACATCGTAACCTTGCTTATCCATTGCCTCGATGATCGCGTCTGCTAACGCTTTTGTGTGTCTCGAGGCGGTACCTTCGGCAATAATGAAGTAGTCTGTCAGGGTTGACTCATCTCGAACATCGAGAACAAAGATATTTAAACCTTTCTTGTCGAAGATCGTTTGTGCAATTAAATTCAGTATTTTATGAGTCATTCACACTAAGAGTATAGTTGATGTTTTACAATGTAGTCTATGACTTTTTCCGGGAGAAGGTGTGCTGAGCAAAGCCCTTTTTTGAAGCGTTCACGGATCTCTGTGCTCGAGATATCTAGAGCACGGGTGGGGGTGATTCCCTTTTGAAGTGGGGCCAGAAGCTGAGAATGGTCTAGGTCAGTCCCAGGACGCCATCCAACAAAGAAATCCACCAGCTGAACCAACTCATCAACCTCTTTCCAACGGCTCACACCCGCTGCGGCGTCACTACCTAGAAAAATCGAGTATGCGTTCTCAGAAGCCTCCTCAAGGAGAAGTCGGACCGTGTCAATCGCATAAGACACCCCTTCTCTTCTGACCTCGTCTTCCCTAACCTTGAAATGCGGATAGGGCTCTACAGCAAGCCTTGTCATTTCAAGACGGCGCTCTGCATCTGTGACATTTTGATCTTGTTTAAAGGGTGAAATACCTGCAGGAAAGACCCAAACCTCATCAAGGTCGTTTTTTTCATAGAGATCGACGGCTAGACTTAAGTGCCCAAAGTGAATGGGATCAAACGTCCCCCCAAAAAGTCCTATGCGTTTATTCATACGTGAAAGAGCAGTTCTCGGTATTTAGGAAGCGGCCAATATTCATCAAAGCAATATCGTTCCAAGTAGTCCACCTCCTCACGTAGAGACTCAGATAAGTCAGTGAGCTCATTTGCAAAGAAGTCGCCTTTCTTTTGAATGTCCTCAATCTTCGACCCTTCTATCCAACACTCTTCTAGTTCAATCGCTAACTCTGAAGCACGGTCGAGGGAACGAGAAAGATTTTCCAGCTTCGATTGCATAAAAGGCATTTTCACTTTTGACCCATCAATCTTATCCAAATTCACTAGAAGCTTAGCGAGATCTTTTTGGGTCTTGACAACAGCAGGAACTACCAGTGTGTGGAACATATCCAACATCAGTCGAATCTCGATTTCTGCCGTTTGAATATAGGTCTCCATAGAGATTTCGTAACGGCTCTCTAATTCATTTTTCGTTAAGATCCCCTCAAAAATTTCAGCAGCTTGAGAACTCTTTAAAGAAGCAAAAGCAGATGTCGATTTTTTGAGATTCGGAAGATTTCTCTCTTTAGCAAGTCCCACCCAATCATTGCTGTAATTATCGCCTGTAAAGCGAATACGTTTGGATTCCTTGAGGTATTTTTGCAAGACGGGCGTCAGTGCCTTCAAAAACTCTTCTTGCGAATAGCCTTCTTTTAAACTCTCTTCAATTTCATCCAGAATGAGACTGAGACTTTTTGCAACACCGGAATTCAGTACTGTCGCTGAAAAGGCTGGACTTGCAATAGATCCAAGAGCTCGGAACTCAAACTTATTCCCTGTGAATGCAAAAGGAGATGTCCGGTTGCGATCTGTCGTGTGTTTTGGTAAATCAGAGATGGTCGTCAGCGAGAACTGATAGCGGTCATCTCGCACTTCGGATTTATGAAATCCCTTCTCTTCGATGTTCTCAAGCAGCTCTTCGAGCACTCTTCCAAGATAGACAGAGATAATTGCAGGAGGAGCTTCATGCCCGCCCAGGCGCGTGTCATTGGATCTTGATGCAATACTTGCACGAAGGAGCTCGGCATTCTTATCAACCGCATGCAAAGTGGCTGTCAGCAGCACAAGAAAGTGGAGGTTGTTTTCAGGAGTCGCCGTGGGATCGAGCAGGTTAATCCCCGTGTCCGTGATGACAGACCAGTTAAAGTGTTTTCCAGATCCATTGATCCCCGCAAAGGGCTTCTCATGCAGAAGACAGGCAAGACCGTGTTCTTCGGCTGTCTGGCGCATGATCTCCATCAAGAGGATGTTGTGATCGATCGCGACGGTGGTCTTTTCATATACAGGCGCTACTTCATGCTGAGCAGGAGCCACCTCATTGTGTCGAGTCTTTAAAGGAATTCCCAGCTTAAGAGACTTATTCTCAAAGTCACTCATAAAACTGAGGACCCGGTCCTTCACTGTGCCAAAGTAGTGGTCTTGGAGCTCTTGTCCTTTGGGCGGCGGCGCTCCATAGACTGTCCTACCCGCAAGCATCAGATCTGGGCGTAATTTTTTGAGGGCTCGGTCAATGACAAAATACTCTTGCTCTAACCCGAGTGTTGTAAAGGCATAGTTTGCCTCCACCCCGGTGAGTTTTAAGAGTCGGATCACCTCTTTGGAGAGTTTCTTTTCAGAGCGGATGACAGGAATCTTCGCATCCAGGATATCCCCTGTCCATGAAAAGAAGACAGAAGGAATGCAAAGAGTGACACCATCCCCTCCCTTCCAAATAAAAGCGGGTGAAGTCGGATCCCACCCTGTATAGCCTCGAGCCTCATAAGTGGTCCTTAGTCCACCAGAAGGAAATGAGGAGGCATCAGGTTCGCCTTGTAGGAGCTGATTGCCAGTGAACTTTTCAATCACGTTATCAGAAAAAGTGCTCCACTCGATAAAAGCGTCGTGCTTTTCAGCAGAGGCGCCTGTTAGAGGCTGAAACCAGTGTGTGTAGTGTGTTGCACCGTGGCTGATCGCCCACTCCTTCATCGCAACAGCAATCGCATCCGCATTCTCAGGGCTGATGGCTTCGACTCCATCCATCGCCTTTTCCAAGTTTTCGAAGACAGCGGGAGGGAGCATGCTCCTCATCTGATTTTTTGAAAAAACAGCTGAGGCGAACTCTTCAGACGGAAGGCCTGTCGAGGGCTCCTTTCTGCATTGATTAGAAATGGGGGGGCGTGAAATCGCCTGTTCTCTTGGATTCATACCCTTATCTTCCTAAAATACTCTCAAAGGTGCAAGAAGTATTTGAATTAAAGATGGCTGGAAATAAAGAGGTTAGCCCTCAAGCTCACGAATTTTTTGCTCGATTTGTTGGATTTCTTCTTCGACTTTTTGGAGACGCGCTTTATCCTCTTCCATAAGCTCTTGTTGTTTAAAAGCTTGTTCTAAGTCGAGTCCAGAAGATCCGCTGGCTTTACGATGTTCTTCCAGCTGGGCACGAGCCTCTTTTCTTCGGTCGTTCGCCTCACCGAGAAGGGCTTGAAGTTGATCTCGAGCTTTTAAGGAATCCTCGGGGAGTTGATCAATCCGGATTTTAGAAACGTGATCAGAGACGCTACGGACCAAGCGGTTTAAGTCCCCTTTTTCCCACTTGTTCAAGTCGAGAGCCTCGGCATCCGCTCTTAGGCGGTCGCACTCGCTTACCATCTCATCGATCGTTAAGCCCGTAGAAGACGGCAAAGCCTTCAGTGCTTCGAAGGCAGCATCCAGCTTATCTTGCCTTGCTTTTTGCTCTGCTTGGGCCTTTTCTTGTTTTTCTCGAAGCTTTTCATCCTGCTTCTTTTGGATGGAGTCGCGCACCTCAAAGAGTTTTCCTTTGAGACGAGTGACATCTTCTCGTAAAAGGCTTGTCTGCTTCATTTCTTTTAGAAGCTGGTTGACCGAGCTCATCGCGTCGTTGTCATTCACTTCGCCATCTTTAAAACGCTTCACCAAATCATCGACTTTCTCTTCGATCTGTGTCGCACCTTGTTTCAGTTCCGCCTTCGCTTTTAACTTGTCTTTCTTCTTCTCCTTTTCGACCTTCTTGAGCTGATCCCAGCCCTCTGAAAGCTTCATACGAGTCTTATTGAAAGCCTGAGTATTGAGCGTCAACCATTTTGCTAGGCCTTGAAGGTGTTTAATCTCATCTCTTAAGACAAAAAGAGGTTGCTTGAACTGGTCGGAGGAAAAGTGTGCATCCATGAAAGCATCCACATCGCCAGTAAACTTTTGGCTGACCTCTTTAATGAGCTCTTTTCTTTTTGGGAAGACTTGATCCCCTGCCTGTGAGAGTCGCTGGAAAAATTTGTTCTTGAAGCGGATTCTCATCTCAGTTTTGATGAGCTCTTTTCTCAATGAATTAATCTTTGATGCGAACGCGTTGAGGTGTGTGAGCTCTTTTTGGAGTTTTAGGTACTCTGCTTTCTTTTCTTCAATAAACTTCGCCGCCGCCTCTTCAGGAATTTGAACCTCTTCAAGAGTCTCGACCTTTGCTAGGTCCTCCTCAAGAGCTTTGATAGCTAAGTCAATTTGCTCAACAGCAAAAGCACTCTCTTCATCGAGAATCTCTTTGAGACGATAGGCTTCCTTCGAAACTTCCACGTACCGATTCCAAAGATGAGCACGGACGGCAAACGGCAGTGATTCTTCCTTAAAGTTTTGGAGAGCCAGTTTACGAGCATCCCAGAATTGTTTGAATGATGGTGCTAGACCTTGAGAAATAACTGACTCCATAAAATCGAGAAGCTTAGCGATCTTCTCTTCTGGAGCTTTGAGGTCGGCTAGCTCTTTAGTGAGTTTTTGTAAATCTTCGGAAGCGGCTTCGCCCTTTTTCTCGTTCGATGGACTCATAGATTCTTTCTCTGTAGATTCAGACTCAATTTTGCTCTCAGCTGGTGGTTTCATCTCATCTTCGCTAGCACTTGGAGGAGGTTCAGTTATGGTCGTCGCTTCTGTCTGATGGCTCATTGGTAATGTCTTCTGTTATTAAAACAATACTGTTTTCTTTAATATAAGGCGGCGTGTACACCTATAATACTCATAACAGCAATTTGAGAAAAGTAAAAAACCCCCTATAGATCAGGACTCCAGGTCACGCATAATCAGCTCGATTGCTGTTTCAGGATCGTGAAGATCTAGGTCAATCCATTCGAAAAGTGGCTCTCGGCGAAACCACGTCAGTTGGCGTTTCGCATAGCGTCGTGAGGCACGCTTGAAGGTTTCCATGAAGTGGTCAAAGTCTTCTTTTGTTTGAGGAGAGTCTAAAAACTCTAAACTTTGACGGTATCCAATCGCAGAGGACGCAGAGGTATTCTCTCGAAGCCCCATCTGATCAAGCAGGGAGACTTCTTGAAGAAGTCCCTTTGCAACCATCTTCTCACAACGTGAGTTAATCCGGTCATAGAGAATGCTTTTCGGACGGTTGAGAAACCAGCAGCGGAAGTCAAAAAGTTTAGGAATTTGAGCTTCTCTCCATTTCAATTCACTGACCTTTCCCCCTGTAATTTCAATGATTTCCAAAGCTCGGATGATTTTTTGTCGGTCATGACAGGTGATTGTTTTAGCATAGTCTATGTCAAGTTGCTCAAGCCGCTCATACATCCAATCTGCACCCTGCAGGTCAAACTGCCCCTCTAAGCGGGCACGGATTTTGGGGTCAGGCGTTGGTCCTTGTGGTGGGCCATAGATCAATGAATGGATATAGAAGCCGGTTCCCCCTACCACGATCGGCACTCCCCCCTTATTTAGAATCAACTGACAGGTGTGGGATGCTGCTAAATGGAAGTCAACGACATTGAAACTTTCATGGATATCAAGCACGTCTACAAGATGGTGTGGTATCGCCTTCATCTCCCTTTCGGTCGGCTTGGCGGTTCCCACATTCAGCCCCCGATAGACCTGAGTCGAGTCCGCAGAGACAATCTCTCCACCGATCTCTTCAGCGAGCATCATGGCAAGTGCTGACTTTCCAGAACAGGTCGGACCGGAAAGGACGATGACTTTAGGCCGCTTAAATTGAGATGAGATGGGAGTGAGCAGCTCCTGAGGGCTGACTTTACCACCCAGTATCCGCTCTATGTCACAGGAAAGACTCCCCACTACTCCGTTCCTTTACGCAGAAGATACAAGTTTCTAAGTTTCGAAGGTGGCGATAGGGCTTTTGTGAATGCTTTGCGAGTGGTCATGAAATGTTCAGGCAACCTGGATATCTCATGAAGAATTGTAAAAATGGGACAAAATACTCGACAAATTCGAGAGATCTCAATCAAAGGAAAGGGTCCAGCCCCCTTTTCGAGAGGGAGACCTTTCGAAGGTGGCGAAAAACATTTTGTCACAGTTTTGCGAGTGGTCATGAAATGTTCAGGCTAACTTCTTTATCGCTTCTTCTTCATTAACAGTGAGCTCTATCAAGTGATCAAAGCCAGACATCTTTAAAATATCCATGACTCTGTCATTCACAGAGCAGACGATCATCTTACCAGAAACTTCTTTTAACTTCTTCACTGTACGCAAAAGGAGCCTCATCCCAACACTGCTAAGGTAGTTGACAGAGGAAAAGTTAAGAACGAGGCTCGTATGGCCCGCCTCTATGTAGTCCATGATTTGTTGTTCAACATCAGAAGAAGAGATTGCATCTAATCTTCCTTTAATTTTAAGAACTAGGACGTTTTTAATTTGTCTTTCTTCAATTTCTGCAACTTGATTCATTCATTTCCCCTCGCATTATCGAAATAGTGATACTATCTGAATAGTGTGACTAATTGTTTCTTTGTGTCGAAGTTAAACACGGCCTGCCTGTTTCGTCAAGAGCTTACTCAACCAACTGCAAATCAATAGCTTGTATAATTTTCCACAATCTCTAAAAAAAATGTTTGTGTAAAATTTTTTTTTCGCTAAGGTCAGATTTATACAACAAAAGTGGATTATGGCCTCATTAAATAAAGTTATCATTGCCGGACGGCTGACGAAAAAGCCGGAATTGAGAAAAACCCCGAATGGGGTCTCCGTCACAGACTTACTGGTTGCGATCAATCGCGAATACACCAATCTTCAAGGGGAAAGGCAGCAAGAGGCCTGCTTTGTTGACGTTGTTGTCTGGGGAAAACAAGCCGATCTCTCAGCAGAAGTCCTAGATGTCTCCTCTTCAGTCCTCATCGAGGGAAGGCTCCAACTAGATGTCTGGTACTCCCGTGATGGTGATAAGCGCTGTAAATTGCGTGTGGCGGCTGAAAGAGTCCAATTCTTGGACAAACGCCCCTCAGATGCGAAAACTCAACCCTCTTCATCAGAAGAATCCTCTAGCTACTAATTCCTTCGGATAAAAAAAACCAAGACCTGTACAAAATGTCAGGCCTTGGTGCGCTATCGTTTGATTCAACAATAAATAAAGAATTATCGCTTAGAGTACTGCGAGCGCTTTCTCGCTCCACGTAGACCGTACTTTTTACGCTCTTTTCTACGAGGATCACGAGTCAGGTAACCCAATGACTTCAACTCACCTCTGCGAGCTTCTTCCTCTTGAACAAGAGCTCTAGAAAGACCTAGACGGACAGCAGTCGCTTGAGCTTCCACTCCCCCTCCCTTCACACGGATCACGATGTCGTACGAGCCGTTGCGGCCTAACTTCTCAACTGGAGCTAGGACTCTGCCTTGCTGAAGTTCCGAAGTAAAGTAGTCTTTCAACTCGCGCTGGTTCACATCCACTTTTCCCTTTCCGGGGCGGAGGCGAACAGAGGCAACAGCACTCTTTCTTCGTCCAGTAGCAACGTATTCTTCGATCGATTCTTGCTCTTTAGTCATTTATCTTATCCTTTATACCGCTACAGCGACGGGTTTTTGTGCTTGAAGTTTGTGCTCCTCACCAACGGTAATGCGCAGGCGGGTCAGTTGCTTTTTCCCAAGACGTGTCTTAGGCATCATTCCCGCAACAGCATGCTCGATGATTTTGGTCGGCTTTTTCTGCATCATGTCACGGTAAGGGATCTCTTTAAGGCCACCAATGTATCCGGTATACTCACGGTAGATCTTCTGAGCCTCTTTGTCCCCTGAAATCTTGATCTGATCGGCATTGATCACAAGAACTCCATCGCCACAGTCGACGTGAGGAGTGAAGTAAACCTTGTGTTTCCCTCTTAGAATCTTCGCAACTTCAGCTGCAAAACGACCTAAAGTTTTTCCTTTAGCATCTAGAATCAACCACTTAAGGTCAGACTCTTCTCTTTTGATCATACAGCTTTTTTGAAAGCTTGCGGGTGTTTTCTTTTTCATTTTAATTGCTTCCCATTCGTTTTAAAGGGCACAGTTTACAGCCTATAGCCCATTTTTGCCAAGAGGAAAATCAAAGGGTGGCACTGATTTATAATAAACTTATTTTGAGATTGATTTTGGCCGAAATAACACCTATAATTTACTCCTAAAAATACGCATTTTACGAAGAAGGCTTCATCAATGACCCTCACAAAGAAAAACCCTAAAACATTTTTTATTCGTACCTACGGCTGCCAAATGAATGAGCTCGACACCGAGCTCATGGTCGGAACCCTTCGTGACCGCGGAATGACCCGGACAACTGAAGAGGACGACGCAGATCTCATCATTCTGAACACGTGTTCGATCCGCGATCTAGCCGAAAGAAAAGCGATGGGAAAAATTGGCCAGCTTGGACGCTCTCCTAAGAGAAAAGCCATTATTGGGGTTACTGGATGCATGGCAAATGCGAAGAAAGAGACCCTTTTCCGCAAACTTCCCAATGTCGACTTCGTCCTCGGAACCAGCAACCTCCACAACCTGAACGAAGTCCTGGATGAGGTGGTTTCCGGTTCAAAAGCGATCCGTACCGACAGCAGTTTTAGCTTTGAGCTCGATTACACAAAAGCCGAGCGCGATGATAAAGTGAAGGCTTATATCTCCATCATCCGCGGCTGTGACAAATACTGCACTTACTGTGTCGTCCCCTATACCCGTGGGCCCGAGGTCTCTCGCTCTCGTGATGACATTGTCGAAGAGGTCCGCCAGCTCGCTGACAAGGGCTACAAAGAGTTCACCCTCCTCGGTCAGAATGTCAATAGTTACGGGAAAGACAAGCCAGAAGAAAAATGCTTATTCCATGACCTTCTCTACGACCTAGACAAAATTGATGGAGTGGAACGCGTTCGCTTCATGACCAGCCATCCCGTCGATATCACTCGAGAGTTGATGGAGGCAATCCGTGACCTCAAATCGGCCTGCGAGTTCATCCACTTCCCTGTTCAGGCTGGATCCCCTCGAATCCTGCGCAAAATGCACCGGATCTACACTCTTGAACAATATATGGAAAAAGTGGAAATGTTGCGTACAATCGTCCCCAACGCCTCCCTCGGAACCGACATTATCGTCGGGTTTCCCACAGAGACGGAGGAGGACTTCCAGATGACCTACGACGTTCTCAAACAAATTGAGTACTCCGTCGCCTTTCTCTTCACCTTCAGCCCAAGAAAAGGAACTCCTGCGATGCGCTGGAGGGATGACGTCTCCCAAGAAGAGAAGGAACGGCGCCTTCAACTCCTCATGGAACTCCAGAGTGAGATCCATACCAAGCAGCGTACACAAATGCTTGGGGAAACAGTCGAAGTCCTCGTTGAAAACCTCAGTCCCAAAAGCCCCACACAGGTTAAAGGGCGCACACGCTGCTGGAAAAATGTGGTCTTTGATGGTTCACAAAGCGACATTGGAGAGCTTATCAACGTAAAACTCCACAGCTTCAACCACCAGACTCTCTACGGAGAAAGAGTATAAGCATGCTGGGACTCAACCTCATTGATAATGGACTCTCCAACTTCTTCGCTCTAGAGACCCTTCGCCATGGAACGAACCCAATTAACGCTGTCTCTATTCATTTCACCGGCGGCAACCCTGCTTACGGAGGAACGAGCACAGGTTCCGGTTCAACGGAAGACACCCCTGGGTACTTCTTTCTAACGAAAGATAGTGAAATGCCTCATCTTTTTAATACTGTGAACAGTCTGTCAAGATTTTACGCTAAAATTCCAAGTTGTGCTAGCCGTGCGATCAGCAGGAGATTGTTTCCAAAGTTTTTTTGCGGCCTTAGCTCATATAACTGGGCCAAGCAAACCATCGGAGATCCAGATCAACCTCATCACCCCCTTCTTTCCGTCGTACAAAGAATTTTGTGTTTTTCACTCTCGATTTTAGGAGTCCTCATCACACCGACTCTAAAGTTCCGTTTCAAAAAAATCGAGCCACACCTAGAAGAAGATCCGATGACTGAACAGTGGGCTTACAAAACAGCCCAAAAGGTCGAGTGGTGGAGAATTGGTACACTCGGTACTCTTGTCACAGGCCTCAACTTAAACTGGGTTCAGAGAGCTAAAGAGAATCCTGCGAAAGTTCTCACAGGAATCATCCAACTGGCTATAGGCGCCGCTCTCTTGGTCACAGCTCTAAGCTTGGCCGCCACTCAAGCCCACTTGATTGCGATGCTTGCCCTGGAAATGGTGCTAGCATAGAAGTGCCGCGGGGTCTTAAACGCCAAGAACTTTCACAACTGAGCAATCGTCTTTGGAAACATAACCTATAGCCTTACTAAGTCATTGACAGGGTAAGAGTTTCCTTGATATGCTTCCCCCAAATTAATTGTAGATCTTCTATATCACTTTTTTCAGGCTCTACTATAAACCAATGGTGCGCCAACGAAATAGAGAAACATTTTGTCTACCTACCGTTTAGTGCATGGAAATATTTCTCTAATTTTTAGCGCAGATTAATTTAGGAGATAGTGCATGTTTATCCCTTGCCCATATAGATGCCCTTATCAACACCCTGTCCCATTACGCGAGCCGGTGTATTCCCCCCCTACGTCGGGATTTGATATGCCCATAAGCCTTCCTCCAGGTCGTACTCCCATTTCGTGGGCAATAGAACAGTACGACATGAAGTTCCAACGAAGTATTGCAAATGTCCACGCCAATTGGAGAGAAGTTGAAAGAGTTAATCAATTATGTTTGGAGTGGCAAGAAGAGCAAAAGGTACTCAAGGCGAAAGCAGATGCGGAACTTGCAGAAAAGCGTCGGCAAGTAGAAAAAAGGCAACAGGAGGAAAGACAGGCTGAGTTAGACCGACAGTATGAAAGAGACAAAGCTCTTCGCGCAGATCCAAATTTTTCAGTTGTCACTAAAAGGTATGCAGAAACAGTACTGCTTGAAAGATTTGTTCGGCAGTTAATCCAAGCGTCTCTTTATGGCCCTGAAAAAGAGGTAATGACTTTTACTACTAAAAGCCAACTCTACTGGGAGGGAAGAGAGCTCATTTATGATCAGTCTAGTAGGGATCGAATGGACGTCACTAGCCAATGCATCCAAGAGCTTGCTAGGACACTATCTTCGACGTACACTCCCTACTTTCAAGAGATAAAGGTTTCACGCGAGTCTTTAGTGATCAAGGCGAGTGCACTTCCTAATCTAAGGCAACTTAGTGAACAAATGAACTCCTGGGAAACATTCACTCCAGATGTTCATCGCTCTTTACAAAGAGAAATGAATGTCGGATTAAGGGAAATAGGATATATCAAACAAAGAGTCGTCGCTAGGGTACTAAGAAAACTAGAAACCACAGCTCGCAAACAACCCACTCAGAACTCTGTTAGTGTCACGCTCCACCCTGACTGGGAAACTAAATACATCCATGCCTTACGATCTGCTCAGTTTAGTTTAGCCCAAGAGCCTCACTATATACAAACTACATTTAAGGGCTCATCTCTAACTGTTCGAATGCCTACGTCTTACACCTATCCAGGTTCGACTCACGATGCAATATTCAAAATCCGGAACCGTAAAAACGAGGCAAAAAAAGCGAAGCTTGAAAAAAAACAAGCCGAAGATGAGTTGAGACAAGACCAAAAAGCAAGAGCAACTGCATCTGATTTTTTCAAAGCACAACGGGACGAACCGAGCTTTAAACCATTTAAAAAAACCTATTGGATATCTGCAGTTCCCTTTAGATCAGAAGACTCAAGAGAAGTGGCTATGAGGGTCACAAAAATCCTTCGGCAAGAACCCTATTCCATTCGATGTTATGCCAGGAGCGGCAAGGGTTGCGTCACTATAAAAAGACCTCGACAAGATGATGAAATCCCAAGCTCCTTGACCCCTAAACAGGGAGAAAGAGTAGAAAGAAAAGCAAGACGAATCGTAAGCCAGTTTGTAAAAGCACAAAAGACAGTCCCTGAAGAAAAACTATTTTTCCAGAGATATTCTGCGGCAAAATGCACATGGGTTCGAAATGATAGCCCTCTTGTTGCCTTACGAGTGAATACGATGCTTAGAGATCAACATCGACTCGATGTCAAAACTCAAAGCGATGGTGGCTATGTTACAATTGAGAGAAGAGCAAAAACGAATAAATATTTCACGCGGCTTAGTTTGAGCTAGTTCCTGCTTCAGAAAAAGCTTCCTTATAAGCCTCAATTATTCAGGTTACTGCCCTGGAAATGGTGCTGGCATAAGAAACGCCACTCGTTCATGAGGCTTCTCTTCTTTGGACTCCTCATGAGCGAGGAAGCTGAAGGCAAAGAAGGTCGAAGAGACAATCAAAAAGGTATAAGAAAATTTATATAAATTGATTTCTGTCATAAAACCTCATCATTTCAAGAGGGATTATACACGGATTTTTGCAGAAATTCAAGAAGAGCCCAAACCCCTTAAAAAGAGCGACTTAACCCCACTGTCGATAGGATCCTGTTTTGAGGCTGTAGATCGAGAAAAGATAGGAAAGAGCCCAGGCCACAAAAGTGATGACGAAAGAGAGCATCAGTGGTCCATCCCCTATCCCTAAAAGACCGTAGCGGACTCCTGAAACGATATAGAGAAAAGGGTTAAGCTCCGAGACGTTTCTCCAAAATGGAGGGAGTTGATCGAGGGAGAAAAAGATCCCCCCTAAGTAGATCAAGGGAAGTAAGATGAACGTGTTTATGGCACTCACCTGCTCGTAGTTGGTGGCGATCATCGAAAGACCTAACCCTAGATGAGCAAAGGCAAGCGAACCCATAAAGAGAAAAAAGAGAAAGAGAAAAGGGTGCTCGGGAATTAACCACACACCTTCTGTGTAATAGTAAAAGAGAAATCCTACAAAAAACGTGATTCCTCCCACAATGAAAGCTCGTACCGTCGAAGCAAGTCCACTAGCCCAGCTCATCTGAATGGCGCTGATCGGAACAATCCGGTAGTCTTCCAACTCATTACAGAACTTCGCAACCACGATGAGGCCCGAGCTATTATCGAAGGCACTTTTAAGAGCCCCCATGGTGACCAGTCCAGGAATCAGAAAGGCAAAGTAGGTCACGCCATCGACGTTTTGGATCTGTTTTCCTAGGCTGACTCCAAAAATTAGAAAGTAAAGAAGAGAGCTGACGAGAGGCGCTGCGATCGTCTCATAGATAACACGAAGTGTGCGGTGAATTTCCCTCTTAAAGAGAGTCCAAAAAGGGCTCCAAGCGAGTGTGCTCATTCTCCATCCTCCAAAACGTGTTGAAGTGCATGTTCGAGTTTTCCTTCGCGGATGATTAGGTCTTGGATTCCGTGCATCTCTAAGGGAAGCTCTGAAATGAGCTCACCAATGCTTCTTGATGCAGAAAAGCGGAAGACCATTTTATGTCCTGACTGTTCCACAAGATAGGGGTGTGTTAAGTGTGGGAGCGGCTCTTTCAACGTCATCACCACCTCTCTCTCTGTCAACTTCTTGATGATCTCTTGTGGCTCACCTGTCAGCTTAATCTTCCCTTTATTGATCACAAGCACCCGATCACAAAGAGCTTCAGCTTCTTCAAGATAGTGGGTCGTCAGTAGGACAGAAACTCCACTGTCACGGAGTGTTTGGACAAAATCCCAAAGACTGGTACGCAACTCCACATCCACTCCTGCGGTCGGCTCATCGAGAAGAAGGAGTTTAGGCTTGTGTACGAGGGCTTTTGCGATCAAGAAACGGCGCTTCATTCCCCCGCTGAGCTGTTTGAGCTTCTTATGACGTTGAGGAAGGAGTGCGAGTCGATCTAAAAGATAGTGAATATGATCGTGATCCGAGGCAACGCCGTAGTATCCCGCTTGAAAGTAGAGAAGCTCTTCAATGGTAAAATAGGGGTGGTGGACGGCCTCTTGAGGAACGCACCCAGTCATCACCTTAGCGGCACGTGCGTTCTTCTGCACATCATGGCCAAAAACCTCCACAGTTCCCGAAGTAGGAGCTTCAACTGTCACGATTGTTGAGATCAAGGAGGTCTTCCCCGCCCCATTCGGACCGAGAAGACCTACAACTTCACCGGGTTGGATCTCAAAAGAGACATCGTTGACCGCCCATAGGTCTCCGTAGTTCTTTTTGAGATTCTGAATTTTTAGTGGGAGCTTCATAGCCCCCTATCATCGCATAATCTACTCTACACGGGCAAGCTTTTTATACATGTAGACCTGTGCAATGACCGTCATTGGTAAGGTATAGAGAAGACCCACTCCCAGTATAAGGACACCTATAAAATTCACAAACTGGACCGCTGTCATGAGCATGTATACGTCCCACTTCGATCCATGGGTGTGCTCTTTACTTTTCTTGAGCGCTTCTACAGGACCAGATCCTTTATCCACAATAAAGTAGGGATAGAGAGCGAACATAGCTGCAAAAACCACGGATGGAATGAATAGCAAAATCATTCCGTAGAGCAGCCAGGGATAGGCTTCTAACCAAGCAGAAAACGCCCATCCTAAGACAAAATAGATGTAGGGTCCTATTAGAAGCAGTAGCGCATAGAGCACTGTTGCAACAACCATCGGGATCCACATTCCAACATTTTGGAATAGATCCGCAAATGTCGGTTTCTCCCCTCTAGAAACGTGGAGTGCCGATTTGACCAGCCCGATATACACGAGCAGAGCCAGGACATAGCTCACCCCAGTGAGCACCAAAAACAAGGTTTGGCCGATCTCAGGAAAAATAGCCTGCAAAATTAGAGGGCTAAATGCCACAAGATAGCCAACCAAAATAAAGATCACGAAAAAGAAGGAATGCTTTTTCATGGTGTGCCAGCCGTGCTTCAGCTGGTTTCCAACAGAAAATCCTTTAGTTTCCATCTCTTATCTCCTTTTAGAAACGGTGATGAATGTGACTTAGAGAAATCTTTGAGAATCTTTTACCACATTTAGTCAAAAAAAGATCAAATATTTTCCTTGTGACATTAATCAAGGTTCCCTTTAATACGGTTTTTTGGAGGTTTATCATGTACAAATCATTCTTTCTACTTTTTACTTTTTTGGCAGTCCAAAGTGTCTCAGCACAGCCTCCAGAACCCCCTGAAATCCAAGTGACAGGTAGGTATGAGGCCTCTTTTCCAGCCGATACTGCCTCTCTTACACTCGGTGTGATCACGGAGAATGCTTCCGCTTCTGAAGCTCTCCTAGAAAGCAATCAAAAGCTCAACTCCATCCTCACACAACTTGAAAAAATCGGATTCACAAAGCAGGACGTTCAAACAGCTCAGTTTCAAATGCAACCCGTCCTTTCTGAACCTCCTAAGCCTCGTCCTAAAAATTTCGCTCCTCAAGTGGTCGCTTACCGGCTCACCCATCTACTCACCGTGCGTGTTGACCCTGTCACTCGCGTCGGTGAAGCGATTGATGCAGCGACTTCTGCTGGGGCAAATCAGGTCCAGGACATCACTTTTCAAATCGACAACCCCGAAGAAAAACGTCTAAAAGCGATCAGCGAAGCCACTAAAAACGCGTATGCCCAAGCTACGGCTTTAGCTTCTGCAGCTGGCTTCCGGGTCGGTAGAGTACTGAATGCTCGTGTGGATCAAATGGCTGTTCCTTACCGAGCTCAACGACTCACGACCGCTTTCAAAAGTGACACTCCCATTGCTCCTAGTGATGTGGAGGTGTCAGCAAACGTTCAAATCACTTACGAAATCGCACCTTAATCAGCCCAAAAAGGCTCATAGAAAAAGGCACCATCGGCGTTATTGACATCTATGACTTCCACCTCCGGAATTTCTAGTCCTTCCATCATCCCATGGATCAGGATTGAGTTGGAGAGCTGCACATCAGCAAAATCGCCTCCACCAAGCGCCGCGTCATCTTTTCCAGCCATTCCTTGAACAGCCTCTCCCAGCTCCTGAACTGTCACAGGGTTTTGTCCGTTGACAGCTGGTAAAATTCCAAACGAAAATACACTTCCAACCCCATACACTTTAATGTTGGGATCCTTCACTTTCTGCTGAAAAAGATCGTCGACACGGCTCGCCACCACTTTCGCATGTTCTGTGGCCTTTTGGATCTGTTCTATTGTCATGGGGTTTGGGGTTGTGACTTGCTTGATGTCTTTTCCTTGAATTTGCTCAATAATGAAGTTCTTAAACGGTTCTGAAGCCTCTTTACCACGGTAGATGATAAAGCCCCCTCCCTCCTTCTTAGAGGTCAGCTGGAGACTTCCCCCGCCGATATCCCAGACAACCATCTTATCTTCATGGGTGTCGACTTCTGCTTTAACAGCCTCATACGCCAGTTCACCCTCCAACGCTTGATCGATGATAAAGACATCCACGCCTGTTTCACTCTCTATTTTTTTCACCAACTCGTTAGCATTCGAGGCTTTTCTAAATGCGGAGGTCGCGACAGCAACAACTTTTTTAGCCCCATTCTCCTGAGCAATTTCTTTCGCCTTTTTGATGGCTTGAATCCCTTGGTCCATCACCTCATCGGAAAAAGTCATATCTGAGCTGGCTGTCAGAGATTTTTGATACGGAACCGTGAATTGCTGATTGACGAGAAGTTTTACAATTTTGTGCTCCTTCAAGTCCACCTCAGCAACCCGTAGCTTCGTTGCTCCAGAGCCGATATCTAAACTCGCACGTATCACCGTCGGAGATTGTGTATGAAAAACCCCCGTTGAGAAAGGCACGAAAGCAATTAACACGAGGATGACACCTATAATAAACAGGCGGAATGAGCGGTTTTGAGTCTGCATCTAAAAACCTCCTAATTTTCACTTCGCATGCCTTATTCAAAAGCAAAATAAGTGCCATTAATCAGGAAAAGTATGGTAGACTAGGTGACCTGACCGATTAAAATTGGAGGAAATGTATGAAACTTAAGAACTTAGCGCTCGCTGCGCTATTTTGTTGTTTATCACTTAATGCAGAGGAGAAACCACCCATGGCTAAAAAGACTGTTGCAGTCATCGAAACAACTCAAGGAGAGATTGAGGTAACCTTACTTCCTGGTGTAGCACCCAAGGCTGTAGAGAACTTTGTCACTCACGCTAAAAACGGGTACTACAACGGAACGATCTTCCACCGTATCATCAAGGATTTCATGATTCAAGGTGGAGACCCTGATGGGAATGGAACCGGTGGAGAGTCGATCTGGGGAGAGTCTTTTGAAGATGAGTTTGATCCTTCAGTGACTTTTGATCGCAAAGGTCTTCTTGCTATGGCAAACCGCGGTCCTAAAACCAACGGTAGCCAGTTCTTCATCACGACTGCTGAAACACCTTGGCTGAATGGACGTCACACGATTTTCGGTGAAGTCACGAAGGGCTATGACATTGTCGAGAAGCTAGAGGGCGTGAAGACAGGGATGAACGACCGTCCTGCTGAAGAACAGAAGATCATTAAGATCCGGATTGAGGAATAAATAGACGGACCTCTTCATGGGGCCCTAGTCGAAGAGACTCCAGGGTCCCTCCTCTTCTTACGATACACTCCACTTCAGATTCCCCTAGATTCACCAATTTTAAAAAAGGCGGATTCTCTTCCGACCTACGGAAAGACATCTTCAGACTCTGACCCACAACAGCTTTCTTGATCCCTTCAGCCGTCACCAACTCAGCTTCTACCTCTGAGTCCCCAATGGCTTCCACTTCCACCTCTTCTTCGTTGTCATTCTTAAGAAGCTTATACCCTAAGGTCGCACCGCTCGCCACTGCGGTCACAGAGGGTAGCGCCCACCGTGCGAGTGGAGCTGGCTTCATCCGCTCTTTCATCCGCTCCTTTTCGACGCGCTGAGCCCTTCTCTGGCGCTGATGCTGTAAGAACTTCACCTTCTGAGCCTCTTTAACACTCTTCGGCGCCGCTCCAACTAACATTGGCAAGACTAGGAACAAATAGAACATTCTTTTCATAAGGACCTATCGTAACACTAAGAGAGATTTTGAGGGATATATTCTAGCAAGACAAAAAAAATGGCTGCACTCAGTCATCGAGCTCAATTGCAACAAACTGTGATGAGAAAAAAAGTGGTCCTATTGCGGGTCTGCATAAACAAAAAAAGTGGTTGTATTCAGTCATCGAGCTCAATTGCAACAAACTGTGATGAGAAAAAAAGTGGTCCTATTGCGGGTCTGCATAAACAAAAAAAGTGGTTGTATTCAGTCATCGAGCTCAATTGCAGCAACCTGTTATGAGAAAAAAAAGAGTCCTATTGCGAGAGAGGATTGCTTAAATCTTGCTCTAAGAAAAAAAGTGGTTGTATTCAGAAATCGAGCTATTCAAGATCCTGAAGAATTTTTCTAGAAAACAGAGCTATCGCTTCGAAGGGAATAGTCAAGGGCTATTTCCAAGAAGGGATGGGTTTGTTTTAAGAAAAAGGCTCAGGAGATTGGATGGATCGATTGCTGAATGCAACCACAGAAAAAAAAACTGGCGGCAACCTACTCTCCCACACTCTTGTGTGCAGTACCATCGGCAAGTAGGGGCTTGACTTCTGAGTTCGGGATGGGATCAGGTATTTCCCCCTCTTCATTGCCACCAGTAAAAAGCTTTATCTAGTTTTGAAAAACATCTTTGCTAATATAAATCAGCGCTTGAAAAATTGCCGTCTTGCGACTGACTTTCGTCAGTTTAAAAAATAATGGTCAAGCCTATGGAACATTAGTATTGGTTTGCTTCATACATTACTGCACTTCCACTCCCAACCTATCAACCATGTAGTCTCCATGGAGTCTCATAGGGATACCTTATCTTGAAGGAGGCTTGGTGTTTATATGCTTTCAACACTTATCCTTTCCAAACATAGCTACCCGGCTATGCACTTGGCAGTACAACCGGCACACCATTGGTTTGTCCACTTCGGTCCTCTCGTACTAGAAGCAGCTCTTCTCAAGTATCCTACGCCCACGACAGATAGGGACCAAACTGTCTCACGACGTTTTGAACCCAACTCGCGTACCGCTTTAATTGGCGAACAGCCAAACCCTTGGGACCTTCTACAGCCCCAGGATGCGATGAGTCGACATCGAGGTGCCAAACCGCCACGTCGATATGAACTCTTGGTGGCGATAAGCCTGTTATCCCCGGAGTACCTTTTATCCGTTGAGCGACGGCGATTCCACATTCCACCGCCGGATCACTAAGTCCTACTTTCGTATCTGCTCGACTTGTTGGTCTCGCAGTTAACTTACCTTATACCTTTACGCTCTTCTCGTGATTTCCATCCACGATGAGGTAAGCTTTGAACTCCTCCGTTACCTTTTAGGAGGATACCGCCCCAGTAAAACTGCCCGTCTGGCACTGTCCAACTGCCGGTTTCACGGCCTCGTTGTTAGATTTCCAACTTATTAAGACTGGTATTTCAAGGTTGACTCCATAACTCCTGACGAAGCTACTTCAATGTCTCCCAGCTATCCTACACATAATAAGTCAAAAGCCCATACCAGAGTACAGTAAAGGTTCACAGGGTCTTTCCGTCTTGTCGCGGGTAAACGGCATCTTCACCGCTACTACATTTTCACCGAGTCTCTTGTTGAGACAGTGCCCAGATCGTTATACCATTCGTGCAGGTCGGAACTTACCCGACAAGGAATTTCGCTACCTTAGGACCGTTATAGTTACGGCCGCCATTCACCAGGGCTTGAGTTCAATGCTTCGTCCGAAGACTAACATCTCCCTTTGACCTTTTGGCATTGGGCAGGCATCACACAATATACTTCGCCTTATTCAGCTTTGCATTGTGCTGTGTTTTTGATAAACAGTCGCCTGGGCCATTTCTCTGCGGCCTCCCCCAGCTTCTGATGTACTCAGTCACCAGTGGAGGCTCCTCTTCTCCCGAAGTTACGAGGATAATTTGCCGAGTTCCTTAACAAGAGTTATCTCGCGCGCCTTAGAATCTTCATCCCACCTACCTGTGTCGGTTTTGGTACGGACACCATCGACGACTAGAGTTTATTTCTTGGAAGCCTCACTCCACGCCATCGGTTCCATCTTGCGATTTCCCCTTGATCGCCACCTGGCCTTATTCTAGCGGATTTGCCTACTAGACAGCCTCATGGCTCCACGAACATAACCAACAGTTCGCGCGCTTACGCTTACTCCGTCAACCCATTGTCATAGTCTTAGGTGGCGCAGGAATATTTAACCTGCTTCCCATCGCCTACGCCTTGCGGCCTGAGCTTAGGGTCCGGCTAACCCAGGGAAGACGAACTTTACCCTGGAAACCTTAGGTTTTCGGCGAGGAGGATTTTCACCTCCTTTATCGTTTACTCATGCCACGCATCGTCACTAGTACACGCTCCAGCACTCCTTTCGGTATGCCTTCGTCGCTGAGTACTACGCTCTCCTACCGCTTACACTAATGTGTAAACCCGTGATTTCGGCTCTATGCTTTAGTCCCGTTTATTATTGGCGCAAAGTCTCTCGATTGGTGAGCTGTTACGCACTCTTTAAATGATGGCTGCCTCTAAGCCAACATCCCAACTGTCTTTGAAACTTCACTTCCTTACTCACTTAGCATAGAATTTGGGGCCTTAATCGACGATCTGGGCTGTTCCCCTCTCGACAATGAAACTTATCTCCCACTGTCTATCTCCTGGCTTTCATTGCAGTATTCGGAGTTTGGTTTCCTTTGGTAGGCCGGTAGGCCCCCGCGTGAATCCAGTGCTCTACCCCTGCAACGAGATATGCCAAGGCTAACCCTTAAGTTATTTCGGAGAGAACAAGATATCTCCAAGTTTGATTGGCCTTTCACCCCTATCCACAGCTCATCCAAACCTATTTCAA
>CAZPBC010000005.1:0-77559 GCA_964584775.1 uncultured bacterium
TCCCAAGGGAGCTTTAACCTTCATTACAGGTGTCTCGGGCTCTGGAAAATCCTCACTGACTGAAGAGATCCTCATTCCTGCTGTCCAAAAAGGACTCATGACAGGCGAGGATAAAGTGATCCTGCCTGCAGGGACAGTCTCAGGCATCGATCGATTCAACCAACTCTCTGTCATCGATCAATCTCCGCTTGGACAAACCGTCCGTTCTAATGTGGGTACGTATGTTGGAGCCCTGGACCGTCTGAGAGAACTTTTTGCGAGTCTAAATGCAGCGAAAGCTTTAGGACTCGAACCCAAACATTTCAGCTACAATCACAAAAAAGGCATGTGTACTCATTGTTTCGGGCTCGGCTTCAAGTGGGTTGACATGCAGTTCATGCCTCCTGTCCGCGTTCCATGTGAAGCGTGTGATCAAAATCGTTTGAATCCCATCAGTCTGAGTGTCACCTATCACGACAAAAACTTTGGTGAGTACTTAAAGCTCACCGTGGATGAAGCACGCCAAGCCTTCGATGCCTTTCCTCGAATCACACGTGTCCTCGACAGCTTGATCGATGTGGGACTCGGCTACTTGTCTCTCGGTCAAGAGACCGCGACCCTATCGGGCGGAGAAGCACAGCGCATCAAGTTGAGCCGAGAGCTGTCAAAAAGAGGGACAAAGGAAACCCTCTACATTATGGATGAACCGACGACAGGTCTACATATCGATGATATTGCCAAGCTGCTTAAAATCCTTCACCGCCTCGTCGACAAAGGAGCCACCATTGTCGTCATCGAGCACCATAGCGAAATGATCCGCTCTGGAGACTATGTAATTGACCTTGGCCCAGGAGCCGGTTCCTTTGGAGGAAACCTCCTCTATGAGGGACGTCCCCAGGACTTAACAAAAATCAAAGGCAATGCAACAGGAAAGTATTTAAGTACCGACCACTAGTGGAATAGGATAGTCGATCGCATCCGCAATGCCTCTAAAGAGTTCAGCTTCTGCTGAAGTGATCCGCTTATCGTGCTGGATGCAAATAGAGAGGGCGTGAAGGAGTTTTTTCTTTTCTTCCGTGCGAAGATCAGCTAAGCGGTGAATCGACTCCTCTAGTTGCCCCAAGTGCACTTTACCGACTGTATAGGCTTTCCCCTTTATCGAGAGAGCTTTCATACCCTCTACAAAAGCAGCCTGTTCTTCTTTCTCAGAGCGGTGGCCCACTTTCGCTACAACGTGCATTAAACGAGCAGCATCTGCTTGCAAATTTTCGATCGAAGCGATTCCGCAAGTTTCACTTGTAGAGTGGAGATGATCTCTAACATGCTTGAGTAAGATCTTCTCCATCACCCATTCAAATAAATTCTTTCTCTCATCTGAGTAAATGAGTCTATTGACAATCTCCATGAATCCTTGACTTTGTTTCGGCGTCAGCTGAGTCAGACTAGAGATGGCCATATCAATCAGAGGAAGGCGCGCTCGCACGTCGATCTGATCAAACAGAGGAAGTAGATTTTTCATCTCCACATTCACAGAATAAGGAGCTTCTTTCTGAATGAGCTGTAGTTGCTCATTGCGGTGTGCTTCGTCTTTAGAGACGAGAAGCAGATAGATAATCGATGCAGCCCCGATGGGATCTGTCACAGCACGTCGAATGTTCGGATCGAGTTTTTCAATCAACTGCTTAGCAACACCAATCTGCTCGAGATCGGGTTGTCCAGCCATTTCAATATAGGTACCCAGCGTCTTAGGTGCAGCTGGAACCACTTTTTTCCCTTCCGTTTCTTTGGGGTACTTCACTTTCCCTGAGTAGATACGGGAGATCCTCTCTTCGATAGGAGGGTGCGTTGCAAAAAAGGAGGCAAAACCAGAAAGCACTCCCTCAGCAAAGAAGAAGTGGCTTGCATCAGGTGCAGCAGGGCTGAAAATTCTAGAACCATACGCATCGTCGCGAATTTTAATCAGCGCTTTGCCGATCGTATCTTGGCTACGTGTGTACTCCACCGCACTGGCATCCGCTAAAAACTCTCGCTGGCGGTTAATCGCTGCTTTAATAAATTGCCCAAAAAAGCTTCCCACAGATCCAATGGCAATGAGTCCCGTTCCTAGGAGGACCACCAGCATGGCTCCAGGCCCCTTTGTTTTGCTATTGGTACCGCGGAAGTAGAAAGAAGACCGCAAGATATAGTATCCAAGAATGCTGAGAACAAGGATGCCAAATAAAAGCCCCATCAGACGGATATTCATGCGCATGTCACCATTCAGGATATGGCTAAATTCATGGGCAATCACCCCTTGTAGTTCCTCACGGCTCAACTTATCTAAACAGCCCTTTGTCACACCGATGACTGCAGATTTTGGTGAGAATCCTGCGGCAAAAGCGTTAATCCCCTCCTCTTTGTCAAGAAGGAAGACTTTAGGCCGACGAATTCCTGTTGCAATCGCGATCTCTTCAACAATATTCAACAGCTGTTTTTCTTTAGAGTTTTTCGTGTCGGAACTGATCTCTCTTCCGCCCAGCTCCTCAGCCACGTAGGCCCCACCACCCGCTTTCAGCTTCGAAATTTTGTAAAGGGCACTTAACCCCACAATGGCTGCCGTGATGAAAAAAGAGAAAACAAGAATGGTCGGATTCCAGAGGTGGTGGGTCTCGAAGTTATCACCATAAACTGCCATAGCCTCAATGAAAGCGAGCAGGAGATAGGTCACTAGAGTGATCCCTAACACCCCAAGACCAAAAAGGACCATTAACCAAAGGGTCTGCTTCCTTGCGTTGTCTTGATGTGTATAAAATTCCATTTAGAACTCGATCTTCGGCGCCGTTTTTGTCTCCCCAAGCTCAAACTCTAAAAAGGCTGCATCCTCATCATATCCGAAGAGGTCCGCTAAAAGAACGGGAGGAAATGACTGCTTATAACTATTAAAGTTCATCACAGAATCATTATAGGCCTGTCTGGCAAAGGAAATCCGATTTTCAGTTGAAGTCACTTCTTCTGTGAGCTGCATCATATTTTCACTCGCCTTGAGGTCGGGATAGCTTTCAGCAACTGCAAAAAGTCGTCCCAGGGCAGAGGTCAACATCCCCTCACTCTTAGCCAGCTGCTCCATAGCTCTCTCGTTCCCGAAGTGGGTCGCCGCCTGTTTTAAGCTACTTGCAGCTAAGTTACGAGCTTGAGTGACCTCTTCGAGAGTCGACTTCTCATGTTGCAAATATCCTTTCGCAATCTCCACTAAATTGGGAATTAGGTCATGACGCCGCTTCAATTGCACTTCAATTTGAGAAAAACTGTTTTGCAATCGATTTTTAAGTGTGACAAAGCGGTTGTAAATCCCCACAATCATCGCAACGGCAATCCCTAATAACAACAAAATTAGGATCAAAAAAATGCCCCATGAACTCATAACCACTCCTCAATAGATTTTTTTTCATCATATCGGCAAGGCTGAAACCTTGTCAATCTCAAGTTATGTCTTTCATTTTCAAAATTTTAGTAGTATCAAGAGGTAGAGAAGTTCGCCCTTGCACTTTTCAAAAGAATTCTGTAAGGTCTTAGCTATAAGTGACAAACAAACACGTCATCGCCTAATTTTCCCTTTAAAGGAGTCGCTAACTAATGGAAGCACAGTCAAGATCATCTGTATGGGCCACCGGCTTTGCCATGTTCTCCATGTTTTTTGGAGCAGGAAATGTGGTATTTCCACTCGCCGTCGGACAAATTGCCCAGAACCAAACCCCGATCGCTATTTTAGGCTTGATGATCTCCGCCATCGGAGTGCCTTTCTTAGGTCTCATTTCGATGACGCTCTTCAACGGAAACTATCACCTCTTTTTTAAACGTATCGGGAAGGTTCCTGGATATCTTGTTTCACTCTTTATCCTCTGCCTCATCGGTCCCTTTGGGGCGATGCCAAGGCTGCTAACCCTTTCTCATTCCACCTTTGATTTAGCCATCCCTGGTGTTCCACTCTGGCTTTTTTCAGTGATTGCCTGTGTGGTGGTTTACCTCATGACCTTTAAGAAGAACCGTATCTTGGATGTTTTAGGGTATGTGCTCACCCCCCTACTTTTAGTCACTCTTGTGATTATCATTGTAAAGGGAATCTACGGCGCAGAACCGGCGCCCCTATCGAATATGACAAGTGGGACCGCCTTCCTCTTTGGCCTTCAGACAGGGTATGAGACGATGGACCTTCTAGGCGCCTTCTACTTCTCTACGGTGATTCTTGCTTGTCTAGAGAGCAGTGAGATCTCTCACGGACATACGAAGAACTTCCGCAATGTCATCTTCATGACGCTCAAGTCGAGTATCATTGGAGCATCCTTACTTGCACTGGTCTACTTTGGCTTTTGCTTCGTGGCGAGTTTTAATTCTGCTTCTCTTGAGGGCTTAAGCCGTGACCAGTTTCTTGGTGCGATCGCCATCCATACTCTCGGTGCTTATGCCGGAATCGTTGCGATCGGCGCTGTATCACTCGCCTGCTTAACCACAGCAATTGCGTTAGCAGCCGTCTTCTCTGAGTTCCTCCACCAAGATATTTTCAGAGAAAAAATCAGCTTTTCAAACTCACTGGTCGTCACACTGGCCCTGACTTTTGCCGTCTCTACACTGGGTTTCACAGGTATCGCCGCTTTCCTCGCGCCGATTCTTGTTGTCTGTTACCCCGCACTCATTGTGCTCTCGATTTTAAACATCGGACACAAGATGTTTCACTTTAACTCTGTGAAAGCTCCTGTCGCGGTGACGTTTATTATCTCGCTTTTACTGTATGTGAATTCGTAGCGTGGCGGAGTGCTTCAGCAAAGTACTCCTGCTTGTAAGGATCATCAGAGCGGTAAATCAACCCTAAGCAGTGTCGATCGATCGTGCGGATCGATGAATAGACAAGCTCTGATTGTGCGATATTCATCGACTTCAGCTCTTTTAGTACACGTTCCTTCATCCCCCCACGATCAGCAATAATGACCGCATACACGGCATCCAGTTCACAATGGATCGATAACATCACGGCACGCCCATCGGGGAAGCCACTAGCTAGGGTGTCCACGAGGAGGAGAAAAAGAATTTTCAAAGCCTCTGTCTCAAAAAGAGAGCGTTGAGAGGCAGGAGAAATCGCGTAGAAGAAGTTCTCCAAAAGAAGATCGTTATAGACGCCCTCTTCTTCTACAAGAGTACGGAGGCGACCCAGCTGCTCGTTTTGCTTGGTGATCATTCCCCCGTTATAATCACGAAGGACCCCTAAGATCCGTTCTAGTTCACTCACGACAACCTGACGCGCTTTGTACAGATCGATCGAGTGATCTTCCCGATGGAACATCTCTTTGGGAAGCTTCACCCGAAACACTGTCGCCACTTTTGGGTACTTCTTGCGAATCGTGCCCACTTTTTTCGTAAAGTCAGGGAGAAACTCTAAGAATGTGCTCGCTAGCTTGAAGTGCTCTTCAATACTTTTATCCGTCGACTTCTCTGCACGGACATGAATGATCGTGAAATAAAGATGAGCACGAGTCTGCTCGTCAAAAGTGATATTGACCTGCGGAATATCGTTCGCAAATTTGACTTGATTAGATAGAGAGAGGATATTCCTCATGATCTCCTCTTCATTCCTCGGCATGAAGATCGGAGGCATGAGATGCTCTACACGGTCTTTCAAGTCATCGGGCAACTCTTCTCTAAGTCGGAGAACCTCCTCTTGTGTGAAGGGAGAACCGTCCATTTTTTGAATCTCGATGTAGAGGGTTGCAATCTGATCACTCCCCTTTCGAATATTCACAAAAGAGTTCTCAATTGCCTGCACATTGGGAATATGATTTTGGATGGCACGCATCAAGTGGCGGTCATCCAACACTTCCTTATCACTTAAAAAATTCACCGCAATTGCAATCCCGAGAAGACGACGTGGACCCAGAGTTTTTTGTGGGATATGAAAAGCTTTCAAACAAAGGTGTCGCTTTCCTGAGTACTTCTGCATCAAGTAAGCGATCTGCTTGCGAAAAAGATAGTTGTAACAGACGATACGGCATAGGTGTCTACTCGTACGCTCAGCCTTAAAAGCCTCTTTACACATCACCAACATGTATTGCATTTCTGTTAGGATATCGGGATCGAACGTGTCAGGAAAACGCTTGGCCACTTTTGCAATGAGAGCATGTATCGCAGCTGTTTTTTGATCTGAAGAGAGTCCTTTTGATTCGAGGATCCTGCGAGCATAGTAGCTAGAGCTCACACCCAGTTTGATCTCTGTTTTAAGGACTGCAAGATTCTTCTTAATCTCGTCTGTCTCAAAGTCACTGTAAATGTTCACCATCACTTCACAAAGCGTGTATTTCTGATCACCTAGCTCGGGAAGATTGAAGTCGACTGCATAGAAGAGTGTCACATCAAGAAGGTGCCCAGGAACAAGCCAACTGTTCACGAGGTCGAAGAAGAAGTTAAAGGCATTGGGACGGTACTTGGAGAGCAGGAAGAACGAAACTCGTGAAGGTGCTTCCTCAAACTCGCTATGAGTGAAAATAGGGAGCTCATCGAAAAAGCGTGGTTTAAGCTTTTCGAAATCAATCCGATCCCCGTCGACAGCATCGGGAAATTGACGACGAAAAATCTTCAAAAGCGTTCGAAAAATGGATTCTCGGTAGAAGGGTGACTCAGGATCTGTGCCTGACTCATTAAAATTGGTGACTAACTGAGGTTTTTTTTCCTCGACTTTCATCCGCTTATTTTTTCCAATGTAGGGTTAAACTCCGGATTTAATATTATAAGTCATCGACTTTCTATACAATCATTCTGTGATGGCTACTGAGATTTCCTCATACCGAGGAGAACTGGGTGGAAGTGCTTGGCTACAAAAGATCTTTGTGCATTTTTTGAAGGGTCGATCAAATGAGCAGACAGTGAGCGGGAGAGCGTTGTGTTCTGCAAGCTCTACACAGCGGCTATGCAGGACCCCACTTGATCCGGCAGTACGGTAAAATTCTTGATAAGAGAGAGTTGGATAGTGGACTGCAGAGGGATTCTCTTTGGGATCCGCACTGTAAACCCCATCAACATCTTTAAAGAAAATCACTTCACTGGCTCCTAGGGCAACACCGAGTGCAACGGCAGAGATGTCAGATCCATTGCGCCCCAGCGTGGTGATCTCGCCACGCAAACTGCACCCTTGAAAACCGGCGACAATCACCACTTTGTTTTGTTCAAAAGCAGTTAGTAGACGCCGTGGTCGAACATCCACGACATGTGCATTCGAATGCTCATCAGAAGTGACGATACCCGATTGGCTGCCTGTGAAACTTTGTGCCGGAATTCCTCTTTTTTCCAGTGCCATAGCAAGAAGCGCGATGGAAATCCTTTCCCCGACACTGACAAGCATATCATACTCTCTACGAGGAGGTTCAGGGTGAACCTGTTCGGCAAGTTCGACGAGCTGATTGGTCATATCGGCCATCGCACTGACGACAATCACCAAATTTTTAAACCGCGTACGCTCCTCTGCAACCACCTCGGCAATCTTGCTAAACTGCTCAGGAGTCGCAACCGCTGCACCGCCAAATTTCATGACAACTGTCGACATCCAACTTTCCTAATTTTTAGCGCTATGCTATACTATCTGCCAATATAACAAAATGTTTGAGCTTACAAAATCTTTCACTTTTGACGCAGGACATACGCTAGAGCATCATCAAGGCCTCTGTAGCAAACCGCATGGTCATACCTACCGCTTGATGATCACGCTCAACTCACCCACACTAAACGAAGAAGGCTCCTCTAAAAACATGGTGATGGACTTCTACGACATTGGTCAAATCGTTAAGCCAATGTTAAAAGATTTTTTTGACCACCAGTGGATCAATGAAACACTCGAAACCGACTCCCCCACCGTCGAATTCATGGCAAAGTGGATTTATGACCATCTCAAGCCCCAAATCCCCCTTCTCACCAAGGTGACTCTCTACGAAACCCAGACCTCTTGGGCTAGCTATTTCGAGCACTAATCACCGGTCCCCTTATATATAGGGGAAATGTTTCAATTCCTTGATTTAATAGCTTCTATCTGCTAATATTTCGCTCATCATAGAAAAAATTAAGGAGAAACCTTTACATGTCAAAAAACGCACAACAAGAGCAATTCACCTGGACCGAAGACAAGATCGTCGACGATATCGAATTTAAAGAATCTGATGCTCAAGAATTTAAATCTCTTTTAGATGGCAAAGTTCCTTCATCTAGCGATGAGAGCACAACGATGGTGCCTGGCACGATCCTCAATGGAACGATTGTCGAAATCACGAAAGACCATGTTGTTGTAGACGTCGGTCTTAAAAGTGAGGGACTCGTCCCCTCTTCAGAGTTCTCTGACCCTGAGCAAATCGTGATCGGTGAGGAAGTAGAAGTCTTCCTAGACCGTACTGAAGATGAAAATGGCCAGATTGTCCTCTCCCGTGAGAAAGCGGAACGCCAGCGTCAGTGGGAGTTCATTATCTCCAACTGCGAAGAGGGCTCAATTGTGAAAGGAAAAGTCCTCCGTAAGGTCAAAGGTGGACTCATGGTCGACATCGGTATGGAAGCCTTCCTGCCTGGCTCCCAGATCGACAACAAGCGCATCAAAAACCTCGATGAGTTTATTGGCCAAACCTACGAGTTTAAAATCCTCAAGATCAACGTCGAGCGTAAGAATGTCGTCGTTTCAAGAAGAGAGCTTCTCGAAGCTGAGCGCATCTCTAAAAAAGCTGAGCTGCTTGAAACGATCAGTGAAGGCGCGATCTGCGAAGGTATCGTCAAAAACATCACCGACTTCGGAGTCTTCCTCGACCTCGATGGCATTGATGGCCTACTTCACATCACAGACATGACCTGGAAGCGTATCAAGCACCCTTCTGAGATGGTACAGCTTGGTGACAAACTCGAAGTCATGATCCTCTCGATTGACCAAGAGAAGGGCCGTGTTGCTCTAGGACTGAAGCAAAAAGAAGACAATCCTTGGGATCGCATCGAGGAGAAATACCCTCCAGGCACCCGTGTGAAGGGAATGATCGTCAACCTCCTCCCCTACGGAGCATTCATCGAAATCGAACCTGGAATCGAGGGTCTGATCCACGTTTCAGAAATGTCTTGGGTGAAAACAGTCACCGATCCAAGTGAAATCGTCCGTAAAGGAGATGAGATCGAAGCGGTTGTTCTTTCAGTGCAGAAGCAAGAAGGGAAAATCTCTCTTGGTATCAAGCAAATCGAGCACAACCCTTGGGATGACGTTCAAGCGAAATACCCGATTGGCAAAAATGTCGATGTCGAGATCAAGAGCCTCACTAACTACGGCGCCTTTGTAGAGCTAGAGCCAGGTGTTGAGGGTCTCATCCACATCTCTGACCTGAGCTGGATCAAGAAAATCTCTCACCCATCAGAGCTACTGAAAAAAGGTGATGAAGTCAATGCCGTGATCCTCTCGATCGACCGCGACAACAAAAAGATCACGCTTGGACTAAAGCAACTCAGCGACAACCCTTGGGAGTCTATCGAAAAGACCACACCTGTAGGGGCTGTTCTCAAGGGAACTGTCTCAAAAATCACTGCATTCGGAGCTTTTGTTGAGCTTGACAACGGAATCGAAGGACTGATCCATGTCACAGAGCTCTCTGACCAAGCTTTCGGTAAAGTGGAAGATGTCATCGCAAAAGGCGATCAAATCACAGCCAAAGTGATCAAGATCGACCCCGAGCATAAGAAGATTGCTCTATCCATGAAAGAGTGCATGATTGATGAAAATCAAGTGAACAGAGACGACATTGTCGTTGGCACAGGAGCTGAAGAGAGCGCTGAGACCTCTTCTGACGAAAGCCAGTCGTAGTCGTTTCTAAGGAGACCTTAGATGAATCCTCATCTAAGGTCTCCTAAGACGTGTTGAAAAAAAGAAGTGCAAACTTCTTTTTTTTGTAAAGGAAGTACAAATACAGCGAGCTTACAGAAAAGTTCCACACTTCCAAATACCAAATTTACAAAGATTTCACTCCTAGAGTGAGGTCGATGATGAGAAGGAAAATATGAATAAAGATCTGATCGCCATCTTTGAGTACTTAGAGAGAGAAAAAGGGATTAAAAGAGACATTGTGATTGAAGCCATCGAAGAGTCTCTTTGTGTGGCCGCGCAAAAAAGTATTGCAGGTGCCTCCAACGCCCGTGTCTCCATCAATTCCAAAACAGGAAGCATCGACGTCTTCTGTGAAAAAGAGATCGTCGACGATGTAGAAGTCCCTGCCGTTGAGATCTCCCTCGAGGATGCCCGTGAAATTGACCCCGATTGCTCTATTGGACAGTTCATTGACGTCATTGTCACCCCTAAAGATTTTGGAAGGATCGCCGCACAAAAAGCGCGCCAAGTCATCACCCAAAAACTGCGTACTGCAGAAAGAGACGTCGTATACGAAGAGTACCGACACCGCATCGGCGACCTCATCTCTGGAACGGTCAAGCGTTTTATCCGCGGAGCGAAGCTCATTATCGACTTAGGTAAAGTCGAGGGTGTGATGCCGATTAAGAACTACCCCCGTACCGAACAGTACCGTGTCGGAGACCGCGTCTTTGCCCTCTTGCAAGACGTTCGTGATACAGAAAATGGAAGCGCTGAAGTCGTACTAAGCCGCAGTGACCCAGAATTTGTCCGACAGCTCTTTATCCAAGAAGTTCCTGAAATCACGGATGGCACCGTGGTGATCGACCGCATTGTTCGCGATCCTGGCTACAGAACCAAGCTCACCGTCCGCACAACAGACCCGAAAGTGGATCCTGTCGGTGCCTGTGTCGGAATGAGAGGCCTCCGTGTCAAAAACGTCGTTCGTGAACTCAACCACGAGAAAATTGATATTATCCCCTACTCTTCTGACCCGATAGAGCTCCTTCAAAATGCTCTACAGCCTATTGAGATTGTGAAGTTCAGCATGAACGAAGACGAGAAGCAAATGACCATCGTTGTTGTCGATGATGACTTCCCCGTCGTCATTGGAAAGAGAGGGATGAACGCGACACTCAATGGCGAGTTGATCGGCTATGACCTCGAAGTGCAAAAAGTCACCGACTACAACAAAGCGATGGCAGTCCAGCGTATCGAGCTCGCAGACATGAACGATCCTAAACTCGATGAAGAGCTAACGAGCATTCCTGGCGTCAGCAGCCTGATTTTTGAGACTCTTGTGACTGAAGGCTTCAGCACACCGAGAAAGATTCTCCAGGCGACACAGGCGCAACTATCGGAAGTTTCAGGGATCAGCGCAGAACTCGCAGATAGGATTCTTGAGCAGATCCAAAAGCAGATTCTCTCGAGCATCGAGACTGAGGAAGCTGCGAAAGCACCAGAAGAGGTGTCATCCACTTCCGAAAATGAAGAGTAAGTAACCCCTCACCCATGAATGGGTGAACAATTTGCAACCCCAGCGTGTATGGCTAAAAAGAAAGAAGACGAGCAAAAAAGCGAAACTGCTGATAAGAAGGCTCCCAAGCTGAATATCAAAAACAAGCAGATTGCAAAGGCCTTAGATCTAAAAGGAATTAAGGCAAAGCTCACCAAAAAGAAAACACCGAAAGAGAAAGAGCCATCCGTCACTAAAGGCGATGAGGCAGAGGTAGAACAAGAAGAGGCGCCAAAAATTAAGGCGCGCTCTAAGTCTGTCTTTGCAGAGTCTGAGCAAGTTGAAAAAGCCCCCGAACCTGCCGCTCCAACTGTGACAGAGGAAGCACCTCCCCCTGTCGTCGAGGAAGTCGCTGAAGCTCCAACACCCACACCTGTAAAGAAGGAGGCTAAAAAAGCCCCCCCTGCACAAG
Source organism: uncultured bacterium (assembly GCA_964584775.1). Lineage (GTDB taxonomy): Bacteria > Chlamydiota > Chlamydiia > Chlamydiales > SLFE01 > CAZPBC01. Next base: position 11,782 of record CAZPBC010000005.1, read on the forward strand.
AAAAGCTCGGCCCGACTGGAAAACACGTTAAAGACCTGATTCCGAAAAAGCCGAAGCCGGCTCCTGAAAAAACCGCCTCAGAGAAGAAACCGGGCGACAAGCGCTCCTTCCCTCCTCCTTCCCCACCGCGTGAGGATTCAGACAGACGTACAGGCGGAAAGAAGGCATCAAAAGGGTCGAAGTACAAAGAGTTCCGTGACTTTAAATCGAGACCCTTCTCAAGCCGCGATCGCGCTGCTGCGAGCGGATATGATGAGGGATATGGCCGCTACCGCAAGAAACGCCCTAAGCTATCAACAGCTGCCCAGGAAGAGCTGACTGTCCGTCCTACTGAGGTGAAGGTCCGCATCCCGATTTCGATTAAAGACCTTGCAGCAGAGATGAAGCTCAAAGCCTCTCAACTCATTGCTGAGCTCCTCAAGCATGGATTGATGCTCACGATCAACGACGCTCTTGATGATGAAACAGCGATCCAACTCGTTGGTGAAGGTTTTGGTTGTAAAATTGAAATAGATACCTCTGAAGAAGATTTGATCCGCGTCACAGATCAATCGATTGCGGAAGAGATCGCCTCTGCTGGGGCGGATCAGCTTCAGCTAAGAGCGCCGATTGTCGCCTTCATGGGTCACGTTGACCACGGTAAAACCAGTCTGATCGACTCCATTCGTAAAAGCAACGTTGCCTCTGGTGAGGCAGGTGCAATCACACAGCACATCGGTGCCTTCAGATGCCATACGAAAGTGGGAGACATCGCCATCCTCGATACCCCTGGCCACGAAGCCTTCACCGAGATGCGTCTACGCGGCGCCACGCTGACAGATATCGTGGTTCTCGTTGTTGCTGGAGACGAGGGTATCAAGCCACAAACCGTGGAAGCGATCAACCACGCCAAAGAAGCGGATGTGACCATCGTCGTCGCTATCAACAAGTCGGATAAGCCGAACTTCGATGCGGATAATGTCTACAGACAGCTCTCTGAGATCGAACTCCTTCCCGAAGCTTGGGGTGGAGAGACCATTACGGTCAACTGCTCAGCTGTGACCGGTGATGGTATCCCCGACCTGCTTGAAATGCTAGCACTTCAAGCAGAAGTCTTAGAGCTCAAAGCAAATCCAAATACCCGTGCTCGAGGAACCGTCGTCGAATCAGAAATGCATAAAGGGCTCGGAGCCGTTTCAACCATTCTGATTCAAAACGGAACGCTAGAGTTAGGAAACGCGATCATTGCGGACACCTACTATGGTCGCATCAAGACGATGCGTGATGAACACGGTAAGCAACTCAAAGTGGCTCCCCCTTCGACACCAGTTGAAGTCACAGGACTTTCTGGGCTTCCCGATGCTGGATCGGAATTCATTGTGATCGACTCAGAAAAGGAAGCAAGAGAGATTTCAGAAGCACGGATGTCGCAGGTTCGCCTCAAGAGTATGCAGAGAAAACCTGCCACTCTAGAAAGCATGCTTGAGGATGTCGCTAAGCAAGAGAAGAAAATCTTCAATCTGATGATCTGTGCAGACGTCCAAGGCTCGATGGAAGCCCTGATCACTGCCCTTTCGAAGATCAAGTCTGACAAAGTCGACCTCAACATCGTCTCCTCAGAGGTCGGTGAGGTTTCCGAGTCCAACATCCAACTGGCTAATGCATCCAGCGCTGTCATTCTAGGCTTCCACACGAAAGTAGAGAGCCATGCCGAGCCCCTTGCAAAAGAGCTTGGAGTCAAAATCCTCCTCCACGACATCATCTACCATGCAGTGGATGAGGTTAAAGAGCTGATGAGACAAACTCTCGATAAACTCTCTAAAGAGAGTGACACCGGTGCAGCTGAAGTGAGACAGGTCTTCAAATCTTCTCAGCTAGGACAGATTGCAGGTTGTATCGTCAGTGAAGGAACCATTCACCGTAACCACTCTGTCCGTGTGAAAAGAGAAGGCGAAGAAATTTGGAAAGGCCCCATCTCTTCGCTCAAGAGAGTTAAAGAGGATGTCAAAGAGATCCAGAAAGGATTTGAGTGTGGTATCCTCCTCAATGGATTCAGCGACTATCAAGTCGGTGACATTCTTGAAGCCTTTGAAATTACCTATTACGAACAGGAACTTTAAGGCTACATGACTCGACGAACAGAACGACTCAACTCTCTACTCAAAGAGGTGATCTCTCAGGTTATTAGAAGCAAGGTCAAACACCCAGCGGTCGACGACTTTGTCTCCTTAACAAGAGTCGATATCACTAAAGACCTTCACTACGCAAAAGTCTATGTGAGTGTCATTGGGGATGAGAAAAAGAAAAAAGAAACCCTCGAAGGACTCAACTCTGCCGCGGGCTTCATTGCTGTCAACGCTTCAAAAGAGGTGGTCATGCACCACTTCCCTGAACTCAGATTTATCTTAGATGATTCGGTAGAGAAACATGCTCGAATTGAAGAACTCATCGAAAGGATTCACGAAGAAGAGAATGAGAGAAAGGAACAACACCCTTCAGCCGACGCGTGAAGGCCTGGTTCTCATTAACAAACCTAAAAACGTGACCTCCTTTCACCTTGTTGCTGTCCTCAGACGCCTATTAGGCGTCCGAAAAATTGGTCATGCCGGAACTTTGGATCCTTTTGCAACAGGCGTCATGGTGATGCTTGTAGGACGGAAGTACACGCGCCTCTCAGACCAGTTTCTCACCTCCGATAAGGAGTATGTCGCAGAACTCCAACTGGGAGCCAGGACAAATACCTTCGATGTGGATGGTGAAATTCAAGAGACCTCAGACTATATCCCCACTCAGGATGAGGTAGAAGAGGCTCTCCAAGCTTTCCAAGGAAAAGTCGAACAAATCCCCCCGATGTTTTCCGCAAAAAAAGTGGGAGGCAAAAAGCTCTGTGATCTTGCCCGAAAAGGGATTGAAGTTGAGCGCTCTCCCTGTACGGTTGAATTGAAAACCGAGCTCCTCTCATACAACTACCCCAACTTAAAGCTCCGGATTGCATGTAGCAAAGGCACCTATATCCGCTCTGTGGCAGACGACCTCGGAAGGAAGCTAAACTGTTTCGCCCACCTACGTGATCTCACACGCACCCGCTCCGGGCACTTCCGCCTTGACGAGTGTGTCGACTTAGAAACTATCAAAGAAACCCCCTCTTCTATAGAGTTGAAGCCATGGGCACCCTCACCAGCTTAAGCGATTTCCCCAAGGAAAAGTCCTCTGTCGTGACAATCGGCTTCTTTGATGGCATCCACCTAGGACATCAGGAACTCCTCCGCCAAACCCGAAAAACAGGGAAGCAACTGAACGCTGAGAGTGTCGTCCTGACGTTTACTAACCACCCATCTGAACTTTTCTCCCCAGGCAACCCGCCCAAGCTCCTTCTTGAAAGAGGAGAGGCGTACAGAAGAATGGAAGAGATGGGAATTGACTGGATCATCACCCTCCCCTTTGACGAAAAGTTTTCTAACCAGTCGACAGAAGCGTTTATAGACTCTCTCCTGACAGAGCTTCATATGAAAGCTTTGGTCCTCGGCCACGATTCGAGAATAGGAAAAGAGCGGAAAGGGACCCCAGAGATCGTTCAAGAACTCGCCGGTCAAAAGCAATTTGAGGTGAGTTATATCCCCCCCTTTTCCATCGATCATACCCCCATCTCCAGTAGTCGAATCCGTGAAGCGATCATCCATGGAGACTTGACCACGGCGGAGAAGCTCCTTGGCCGGCCCTATAGCGTGAAACTCCCCGTCATTCCCGGAAGAGGCATTGGAAAATCAGAGATGGGCTTCCCGACTGCGAATATGGATGTCACAACTACGGTCGTTCCACCTGAAGGAGTCTACTCTGTCCTACTTAAATCGGAGGGAGTCGTCTACGAAGGAGTCGCCAATCTTGGGCGAGCCCCCACAGTCCGTGGAGACAAAAAGCTCCTCCTTGAAGTGCATGTGATTGACCAAGAGCTCGACCTCACAGGCCATGAAGTGGAAGTGACTTTTGTGAATTTCATCCGAGAAGAGTTGAAGTTTGACAGCCTCTCAGCACTGCGCGAACAGATCGCAAGGGATGTCAAAATGGCGAAAGAGCAGCTGCACTCTTTAAGCTAAGATCAGTTTCCACTCTTCTTCAAAATATCTTGAAACCCGGCACCCAGAAAGATCAACAAACTGAAGCCCAGGCATCTGCCTAAAAGCCATCTGGAGTCCCTCTTCGTCAAAACCTCGTCCATCTTTGAGAATCCACCTCTCTAAATTCTTCGCCTTTTCAGAAAAGAGAATGATTCCCTCGTTGGTGAAGTTCCCCCGAGTGAGATCTAGAATGCGCAACTCTGTGCAGTGCTCACCGAGCGCAATGAGACCTGGATCTCCAATATGTGAGTGTTGAAAAGTCAACTCTGTGAGCATGGGAGCTGCACAAGCAATCAGCTCAATCACATCGTTACTGATTCCATGCATGTCTGAAATATTGAGTTTTGTCAGCCATGGAAGTCGACTCAGTTGGGATAAGCTCGCTTCAGTCAGGTCTCCTACTGCAGAAATCTCGAGCCGGCTCACTTTCTTGGCTCGTGGAATGAGACGTTCAAAAAGCGTATCATCTAACCACTCTGCACAATTAAACAGCCATTCACTCACGACCGGAAATTCCTCGACGAGCTCCTCAGAGAGCCCTCGAGCTTCACCGACATCGACTCTGACCAACTTCTTCATGCTAGGGAGAAGGCTTAACAGAAAAGAGTCGCTTCCTGCCGTCCCTTTCAACTTGAGATGCGTCACATCTTTTGCCACCCTGACGAGAAGGGGCTGGAATTCCTCACGGATCCACTCGACCTCTAGGAAGAGCCCAAATAGCTCACTCCGCTCAAGATTAATCCCTAGAGCATGGTCACTGATAAACTGGCAGCACTCTTCTTCAAGAGGCTTGAGATACATGAGACTCGCCTTTTCCAAATGCTCAACGACATTTTCTTCTGTTAAATAGCGCCGATAGGTACGGGCTGCAAGCTGCGCAAGTCCCTTCATTCCCATATCGGATGCCAGCCGAATCATATCGACAATGGCCTCGGGCTCTTCGCGCCAAAGGTACTCCACATCTCCCGAGTAGGCATATTCCCTGACAAATTTGAACTGCTGAGGGGTAATCGTAGGGACCTCTAAAGGCCGGCTTAGGTTGGAGCTCCCACGCACGATTTCTGAGAGTTCAGTCGACAGAGTCACAAAGGGAAGAGGAAACTCTTGGTGCGCTTCCCCTTCAGCAACAAACGTGACACTTTTCGTGAGATGGGATTCGATGAGTGGGAAAATATTCCAAAGCGCCTTGACAATCGATTCTGCTTGTTCTGCTTCTAAACGGTAGTGGATCCACTCGTTTGAAAAAAACTCAACGAGCTTCGCCATGAGCTCTGCACCCTCCTCTTTGATCCAGGAGGTATAGTCGGTACACTCTATAAAAAACTCTGCGGCGACTTCAGGGCCACTCTCTAGGATCATCGCAGCCGCTTGGTCTGGATCTGCGGCTTCACCAAAGTGCACAAACTTCTTAGAGAGAAAGGGGGGCATCTTCATACCCCACTAGATAGACGCTTTAAGGGAAAAATTCAATTGAGGAGAGGTGCTTCTTCCCACTCTCCACTCAATTTTAATTAGTTATGTAAGAAAAGAACGACATCGCCGTCCCGGACGATATAGTCTCGACCTTCTGTCCTGAGCTTTCCCATCTCTTTTGAGGCGGCGCGGCTACCCGCTTCGACTATATCTTCATAAGCGACCACTTCTGCACGGATAAATCCCTTTTGGATATCGGTGTGAATCTGCCCCGCAGCGCTCACTGCAGACTCCCCTTTGTGAATCGTCCAAGCACGGGTTTCCATTTCACCCGTTGTCAAGAAGGTGATGAGCCCCAACATATCAAAAGAGGTCTTAATCAACCGCTGCAGGCCAGACATCTCCAAGCCTAGGCTTTGTAAATACTCTTTTCTCTCCTCTTCATCTAACTCTGCGATCTCCGCTTCTAGCTTCGCACAAATCGGAAGGACGTAGCTTCCCTCTTTCTCGGCATACTCGCGCACTCTCTGGACATACTCATTCTCGAGAGAAGGAAGGCTATCTTCACCGACGTTTGCGACATAGAGGACTTTCTTCCGAGTGATCAGAGGGTAGGGCTTTAAAAGCTCCTCTTCCTCTTCCGAAAGTTCGAGGGAACGGATATGATTGCCTTCATTCAGGTGAGCGACAACGCGTTCAAGCAGAGCCTTGACCTTCGGCGCCTCTTTCTGAGATTTCATCTGCTTCTCAATCCGCTCAAGAGCAGACTCGATCATCTGAAGGTCGGACAACAAAAGTTCTGTGTTGATCACCTCGATGTCGCGGATGGGATCAATCCCGCCAGAGACATGGGTGACATCGTCATCGACAAAACAGCGGACCACATGCACAATCGCACTGGTTTCTCGGATGTTTGATAAGAACTTGTTTCCTAAGCCTTCTCCTTTCGAAGCTCCTTCGACTAAGCCCGCGATATCCAAAAATTTGGTCGTCGCGTAGAGGAGTTTCTGACTTTTACTCATTTTCGAGAGGACCTCTAAGCGGGGGTCATAGACCTCCACAATTCCCATATTGGGTTCAATTGTGCAAAATGGGTAGTTCGAAGCCTCTGCAATACAAGAGGTTAGTGCATTAAAAAGAGTGGATTTCCCCACATTGGGAAGTCCTACGATTCCACATGAAAGTTGTGCCATTTCGGTAAGTGCTCCTATTTTTGTGAGAGCATCATAACGCATGGCAGAGATTGATTCAATCAGCCATTTTCAACCTCCTTTAAACCAGTGATTTAGGCTATTTTTCGTTCAAAAACAACCTTGACTATGGGGGGAAGATAGGGTATACTAGTAGTGAGAGGGTATAGGAAGAACAGTCTCTTTATTAAGTACACAGATCGAAAATATTGACGTTAGACGCTCGTTATGAGAGAGTTGAATGTTCTTTCTATGTGTAAAGCACTACCGTGGTAAAATAGGGTTATGGGAGAGAAGACCGAAAAGGCATCCCCTAAGAAGTTGAGGGACGCGCGGAAGAAGGGTCAAGTAGCAAAGTCTCAAGACCTTCCGTCTGCATTCACCTTTATGGCAGCTGTAGGGGCTATTTTGACGCTCATGAGCTACTTCTACGAGCACATGAAGGCGTTTATCCTCACCGCCTTTTTGTCGATCCCTCAGGAAAACATCACAGACATCCTTCCGAGCCTCCTAGGTTCAGCTATCTTGAGCATTTTTTACCTAGCTGGTCCTGTCATGGGTTTTATTGCCTTCTTTGGTGTGATGATCAACTTCCTGGCGATTGGACCTGTTTTCGCCCCAGAAGCCCTCAAACCCGACATTAAGAAGTTTGATCCGATCCAGAACTTGAAGTCTAAGTTCAAGATGAAGACCCTCTTTGAGCTTCTCAAATCCCTCTTCAAGATCATCCTAGCTGCTATCTTGATCTACACGGTCATGTACAAAAGCTTACCGGTCCTCACCAAAACAGTGGCCCTGCCACTCACCGGCTCCCTGATGGTCCTCTACCACTTCCTCTATGAGGTACTTTGGAAAGTCGGCCTGATGTTCGTCGTCGTCGCGATTGCCGACTTCGTCTACCAAAAGCATAACTTCGCGAACGAAATGAAGATGGAAAAGTTCGAAGTGAAGCAGGAGTACAAGAACACAGAGGGTGACCCGCAGATTAAAGGTAAACGTAAGCAGATTGCTCAAGACATCGCTTACGGGGATGGAGGAGGCCCTGCCAAAGGGGTGTCCAACTCCAAAGCCGTTGTCTCGAACCCGACCCACCTCGCTATCGGAATCGCTTTTGATGAAGAAATTGACCAAGCCCCCTGGATAACAACGATGGGTCGCGATAAAATGGCGAAACATATCATTGAATTGGCAAGAGACCAGAATGTCCCTGTCATGAGAAATATTCCCCTCGCTCAACAACTCTGGGCAGAGGGTGAGATTGATGACTTTGTCCCTGAAGAGACGTACGAACCCCTAGCAGAAATCTTGAAGTGGGTTGCCTCTTTAGAAGAAGCGCGCGAACTTGGACTTGATGAACCGGAATTGGAGAGTTAACGAATGTTAGATGGATTGAAGAATGCTCTAGAGGGCATCACAGCTCGATTAGGTGGCGACCGCGCCATGTCGCGTATGACAGCAGGAGCGGACATCGTCCTTGTCATCATCTTGATGGCGATCTTGACGCTGATCATCATTCCGATTCCCCCCTTCATGCTTGACTACTTCATCGCCTTGAACCTCACGGTCTCAGTGGCGCTTTTGATCACCTCTGTCTACATTTCAAGCGCGGTACAGCTTTCCATCTTCCCCTCTCTGCTTCTCATCACTACCCTCTACCGTCTCGGTTTGAACATCGCGACGACCCGACAGATCCTTCTCCATGCAGATGCCGGGGAAATCATCTTTGGGTTTGGTAACTTCGTCGTCGGAGGTAACTTCGTCGTCGGGGGAATTATCTTCTTGATCATCACCCTTGTTCAGTTCATCGTCATTGTTAAAGGTTCGGAGCGTGTCGCGGAAGTTGCTGCGCGTTTTACCCTCGACGCGATGCCCGGTAAACAGATGTCGATTGACGCCGACTTGAGAGCGGGTGTGATCGATCAGGACCAAGCCCGTGACCGACGTTTGGCGATCCAGAAAGAGAGTCAGCTCTACGGTGCGATGGACGGTGCGATGAAGTTCGTTAAAGGGGACGCGATCGCCGGTCTTGTGATTACCCTTATCAACGCCGTCGGAGGGCTGATCATCGGGATGCTCTACAACGACATGAGTGCTGGCGAAGCGGCAAAAACCTATACCCTCCTCTCTATTGGTGATGGTCTCGTCTCTCAGATTCCAGCCCTTCTCATTTCGGTCACAGCCGGTATTGTCACGACCCGTGTCTCGTCAGATGAGACAGAATCCAACCTCGGTAAAGACATCTCTGGGCAGATGCTCGCTCAGCCAAAAGCTTTGATGGTTGCAGCCGCGTTTTTGATTGGTATTGGGCTTATTCCAGGATTCCCGAAACCGCCTTTCATGTTCCTTGCCTCTGTCCTGGGGATCATCGGTTACTCCCTCTGGTCCAACGCACAGATCAAAGCAGAGCGTGAGATCGCCCAAGGGGGTGCAGCGATGGACTCTGGAGGTCCTGGTACCACGATGGCCTCCCCTGGTGTCGAAACCCCTGTCAAAGGACATAAAGTCGTCGCAGGCGGAGGGATTGACTCCTACGCTCTCACTCTCCCTGTCATCTTAGAAGTGGGAAGTAGCCTCTCTGAGATGATCCAAGAATCTCAAAAGGGAAAAAATGTCAGTTTCATTGACCAAATGATTCCCAAAATGCGTCACGCCCTCTACCACGACTTGGGTGTGCGTTTTCCGGGGGTTCACGTCCGTACGGACTCCCCGATTTTAGAAGCCGATGAATATTCGATTCACCTCAACGAGGTCCCGATCATACGCGGTAAAGTCCTTGCTGATAAGCTCCTCACCAACGAGTCTGAGGAGAACTTACGCCGCTACAATCTACCCTATACCACTTACAAAAACTCTCTCGGCCTACCCTCTCAATGGGTCGATGAGCAGTACCGAGAACTGCTTGAAAAAGCAGGAATCAAACACTGGGGACCTCTAGAGGTGATGGTTCTACACCTCTCCTACTTCTTCCGTTTTTATGCTGGAGAGTTCATCGGTATCCAAGAGGTCAAAGCGATGCTTGAGTTCATGGAAAAATCGTTCCCTGACCTTGTGAAAGAGGTGACCAGACTGATCCCTCTACAAAAAATGACAGATATCTTTAAGCGTCTCATCCAAGAGCAGATCTCTGTCAAAGATTTAAGAACCATTATGGAATCGCTTGCCGAGTGGGCACAGACTGAAAAAGACACCGTCCTACTGACCGAATATGTCCGCTCCTCGCTCAAGCGCTACATCAGTTACAAATACTCCCAAGGGCAATCGGTGCTCTCGGTTTACATTCTCGACCCCGAAATTGAAGATATGGTTCGAGGTGCGATCAAGCAGACCTCTGCAGGATCCTACCTCGCTCTCGACCCCGACTCCGTCCAACTCATCCTACAAAGCGTTCGAACCACTGTCGCTCCCCCGCCTCCAGGAGGCCAACCTCCTGTGATCCTGACCGCGATCGACGTCCGCCGCTTCGTACGCAAACTCATTGAAATGGAATTCAGTGATATCTCCGTCGTCTCCTACCAAGAAATTGTCTCCGACATCCGCATCCAGCCGTTGGGAAGAATACAAATTTCTTAATGATCAGCCCGCATGAATTGAGTGGGCTTAAAGGAGGATAAATCCTATGGACATGGGAAACATTTCACAAATGGCTTCTCAGATCTCCGGTGAATCAGCTGAAAAGTTGATGGACACCATCGAAGGCGCAAAAGAACTCACACAAGAGATCAAAGGGGAAAAGGCGGCCGCTCAAAAAGCCAACCTCGCAGACCCCACACTTGCGGCTGAAATGAAGCAGTCTGCCAAGGGCTTAGATAAACTCACCAAAACAAGCCAAGCTGAGAAACCAGAAGAAGTCAAGAAAGCAACGGAAAAAGAAGATGCAACAAAAGCGGGACTTGCCAAAGAGGGAGACGAAGCAGCTGCAAAAGGAAAGCAAGAACACCTTCAGATGGCAGAGCAAGATGTCCGTGAAATTGCTGCTGATCCCAACGGTGACCCAGGCCAAATCAACGAGAAGCTGCTCGCGAACTACAAAGGGGATGAGGAGGGAGCTGTTGAAGCTCTCGACACCATCACCAAAGGCTATGGTGAGCGAGTTGGAGAACTGGAAGGAGAGGTAGAGAGTCTCGAGGCTGAAATCAGCGGACTCAGTAAAGAGTTAGAAGCCGCTCCCGCAGGACAAGACACCTCCGAGCTTCAGACCAACCTGGATGCAAAGAAAGATGCACTCGATCAAACCCAGGACAAGCTCGATGAGGCAAAAACGATGTTCGGAAATGCCAAAGCAGCCCAACGAAGACTTCCTCAAGATATGACGGCGCAAGCCCCTCACGCTTCTACCCCCACGCAAGTCCGTCGGACAAGTAAAGAGACTGCCAATATCTTTGGCTCCCAAGAAGAGTTTGGAAAATTCATGGGTAAGCTTCTCGATAGCACCACATTCAAGGAGACTAGCAATTTGATGAAGAGCACCTTTGGAAGCCAAGTGGATCAAAGAGCTGCCGCTAACCTCTGTATCAAAAAGGCAGGAGCCGAGGTCAAAAAACCGGGAGCTGACATTGCCTACTTACGTACTTCCGTCAATTCGATTAAGAATCTCCAAGTCCTTCTTTCAACCATGAATCAATTCAAAGGCGCACAGAACCGCGCTGTCAAGGAGAGCTTTACTCAAGGAATCACCAACCCTGCTAAGCAAGCTGGTGCTGGAGGGCAAGGGAAAGCCTCTGGAATGGAAGCACAGAAACCAAGAGTGAACCTTGAAAAGGCCGCATCCAAAGAAAGTGGAAGTGGCCCTGCTGCAGCTGCATAATTTAGACGGAATAGAAACTGAATAGAAGAAGAGGAAGCGCGCATGCGAAAAAGACGAGTGACTCTGACTGAAATGAAAAAACACTTTCCGAAGGATGTGACGGACGAACTTCTCCGTGAGCAGTTTATTGGGCTTGCTTTTGACCGCTACCCCTCTTCTGACAAGGTCATCCAAAATATCAATATTATCGCCTCCCGTGCAAGCATCCACGATCCCCTGCAACTGCTAAAGTTTAAGATCATCATTATCAATATCTTCCGTGACTCTGTCCACCAAGTCTCCCTCGAGCGGGTCTTTACCTCTGTTCAACACCGCGATGATGTGTTAAAAGCGATTATAGAAGCCTCTGAGACTCTAGAGGAAGAGTTTGAAGAGCTCGAAGAAGAACTCCTCTCTGAAGAAGAGTGGGAAGACGACCTCTTCGAGTATGATGAGGATGAGGAGGACGAAGAAGATGATGAAGATGCATGGGTAACTTGAGGATTTAATTATGGCATCCACCTTTGAAGGAGTTGTTCAGCAACTCAATAACACCTTTAATCTCAATCTCAATGCAGAAAATCTTGAAGCCGTCAATCTCAGCTTCAAAGACCAACAGATCCAATTTGAGCTTGATGAAAACCAAGAAAACGTCCTCGCCATCTGTTTCCTTGGAGAGGTAAAAGAAGGGCGTTACCGCGAAGACGTCCTTGTGCAAGCCCTGCGCTCCAATGGGTTTCCCCAACCCAACCTCGGAACCTTTGCCTACTCCTCAAAAATGGACACACTCATTCTTTTCCATACAATGCCTGTCGAAAGTGTGACCCAAGAGAGTTTAATGAACGCCGCTTCGATCCTCTACGAAAAAATGGTTCTCTGGAAAGAAGCGCTTGCATCATCGATGGTTCCCATCATCGAGAAACAAAAGAGCGACAAACCTCAAATGGACCTCTCCAGCGTCATGGGCATGGTGAGGAAGTCATAAGATATGGTGGACGAAACGCTCTTAGCGCTGATTCACCAAACACCAGCTCGAGAACATTGGGAAAAAATTGGCATCAGAGACCGACATGGGATCTGCGTGCCTCTTTTTTATCTCCGGACAGAGAATAGCCATGGAATTGGAGAGTTTGCGGATCTCTACCCCGTCATTGACTGGTGCGCCTCCGTCGGCTTCGACATCATCCAGCTCCTTCCCCTCAATGACTCCGCCAACCCCTCCCCTTATAACGGGCTCTCTGCAGTCGCGCTCAATCCCCTCCACCTCAGCCTTCAGCAACTCAAAGGTTTCAAAGAGACCGAAGAGACAAAACTCCTCAAAAAAATCGACACCGAAAAACGCATTAACTTTCCTCAGTTACGTCTGAACAAAGAGCACTTCCTCAAACTCTACTTTGCCTCCCACCGGGAAGAGTTTGTAAACGATCCTGCGTTTCACGAGTTTGTGGAGAAGCATCCCTGGACACGCACCTACGCTCTTTTCAAAGTGTTGAAAGAGATCAGCGGTGGAAGTCACTGGCAAGATTGGGATATTAAATACCGCTGCCGCAATCTGGATGCTCTCCTGCAGATCGCAGAAGAGGAAAGAGAGATGATCCACTATTTTGAGTATCTCCAGTTTCTCTGCTACACACAGATGAAAGAGGTCCGTGAGTATGCCAACGAGAAAGGCATCCTCATCAAAGGAGACCTTCCCATCCTCCTGAGTCCCGACTCCGCGGACGTCTGGGCACACACAGAACTCTTCAATCAAAACCTCGCGGCAGGGGCTCCACCCGACATGTACAGTCCCAAAGGACAGTACTGGGGCTTTCCCCTTTACCGTTGGGAGGCGCTTAAAGCGCGCGATTATACCTTCTGGAAGAAGCGCCTTCGTGCCTCCGAAGATCTGTACAACCTCTACCGCCTCGACCACGTGGTGGGGTTCTTCCGGATCTGGGCGATAGAAAGGGGCAAGGGGCCTGAAGAGGGGTTCTTTACCCCTCCTGAAGAAAATCTTTGGCTTGAACAAGGGCATCAGCTGATGTCAGTCCTTCTCCAAACAACGGGGATGCTGCCTGTGGGAGAGGATCTGGGAACCGTTCCCGACGAGGTCCGGGCTGTGCTCACTCAAATGGGGATTCCCGGCACCAAAGTGATGAGGTGGGAGAAAAACTGGCTAGGAGACCAAAACCTCATCAATCCTAAACTCTACCCTCCCCTTAGCATGACGACCGTCTCCACACACGACTCAGAGACCCTCGGACAATGGTGGGCCCATGAACCTGATGAAGCGAAGCGCCTGGCGAAGGTGAAAGGCTGGGACTACGATGAAAAAATCACCTACGATCAACGGTTTGAAATCCTCCGAGACACCCACACCAGCTCAAGCATCTTCCATATCAATCTTCTTTCCGAATACCTCTCGCTCTATCCCGAGCTGATCCACGACGATCCCAATGAGGAGAGGATCAATGTTCCCGGAACTCTCTCCCCCACAAACTGGACCATTCGCCAAAAAGTCCCCTTTCATGAGATCATGGAGCATAGCCAACTCCAGGAAGCCATCGAAAAACTGCTAAAATCATGATTCGAGCCCTATTTCTCCTTCTCCTCCCTCTCAGTTTGGTGGCTGCACCCCAAAACCTCAAAACCCTTCTCGCTCGCCTCGACCCCACCTCCGTCTCCCACCACCTCGCCTTCTACGACCTCTACCCTGACACCCACGAAGGTCAGATGGCCCTCTCTAGAGCTTTCAACCTTCTCAACCAAGGACACCTCTCCTACGGCAGCCCCACATCGCTCCCTCTTCCAGACCTCTCGACGATTGATACCCTCATCCGGATGACGACCAAACCCAATGATGAGCAGCTTCCCTCCCTCACCGAAGCGGAAAGGAGGACCATCCGCCATTTGGGCAGTCACCTCGGCAACCGCAGACTAGAGGGCTACCGACTTGACTCACTTGACCATCTCCTACGTCTTCCTCCCGAAGAGATCGACCTGGCCCGCGCCCTCTTTCTTTCCGAGATGAGCACCACTGCGCATACCACCGCAGAGGTAGAGTCCTATGAAGCGATGCTGGATCTGATGGCTCTACAAATCCAAGCGCGTCTTTCGCCAAAGAGCAGCTCCCTCGACAAAGTCAAAGAGATGAACCGCTTCATCTTTGAAGAACTTCAGTTCCGCTTCCCCCCCCACTCGGAGTATGCAAAAGATATTGACCTCTATACCTTTTTACCAAGCGTCATGGACTCCCGCCGTGGGGTCTGTTTAGGGGTATCGATTCTCTACCTCGCTCTGGCGCAGCGCCTCGACCTTCCCCTAGAAATTGTCACTCCCCCTGGCCACATCTACGTCCGTTTCCGCGATGGAAAAGAGGTGGTGAATATCGAAACGACCGCGCGGGGCGTCCACGTGGATTCAGACGAATACCTCAGCCTGAACACCCGTGAGCTCCAACTCCGCGACCTGCGAGAAACAGTCGGTTTCAGTCATGTCAACCGAGCCTCGGTCTACTGGTCTACACAGGATTTTGAGAAGGCAAGAAAAAGCTACGAGATCGCCCTCCTCTTCATTAAAGATGATCCGCTGATTGAAGAACTCTACGGCTTCACTCTCATTCTCACTGGCGACAAAAAGCGTGGCCTCGAAGTGCTCCAATCCAGTCAATCCAAACGCTCCCCTCACCTTCTCTACCGTGAACCGTTAGCAGAAGACTTTCTGCTTGGCCGAGTCGATGAGGCGGGAATCGTCAGCACCTTTATTTCTGTTGACGAAACACGCGAATCCCTCCTCGAAAAGAAAAACGAACTTACCAAGATCCTTAAAAAACACCCCAAATTCCGTTCAGGGTGGCTCAATCTTGCTTCTACGGAACTCCAGCTCCTCCGAGAAAAGGAAGCGCTCACCTGCTTAGAAAAACTCCACCAACTCGACCCTCAGAATCCCACCTCCGAATACCTGCTTGCCGCTCTCCATACGAAGCGGATGAATTACCCAAAAGCGTGGCAACACCTCGACCACACAAAGTCGATCACCGAAGAGCACCAGCACGATCCCGAAGCCCTCAAAAAACTTGAACAACAGCTCTGGATTTTAAGTCCCAATTAAATATAATTAATACAGAATGAGAATTTACACAAAAACAGGCGATCAAGGCGAAACAGCCCTCTTCTCTGGCAACCGCGTGCCAAAGGATGACTCCTTTGTCCATGCCCTAGGGACCGTCGACGAACTCTCTGCAGCACTTGGGCTTTCTATCGCCTTCCTGCCGACGGATGAGGCCTTTTCGATCTACAAAGAGCAGCTCGAAGAGATCCAACACACGCTCTTTGATCTCGGCGCTGCTGTGGCCACCCCCCGTACCAAAGCAAGCGAAGATAAAATCGGAAAAACACGCTTTGATGCAGAAGGCACCAAACAACTCGAAGAGTGGATGGATCAGATGTCGAAAGAACTCCCTCCACTCCGCCAATTCATCCTTCCTGGAGGACATACTGCAGCTGCCCACCTCCATATGGCAAGAAACATCTGTCGCCGAGCAGAACGCCACGCCGTTCCCCTCTTCCGCCATGGAGCTGTCTCAGAAAAAGTCATTGTCTACCTGAACCGCTTATCGGACTACTTGTTTGTTCTCACACGCCGAGTCAACCAGCTCACCCATGCTGTTGAAACTCCGTGGAAGCAGCACTCTCACACTTCATAAAAAATCCCAGCTTGAAGGAGGAACATGCAACATAACCTCACCGAAGCCGTCAACCAAGCACTTCAACAGGCTTTCCAGAAAGCCATCACCAGTAAGCACACGGAAGTCACCGACAACCATCTTCTTTATGCCCTCCTTTCAGACCGTGAAGGGTACTGCTCTGGACTGCTCTCCTCCCTAGAAAAAGAGCCTAACGAACTCATCCGTGAAGTCGAGAGAGCCCTCAGCGGCCTCGCATCTTACGAGAAGGCTGGCCAAGAACCCCAAGTGGCTCACAACCTCCAAAGTCTGCTTGCCCACGCTCAAGAGCTTGCCCAATCGATGCAAGACAGCTACGTCAGCAGCGACCACCTCTTCCTGAGCTTTATTAAAGCAGGATCTGAACCCCTCTCTTCTTGGATGCGGAAGGTGAACCTCTCCTTGAACGATGTGGAGAAAAAAGTGAAAGAGATCCGTGGAGGAAAAACCATCGATAGCCCGACCTCTGACACGCAGTTGCAAGTCTTAGAGAAATACTGCAAAAACCTCACGAAGATTGCCAAAGAGGGGAAACTCGATCCTGTGATCGGCCGTGATGAAGAGATCCGCCGAACCATGCAAGTGCTCTGCCGACGCACCAAAAACAACCCGATGCTGATTGGTGAACCCGGAGTGGGTAAAACAGCCATCGCTGAAGGGCTCGCCCAGCGGATCGTCCAGCAAGACGTGCCCGATTCACTGGCGAATAAAGAACTCCTCTCCCTCGATATGGGTAGCCTCATTGCAGGAACCAAATTCCGCGGAGAGTTTGAAGAGCGTCTCAAAGGCATCCTCGAAGACATTGAGAAATCGGATGGACAGATCATCCTCTTTATTGACGAAGTTCACACCCTCATCGGTGCAGGAGCGACCGAAGGAGCGATGGACGCTGCCAACCTCCTCAAGCCGGCACTCGCACGTGGGACCCTCCACTGCATCGGCGCGACGACACTGAACGAATACCAAAAGCACATTGAAAAAGACGCCGCCCTCGAGCGCCGCTTCCAGCCTGTCATGATCCGCGAACCTTCTGTGGAAGAAGCGATCGCGATCCTCCGCGGCCTCCGCGAACGGTACGAAATTTTTCACGGTGTGCGGATCACAGAGAGCGCACTCCACGCTGCTGTCTTTCTCTCGAACCGCTACATCACCGACCGCCAGCTCCCGGATAAGGCGATCGACTTGATCGATGAAGCCGCCAGCCTCATTAAAATGCAGTTGGGAAGCCGTCCCCTTCCGATCGACAACAAAGAACGCCAGCTTGCCACACTCATTGTCGAACAAGAAGCGCTCAAGCGTGAAGGCTCGGACACTTCAAAAAAAGAGATCGAAAAGCTCGATGCAAAGATCGCAGAGCTCAAAGAAGAGCTCAACCTCCTCCGTCAGCAATGGGAAGAAGAGAAGAAGCTCATCGAAGAGCTGAAAGAAAAGAAAAACGAACTCGAGCACCTCCGCTTTGAAGAAGAAGAGGCCGAGCGGGGCTCCGACTACAACCGCGTTGCGGAGATCCGCTACAGCATCCTCCCTAAACTCCAAGAGGAGATTGAAGAAGCTGAAAAAAAACTCGAGAAGAAGGAACACCGTCTTCTCCAAGAAGAGGTCGATGAAAACCTCATCGCTGAGATCGTGTCCAAGTGGACAGGGATTCCGGTGGCAAAAATGGTGGAAAGCGAAGCCGAGAAACTGCTCCACCTCGAAGATGAACTTTCGAAGCGTGTCGTGGGTCAAGAAATCGCCATCACCGCTGTCTCCGACGCCATACGTCGCTCACGCGCCGGCCTCTCCGATCCCACAAGACCGATGGGCGCTTTCCTCTTCCTTGGTCCGACAGGGGTCGGTAAAACGGAGCTCGCCAAAGCTCTCGCCTACCAACTCTTCAACACCGAAGAGGCGATGATCCGTCTCGATATGTCGGAGTACATGGAAAAGCACTCCGTCTCCAAACTGATCGGCTCTCCTCCGGGATACGTCGGCTACGATGAAGGAGGACAGCTCACCGAAGCGCTACGCCGCAGACCCTACGCTGTGGTCCTTCTCGATGAGGTGGAGAAAGCCCACCAGGATGTCTTCAACATCCTCCTCCAAGTCTTTGATGATGGACGCCTCACTGATAGTAAAGGCCGCACTGTCAACTGTAAAAATGCACTCTTTATCATGACTTCTAACCTTGGGTCACAACAGCTGCTCGACCAACTAGAGAAAAAGGATGAAGAGTTCACCAAGGAAGAAATCCTCGCAGTCCTCGAACCGATCATCCGCCAGCACTTCCGTCCAGAGTTCATCAACCGCCTCGACGAAATTCTCCCCTTCCTTCCCTTACGTCCTGAGGACATGCACCAGATTGTCAGACTACAGCTCAATGTCGTGGCTAAACGGATGGCAGAACGCCACATCACTCTCACCTGGTCAGAAGAGGTCGTGGACAAACTGGCCAAAGAGGGCTATGACCCCATCTTTGGAGCCCGTCCTCTCAAACGCCTGATCCAGCACCAGGTGACCAACATGCTCGCCAAAGCCCTACTCGAAGGGAGACTCCCCTCCGACAGCAAGATCGAACTCATCATAGAAAACGACGAGATCGGATTTAAACTCCTCTCTGTTGTTGAAGTGAGTTAAACCCGATCTGTCGTTTTTTTGAAAACTGGGCAGTAGGAAGCAGACTCGATCGTTCTTGATGGAAAACTATCCAAACAACTCTCTAACTACGATCTCAGTCAGGACGAATCTGGCAGCCACCTGCTCGCCTCTTTGCGTAAAAATTTGGTATAGTAACTGATTTGCTGGTAGAGCCACCCCTAAGTCAGCACTCGCAGAAGCTCTAGAAAGCGCATCTATAGCTAAGTCATACTCTCGACGATAATAGAATTGTTGGCCCCTGTTCAAAAGAACCTGGTAGTCGACTTCCTCTTGAGTCTTTTTGATCTCAGCCTGAGTAGTTTCAGACACACCTTGTGTCAAACTCTTATGCAGCACCTCGCAGACTTTGCGATTCACCCGAGCTACAACATCCTCATCCGGCCGGATGTCACGCATGTCAATCTGGAGAAGGATACGATGAGCGTGCATCCGACACACTTGCTCTGTAACATGAAAGATTTCAAGTTCACCAGAATCTATGAGACCTGCTTGAATCAGGGTAGCAGTCTTTGCTTTCTCACTATCAGAGTCTTTAGACACTGACAAAGCGACATAAGCCTGTGTTTGGGGATCTAAGTTTTCCCACCCAATTTGAAAATTCATAAAACACCTATTTTTAATACGAAAAATTATTAATATATAATTAGTTTAAAATAAAATTATTAAGACTTTATAAACTCTACCCCCTTTTTCACTGCACTTCATAGCTGGAGAAAAATCCGCATATCCCCTAAACTGTTACTATGACAATTTCAGAAAAAGAGCTTTTAGAGACCCTTCAGCAGGCCTTTCCTGAGGCTCAGATCGCCTGTCTAGATCTTGCTGGAGACAATGACCATTGGGAGGTCACCATTGCAGATGACTCCTTCAATGGTAAATCCCGTATTGCACAACACCGGATGGTCCAAGAGGTGCTTCAGAACTACGACATCCACGCCCTCTCCATCAAAACGAAGAGGAAAGCATGAGCGATATCTTTAAATTCATTGAGTCAGAAATTCGTGAAAACCCTGTCGTTCTATTTATGAAGGGAACGAAAGAGATGCCCCAGTGTGGATTCTCTGCTGGTGTCTCGACTCTTCTCAGCGACCTCGGTGTGACCTATAAAGACATCAATGTCCTAGCAGACCCTGAACTACGCCAAGGGATCAAGGACTTCACCAACTGGCCCACGATCCCCCAACTCTACATCGACGGGGAATTCATCGGCGGCTTCGATATTGTCAAAGAGATGGCAGAAGAAGGTGAACTTCAAGCTTTACTCAAAGAAAAGCAGCTTTGCTAGAGGAGTCTTGGTGAATTAGCACTCAGTGAAAATTTTTTCAGCAGCTTCCCCAAAAAAATATGAAATTTCAACTGAACTGATAAATTTGATGACCTGTCAATTTTAATTGAATAGTCAGGAGACAATATGGACAGCATAGATATATCAATTAGACCTTTCGAAGATGACCAATCTCTTTCTCAACTGCCGAGTCCCCGTGTGCCACAAGAAGATCCACTTGAAGAGAGAGTCATAGAGGTCGCAGCTGCAGTCATCAGCTCACCATCTACCTCCCCCTCAGCTGAGAATGATGGGCTATTAGAAAGAGTCAAAGACTTCGCTACTGGTCTGACCTGGTCTTTATTTACCGGAGCTGGTAAACCATTAAATGCTCCTGACTCATTTAGAATACCTGATTTGCTCGAAGCCAACGAACCCACTCCTCCAGATCCACTCCCCCTTCCTCTGGAGGCTAGAGAAGCGGTAGCGTTTGCAGAGGAACTTCTTTCCAACATTCAGGTTCAACCCTCTGATCAATTTTTTGCATCGCTAGCGACCTCTACCCATCCCCAGTTCAGTAGGTTGACAACCCATTTTTTGAATCAGACGAGTCAATGTTATCATTTAGCAAGGAGATACAATGAGCCCTGGCAAGAAGATGACTTCTTGAATGAGATGGACAAACTCATCAAGCTCGCATACACATTGAGCCTTTGGATGGTGGATGACATCGATGCATTTACCAAAGAAGTGATGCCAGAAAAAAGTTATGAAGAAGCGATTACCAGTGATCAAACCTACTTTCGATATGCCTTCTTTTTTCTCCCAGATGCCTACCATCTAGCTAGGGGAAAAGTCCATTACTCTGGCGATCTCGACTCCAGTATTGTGGGACTCACAGTCACATCCATAGAAGACCCCCAGTACGTGGACCAGTTTTACAGTCCTGATACTCTTCAACAGCAATGGAGAACGTTGTATAACGATTACTGTAACCGCCTGTACACCAAGGTCGACAGAACAAAGCTGACTGAAATAGGAGATATGCGTTTCGTAAGATGGTCTGTAAAAGACACTCCTGAGGAACGGGATAACTTTAGACCCCTACCTGACACGCTTCCAGGTTAAGACTTCTTTCAATATTCGATCAAACTGGACAGGGAAACGATTCAATCTTCTCTTCCGAAGAGAAGGTGGTTTTAAGATTTCCAGTAATCTTTAGCGTGGGGCTTCACGAGACGGGAAACCATGTCCTTCTGCCAACCAGGCTTTTGTTCTGAGAAATAGAACAGAATGATCACCATCCCTAAGGGGAAGTTCAACACAGCCACGAGGAGTCCTAGAGTGAGGACCGCCGCACCGCAGCACCAACTCCAGTACACCCTTAAGGCTGCTTTGATAGGAGGAAACGAGTTAAAGGTGACGAGGTTAATCGCTGCGGCCAGTAAAGCAGCTGCAAATGTCACCACACACCAGATCATTGTCATAAAGGAAACAAAGAAGCACATCACACGGAATTTCCAAGAGACCTTCTCATCGGGAGCTTTAGAGCTTCTTTTCCCTCCCGCATACTCCTCCTCTGTCTGAACTTCGACATCATCCTCATCGATAATGATGAACTCAGGGAGCTTTCTCTTTTGCTTTGATGGATCTTCTGTCGACATGGCTAGTGCTTTCTTTTAATTTTATTTATCCCGTTCAGAGCCGCTACACGGTAACCCTCTGCATAGGTAGGATAATTAAACACCTGATCGACAAAATAGTCAATTTTCGCACGGAAACTCATGGCAAGCTGACCGATATGGATGACCTCCGTAGCGCCTCGGCCAATCACATGCACGCCCAGAATCTCTAATGTCTCTTTGTGGAAGAGGATTTTAAACATCCCTACATTGCTTCCTGCAATGTGGCTCCTTGCTATCTCATAATAGTAGGCGCGACCCACCTCATAACGGAAGTCCATTTCAATCAGGTCTTCCTCTGTGTATCCACAACACGAAATGGTAGGAATGGTGTAAATTCCGACAGGGTAAAACGTGGGAAAGTGGTGCGTTCCCGCACCGAAGGCGTGGCGTGCGGCAAGTCTCCCCTGCTCCATACTCGTGGAGGCAAGGCTCGGTCCTCCAATCACATCCCCCACGGCATAAATATGGGGCACTTTCGTTTGGAAGAGGGCATTCACAGGAACGTATCCACGCGCATTGACACTGAGCCCAGCATTCTCAATGTGCAACCCTTCGACATTTGCAACTCTTCCTAAAGCATAGAGTAAGCAGTCCGCTTTGAGCTCCGTCCCATCTTCGAAAATCACACGCGCTTTATTCCCCTCTTTGAGAATCTCTTTAGGGATCTTCTTTCCTTTAAACTTCAGACCAATGTTCGTGAGGGCTGTTTGAAGGTGGATTCCGATCTCATCATCTAAGAGCGGAAGCATGTGTTCCTTCTTATCAATCACCGTCACTTCGCAACCGAGAGCCGCAAAGAAGCTCGCATACTCCGAACCAATAATCCCTCCCCCTAGCACCAACATCGACTTTGGGACATCTTTGATCGACAGAAGACGGGTAGAGTCCAGAATCACCTCATCATCGAAAGGCACCTCTTTAGGGTTTCTCGGTTGTGAACCCGTTGCAATAATGACATTTTCTGCGTGGATTTGTGCAACGATGCGGTACTCCTGATCGACAACAATCAAGGTGTGTTCGTTTTCAAAGCGTGCGGTTCCGATGACGAGCTGGATATCATTTTTTCTCAGCTGGCGGCTGATAATATTGCGCTCCTCTTCGAGCACTTGACTCAGACGAAAGTTCAAATCTTGGATAGTGACATCTTTGATCGGAAAATCTTGACCATAGATCACTCTTTGGTGAAACCCCGTCAAATCCACGATCGCTTCACGCAACGTTTTTGAAGGAATCGTTCCCGAGTAAAGGCAGGAGCCTCCCGGCTGACCGATCCGCTCAACCACACACACTTTCTTTCCTAGCTTCGCCGCCTGGATGGCCGCCTTTTGTCCAGCAGGCCCCGAACCGATTACAGCTAAGTCACATTCAATCTCTTCCATATAGTCTCTATTATCTCTATTTTTTCACAAAATGCGAGAAACTACATAACCTACTTAAAACAAGCGTTTTAGAATTAATCACAAAAAACAGTTATAATAAGGTTATGCCGAAGATTAATTTTAAGAAGGTCGAGCAGGAGCTCGAAGCCACCCTCGCCAAATTCCACTTCGAGTACATCATTGGACTTGAAGAGGTTTCTGCTTCCTTTGGAGGCTTTGGCGTGAGCGATCCTAAAAAGGCAATGGAACACGCAAAAAGGCTCAACCGGTTTGCTCTTCGGCAGATGAAACACGGTTTAAAATCTCTCGTCTCTCACAAAAAGTATATCAAAAAGCTCAACATAAAAAAAGAAGAGCTGAAAAAGTACATGGATAGTGAAGGAGAACTCACGCCAGAAGAGCGTGCGAAAGTCCAAGCCATTATTGAAAAAGTGAGAGAATTCCAAAAAGAGATTCAGAAAAAAATCCTGCCTCAAGAAGAAGAGTACGTCAAAACGCGCATTAAGAAAGCGACCTATCTGCGCCACAACGTCAAGCCCACGTGGCTTCCTTTGCACTAATTTAAATGTCTAATGAAGGATCGAGGCTAACTAACTTTTTCTAACCTCTGTCGCAGCAAGCGATCGGGGTTGTCGGAGGGATCCGCATCCCAGTCTGTCATCGCTTCCACCATTTTTTTCAACCGAGGCTGATACCACGATTCTTTAAGACGGTTAAAGGCTGCGTGAACCCACTCCTCGTCCGACTCTTGAAGCGTGTAATAGAGCGGATCGTATTTATGAAGAACCCGTTCAAATTCCTGTGAAAAGTGAACAAGATCTCCAGGCAAAGGTGCGATTTCATCTAACTCTGCCTTCATACGGTCATAGAGGTCTTGGGCTTTTTTCCGATCAGAACGACTGAGTGAACTAAACTTGATGGGTCGAAACCGGGAAACTGCACCACGAGATTCCAATTCTTCTAGTAGAGCTCCTCGCACTTGCAACAGTTTATGCTCTTCTTGGGCTCTCTGTTCATCCACAAAAAATCGATCTATTATGGTGTTCAAGCTGGAAAAGAGCTCTGGTACAGCGAACACGGCTCCAATCAAAGCCGTTCCGATCGCGGCCCCGGCTCCGGTGGCGATCAAAGCGATCCCCCCGCCAAGACAAACTCCTCCTACACCCACACTCACGACTCCAGCTCCGATCCGGAGTCCTTTTTCAGCCCAATTGTTGGAACTCCATATCTGACTCAGGTAAGCTCTTGCTCTTGAAGCCGAGAAGAAATCCCAAACCGACCGTTTAGGAGTGACTCTTTTCACATCTTTTGCGGCATTCACAGCATCTCGTTTCACCGTGTTGACTATAGAATTGACATAAGATTCCTCTTTGGCAATCGCTCTCTCAAATTGACATTCCATTAAAGGTCTTTGGCGTGCTTTTAAGAAACTCAGGTTCTGAAAAAAGCTGGCGACACCGCGAGAGTTCAGATTCGATGGGTTTTCTGCTCTCTTAGAAAAATGGAGTTCACTAGGGCACTCCTCTAGCCCCAGCTGCCTAATCACCCCGGCTGCTTTTTCATCTCCACTCTGATACAGTTTCCAAAGCTGCCCTGTCGCTTCCGAAAGCTCTAGATAGCGCAACGTTTCCTCAGTAATATTTTCTCCCCTCGGCGGCTCTCGAACACCCTTTGCTAAACTCCCTAAAAGCTCTCCATATTTTCGCGTCAATTTGTCATCATGGATAGCGGCAACGAGTGGTAGAATATCCCCTACCATCCACTGCGCTTGATGGGGGTGTTCATTGGCCCACTCTACAAACGCCTCCAACTCTTTGGTTATCTCTACTTGAAAATCTTTTTCTCCAAAACGGGTCAATGGAGAGTCTTTCGGCTGATATCCATGGCGTAAACACTCGAATCGAAACGCATACGCTTCTGGAGAAATCCACTCTTTTTCGCCCTGAGATCCGAGCACCAACTTTCTAAAATGGCCAGAATCCACCCCGTGTTCTTTATACTCATCGATCCATTCGCGGACTTTCTCTTCAATATCTGCTTTTTCACCTGGATTTGTGGATCTTGAGTGACGGTAGAAAAGCTGATTGATAGCGAGTGAAGTTGCCCTCGCTTCTAACAGCTGTAACTCTTCACGTCGATCTTCTCCACCATGCTCTTTCAAAAACTGGATCTGACGTTGAATCTCATCATACCGCTGAATGAAAGCCTCTTTACCAGGATAGTCTCCCTTCCCCATTAAAAGACGTCCTTCTCTAGAGGTTTTCCAAGCACTGCTCGGGAGTTCTGTTCCATCGTACTTTGCCTGTGCTGCTGTCTCTTCACTGATCCGACGATCGGCTAGTTGCTCAATCGCCTCGTAGTCCCTTCGATGGTCTGCCAGTTTTAGTGCTGCTCCAAATTCTTTTAATTTGCGGAGCTTCTCTACATGCTCCGCAACCAAAACAGCTTGAACCTCAGCCACATCCTTCTCCAGCTTGAGAAGGCGGACTCGTAAAGGATCCAGTGCACGATCGTCGTCCTTTATCACTCCGGCTTCGGCTTTAAGAGCCTCAATTCTCTCCCGAAGGCTGGCATCGAGTTCGGAATTCACATCATTTTCAGCGTCAGAAAGTTGCTTCTCAAGGAGTTCCGCTCTTTGATGGATTCTTTCCAGTGAGGAATAATCTGAGAACATATTTACCTCTATTTCACTTTCCTAGTAATATTATAATAAAATTTTAAATAATAATCTATCTTATTAATGTTATGTTTATTTAAATGCAAATTCCATACCAAATTGATTCAAATAAACAGGTTTTTTATAATAAATGTATGAGCTCTCCACTCCATTCAGTTCCCTACCGTCTACGCCAAGTGCTAGACAGCCCCTCTGAGTTTGATCTAGGGATCAGACGCATTACCCCTAACCAACTCTAAAAGCTTATTTCAGGTGTCGCTGAGGAGTGGATAAAAGCCCACCAGAGCGAATCTGAGCGGCTATTGGACGTGTGGTCGAGATCAGCAGCAGCGATGAGGTGGAGGACAGCCAAAAACCAGCCCTGATTCATAGCATTACCTCAAAAATGGGATTCTTTAACAGGTGCGGATCTCCATCCCCCTAAACTCGATATCCAGGAGGGAAAAAAGGGTCCATTGAAGAGCTGGAAGCCTTACTCATTTCCAATCCTCAGAACTCCGTCCCAAGACTTCTTGTCGAAGAACACCTCACCACTCTCTTCACCAAAGACAATGCCCACAACTTACTAGCCCTTGCCTACGACCAAGATTGAGGCAACCTCTGGCAAGCGTACCCCCTAGGCCAACTCACCTGGGACTGCACCCGCCTCAATCCCGAGGAGCGCCCAACGATGGCTGAAGTCGAGAAGCTTAGAAGAAAGTTCCTCTTCTTAGGGTGTATAATAAACTTTTTGATTGATCATTTTTTAGGGCCGACTCCTCTCTTGATTTGAAAGGGATAATTTGTTATCCTCTGTTCACTTATTTTAGAAGTTAAGGAGAAATTCAAATGTCAACCAGACCTAGATCTGAAAAAGAAAAACCCGCTCCAGGAAGAAAGTGCCAGCTCACAGGCCGTAAAATGGCTCGTGGAAACACCTACTCGATCCGTGGTATTGCTAAGAAAAAGAAGGGAATTGGACTTAAAATCACGGGTAAAAACCGCCGTTCTTTCAAGCCCAACATTCAGAAGAAGCGTTTCTGGCTTCCTTCAGAGAACCGCTTTGTGACTCTCAAGCTTTCTGCTGCTGCGATCCGCACGGTAGAGAAGAATGGCATCGAAGCCGTTGTGAGAGACATTCGCGCGAAAGGCATCCGCGTTTAAGCATCTTCAATTTTTCTTGAATTACTTAACTGAGCTTCCAGACTTGATATTTTCCAGGACTGGGAGCTCTAGTGTTTCCCCCTCCTGTGCTGCCAGGACCATTCCATAGCTCATTCGTCCCATCAGCTTCGCAGGCTTCAAGTTCGCGACCACCACGACTTTTTTACCGATCAAACTCTCCGGAGTGAAGTGCTGTTTGATGCCAGAGAGGATCGTCCGCTTCTCTTCGCCAAGAGCCACGGTCAATTCAAAGAGCTTTTGACTCCCCTCAATCTCTTGCACTTTTACAATCTCGCCCACGCGCAGATCGAGCTTTTTAAACTCATCAATGGTGATTTGATTCTCGTCCACAGAGCTCTCCTTCTTTTGATTTCCAAAAAGCGCTTCCCGCTCTTTCTCGATCTCTTCATTTTCAATTTTTCTGAACAGGATCTCTGGTTTCCCAAGAACCGTTCCGGGAGTGAGGGGTGTTTTCAGAGTCTTCTCCCATCCCGCATCGACGAGAGGTTGAGTCTCTCCAAGCATCAGACAAATTTTTTCTGAAGTGGTCGGTAAAATGGGATAAGAGAGGAGCGAGAGTGCCTTCACACATTTCAAGCAAAGGTGGAGTGTCGTTGCCATCGCTTGCTTGTCCTCTTTTGCCAACTTCCAGGGTTTCTTCAGGTCAAAATAGACATTTCCTTCTTGGGCAAGTTCCATTAGAAGGTGGGCAGCTCGGCGCACTTTATACTGCTCGAAAGAGACTCTTGCCTCCTCTGTGATTCTATCGATATGTTTCAAGAACGCTTGATCTTCATCATCCAGTGGCCCGAGAGGAGGAACCGTTCCCTCGTGGTTCTTTTTCACAAAGACCATGACACGGTTGACGAAGTTTCCAAACTTCCCTAAAAGCTCTGAGTTGCAGCGGAGCTGGAAGTCGTTCCAAGTAAATTCAGAGTCGGAGGTCTCCGGAGCATTCGAAGCGAGTGTGTATCTGAGCTGGTCAGAGCTGAACTTCTTCAAAAAGTCCTCAAGGTCGACATACCAACCTTCGGATTTAGAAAGTTTTTTGCCTTCAAGGTTGTAGAACTCATTTGCAGGAACCTCATCGACCAACTTTAAAGGGAGGCTTTGCCCCATACACATCGCTGGGAAGATAGCCGTATGGAAAGGGATGTTATCTTTCCCAATGAAGTGGATCAGTTTTGTCTCCTCTTCCAGCCAGTATTTTTTCCACTGATCGGGATTGTTTTGTTGCTGAGCCCATTCCATGGTCGCTGAGATGTACCCAATCGGAGCATCAAACCAGACATACAGCTTTTTTCCATCCGTGTCTGGAAGAGGGATCGGCACTCCCCACTCAATATCGCGCGTGATCGCCCTTGGATGGAGGTCATTGATATACCGTTTGATGAAGTTGACCACATTGGGCTTCCAGTTCTTTTTGGCCAACCACTCTTTCAACTCATCTTTAAACTTGTCGAGCAAGAGAAACCAATGTTTCGTCGGGCGTTTCTCCAACTTCGCCCCTGTCTCTTTTGAGCGAGGATTTTTGAGCTGCGTCGCCTCAAAGCTGGCCCCACATTTCGGACACTCATCACCCCTAGCTTTGTCATAGCCACAGGCAGGGCACTCCCCAGTCACGTAGCGATCGGCGAGAAAGCGCTTTTCTGATGGACTGTAGAGCTGATCCGTCACTTTTTCTTCGATAAACCCCTTCTCCAAAAGATCGAGGAAGAATTTCTGTACCGGCTGAACATGTCCTTTCCATGTCGTTCTGGAGTAGTGATCAAAAGAGATAGAGAGCTCCTCAAACAGACGAGTATTGATTTCATGAAATCGATCAACCTGCTCTCTAGGGGTCCGCCCTGCCTTTTCCGCGCTCATGGTAATCGCAACGCCGTACTCATCGGAGCCGCTGACGAAGAAAACATCTCTTTTCATGAGACGCTGAAAACGCGCATGCACATCTGCAGGAAGATAAGCACCGGCTAAGTGGCCAAAGTGGAGTTTTCCATTAGCATAAAGAAGGGCTGCTGTGATTAGGACTTTATCGCTCATATGAGTATTTTGGGTCGTTGAACAATTAAAACTTCAATATCGGTGTCGGGGATGCATTTCCACCCGACGACAAGATTATAACTCTTGTTGACGTAGAGAGGTCCGGGTTTAAGGTAGATGTACTCCTCTTCCACGTCTTTTGGTTTCCTTTTCTTCGAAGAAGCCTCTGTTTGAAACCCATTCAGGTCCCCATACTGTTTAATGAGCTTCTTCTGCTCTTCCTTCGTAAGACTTCCCCAAGAAACATATTCACCAGGATACTTTTTTTTTAAAAAATCCCAGTTCACTCGGATCACTCCATTCCACCTCACCGCCTTCTCGAAAATGCGTCCTGTCTCTCTGCAAAAGGCTGCGGTCCTAAAGGAGAAGGGGCGGTTGATGCTATCTTCATTGTCATCCATGTACTTACGTACAGTGTACATCGTCTTAAAAGGGAGGCTTTCCGCCCTTCGTAGTTTTTTGCCAGTATAGGGAGAAGGACTGTCCTCCATAAATCCAGTCAAAAACCAACTCACCCATGCAAGTCCCCCAAGGAGCGCAAAAACCGCAACTAAGATAAAAATGAGAAACAGCTCATTCATCGTTGACCTAGAGTTTCAACATTGAGTTCCAACACTCCCATTAAGGACCAGTTGCAAGGGTTCATGAAACTAGCCTTCAGCTTCTTCAGAGATCTCTGTGTCGTTGACAACCACTTCTTCTTTATTCATTTCACTATGGAAGCGGTCTTCGGATGGATCTAACAGATCTTTTCCCGTTGCAAATTCAGCAACTGAAATCACAGCAGGGTTTTCTGTGTTGATGTGAAGTCTAGGAATGCGTCCAGAGTGGATCATTCCCTTGGTGTGCTCAATCAAGTAAGCAACGAGCTCAAACTGGTTGTCGCTATCGAAGTTTTCCTTAATGTCTTCATTTGTTAACTGATCAAATGGCATACTATCCTCTTGTTATTCATTTTTGTGATCTTCTGCAATGACGATGCTTTTGAGCACCTCGTAGGCGATGTCGAGATCGTCATTAACAATATGGTAATCGTACTGGACCGCTTTTTCGAGTTCCCCTCTCGACCACTCGAGTCTCTCTTTGCGATCCTTATATTTCTCCGTGTTTCTTTTGGTGAGCCTCTCTTTGAGCTCCGCCATACTCGGAGGAAATAGGAAAATTGATGTGGCTAGACACTGCTCCTTGATGAGTTGAGCCCCTTGTGTATCGATCACTAGGAAAACGTGCTTTCCCTTGTTCAACTGGGTCTCGACCCATTGGCGGTCTGTCCCATAGTAATTTTCGTACACTTTAGCACTTTCAAGAAAGTCACCTTCTTCCAGTTTCTCTCGAAACTCCTCTTTTGAAATGAAGTGGTAGTCCACTCCATCCTTTTCGCCCTTCCTCTTCTCACGTGTCGTGAAAGAGATGCTTTGGATCACTTCAGGAAACTCATTTTTCAGCATGTTGATGAGCGTTGTCTTTCCCGTTCCTGCAGGAGCACTCAGGACAAAAAGGCGTCCAAAGTTGCGGGATCCAATCAGCTGTTCCGTTTTTCTACGACTCATTCAATATTCTGAATTTGCTCTTTAATTTTTTCGACTTCTGCCTTCATTTGCACCACAAGACGAGCAATTTGCTGGTTTTGCGATTTCGAACCCGTTGTATTGATTTCTCGTACCATCTCTTGCAGGATAAATTCCATCGTCTTGCCAGAAGAGTGGTCGGAATCAAGGCACTCTCTAAAGTGGTTCAGGTGGGCTTCCAGGCGAACAAGCTCTTCTGTCACATCGACTTTATCTGCAAAAAGGGCGACCTCTCTTGCGACCACCGCCTCGAGCTCTTCAGGAAGTGCGCAATACTCTTCTAAGCGCTTTTTGAGTTTTTCTTGTTGCTGCTCTGGGGTCTCCTTAGACAGAAGCTCCACTTGGGATCTCATTTTCTCAATTTCATCGATGCGCCCTCTCATATCCGCAGCTAAGATGGCTCCCTCTTTGACCTTCACGTCCAAAAAAGGCTTTAGGGCCGCTTCAGTCACTTGAAGCAAGGCTTTTTCGATCTCTTCATCGTGTTCAAAACTCTCTGTCACGTGAACCAGGTGACTAGAGCGACTCAACATATCGTGAGTAAAGCGTTCTTTGTCTAAAGAGAGAGCTTCAGCGAGTTCAGATGCTGCCTTCTTCAACTCCTTCGCATAGACCGTGTTTGGCTCGATGCGAACGGGAGAAAGGTCACTGAATGAAATTGAAACCTTCAGAAACAAGGCGCCGCGAGCGACTTGACTAGAGACGCACTTTTGAAGAGCTGGCTCAAAACGGCGCAGCTCAGAGGGTAGAGAGATTTTGATCTCTAAAAATTTACGGTTCGTCGAAGAGAGCTCAACATTCACCATCCCAAAGGGGAAGCTCTCAGCAGCTTTTCCGAAGGCTGTCATGCTCTTTATCATACGGAGCCTCCTACAAGGACCATCTCCTTCACGGGAGAGAAACTTTTTCGATGGACTGCGGTCGGTCCATGTTGATGAAGAGCCTCTAGGTGTGCTTTCGTGCCATACCCTTTATGCTTTTTAAAGCCATATTCAGGATAGAGAGGGTCTAGTTGCTCGATCATAATTTTATCCCTTGTTTCCTTCGCAATGATGGAGGCGGCTCCAATCGAAAGAGAGAGTTGGTCTCCCTTAATAATTTTCACCGTTTCAATCCCCTCTATTGTGAGGGGCATTCCATCAATGAGTGCAGAGTCCACATCAAGAGGCATCTTTTCGATTGCCTCTTTCATCGCAAAGAGCGTGGCCTGGTAGATGTTGAGTTCATCAATCACCTCCACGGATACCACGCTCACTCCAAATTTTACCCCTTCATTTGCGACTAGCTCTTGGTAAAGCTTCGTGCGCCTTGCGGGAGTCAATTTTTTGCTATCGTCAATTCCCTCAATTTGGGTGTCTACGGGGAGATAGCATGCGGCAGCAACCAAAGGTCCTGCGAGTGGACCTCTTCCTGCTTCATCAACGCCGACCACCACTCGGTGGCCTCGCAGATAAGCCGCCTCCTCATACTCTCGCCTGTTTCCCCCACCCAAAAGAGATCATCTACTCTTTTGTCGCTTCAGGTTGCTCTTCAGGCTTTGCCTCTTCTACAGCAGGAGCTGGTGCTGGCTCGGCCTCTACAGCAGTCGTTTTCTTCTGGTTGTAGATATCCCCTTGGATCTTCGCTTTCTTACCCTGTTTTCCACGGATGTAATAGAGCTTAGAGCGGCGTACTTTACCGCGCTTCTTGAGCTCAATTTTTACAATACGTGGGCTATGAAGTAGGAAAACACGCTCCATCCCCTCTCCATAGGCAACACGGTGAAGAGATACCGTTTCAGAAAGACCACTTCCTTTTCTTGCAATTACAGTTCCAGTAAAGACCTGAACCCTCTCTTTAGAAGAGGCTTTTTTCTTGTCATCACCAGAAACCTCCACGATCTTCACGTGAACGCTGATGGTATCTCCAATACGGAAGTCAGGAATATCCTTCTTTAGGTGTCCCTCTTCCAGCTTCTCAATAATGGCTGATTTCATTTCAATTTACTCCTTAAACTTCTTTTAGGAGACACTGATTAATGTTGTCAGGAACAGCGTCCCAACCGCATTAATCAGTGTCTCTTGTAGTAATTAAATCGGGTCTAACACGCTCCGTTTTACTGAGCGCAGCACGCCGTCTCCACTTTTCAATCTCTTTATGGTTCCCTGAAAGAAGCACCGAAGGAACTGCTTTCTCCTCAAAACACTCAGGACGAGTGTAGTGGGGGTGATCAAAGACCCCCTTTGAGAAGGAGTCCTCATAAACGGCTTCCTCATCGCCAATAAACCCTGGGATAAAGCGGAGAGTGGCATCGACCAGGGTGATCGCAGCAATACACCCATTCGTGAGGACAAAGTCCCCGATGCTAATCTCCTCATCCACTTCCATCTCAATGGCTCTCTCGTCCACTCCTTCGTAGTGTCCTGCGAGAAGAATGAGGTGCTCTTTCTTAGAGAGCTCCTCTGCCTTTCTCGCTGTCAGTTTCGTTCCCTGTGGAGAGAGGTAGATCACATGAGAGTTCTTCTTCTTACGTGAGCGGATCGCTTTCGTCACAGGTTCTGCCATAAGGACCATTCCAGGACCTCCGCCGTAGGGGCGGTCATCCACAGTTCGGTGCTTTCCTTCGCCATAGTCGCGAATGTCAGTCAGACGGATATTCACAAGACCCGACTCGACACCCCTCTTGATCATGCTATGATCAAAGGGGCCCGAAAAATAGCCGGGAAAGAGAGAGAGGATGTCAATCTCGATCTTGGGCTTTTGTCGGTTCATTGCTTTTAGCTC
Organism: uncultured bacterium; assembly: GCA_964584775.1. GTDB lineage: Bacteria > Chlamydiota > Chlamydiia > Chlamydiales > SLFE01 > CAZPBC01. The sequence goes on from CAZPBC010000005.1 coordinate 45,123, forward strand.
GCCTACTTTTTCGCTTTAGCTTTCTTTCTTACAGCACGCGCTTTAGCAAGCTGTTTTTCTTTTCTTTCACGAAGAAAGCTCTTCACGCTTGGGGCACCTTTTGCCACAAGGGATTCCGCTTTTTCAGAAAGTTCAGCACCCATTCCAACCCAGTGAAGAATACGATCTTCTTTGAGTGCAAAGGTGTTTTCCTCTTTCTCTTGGTGTGGGTTGTACCAACCAAGATTCTCAAGGTAACGGCCGTCGCGGGGTGCGCGGCTATCAATCAGTACCAGACGGAAGCGGCTGTTGTTTTTACAGCCCTGCTGTCGGAATCGAATCTTTAGTGCCATGAGGCATTTCCTCCAAACATTTTTTGCATTTGTTTCATGTTAGGCATGTTTTTAAAAAACTGTTTCGCCTGCTTGAATGATTTCACCAGGCGGTTGACATCGTCAATTTTTGTTCCGCTTCCACTCGCAATGCGGCGACGACGGCTTGGAACAAGCTCCACGCGCTCTTCACGCTCCTGCAATGTCATTGAAAGGATCATTGCTTCAATCTTGAAGAGCTGCTTATCATCCATCTCCATCTGCTTCATTTGGTTCATTCCAGGAAGCATTCCGAGAAGGGATTTCATCGACCCCATCTTCTTGACCATCTGAATCTGCTTCAGGTAGTCGAGGTAGGTAAAAGTCGACTTTCTAATTTTTTGCTCAAGTGCTTTTGCCTCTTCTTCGTCCATGTGCTCTTCAGCTTTACGGACAAGGTTGATCGTATCTCCCATTCCAAGGATACGGTCGGCCATTGAAGAGGGGTTAAAGAGCTGAATATCTTCTAAATTTTCCCCTACACACTCAAATTTTAGAGGCTTTCCTGTCACCTCTTTCACAGAGATGGCGGCTCCTCCCCTCGTGTTTCCATCGAGCATGGTGAGGATCGTTCCAGTGACTTCAAGGCGTTTATCAAATTCAGAAGCCACGTTCACGGCGTCTTGGCCAATTGTCGCATTCACCACAAAGAGCACTTCTTGAGGATTGACAATCGATTTAATTCCTTCGACCTCCTCCATCAACTGCTCATCGATGTGCAAGCGACCGGCAGTGTCTACAATCACTGCATCATAGTGGCCTTCAGTAGCAAATTTTTTCGCACTCTTTGCTGTTTGAATCGGATCGGTCGTTCCAGAAACAAAAACATCCACCCCCACCCTTTCTCCAAGCGTTTGAAGCTGCTTGACAGCGGCAGGTCTTTGTAAATCGCAAGCAACTAAGAGAGGCTTTTTCTTCTTGTACTTCTTCTTCAAAAGGAGTGCGAGTTTTCCGGCAGTGGTTGTTTTTCCTGATCCTTGTAGACCCGCTAGAAGAACAAAAGGCAACTGCCCTGAAAGGTCCAAATCGACCTCGTCACCTCCCATCAACTCTTTTAGCTCTTCATGAACACATTTGATGAACTGCTGACCGGGTGTCACCGATTTGATCACCTCTTCACCAAGTGCCTTTTCCTTGATCCGTTTGACCAACATTTTGACAACGGTGTAGTTCACATCCGCTTCAAGTAGCGCCAAACGCACCTCACGAACAGCATCGGAGATGTTCTCTTCTGAAAGTTTTTTCTTGCCCGCAAGCTTTGAAAAAATTCCTTGGAATTGATCAGCAAGTGATTTAAGCATAATAATGTGGAGCTAATATACAGAAATTTTCATTCATTTTCAAGGAGAAACAACCGCGGTTTGCCCGCTAAATCGCTTAAAATTTCTCCTCGACCAGAAAAAAGCTCAAGCAACTGATTTCCAAGGGTTTCACCAATCTCAAGATAGAGTCGCCCCCCGGGGTTGAGGTGAGCCTGATACTCCCTCGCGATCCGCCGGTAGAGGTCCAAACCATCCGCACCCGCCACCAAAGCCCTTTTGGGCTCAAAATCACGGACTTTGGAATCCAGCTCTAAATACTCCTGGTCCGTCACATAAGGGGGATTGGAGACGATGATATCAAACTTTTTTCCTTTCAGGGGCTCAAAAAGGTCTCCCTGAACGAGCTCCACCTCCAGCCCTTGACGGATCTGATTGGTCTTCGCGACTCCGAGAGCCTTTTCATCGAGGTCGCTGAGGGTGACAGAGAGGTTAGGACAGGCATTTTTGATCGAGAGGCCGATACAGCCCGACCCTGTGCAAAGATCGAGCACAGAGGTGACTTTTGTCCTTTCGCTGTTCACCTCTTCAACAACTTTTTCCACAATCCATTCTGTTTCAGGACGAGGGATCAAGACGTGACGGTTGACCTCAAACTCCATATGAAAGAAGGGAACCCTCCCCTCAATGTACTGCCAAGGCTCCCCTTGAACCAACCTTTTGAGGTAGTTTCTGAGTTTTTGTAGCTCTTTAGGCTCCACAGGACGCTCAAAATCCAGGTAGAGAGTGAGGCGATCAATATTGAGGATATGCATGAGCATCCGCTCTGCATGAAAGCGTGGCGAAGGGTGCTCTTTTTGTTCGAGATAGTTTTTCGATTGTTGCAGGATCTCTTTAGTCGTCTGCATCCGAGTTGAGCTTCTTTTGATGGTAGTGTTTAACCAAACTGTTGGAAACCTCGTCTAACTCCCCATCCATCGCTCGGTCCAGGTTATAGAGTGTCAGATCGATCCGGTGGTCAGTGACGCGGTTCTGGGGGAAATTGTAGGTCCGTATCCGCTCAGAGCGGTCTCCAGTCCCCACTTGAGACTGTCTCGCGGAAGCCATCTCTTTTTCCTTCCTCAAGCGCTCCTCCTCTGCCACTTTTGCAGCAAGGAGACGGAGGGCCTTTTCACGGTTTTTGATCTGGCTTCTCTCATCCTGGCAAGCGACCACGATTCCTGTAGGGAGGTGGGTTAAACGCACAGCACTGTCAGTGGTGTTGACATGCTGTCCCCCTGCTCCTGAGGAGCGATAGGTGTCGACACGGAGGTCTTTTTCTTCGATTTTAATGACCTCATCTTCACCCGGTTCTGCAAGAGCCGCAACCGTGATGGCAGAGGTATGGACACGCCCTTGCGCCTCGGTTTCAGGAACCCGTTGAACGCGGTGCGTTCCCGCCTCATACTGCATCATCCGAAAGACATTCGGACCACTCAGGACCATGATCAGTTCTTTGAAGCCCCCTGCTTCAGATGGTGTTGAAGAGAGCACCTCTACACTCCAACCCATGCGGTCGGCAAACATACGGTACATCCGTGTCACATCACCGACAAAGAGGGCCGCTTCGTCCCCTCCTGTTCCTGCGCGGATTTCAATAATCGTGTTTTTATGGTCATTGGGGTCGGGTGGAACGAGAAGGGTTTCTAGTTCGCTGCTTTTTTTCTCGATCAGGGCATCGAGCTTCGTGAGCTCTTCTGTGAGGACCTCGCGAAACTCAGGATCCTCTTCGATCTCCAGCATCTCTCGATTTTCGACAGCCTCTTTGGTGTACTTCTCCAACTCTTCGGCACACGCTTTCACACTGGTGAGGTAGGAGTGCTCTTGGGTCAACTCACGGTAGCGCTTTTTATCGCCCAGCACATCGGGATCCCCTAGTTGTGCTTCCACTTTTTCAAGCTTTTGTAAGAGTCTAGAAACTTTTTCTTTCATCGATGCTAAAATGCCGCTCTATCATCCACGAAAGGTGGCTATAGAGCGGCAAGAGGTCAAGAATTTATAAATTTACTTTTTGCCAGACTGTTTTGAAGCATATCGCTTACGGAACTTATCGATACGACCTTCGGTGTCTACTAGGCCTTGCTCACCAGAGAAGAACGGATGAGAATAGGCAGAGATAGAGACAGGGAAAACAGGATACTCTACACCTTCGAAAGTCTCTGTCGCTTCGCACTCCATGGCGGCACCACAGACAAACTTCTTCCCGGTAGAGGAGTCCACAAAAAGAATTTTTTGATACTTTGGGTGTTTATCTTTTTTCATTTTTTCTCCAATTCGTCAAATAGTTGTCAGATAATACCTGTTTCACCCCTTACTTACAAGGATTTTTCAACTCGTTTCTTCTTAAAAAAACTTTGAATCATCCAGCGGGCTGGCTCCTCTAGGACTCCCCCACGCACCTTCAATTGATGAATTGGATGCGGCTCAGCAGCAAGATCCACCCAACTCCCACAAGCCCCATGCCTCAGGTCAGGAGCCCCATAGACAAGCTCTTCAACTCTGGAGAGGACCATGGCACCAAAACACATTGAACAGGGCTCAAGGGTGCAGTAGAGCTTTGCTCCCTCTAGGCGCCAATTCTCTACCGAGTTGGCAGCGGCCGTAATCGCCAGCATCTCCGCATGGGCCGTCGCATCTCTCAACATTTCCACCTGATTGTGCCCTCTAGCAATGACACGCCCCTCTTTCACAACGACAGCCCCGATGGGAACTTCATCCTTTTTGAATGCTTTCTGCGCCTCTTTCAGCGCCTCAAGCATCCATTTCTCATCGTCGTTTTGAGGTTGAATCTGATGGAGTTCCATTAGGCCCGTTGCCTCCACATAGCTTGAATAAGCCGATGGTCCACAATCCTTTTCCTTTTTAGCCAGGTCGTATATAAGGAGGTAGTGTAAGACAACAGTGAATTTTAATGGGCAAAAGACACGAATACTTCTATGGAAAACCCGTTCTCGAAGAGAGAGAACAGGAGTATATAGAGAAAATTCTATCAAAATACCGATCAGAAACAGCCTCCCCCGAACTCAAAAAAAAAATTTGGGATGAACTCCAGCATGAAAAGCATCTTGGAAACATCACCATCCCCTTCAAGGTCGTTTACCGCCACGACGCCTACGGAAAGTACCCCGACGCGATCGAAGTCATTCTAGATACGAAACTCTAAGTAGGAAGCTCTAGATTTAAATGTGGATTTCATGCTATCATAGGGCCACTAAATCAATATCCACTGACTGCCGTCGTTTTAAAATTCGTTTTATACGACTCTAACCTCAAAAGGAATGCAATGTCATTAGATAAAGGCACCAAAGAAGAAATCACTAAGAAATTCCAACTCCACGAAAAAGATACCGGTTCTGCAGACGTTCAAATTGCGATTTTAACTGAGAGAATCACTGAGCTGACCGAACACCTGAAGCAGTCTCCAAAAGACCACGCTTCCAGACTCTCCCTACTCAAGCTCGTAGGCCAAAGACGACGCCTTCTAGACTATCTCAACTCTACAGACACCAAGCGTTACCAAGCCCTCATCAAGAAGCTCAAGCTCCGTCGATAAGCGCTCCTCAACGCACTGTAAAAAATATTTTAAAGCTGGCATTTGCCAGCTTTTTTTGTCACTAGCGTGGGTATTTCATGAAAAATCCAGGCTAAAAATAAAATACCGTAAAAAATACGGTATATATGACAATCCACAAATGTTAAAATTTCTACTTTATACGATGTAGGAGAACTGTTTGGTTCGTTTTAATCACCTCAATCTTTTGATGTCTAACACCTTAGCAACTTGCAAAGGATGCGATTTTCCAATCCGCGGCGCTCTCATGATCGCAGGTTGTGTGATGATCGGTTTTGGGGTGAAGCTTCTTGCCAAAGCGCTCACTCAAGACAAAATGAGTCACAAAGGAGCACTGCAGCGCCATCTCATTGAATTTACTGCTGCCTTGATCCTCTCTGGAGCGACCTCACTATTGGTTGTCTTCATCACCGGTTTCGAGGTCAACATGAGCACCGTTTTCACTGCGTTCATCTGGATGCTGATCCCCTCCGTCTTAGATTTCTACCTCTCTTGGATAATGCCCCCATCCGAAAATCGCTCTTCGGATTTGTGAACCCTCTCCTCCCCTTGCAAAATAGTCATGATATAGGAGAAAATAGATCTACTTGGGAGTTGAGATGGAATTGAAATCAGACAATTCTTTTTGAAACTCATTCGAAAAGAACTCTCTGAATTCACTTCAAGTCTCTCATCTCCTAAGAATTACGGGATTTTCCGTACCCAATTCAAATTTCAAATTAAGGAGATGCATTCATGCATAGAGAAATCTTAAATTTTAAACTAGGTGACAAAGAAATTAGCTTTGAAACCGGTAAAATTGCTAGACAGGCAAATGGATCTGTTTTGGTTAAAATGGGAGACTCCTATGTCTTCTCGGCTGCCTGTGCTGCAGAAAAGCCTCAAGAAGGCATTGACTTCTTCCCCCTAAGGATCGACTACCAAGAGAAGTTCTCTTCTGCTGGTAAGACCCTTGGAGGATACTTAAAGCGAGAAGGCCGTCCTTCTGAGAAAGAAATCCTCACCTGCCGCCTCATTGACCGCCCTCTTCGCCCCATGTTTGAAGATGGCTATTACAATGAAGTTCAAATTCTCAACTATGTTTGGTCCTATGATGGAGTCCACTCTACAGAACCTCTCGCGATCTGCGCTGCTTCAGCAGCTCTTGTCATTTCTGACATTCCTCTGAAGAAGCCTATCGGAGCTGTTCGTGTCGGCCGACTTGATGGAAAGTTTGTCATCAACCCCACTGTTCAAGAGCAAGAAACATCTGACCTCGACCTCGTGATCGCTGGTACAGAGGATGCGGTCTTGATGATTGAAGGTTACTGCGACTTCCTCACAGAAGATGAGGTCATCCAGTCTATTGAAGCTGGACATGAAGCGATCAAGGTGATCTGCCAACATCTTAGCCACTGGCAGAAGACGATTGGTAAAGAAAAGAACCTATCCACCCTTCTCCCCCCTCCGTCAGATGAGGTCTTCACTGCTGTCAAAGAGGCCATCGGTGACCAGCTCACCTGCCTCCGGATCAAGGACAAGGAAGAGAGAGAAGAGGCGACTTCTAAAATGAAAGAAACGCTTCTGGAAAAGCTTTGCCCAGAAGAGGGTGCTCAGTTTGATGAGTCGGAAGTCAAGTTTGCGTTCAAGAAGGTCCAGTCTGACTACATGCGCGATATGATCCTGAATGAAGGAGTGCGAACGGATGGACGAAAGACCACCGATATCCGCCCCATTGACATTGAGCTTTCTCTTCTTCCCCGCGTTCACGGTTCTGCTCTCTTCACGCGAGGAGAGACCCAGTCTGTGGCCGTCTGTACGCTCGGAGGAGAGACCATGGGACAGCGTTTCGAAAGCCTCGATGGTGAAGGCGCTAAACGCTTCTACCTACAGTACTCTTTCCCTCCCTTCTCCGTAGGAGAAGTCGGACGTGCAGGTCCTCCAGGACGCCGAGAAATCGGACATGGAAAGCTCGCGGAGCGCGCATTGATGCACGTCATCCCTACAAAAGAGGACTTCCCCTACATCATCCGCGTAGAGTCTAACATCACAGAGTCCAATGGATCTTCTTCCATGGCTTCGGTTTGTGGTGGATGTCTTGCCCTGATGAATGCAGGAGTCCCTGTGAGGAAGCCCGTTTCTGGGATCGCGATGGGATTGATTTTAGAAAAAGACAAGCACACCATCCTTTCTGACATCCTTGGTTTGGAAGATGCGCTTGGTGACATGGACTTTAAAATCACCGGTGACCAAGAGGGCATCACTGCTTTCCAAATGGACATCAAGGTAGAGGGAATCACGATTGAGATCATGAAATCTGCTCTTGCTCAAGCGAAAGAGGGACGTGTGCACATCTTGAACAAAATGCTCGAAGCTTCCCCCACACACGCTGAAGACGTTTCAATCTACGCTCCAAGGATTGTATCAATCCAAGTTAAACAGAGCCAGATTGGAACCATTATCGGCCCTGGTGGAAAGCAAATCCGTGCCATCACTGAAGAAACCGGTGTACAGATCGATATCAACGACGATGGAATCGTCAGCATTGCTTCAAATGATAAAGAGGCACTTGAAAAGGCCGTCTCGATTGTTGAAGGTCTCGTCGCTGAAGTGGAAGAAGGAAAGACCTACGACGGGACGATCAAGAAGATCATGCCTTTTGGCCTCTTCGTTGAAGTCCTACCAGGTAAAGAAGGCCTCTGCCACATCTCAGAATATGATCTTAAGCGCATCGAAGACTTAAACGATGTCGTGAAAGAGGGTGACAAGATCACCGTCAAAGTTCTAGAGATTGGAAAGGATGGCAAAGTCCGCCTGAGCCGTAAAGCTCTACTGAAAAAGGCAAGTGCTTAAACCACTTGCCCGGTTCGTGAGCAAAAAAAGACCGCTATTTCAGCGGTCTTTTTTTTTGGGATAATTTTTGGAATCCAGGTTATGCAGTGGCATTTCCCTCTTGACCAGTCAGAGGACGCTCCACTCGGTTGTCATCCGAGGACTCCTCTTCAGGTGGGGGTGGTGGAGGACGTTTATGAAGCTCTTCTTGCTTCTTCAGACGAAGCTTCTTCTCTGCGTCATCCCAACGGCCTTCCATAATGATTTGGAGATCTTCTGAATCGAGAGTTTCATACTCCATGAGGAGGTTCGCCATCAACTCTAGCTTCTCACGGTTTTCCTTAATGATACGGATCGCGGTGGTGTTCGCCTCATCGAGAATATCTCTCACCTCTTTGTCGATCTCTTTAGCTGTCTCTTCAGAGTATTTCTTCTCGTGGTACCCTTGGATACCGAGGTATGAGCCAGACTCGCTGCGCTCATCATAAGCCACCGTTCCCAATTTCTCACTCATTCCCCATTCGCAAACCATGCTTCTCGCGATATGAGTCGCTTGCTCAATGTCTTGCTTTGCTCCCGAAGAGATATCGCCGACAAAGACATCCTCAGCGCAGCGTCCACCCATGAGCACCGCAAGCTGATCAATGAGCTCTTTTTTCCAGTAACTCACGCGGTTTTTCTTTGGTAGGAACATGGTTGCACCGAGAGACATCCCTCGAGGAATGATGGTCACCTTATCGATAGGATCGCCGTGCTCGACCACCAAGCCGACAACGGTATGTCCTGCTTCGTGGTATGCTGTCGTCTTCTTCTCGTTCTCATCGAGCTCCATGGAGCGTCTTTCTTTTCCATAGAGCACTTTGTCGCGGGCTTCCATACACTCCTGCATCGTCACAGCAGTACGCCCTTTACGAGCAGCGATGAGTGCTGCTTCGTTCAACATGTTCCCCAGGTCTGCACCAGAAGAACCAGGAGTTCCACGTGCAATCGCCATTAGATCGACGGAGCTGTCCATTTTGATTTTCTTAGCGTGGACTTTGAGAATCTCAAAACGCCCTTTGATATCGGGGAGAGGAATCGCAACGTTGCGGTCGAAACGGCCAGGGCGGAGTAGCGCTTTATCAAGGACATCCGGTCTGTTGGTGGCAGCCATGATGATGACCCCCTCATTGGGATCGAAACCATCCATCTCGACAAGGAGTTGGTTGAGTGTCTGTTCACGCTCATCGTGTCCCCCACCGATGCCTGCGCCTCTATGGCGTCCGACAGCATCGATCTCGTCAATAAAGATGATGCAAGGAGCATTTTTCTTCGCTTGGTCAAAGAGGTCTCGAATACGGCTTGCACCGACACCGACGAACATTTCGACAAAGTCTGAGCCGGAAATCGAGAAGAAGGGTCGTTCAGCTTCACCTGCCACCGCACGGGCGGTGAGGGTCTTACCGGTACCAGGGGAACCCACCAAGAGCACCCCTTTAGGAATCCGCCCTCCTAAAGCCGTGAACTTCTTCGGGTTTTTCAAAAAGTCGACAATTTCTTCCAGTTCTTCTAGAGATTCATCGATCCCCGCTACATCCTTAAAGGTGACGCGGTTCTCCCCTTTTGGTTGAACCATCTTCGCAGGTGACTTGCCGAAGCTCATCGCACCAGATCCAACACCCTTCACCTGTCTTGCAAAAAGCATGTAAAGGACAAGAAGAACAGAAAAGGCAATGAGTGCCGGGAAAAGGTAGCTGAGGTATTTCGGTGGTGGCTCTTCACTTCGAAATTTCTTTTCCAGAACTGCATTGAGAGGCTGGTCGGGAGCTTTGAAGTAGCCACCTCGGTTCTTCTCAAACGCGGCCCACTCATCTTTTGCCACTAAAAACCACTGGCGGTACGCTTCAGCATCTTGGCGTGAAAGCGCCCTTGTAGAAAGCTCTTTATTGTTGAAAAACCAGATCACGCCGGTGACGCTGTTCTGAGCTTTTTTCAACAGCACTTGGTTCGTGTCCAACTTTGTCATCAACTGATCATACTTTGAGAGCTCGTCTTTGTAGTTTCTGACGGAACGGAGTTGGTTCAACCTCGCGCCTTGATCCAGACTTCCGATCTGCACTGAGATGTCTGTCAACGCAGCGAGAGCTTTCGAATAGATCGCAGTCTGCTGGTCTACTGTCTTACCAGGTTGAAAAGCAGATTGAACTTCTTTTCGGATATCTCTGAGTTGATTTTTGATTTTTTGATTTCCGATCCCTAGAGTCGGTGAGCGGAAGGCATCCACCAGTTCAGCTAGCTCTTTTCCAGTCGCAGTCGAAGCCGTCTCAGAAGGAGAAGCCTTCAGTTTGGCTAGGCTTGCCTTCACTTGGTCAATGCTCGGTGTTTTTCGGTCGGAGAGGGTCCTGACGACGATAGCGCCCTCGCCATCACGTAGAGAAGGCAGCTCCTCTACAACAGTGAATCCTGTAGGAGGAATGGCGCTGTTAGAGAGATGAAGGTAGAGGTCTGTCGCATCATCAATCTTGCCTCGCAGCTGAGTCAGCTCGCCCTCAAGTCGCTCTTTCTCAGCCTTATACTCATGATTTTGATTCAAAAGCTCGAGATATTTAAAGCGTTTCTTCCCTGCGTCAGTCTTCTTTTCCCTAAATTTTCCTGAAAAGGTGACTAAATTGTCATTGATAGCAGTCTTTCGACTATCCTCGGGCTGGATCAAATCCAGATTGACTAAAGACTCCAACTGATAACTGAAGGAGATCTTCGCCGTCTTGACATCGAGGAAGTTTTGCATCAACAAGACCACGAAAAAAGCAACGATCACAAAAAGAATGAAGTTGCCTGGCATTGTTTTTTTGGGATCTGGGCTATTTGAATCGCTCATAATACACTACTATCATTGGCTTTGAAAAGAGTTACAAAAAAGTGTAAAATTATCATAAACGTCTATTGATTTCCAACATAAGTTACTGAAAAATAACGGACTCTCAACCGCCCATTTTGTCAGTAAAATTGTATAGAGACACTTTTCTTGGTTGTAGTTCATTGACAAAATCACTGCAACTCATATTTAAGAGTGATGTTATCTTCTTTATTATAAGTTACTTGAGACTCTTCGTCAAGAGGGTCAATGGGAGCCTTTCCAGGAACCAATACGAGTGGAACAGCTGCTCTTAAAAAGGGAGGAACACGCGACTTTGAAAGGGACTCTCTTCGCTTTTTCTGCTCTCTTGAAAACTCGAGAGGCCGTTGCAACTCATACGAGAGCTGCCGAGGAAGTGAAAGGTGAATCTCTCCACTGAACACTCCCTTCCAACCCTGTTCTTTTTTCGATGAGGTTCTCCCCTTTTCTAATTTCCACACTCCATCCAAAGAGTGTAGAAAGAAGAGTCGTGCGCGGTCGACCAAGAGGGTGCATTGAGTAAGAAGAATCTGTTTTCCTTGAGCTCCCTTCGCAATCCAGTCGATCAAAGATTCCAGCCGCTGTTCAGGGATCACCGCATTTTCTTCTAGGAGAATCTTGCGAATCAGCGCTTTTTGTACTCCTCTTTCAGATGGAAATTGAGCTGAAAAGTCATAGCACGTTCCCATCGGTCCCTCCACCTTTTCAGGCGTCCAGGGTTTGAGTAAATGGTGCAAGACCTCTTCCCTCTCTCTCATTTCTTGAACCAGCTGCAAGAGAGGAGAAGCAAGCTCTTTACCAAACTGCTCTTTGAGAAAAGGAAACACTTTTTTTCTCATCCGAGCACGTAGAAAACGCTCATCTCCATTCGACGGATCGAGAAAATAGGGCCGCTTTTCCGCTTCCAAAAGGTCAACTAGCACCTGCTTTTTAACAGACAAGAGTGGCCGATAAAGAGTCAGCTCTCCCCTTGTTGCCACAGGCTCCATTCCACGGACGAAATCCACACGACCTGACTCCAGAAGCTGCTTCAACAGGGTTTCTAACTGATCCTCTTCAGTATGGGCCAAAAAGACCCCCCTAAGAGAAGCTTTTTTGGAAATTTCCTTGAAGAACTTCAAACGCTCTTCTCTCCAGTACGCCTCCAAATTCCCCTTTGGAGGAGCCTTCTCTAATCCTTTCATGTGTAAGGGTACTCCAAGCTCATTTGCCTGATCCTGAAGGACTTTCGCTTCATCATCACTCTCCTTTCGATACCCGTGGTTCACATGGAGGAGATGGAGTTGAACATCCATTTGATGCAGGAGGTGAAACAGGGCAGTAGAATCGGGCCCACCAGAGAGCCCGAGACCGACAGGCTGACCTGCAAGTGCATGGTACTCAATAAATTGTTTCAGAACATCAAATGGGTTCACGGGAGATAAATCAAGGCTAATAGGGTGATCACAAGGACAACAAGGATGAGGAACCAGAGAGGGGGCGAGCGGCTCTCCTGGAAAGTGAGGACACTCTCTCCTCCCCCATACTTCCCATAGAACGCATCCTCTTCTTCGAAAAGGACTTTGAGCTCAGGAATCTCCTCGATGGGCAGCCAAACGGCCATCCCCTTTTTCCAGGCGAGGGTCCTAAGAGTCACTCGGGTGTCCGCCTTCAGGTCATAGACTGAAAAGGGGCCCTCGGTCTCATCCTCGATCCGAATGTACCACTCCTTCTTAAATCGCATATAGCCGATTGTACCATATCACGAAGATCTTGTCGGTCACTTTGTCCCCTTTTCGAGAAGGTTTCACGAAATATCACGTTGATGTATCTTCATTCAGATGATTCTTCGAAGTTACTTACAGATCGAGTACCTCCGCACCTTTCTCCTCTCTGTGGCATCGTTCATCGCTATTTTGATGACGACACGCCTTGAAGACATAGCCCGGTTCGCTGCCTTCGGCGCGAGCGGCCTCAAAGTCGTCGAACTGATCATCTACCAAATCCCTTATGTTCTCCCGATCGTCATCCCCATCTCAGCCATCATTGCCTCCTTAACGGTCTCGCAGCGCCTCTCTACGTCCGGGGAACTCATCGCACTTAGAGCAAGCGGACTCTCCCTCGCTCAGATCTTCAGCCCTGTGCTCATCCTGGCTTTTTTCTTAAGTTTGACAAACTTCCTCATCACTTCAGAGCTTGCCACAGAATCTGCAGCTCAGAGTCGCTCGATTCAAAAGCAGGTCGCTATGATCAATCCACTTGCTGTGATCCATAACAAACAGCTGATCAAGAACAGTAATTTATTTATCGAAACAGCCAGCCGCAACATCGCACGGAGCTCACTCGAAGATGTCACAATCGCCTTTTGGAATGAAAAATTGAACCGCATGAGCCTTTTCTTAATAAGAGAAATGCTTTTCGAAGCCCCGTTTTTGGAAGCTAAACAGATGACAGCAATTTCAAGCTTCTCCCCCAACCAGCGTAAAACCTTTGACAACCTTTACTTGGAAAACATCCAGAAAAGCCGAATGGATATTGAGGGGTTTTCTCTTTACCTCGACCAGAAAGCCAGAAAAGTGAACCACGACTATCTGAAAATGGCTCTTCTTTTGACGCGGATGAGTGAAATGAAAAAAGAGCTAGAAGGACTTCCGGAAGAGGCGAAAGAGCGGCATGAAATTCAGAAGCAGTACCGCGAAGCTCTTTCAGAGATCTTTCGACGCCTCTCTTTAGGGGCGGTCGTCTTTGCATTTACACTCATGGGACTCTCTTTTGGATGCACTGTTGGAAGGAACTCTTCACAGTACGGAATCCTTGCCATCATCTCTCTTGCCTGCCTCTACCTGATTCTCTTTTTCACAGGCAAAAGCTTAGCTTACAACCCCTTCCTCTCAGTGCTCCTTTACTTTGCGCCCATCTTCATCATTGTCTACCTTTCCCTCCGCCACCTCTCCCGTCTCTCAGGAGGTTTAGAATGATCCCTAAAAAGCTCTGGGAGCGTTACTTCCTCAAAGAATTCTTCACTGTCTTTTTGCTGTTTCTAGCGTGTCTCTTCACGCTCTTCGTTGTCATCGATTACACAAGCCGTGCAGGAAATCAATTTTTCAGTCAACTCCAGTTTAAGGAAATTGTCGAGATCTATGTCTTCACTTACGTACAGCGCCTTGATATCTTAATCCCCTTTGCACTCCTCGTCACGACCGTCAAGACCCTAACCACCTTCAACATCCGCAATGAGCTGGTCGCACTCATGGCATCCGGCGTCTCTATCAAGCGCCTCATGCGCCCCTTAATCTCTATTGGCATCTTATGCACCCTCCTTCTCTACCTCAGTGAAGAGTTTCTGCTTCCATTTGCCTATGAGCGCATCAACTTCTTGAAAGATAAATACCAGACTGAAAAGGAGGTCAAAGCCACTTCAAGAAACATCCGCTCCCTTGCCGTCCAAGGCCAAGGACTCTTCCTCTACCACAACTTTGACGCCCATAAGCGTGCGTTCTTTGATGCCTTCTGGATCCGTTCCAATAAAGAAATCTACCGCATCAAGTACCTCCACCCCTTTGAGGAGCCCTTCATTGGCTACTACGTCGATCACTTCACCCGAAATGAGGACCAAGAGATTGTGCTCGTAAACTCCTACGAATCCAAAATTTTTCCCAAAATGCGCTTCACCGAAAGAGACCTTCGGCGCTCGACCATTCTCCCCGAACAAGAGAAGCTGAGTCATTTAGCTCGGGTTGCCTTTGAACCGCAAACCAAAGAGGCTAAAGCCGAGGCGCGGGCTGCTCTTTACCACAAGCTGGTGATGCCCCTCCTCGCACTCCTTGCTGTCATGGCACCTGCCCCCTACTGCCTGCGCTTCACCCGCTCGCTACCGATCTTCAAAATCTACCTCGTCAGTATGCTAGTGATGTTTACTTTCTACCTCATCATGAACGCAGCCCTCATCCTTGGAGAAGCCAACGTCCTTCCTCCCGCTCTCGCCATTTTTGTTCCCTTTGGTCTCTACGCATTGTTTTTCACATGGCAATACAGTAAACTACAGTAACCATGACAACTGCGCTCTCACAGCTCATCATCCAAAAAGATGCGATCGCCTACAACCTCCGCCAGTTGCAAAACCACCTCCCCCAAAAGCCGCTCATTATAGGAGTTGTCAAAGCCGATGGGTATGGAACGGGAGCTCTCTCTCTTGTTAAAACCCTCAAAGAGCTAGGTATGACCTATTTTTCGGTGGCTACCATCAGCGAAGCAGTCGCACTCAGGAAGGGAGGCATACAAGACCCGATCCTGACATTTTACTGCGGGCCCCACCAAGCAAAGATCGCAGTCGAGCATCAACTCAATGTCGCCGTCTCCAACCTCAGTGAAATCGAAGCCTTAGAAGCGGCTAGCACGCCCTCCAAAACAAAGGTCCATCTACACATCAACACAGGCATGAGTCGCCTGGGTTGTAGTTTGAAAGAAGCCCTTCCCCTTGCCCAAAAAATCGCCTCCTCCCCATCTCTTGAGCTTGAGGGACTCATGTCACACTACAGCTCCATCGACGAGCCCGAGCAAGACACCTTCTCCCTCCTGCAAACCACCCGGTTTATGAAAGCCATCGATGCCATCCGTGAAGCTGGAATCGACTTCAAATACACTCATATCTCGAACTCTGCCGGTGCAGTAAGGCTTCCAAACTCCATCTTCAATGCCGTCCGTGTCGGCCTCCAACTCCTCGGGGTCCCACAAGTGGACTCTAAACTCGATTACAAGCCCGCATTGACTTTCCAAAGCCAACTCGTTCAAGTCCACACCCTAGGAATGGGAGAGCCGGTCTCCTACAACCGCCACTACAGAGCTCCTCGTGACGGCACACGGATTGGAGTGGTGCCTGTCGGTTACTATGATGGAATTAAGCGGGAATTTAGAGACCGTGGGCAAGTTCAAGTCGCCGGCAAAAAAGCCAAGATCTGTGGAACGATCTGCATGGATTTTCTGATGATCGACATCACCGATCTCCCAGCAATCAAAGAGGGAGACCCCGTGACATTCTTTGGCTTTGATGAATCAGGAAAATGGGTCGATGCTGTCGAATTTGCCAAAGAGGGGCAAACCATCGCCCATGAACTCTTCTCTGGAATCGGTCCCAGAGTCGAACGGCGTTGGATTTAGGAAGCAGTTACATTTTATGCTGCCTCTTCTTTTTCCTCCTCCCACTCGACAATTGGGAGAGATAACTGTAGCTCTTCGAAATTGAAGTCAAAAAGCGGATTAAAAGCCTTCATGAAGTCCTCGTGAAACTTGCTGTAACCCACACGCTCTTTAATTCCTTCAATAGTTTGAAGGATGTGCAGGAGGTGCGATACCGTGTCAGCAAGCGGTGCCCTCTCCCTCACAAAGATCGCAGGGCCAAAGAAGAGAGCCTTTAGATAACGGATGTCACTCTCACGCAATTTTGGAGACTGGATCCACCTCATCAGCATCAATAGTCCAGCAGAGTAAACAGTGCTTGTATCTACTCCATCTTTACAAGAGAAACTAAATCCTGTGGGTTTGACGATTTCAACCGCCTTAAGCGAAAGTAGAATGTAGTAAATTGCAATAAAGCTCGTCCTTTCGTTTTGGGAGAGAAATTTTTCTCCATGAAAGAACTGCTCATGAACCGCTTCCATCAAATCTTGGAAAAACCCTTTAATAAAGACCTGTTTCAAAGAGTCAGAGAAATAAAAGCCAGTTGCAGTATCAGACAATTGATCTAAGAAGTTCGCCTTAAATTCTTCCGCACTATCCTCCTTCAAATAAGGACCATTTTGGTGGTAGAACGGAGTGTCGACAGCTAGAGTCATGACCTCCAAATGAGGCTTAAATTGGCTTGATTTAGAGAGCTGCTCTAAGCAGGAGGCTCTTGCAAATTCCTTCCACGACGTGCGGTCTTGTAGGTTCACCAAGAGATGCTTAGTTTCGACATTCTGTCGACTTGCAGATAGAAGGTACGCTTTAAACTCATCTGTCGCGACCGCTTTGTTAATCTGTGTTTGCCTGGTCGGAGAGGGCAGCCTGAGTGTTGTAATATGCTCTTCTCCCATATCCAAAAAGTAGAGTGGGTATGAGAAGTTGCCTTGCATTGTCGAATCAAACGCTGACTGCTTTCCCTCTTCGATCGACTCTAGGACACGTTGAAGCGGACCTCTCGCCGATTTTTGAAGCGCTTTCACAATTTCAGCAAAGTCATACGCTAGACGGCTCCAAAGAAACGCACCCCTCTCACTCAGCCCACGTGTCGTCGTCGGAAATAGGGATTCTGCATGAGTGAGTTTATCCAGAATCTGCCCAAAGAGTTCACCCATCATACTTAAATGCAAGATGACTCCCCTTGATAAGTTATGAGAAGTATCCACGACACAGGCGCCGACGACGCTTGGATGCTTCGGAGGATACAGGACCAACTTCTGATAGTAACGCGTTTGCAAGCACTCTCTTAAGTAAGAGATCATATCTGAAAAATAGTCTGAATTCCCTTTCATACCTTTGACGTGTTCCCGGTTTCCGGCAGCTAAATAGAGTGCAATAAAACACTTATTCAACGCTGCAACGGCGTCCTTGTCTTTATGTCGAAAAGCCTCTTGGTAGAAGCGCTCCATGGGGATACGGAGGCTTTTAAGAAGACTGATCGCTCCCCTCTGGCAAACACGGTCCCTGACAGAGTCCATATCTTCAAAAAGGCCGACTTCTTCACCAGAGTAACTTCCAAAATCCGAAACAATCCGAATATTTCTGAGTAGACGAGGTGAAAAGAAGCGTGAGCCATCCTCCTTCCTCAAAAGCAAGAGCTCATAGTCAGTGTCTTTTTTCACCATATCAAGATCGACAAAAACATGCCGACTCTTCTCCTTCTTGATCATCCGGCTCTTACGCTCATCTTCTTTCGTCGGCAACCCACCAGCAAGTCCAATGATCCACTTTCCTAAAAGCCCCACATCGACTTGTTTTTCAATTTTATGGCTATAGAAGTCTTTCAGCCGTTTGTACTCTGCCAGCTGTGTGACGCTCTCGCCGCTTTTCAACTGAAAAATCCGCGAATATTTATCCAACTTTTCGGCAGCTTCTCCAACGAGAACCATGATGGAGTGTACATCCTCTAGCCGTTTTTTCTCTAAGACATAGGGGGACTTGGAAGAGAAGCTCTCTTGGAGGTGCTCCAAGATGACGCCAAAGATTTGCCGAACGCGACCCTCACTCAGCTCTTCTGTGAGCTCTTTGACACGCTCTGGTGCCAGGTGATAGTCTTTTGTCTCTTCTGGCTTCTGTACCTCAAAGTCTGCGACATCGGTCAATGTTTTGAGTGCTTCGTTAAACGAAATGATCTTACTCTCTTTCTTCTTCCGTCCCATGATCCACCTACTTTTAGAAGGCTAAATATCCTCCTTTTCTCTGGAAAAGGTGCAAATCTGGCCTCCGATTGATTATCTACATCTATTATGCGCTTTAAATAATTTTTTTACAAATACTAGCATTACTCTAAATCACGCTCTAACTTGCTTAAATTGAGTCTCGTAATGAAATAGTTTAATATTTAAATTTTTGTTATAATTTATTTATAAAACTAACTAATAATACTATGAAGGTGAAACGATGCCTGGAAGCCTAACCGTACACAGAGGCGGAGACCCGCTAAGTTCCGTCCACTCCTTTCATGTAAAACAGATGCCACGCTCAGGCAGTGCTGCTGACCTCAGATCAAGGAGTATAGCCTTAAAACAACTCCAAAAAAGAGGTTCAGGCTCAAAGGCCGCTCGATCCTTTTCTGGATCCAGAACACCTCAACCAGGAAGTGGGCTCAGGCGAACCGAAACAGTCCGCGCCCAGCAAGGGCTCGGGGCGCAAAAAACCGCTCCCCCTAGTCCCTTTACCGTCTCCCCTAAAAAGGATACCGCCCACGACGAAGCTCTCCAAAAAGCGCGAGCAATTCTTTCCTAATCCCCTCATATTCAATAGCTAGAGCGTACTATTAGGAGGAAATTCCTCAAATTCGTATGCTGCAAATATAAACTTTGACTTTAATAATTAAGTACTTAATTATAAGGTGCTTATTTTTTATACTTAGAGGAAAATGAATATGTCATGGATTGAAACATTAAAGCTCGGGGGCAAGTTCACCGGAGAGTACAACGACCTGAAGTTCTCCATCGAGATCGAGGACAAAACCGTCAAGGTCGATTGCAATGAACCTGAACTGATCAAACTCGCAAAAGACCTCTTCTTTGACCGCCTTAAAGAGATGCAAGAAGATGAGCAGTGGGTGGAATTCCTCAAGGTCTACGACATCGAAGTCTACCTTGATAAGGAGCTCATCGCCCGTATGGGAAAAAATGCCAAACCTAACTTTGTGAGCAGTTTCCTTGGACTCAAAAACCTCGAAGTCGTCTCGAACAGCCGTATCACCGACCTCATGTCTATGCTTTAGTCATTTAAGAAGAGGGGGACTCCCCCTCTTAATTCTCCCTTAACACTTATTTGAGAACCTATCTTCCGATTGAAAACCTAGCATTAAGAGGACCGTATGGCGAACCCACTATCAAGACTACCAGGAGCAGGCGACTCAGGATCCCCCTGGGCAAAAGGCCCTGACCCCCGTACAGCAGCTGCCCCAAAGCCAGCAGATGAAAAAGCAGAAAAAGTCGCTAGTGAGGTGCTTAAAAGCGGACCAGGTGGGACTCCTGACGGAGGGAAATCTCCCTGGGCACCTGAAACCAAGTAGTCCGAGCCAACACATCTCCCCTGCCCCAAAAACTCCCCTTTCGTCTATAAACATACAAGATGAAAAATATCGTCATAGTCGGAAGTTCGGGAGCCATTGGAAATGCACTGACGAAACAGTTAGTGCAGCGCCACCCTGAAGCCACACTCCACGCTTTCTCTTCAAAGGGTCTCTCTCCTTTCGAGGACACTCACGTTCTTCCAGGAACGATCGATTACGATGATGAAAACTCGATCCAAAGAGCAGCAGAGCAGTCCTCAAGAGAAGCTCCCCTCGACCTCGTGATCGTCTCTACGGGTCTCCTCCATAGTGAAGACTTGAACCCTGAAAAATCGCTAGGCGAACTCTCTGCAGAAAATTTTCACAGCCTCTTTGATGCAAACACCATCTTCCCCTCACTCGTCGCAAAACACTTTCTGCCCCACCTCAATCAAGAACGACACTCTTGTTTTGCAGTGCTCTCCGCTCGTGTCGGCAGCATCTCTGACAACTTCCTTGGCGGGTGGTATGCCTACCGCGCCTCAAAAGCGGCTCTCAATATGGTGATTAAATGCGCCGCTATTGAAACAGCAAGACGCAATAAAGGGGCGATCGTTGTTGGTCTCCACCCTGGAACCGTAGACAGCCCTTTATCAAAGCCCTTCCAAAGAAATGTCCCTGAAGGACAACTTTTCAGTCCTGATTTTGCTGCGGAAAAGCTACTCAGTGTCGTCGACCAGCTCACTCCAGAGTGTAGTGGAAAATGCTTTGCCTGGGATGGAACGGAGATCGAACCGTGAACACACTCAGAGTCATTTTAGCTGATCAACTCTCTGAAACTCTCACCAGCCTAGAAGATGCAGTAAAGTCCAAAGATTGGATTCTTTTATGTGAAGTGGAAGAAGAGGCCACCTATGTCCGCCATCACAAAAAAAAGCTCGCTTTTCTGTTTTCAGCAATGCGCCACTTTGCAAAAGAACTTCAAGAAAAGGGGTTTCAAGTTCTCTATACCAAGTTAGATGACCCTGAAAATAGAGGGTCTCTTTTTAGCGAAGTAGAACGCGTTCTCAACACCCACCCAATCGATCAAATCGTCCTGACGCATCCTGGAGAGTACCGTCTCTTAAAAGAGATCGATACTTGGGAAGAGAAGCTCAACGTTCCAGTTGAAGTGCGTCCTGACACACGCTTTCTCTGTTCAACAGAAGAGTTTGGGCGCTGGGCAAGAGGCCGTAAGCAATTGCGAATGGAAAACTTCTACCGAGAGATGCGAAAGAAACACTCGATTCTGATGGAGAACGGACAACCTGTCGGGGGAGAGTGGAACTATGATAGCGAAAACAGAAAACCTCCTAAAGAAGGGCTTCAAATCCCCTCCCCTTTTGTCAACAAACCGGATGAAATCACGAAGGAGGTGATCGAACTCATCTCAAAGCGGTTTGATAGCCACTTTGGAGATTTAGAGCCCTTTTATTTTGCCGTCACTCGAAAGCAAGCTCTTTCAGCGCTCAAGCTCTTTGTTGAAGAACGCCTTCCCTCTTTTGGAGACTATCAAGATGCCATGGTTCAAAACGAGCCGTGGATGTACCACTCTCACCTCAGCTTTTACTTGAACACAGGACTCTTACTTCCTTTGGAATGCATCCAAGCTGCTGAAGACGCCTATCAGGCAGGCAAAGTCCCCCTCAACGCTACAGAAGGATTCATCCGACAAATTCTAGGGTGGAGAGAGTTTGTACGGGGCATCTATTGGCTAAAAATGCCCAGCTACGCAGAGAAAAACTACCTACAAGCTGACAGAAAACTGCCCGAATTTTTCTGGACAGGCGAAACTAAAATGAATTGCCTGAAGCAGTGTGTTTTGGAAACAAAGCAGAACGCTTATGCTCACCACATCCAACGCTTGATGGTCCTTGGAAATTTTGCTCTTCTCGCGGGCATCCATCCCGATGAAGTGAACGAATGGTATTTGATTGTCTACGCGGATGCCTTTGAATGGGTTGAAATGCCCAATGTCACAGGGATGATCCTCTTTGCAGATGGGGGTTATCTAGCCAGTAAACCCTATGCGGCAAGCGGAAATTACATCCACAAAATGTCAGACTATTGCAAAAACTGCACATACAAAGTCTCCAAGAAAAGTGGCGAAGAGGCATGTCCCTTTAACTACCTCTACTGGAACTTTATAGGCCGCAACCGAAAAAAACTGGAAACCAACCATCGGATGCAAATGATGTATCGAACCTATGACCGGATGAGCGAGGAGAAGAAATCAACGATCGAAAGGGATAGTGAGGCCTTCTTCAACACGATCGAAAAAGAAGAGCCCATTTAAAATAATTCTTTTACTCCCACTCTTCCCTAAGAAATTGACCCACAAATCCTTCTTAGGCTATAAATTATCCTCTCTCTTACGGAAGAGTGGCAGAGTGGCCGAATGCGTCTGTCTTGAAAACAGAAGTGCCGAAAGGTACCGGGGGTTCGCTTACCGGAGCCAACGGCGGAGGTCGATGGCTTTAGCCACCCGCAGGGCGAGACGAGCGCTTGCGAGCGAGTCGCATCCCTCAGTTCACACTCCAAGATCAATGACCTCCTTTCCTCCCCTAAGAACTTGACCCACAAATCCTTCTTAGGATATAAATTAACCTCCCTTATACGGAAGAGTGGCAGAGTGGCCGAATGCGTCTGTCTTGAAAACAGAAGTGCCGAAAGGTACCGGGGGTTCGAATCCCTCCTCTTCCGTACTTTCCACCAAAAACACTTGGGATGAGAACCCCCGAAGGGGGTTTGCTTACCGAAGCCGAAGGCGCAGGTCGATGGCGTCAGCCTGGGTGTTTCTTGACAATTGTGAAAATGGGACAAATTGTCGGCAAATTCGTCAGAACTCCATCGAAGGGAAGGGTCTTGCACCCTTTCCGAGAAGGAAGTCTGATGAAGGTGTCGAGAAGCAATTTGTGACAGTTTTGCGATTGTCATGAAATATTCAGGCATAACCACCCGTAGGGCGAGACGAGCGTGCGCGAGCGAGTCGCATCCCTCCTCTTCCGTTTAAAAACTAGACTGTAGTGTTAGCAATGATCAAAAAATTCTGATATTGTTCCTCAATATTTTGATACATTTCAACGGAGTTAGAGAGGATTTTTTGTGAGTATTTTTTGTTTAGTTGGTTCAACAAATCGTGTGAAAGTGAGTGCGGCTCAAGAAGCACTTGCAGGGCATCACTCCGAAACTGTCACTGCTGAAGGATACAAGGCCGACCCTGGAATCAGAGAATGGCGATCGGCGTGTGCAATAGGTCAACCGTTTGGTGTCGAACAAACAGCTTTCGGAGCCATCCATAGGATGCAGAAGTGCTTAGATCTAGTTTCTACAGCTCCATCAATCCAAAGACGGTTTGCGGTCGCTTTTGAAAATGGACTAGTTCCCGGTTCTGAAGTTGGAGAGAATGGGGCTAAGAGATGGTTTGATATTTGTTTTGTGGCTTTCCAAGAAATCGGCTTAAACTTTAGTCTCATTCACAGAGGACCTTTCATTCAAACCCCCTTCTCTCCTGAGCCAAATTCAACCCCCGTCCAATTTGATGCGGCTGTCAAAAGTTATGAATCTGAAATCATGCCAGAAATTCATAGAGGTGGCGATCTATATCGTCTTTGGTCAGGTGGTGTGCTGAGCCGACAGTCCTGCCTACAAGACTGTTTATCGGAGGCGCTTCATGAAAGTGAGACATTAAAAGTCGCACAGGATGTCGTCAGTGCATGCGTAGAAAGTGGAATGGCAGCCTCTGCGGGTCCAAGGTATCGGAATATGCTCTGGACTCGAGATCTTGCCTATATGACACCCACTTATTTAATGAGGGGTTATAGCGACGAAATTTTCAGGGCACTAAGGGCAATTGCAGAGACTCAATGTTCCCAGCATGGTATGAATAGTGATGGATACCAGCTTCACAATTCTTTTGGTAAAATACCGATTGTGACAATTGCAAAAGGAAAAGAGTCCGAGTGGCTTAGGCAGCGCATTCGAGGTGATGAAAGTGATCCCTTTTTTCAAATTCAGTTATGGAATTTCTGTCAGAGTCACCCTGAACTCATCGAGAGTTTCCCCGTTCCCCCAAGGTGTCAAGGAGATTCAATTGAGTCCATGTCACTGGACCACTGTACCCAAGACGAACTCGTACAGTACTTTCATGAGCTAAACAGCTTTTGGAAAAACGAAGTAAGGGAATATACAGTGTCGCATCGCGAAATCAAAATGCCTCGAGGCCCCTCTTTTGCTCTTCAAGCATTCATAGAAGGCAGGTTGGAAAATTTAACGCCAGGTACACGTGATAGTGAAATTCAGTTCTTGCGGGCACTTTTTACATTTGTAGACTTCCTCCCAGAAGAAGAGAAGTGTGAGGTGTTAAGCGAGTTTGGAGTTGCCATAGGGCGCGCGCTTTTTCATTTGACCACAAGTGTGATTAATCCAGACGATCATCTTCCCTTGGGGGCAGACACTCGGGATAATTTTGCTGATATCCTATATGATGCAAAAGTCTTATCGAACGCTGTTTTTTGGTATAGGGTACTGTTGTCATTAGTGAAATACAGCGATCTTTTAGAAAACACTTCAGTGCGGCAGACCATAAAGGATGCTATCTCTGAACATCAAACACTTACAGGAAGAGATGCACCGAATATACTTAGGCAGATCCAAGATAATGAAAAAAAGTTATCGAAAATTTTCGAAGATGAAGTGCATTTATTGAGGACTTCCATTCATGATCAATTGCTATTCCGTGAGGAAAAGTTTCATCCTCGAGATTTTGTTCAAGGTGATCATGCTAGAATTGATCTAAAGGATCTAGGAAACACGAAAAGTCCCATTCCAAACGTGGCCCTTTTACAAAATGAGAACCCTGGTTTTCTTTCAGGTGAAGAGGTGGACCCCCAGTCCTTAGCACAAGCGGTATTAGCAGGCCTCGTTCATGTTGACCACTATGACAAGGTTATAGAACTCCTCCAACAGGCAGATTCTCCAATTGGAGTTGAAGTTTTTGTTCCTATCAGCACCAAAACAGAAGAAGAATCAGAAGTGCTAAAACAGGCAAAAGGGCGTGTTGTCTGGCCCCATATTTCTTGGGCGATTGTTCAAGCTTTGATTTTCATAAAAGAATCAGGGGCCTCACTGAAAACGGACCCACTTGATTTTGCAGAGAGGCAGAGAGAAAAATTGATGCATCTCCCTCACTCTGGATGTGGAGAGTGGTATGCACACGATCCATCCAAAGAAGAGAGGATTACAGGAGGGGGAGACCCTAAACAGGGATGGTCAGCAGCACAAATGCTTCTGGGGATGCAGTCATTTTTCGATCATTATTCGGGCTTGAGGCCATAAAAACTCCTTTGTTTTGATATAATTACAAAGGGTGCCTTAGTCTCTCTTTTTTCACGCCCAAAAGCAGTCTGTATCGCCCTGTTACAGACCCACGATGGCACGACCGAATTCCACCTTGGAAAAGCGAAAACCCTCTAATTTCTCCCCTATTTTCACTCAGAACATTTGTAATTCCTATAAAACGATCTATCTATTAAAAAATGGAGATTTATAAGAAAAAAGCCTTTACCTTCATTATTAAATAATTTTCTTTATAGTATCTTTAAAATTTTATTGTATAATAATTTCTTTAAAAGGAATAAAAGGGGGTAATTTTTAATGATTGTCGCAACAGGTGCTCAATTTTCTGCTCAGGATTTCAATACTCTTGATGAGAGTGGCAGAGAGGCCCTCTATCAAGCAGCAAACGAAAGTCATGATGTCGATTTGGTAAGAAAGTTGAACGAGATGGGGATGAAGCCATGGGTTCCGAGTTTTTCAGGGCCCACCATTGTCTCTAGCTATATGGATATTGCTACCAAGCATGATGTTATCTTTGGCTTTCTAAACACACTAAGAGAAACCGGCAAGCTCCTCACTGAAGGTGAGTTCGAATCTTTATCATCCAAAAAATGGATGAAAAAAGATGGATTCAGCAGGTTAATTGGATGCGATCATCTCACGCAAATCATTACGGAGCTGGGCCTAAAACACATTAAAGTACCCTTAAAAATTGCCGTTGTTCAAGAGGCAGATTCATTAGAAGTTTCAGGGTGGAACTATAGGGGTAATCTATTCGACATCGATTCTGATCAACTTACAGTCTATGCAGAAAGAATAACGAGTGAATATCGTAAACTTTCAAGAGATGAGATTGATGAGTTAATCCAAGTGATTGCAGCCTCAAACTTCGTTGACTTGTGGCCAGCCAACATAGTGGTTGCTAAAGATGGGATTTACTTCATTGATACGGAATTTAAGTCATTTGAGGGAAGAACCCAATGGGAGAAAATGCAAAGATTTATGCCACTCATCAGCCACGCTGATAAAGCCTATTTTAAAGAGAAGGTAGAGGAAAAGATGAATGAACCTAGAACAAGAAGAGATCTTGGATATGATGAAATGGCAGCAACGATGGAAATCTATGAAGGACTACCACCCTCAGAAATCGAAAAAAGCAAAACAGCTAGGAAATTGAGAAGAAGAATGGCACGGCTTGAATATGTGGGAGCAAAAGAAGTAGGGAGCAGCTGGGTAAGTCCCAATAAATTTTCGTTTAGCTTGGAAGAACTAATGACCTAAGGTCATAGAACATCAGCTACCACAGCACAGTTCATTGATTCTGCTTCACCTTTAGCACAATCCAATCCTCTTTCCTATTTGTTAAAACTTTTTTGACACTCATGCCCCAAACAGGGGCAATCCTACGAGACTATTCCTAAATTTTCACCACGTAAAGCTTCGATCACCCTCCCATGTCTCCCCCCTATAGTTGGGTATGCCCCGCCCAAATAATTGCCTTCCAAGACAGCACCTGAGATTGGGAGAGCCATAGAGAGTTGGGCCCCCTTTCATCCTTTTTTACTCTTATAATAAAATTTTAACTATTTTTAACATATTCTTTAAATTAGTGTTTTATAATATTACTAGTTTATTAAATGAAATTACTTTTTTTAAGAGATAAAAACTATGCCAATTTATTCAATGAACCGCTCAGGGTCTCCCTCTTTCTTTCTCCGTTTCAACCAGCGTCGAGAAGAGATCGACTCACTAGTTGCGCTCCAGTGTCAAAAGCACACGGATATCAAGATGCCGATCGATTTACAGACCATTGTCGAAGCAAAAGATCGGATTGGAGCAGTCAAGCTCGGAGGACTGCAGACGTTGATCTTGAAGGTCATCAACGTAGTCATCAAAATCTTCAATTCAAATTTTAATCGAATCGATGACATCCTAACCTCCAACCGTATGGCTCAACTCCTGCACAAGAAATACTCCGAAATTTTGCAGCCAAATGGAATGGAGTATCCTAGCCAGATCCGTGACAGCGATATTAAAGCTCATGTACAGACAGGTCTGCACTATCTTCAGGAAATCCAATTTCATCTCATAGAAAAACTGCTTGTCGATTTTGATCAAAAGACAGCAGATGCGCCTTCGGAAATACTCCTCAAAGAATTCAAAGCACTGCCTAAATTTCTTCGTGAGTTAATGGCCACCGCTGTTAAAGAACGGTACAACGCTTCAGTGAAGGATCAACCTCAGCTTTTGAGAGAACAAAGTTGTGGTAGCTCCGTTTTAGAAGAGGTAACGCAGCTAGTTCATACCCAAGCGGAAGCGTATCATCAACTCAATGCATCTCAACCATCTGATGATCAAAAAGGCTTGCACACTGTGATTGCAAAGAATGACAAAATCTTTGCACACCGTCGTGGTAACAAGAGTGCGATTTACGACGTCTCTACAGAAAGCGTTTTAGGAGATATTCCTAAGAGCATCCTTGACGAACCTATCACTGTCACGATGGTGGGTGTCGAGTATGCTGGTCTTATCAAGCAGGGAGGTTTAGCTGAAGCTATAGAAGGAATGAGCCGAGGGATCAAAGAGCAAAATAAAGGGAACCGTGTCAAACTCATTTTTCCGATGTACAGCCACCTTCCTGAATCTGTTCGACTTCAACTCACGACTCCCGAAGTGCATCAAGGAAAAGAGGGTGATTACAATGTCTACCGACTCGATATCGACGGGGTTGAGTGTTACTTTATTGAAGATCCTTCGTTTGTTCTTAAGGGAGAGAAGCCCAATATTTACGGCCCTCATACGGAGTCCCAATCGACTCGATTTACCAAGTTCTCCGAATTGGCCGCTGAATTGATTTGGGATCAAGGAGACACCGATGTCATCCACCTTCACGACTGGCATGTCTCAGGTGTGGGCCTCAAACTCAAGAAAGACCACCAAAATGAGTGGGAGAGTGGAGAGATGCCCCCCATTCTCTTCACATTCCACAATAACAACCGGTGCTCACAAGGAAGAATCTATCAAGGTGCTTACAACTATTCACCTGTCGTGAGTGGCTACTTACGCAGCGGAATTACTGAAAAAAATGATAATTTATTCGTCTCTACTCTTATGGCAGCTGATGCAGTCACAACCGTTTCTGAGATGTTTGGGCTAGAATCCCAACAAGCGGATTACGGAGAGGGCGTCTCCTTCGCAGTCCGTCAAGCTGCTAAAGTGGGCAAACTCGTGGGTATCATCAATGGAACCAACACAAGTCGATGGAATCCAGCAACAGATCCCCAGCTCACCAATTGGGTAGATCTTAGCTCAGGAGCTCCGGCAAGTCTCGCCTATAGTCCCGAAGATGATGACATTCTCGAAAAGAAAGCGAAAGTCAGAGAACAGCTCCAGCTCTGGACTAAACAATATATGCCACACGTAAAGGTCGATTTCTCTAAACCTCTTGTGACATACGTCGGCCGATTTGACAGCTCACAAAAGGGCCTGGACAAGTTTGATGAGGCGATAAAATCGACTCTTGCAAATGGTGGTCAATTCATCGTGATGGGAATGGGTGAAGATCCTGAAGCAACAAAGATTCTTGACAGACTAGAAAAGAAGTATCCTGAAGGAGTCCTTTTTGTACGTGACTACAAAGATCCAAATGGACGTATCCACTATCAACAAGGGAATGCCGAACGACCCGGAATGGGATCCCTCGTCAGAGCTGCTTCTGACTTCATCTTTGTCCCCTCTAAATTTGAACCCTGTGGACTCGTTCAGTTTGAGGGGTGGCTTTTTGGTTCGCTCGCCATCGCATCCAACACAGGAGGACTTGCTGACACCGTCATCCCCCCTGAAAAAGATGGTGAAGCGTTTAATGGCTTCCTATTTGAAAGGAAAGGCAATCAATCAACTTCTGCAGCAACAGTCATTACAAAGTCCCTCCAATTCTGGAATAGCCAGAGCCCTGAATCCAAAAAAGCGATCATGCGTCGACTGATGACAGAAGGGAAAAAGTATGGATGGGACAGCTCTCCGAGAGGTTTAACGCCCTCAGAAAAGTACCGCTTTGCCTATGAAAATGCCAGAAGACGTGCTATCTACCGTGGAAGCACAGAAAGAACCTCTTTCAAGTTGGATGCTCTTGCACGTAAAATCCTCGTGAACCCTATGAGCGCGGGCTCTCCCTCCTCTGAAGAAGTCTACATGCAAAAGCTGTACGAAGAAGGTCTCGATAGCGCTGGTCTTTGCAGAAGGTTTCAAAAACTAAACTACGCACATCGCGCAGCTGCGCCATCACCCTATGGGGTACAGGTCAATCATAAGATGTACGAAGAGTATGGTGCTTTTTATTCTGATGACACGACTCGGTTCAAAGTTTATGCACCTCATGCTCACACTGTGAGACTACGACTCTTCGACGAGAATGAAAACCTGTCTACGGAAGTCCCAATGCATAAAGATGCTCAAGGTAATTGGAGCAGCACCGTTGCAGCATTGAAACCCAATCAAAGATATCAATACGTGATCAATGGAAAGACGAAAGTCGATCCCTTTGGTCGCTCACACATTCCTTCTTCAAATCCTGATAAGCCACCCTACTCTCTCGTTCAACCCACTTCCTTCGACTGGAGTGACAGTCAATGGATGCACACACGTGTCAAGGAGATGGGAAAACCAAAGCCGATGAGTATCTTCGAATTCCACCCGACTGCCTGGAAACGAAAAGATCAAAAGCCACTCAACTATCGCGAACTGGCGGACGAGCTCGTCAAACACTGTAAAGAAGCAGGTTACACACATGTAGAACCCATGGGAATCTTAGAACACTACCATGAAGGCTCTTGGGGTTATCAAGCTTATGGATACTATGCGCCCAATAGTCGATTGGGTTCACCTGAAGACTTTAAATATTTAGTCGATCACCTACACCAAAATGGTATAGGGGTGATCATCGATTGGGTCCCTGCACACTTTGCAAAAGACTCTACTGGCCTGACTGATTTTGATGGAACTCATCTCTATGAATCTAGCGGATGGGGCTATCTCTTTAGTATTCGAAGATGGTTCTTTTCATATGGAAGCAAGCATTTTGATTATAAACAAAAACACGTTCGAGAATTTCTGTTATCGAGCGCCGCCTACTGGTTAAAGGAGATGCATGTGGATGGCCTCCGAGTAGATTGTGTACGCAGTATGCTAAACAGTGAAGATCCAGATTCTGCAAAACTCTTTATGAGAGACTTGAACTCTGTTGTTCATGAGCACGGTGACGGAGCTATCACGATTGCAGAAGAATACTCAGGCGACACGACCATCACAAGGCCATCGTGGTTAGGTGGACTCGGATTCGATATGAAGTGGCACGTCGGTTTAATGAGAGGGTTTATGGACTATTTCCGTACATCTCCCAGTCAAAGAAAAAGTCGATACAACGCACTCAAAGAAGCGATCCAAAGTGACAACTTTCATAAACAAGTCATGGTCTTATCTCACGATCAGCTTGTGAACCAGGGCCTAATAAATCTTACAAAGGGATTATCTGACGCATCAAAGCTATCTAATCTAAAGGCGATGCTCAGTCTCATGATGTGCCTACCAGGAAAGAAACTCTTTTTCATGGGTAACGACACAGCAAACGCACTCCCCTGGAATGGGATGTTGGCCAATAGTGATAATTTTAGCGATCCATCGAATGAAAAGGTCGAACCTAAAAAAATGATGTGGAGGCTTCATGAGATTTACAAAAAGCACAAAGAATTTTGGGAACTGGACGACAATGAACGTGACCTCGAGTGGATTCGAGACCCCCTAAAACATGTCCATGCTTATCGAAGGGTCAGCTCCGATGGGAACCAAAGTGCTTGCCTACATAATTTCACTGATCAAGAAAGGACTTTTACTGTTTCTTGTTCAGCAGATGCTGCTGTCCACCCAGAAGAAATTTTTAATAGTGACAGTCATGAGTTCGGAGGACTAGGAAGAACCAATACGAAGATTCGCCTCATCGAAGGGGTCGCGGGCAAATATTACACTGTCACGATTCCACCCTTAACAACTCTCATCATTAAGGAGAAATAATGATTCCAGCAGTGACCGTTCCTTCACCGATATGTAAAGCTGCCCACTTCTGTCAGCGAGCAGCCAACCGAGTCGTTGAGGTCGCACTCAAAGTTTTAAAAACTTTAGGTGATATCTTTCTTTTTCCTTTTCGTTTCCTAGGGTCGAAAAGTTGGGCAGGGTATCAATTTAATGAGAGGAAGGATATTTCTCCCGAAGAACTCTTACAAAAAATGGATCTTATCTGTAGCTGTGCTTATGTTCACACATCCAAACCTTCTTGGATCGAACCCTTTGGATATAAAAGCGTCTCTCCTAAAACCTTCTCCGGCATCGATCCCTCCATCCAAGCAAGGGAAAACTGCTTTTTCGATCCAAAAACAGGGTTTAAAGCAACTGTCGTCAACAAAGGGGATACCTATTTAGTCTCTTTTGGAGCTAAGGGATCTAGCAAATCTGAACTACCAGATACTCCTAAAGAAGTGAAAAAACTCAATGATCAGGTCGTTAACAGCTCAACAGTGAATGTTTTAGGCTTTGCTCCTCCCATTTATGATCAAGCTGACCGCTTTGCTAAGTGTCTGCTGAGCGACCCGCGTCTTCAGAACAAGCGTGTTATCTTTACAGGTCAATGTTACGGAGGATCACTCGCTGCCTACGTGGCTCTGAGAAACCAGCAGAAAGCCTTCTGCGTCAATACTTTTCCTCTAGGAGCGGGTCTCCAATGGCAAATTGGAAGGAAAAACCTATTACAAGCGCGCGAGAACATCACTCAACTGAATGTAAAAGGAGATTGGATCAGCGATGATCCTAAGCTTTGTTTCCTCGACCGATGCCTCAGTACAGTCGGCTTTCGAACACCAGGAAACTTTGGGACCCGCATTACGATCCCGAGCGCCTTCGAAAAAAGCGCTGATCGCCACGACAGAGCTGTAGGTAGTGCTATGAAGCATTTAGGATTTGAAACCCATACTCGTCCTGATGAAATGTTGAAAATCAAAATGCTCACTGCATAATCATGTCTTGTTCTAGAATGGCGCTGACCTCACTTTGCTATTAGGAGACTGCTATGATCACCAACTTGACTTTCATCACTGCCCATCCCAACCCCGCTAGCCACTTTGTAGAGTATGTGCGCTCATGTGAAGATGCAGGTGTAGAGTGCCAAGTGATTGCAGGTAATGCTGTCAGTGGAAAATTTGCAACACTCGGTAAGAGAGTGATTGAAATCGACCTAGATCGCCCCGACCTGTTAGAGGCCTTGAACAGTCAACTTGCCTCGCAGAGTGTTGTGATCACAGACCTAGCCACAGAAAAATGGGCCGAACTTTTTGAGCAGCTCGAGGCAAAGCACCCTGATATCAGAAGGGTTGTGTATTATGACAATCCGGAGGCAGAGGTTCCTGGATT
>CAZPBC010000006.1:0-72421 GCA_964584775.1 uncultured bacterium
CGCTTCGTCAAACGATTGAAATGGGTAGTTATGGAGTTAATATTGGCATTGAGGGGTCCTATTTTTTAAGGAGTTGTTTAAGCTTTTACGGAAACTTTTCTTATGATTTTCTTTTGGGAAGTGTAGAAAGAAGGTATTTCTATGATAATACGGATGATGGAGGCCAAACCTTCACAAATCTTGCAAGTCTTCGTGATAACTCTTGGAGAACGATTAGTGTTCTTAATTTAGCAGTCGGTTTTCAGTATGGAATTGAAACATTCTACTGTTCAGATCTTATTTTTTCTTTTGGATATGAATTACATCATCTGATCAACCTAGCTGACTTTATGCAACTACAGGACCTGTCTGGAGAGATCAACTACGATCGAAACACCAATAACTCTGGAATTGATGGAGTCTATGTCCGTTTATCGGCTGGATTCTAAGTGATGCATAACGAATGAGTTTTACTCGGGCTGGTGCAAACTGCATCGGCCCTTTTTTTATCAATAATCTTGTTGAAATTTAAGCCTTCGGTTTGTATGCTCTTTGTGTGATTAGAGCGATTTTTTTCTCACTTGTCGTTTTAGCGAGCGGACTCAGTGCGGTCACTTCATCTATTGAGCAAGCACGTGAGATCCATGTAGTAATCGGGAACGAGGC
This sequence comes from uncultured bacterium, assembly GCA_964584775.1. Classification (GTDB taxonomy): domain Bacteria; phylum Chlamydiota; class Chlamydiia; order Chlamydiales; family SLFE01; genus CAZPBC01. The sequence continues at coordinate 646 of CAZPBC010000006.1, forward strand.
GGCCGACCTTGACTCCATCGTTTCTTCAATGGCAAGGGCTTATGTTCTTTCGATGAACGGTCGAGACGGAGAGTCTTTCTTCGCTGTGATCAACATTCCTCGACAAGATCTTCAGATGAGGCGCGATGCAATCCTACTCTTTGAAATGCTAGATGTCGACCTCAGCACGCTTTTCTTTATTGATGAAGTTCCGCTAGATCGTTGGGCAGAAGAGGGAAAGCTCTTTCTTCACCTCGTCGATCACAACCTCCTCTCCATCCAGCAAGAACACCTGTCGGATCGAGTCTTGACAATTGTAGATCACCACTCAGACGCAGGTATCTCCTATCCAGCCTGTCGGGAAAAAGAACTTATGACAGTTGGATCGGCATCAACGCTGATTGCGAAGAGATGGTTGGAAGAGTCAAGAGATCAGATGAGCTCTTACTGGGCTACGCTTCTACTTGCTCCGATACTCTTAGATACGAGGGGATTGGAAGACCCTCATACCACCACACATCTTGATGTACGCGTTGTTGAGGAGCTCGCTCAATGGGTAGAATCCCCAATCGCTCTTTATGAAAGCCTCAAAGAGGCGCGCTTCGACACCAAGGGTTTCACGCCAAAGATGCTCCTTCGTAAAGATATGAAGCGCTATCGAGATGTTGGGGTGAATTACACCATTTCCTCGTTGCCCTCCACAGTGAATTACCACTGGCATGAGCAAGCGGATCTCTACAATTGCTGGAGTCTCTTCCGACAAGAGGAGGAGGTGCCTATTTCGATGATTCTAGGACGCGATTCCTCGGATCAGGAGCGTCGACTCCATGTTCAGTGTGAGTCTCGTAGCCTTTTGATCCAGCTTCTCTTCCACTTTACGGTGGTCGTTGAATTAGCTGAGATGTCATTGCTTGAGTATGTTGATGAGAGTCTAAATAGTGCTACTTTTGTTCTAGATGAGCCCGCAAGTCGTAAAGTTTTGCAGCCTTGTCTTCGCCTTAGTCAGATGCAGACCACTGCCTCCCTCCCTTGATCTCTTCCCTCTCTTCGTGATAGACTAACTAGCGATTTTAGCACTGGAGGAGACTCGTGAAGAAAACCTACCTTTGGATTTGGGGACTCTGTATCTTAGGTTCTCTATCTGTGTTACCCTATATCTATGCCCCTGGTATCGTCGGACCTGAGCTGACTCTTTGGCAGCTAGTTCTCTTCACAGCCTTGCAAGGGGCATTCATCTACGGAATTGTGGTAGGACTCAGTTATGTGATCGTTCCACGGACGGATCTACAGCCCTTCCATGTGGAAGATGTTGTGAAGAGTGTGCTGTTTCCCGGCCTTATCGGGGGAGCTGCTGTGGGCGTGGGAATCTCTATCCTGGAAGGGATCTTCTTTACAGGTACACAGTTAGAAGTTGTCAGACCCTCGATGTGGGTCGGCCTTTTGGCCTCTCTTTTTGGAGCCATCAATGAAGAGGTCCTTCTGCGTCTCTTTTTCTTCAGTCTTCTTTATTTGCTGATCTGTAAGTTAGTGAGATTTGAGCCGAGGCACCGAAAGTTTGTTCTGTGGATTGTCACTTTTCTCGTCGCCTTATTTTTTGGTCTTGGTCATCTACCTGCTGCCTTTCGACTTGGGGCCTCCTCTGGGTACGAGGTGGGGCGTATCTTGTTTCTCAATGGAGTGGCTGGAGTCGTTTTTGGATGGCTCTACTGGTCGAGGAATTTTTGGGCGGCCGTACTCGCGCACTTTGTCGCGGACCTTCTAATACACGTCATCATCAACTAGGGATTTTATGGAAGAGATATCAACAAGCGAACTATTTCAGATTCAAAAATCGATTGTGGAAAGACTCCGCAATGAAGAGCCCCTTCTCAAGAAAATTGCAGAAAGCCAAGGATCACTTGTTGAAAAGTGGCAGCAGTTTGTGGCTATGATTTTACCAATTCAGCTCGAAGTGATCGAAGAAGCGGGTTTTGAAGGGAACCAGGAAGGCCTTAGCTATTTCAATGAACTCTGGATGGAAGCCGCTGCAGAGGAAAAAGAACTCGAAGATCTCAACAAGGAGAAGTGGGTTTTTCTTTTCGAGAAAGCTTTTGGACTTGAAGAGGTCAAAGAGATCTCACTCACTCGAGCGCGCTCCCTTGTGAAGGAAATCACAAAAGAGATGTTGGATGAGGACTTTCTTGAGCTTATAGAGAAGGAAATGTCTCTACTTTCTCATGAGGCTCCGATGATTCAAAAACGGATGACGCTTCTCAATCTGATCCTTCCTCTCCACCTCCGAGTGATGGAAGAGCAAGGGTTCAAAGGCGATGAGGGATATGTGCAAGCGCAGCGCGCCCTCACTGATTATTACTCCGACCCTGAGATCCGTGCCTCATCCACGCGTGCACAGTTGACGGTCTTTAGAAAAGCAAAACTTTTATAAAGAGTTGGGCGTAATCTTAGTTTCTTTATCTTGTTGAATCAAAGCAACACTTGCTAGGATGATGAAGACGCCTCCAGCTTGTAAGTAGGAGATACTCTCACCGAGTGCCATGCATCCGATGAAGATGGAAGTCATAGGTTCAAAAACGGTGAGGAGTGCCACTTTCTCTGCACGGATTTTTTCCAGTGATTTAAAAAGAAGAAAGATCGGAAGGATCGTTCCAAAGAGGGTGATCCCTGAGAGATTCATTGTGACCTGACTATTCCAGTGGATGGTCTCCTTGTCTGTTAGAAGAAGAACGATAAAAAAGGAAAAAAAGTTCCCAAAGCAGACCCAAAATGTGCAAGGCCAGATCGAGAGTTTTTCAGTGAAATGTTTAGAGGTGTAGAGGTAGATGCCAAAAAGCGTGGAGGCAAAAACTCCAATCAGAATTCCAAGTAGGCTACCGTGAAAGTCTTGATGGTCTAACAGCATCAAAAGTCCCATCATCACGGTGCCGATCGAGAGTAGGGTGAGGAACGTCGGTTTCTTTTTCTCTACAAGCCATGTAATCAGAACAATTGCAATGGGGTAGCAGAAGAAAAGGACCATCGTCAGACCCGTTCCCATTACATTTGCTGCAATAAAGTAGAGGGCTGTCGGTATGGCGTAGAAAAAGGCTGCAATCACAAAGAGAGAGAGTGAGGCTTTTGTAGGACGCAGGGATTTTCTAAGGTAAGCGGAAACCCCGGCGCAGATCATCGCTGCTAAAAAGAAACGGAGGCAGAGAAACTCTGCGACCCCAAATCCTAACTCTTGGAGTCGGACGCCAAAATAGCCTAACGTTCCAAAAAGGGTTCCTGAAAGTATTGCGTATAGAAAGCCATCCATAGATCTTTTGTACTCTAATTGGAAATTGTCTTCGGAGCAAGAGGGATTTTTTGTCTGTGGAAGAAGGTGAGGCTCGCTAAAATGAGCACGGTCCCTGTGATCTGTAGAGGGGTGAAGGTTTCATTAAGGAACAGCCATCCCAGGAAGACGGTCACAAGGGGGTCAAATAGAGAAAGTACGGAAGCTTCGGTCGAGCTGATGGTTTCAAAAGATTTTAGAAGGAGGAGTGAGGGAAGGAGTGTCGAGAAGAAGGCAAAGAGGAGCACCACGGCGAACGTCGTCGGGTTCAGAGAGAGAGTGATCTCCTCTTGTAGGAGGGTGCAACTGAGGTAAAAAGCGGAGTTTCCTAGGCACACCCAGTAGGTGCTCTCCCATACAGAGAGGGTCGAAGTATAGCGCTCGAGGAAATAAAAATAGGTTCCAAAAAGTAGGGCAGCTAGGAGTGCTAGTGCGGCTCCATAGGAGCTGCTGATCCACTCTGTCGGGTCAATGAGGAAAAAGAGGCCTACGATCATTACAAGAAGGGAGGCTAGAGTCGTCAGAGACGGAGCTTCTTCGTGCAGAGCCCAGATGAGGAAGATCACCTGAACAGGGTAGCAGAAGAAGAGGACCATGGAGAGTCCAGTGCCTAGGTACCCAGCTGCGACGTAGTAGAGTGTTGCGGAGGTTCCGTAAAGGAGGGCCGCAATGAGCGCAAGTTGCATTCCTTCTTTCTTCAAACGAAGGGGTTGCTTCAATTTCCAGGTAATGCCTCTTGTCATCAAGAGAACGAAAAAGAAACGCAAGAAGAGGAATTCAGGGATGGTTAGGCCTACGTTGAGCATATACACTCCGTAGATGCCTGCTGTACCTAATAGAATACCCGAAAGTGTGGCGTAAAAAATTCCCTTCATTGGACTAACGGGCAGCAGCATAACAGGTCTTTTGAAAAAGGGACAGGGATTATTCAAGTTGTTGATTTTGAATAGTTTCTTTTTTTTGGTAGCGGATGAGGGCCACACTCATTAGGACGAGGAGGACTCCCATCCCTTGGATCCAGCTGATTTTTTCGCCGAGAAAGGCAAATCCGAGTAAGAGAGTGACCACGGGCTCACAGACAGAGAGGAGGGAGGCTTGGGAGGACTCGAGCTTCTCAAAGGCCTTAAAAACAAAGAGAAGCGGAAGCACGGTAGAAACTAAAGCGAGTAGAAACGCATCCACGACGACACCGGAAGTCATCTCCCATGTGAAGACCTCCTCGCTAAAGAGCGTGAGGAAGCTCGATAAGCTGCTTCCTGTGCAGACCCAGAAGACGGAGGGGAGGATCGAAAGCTTTTTAACATAGCGCTTTGAGAGGTAAAAATAGGTGCCATAGAGAGCTGCAGCTGCAACGCCGATCACTAGGCCGACAAAGCTGGCATTGAACTCCGACAGGTCGACTAAGAAGGGTAGGCCGATCAGCATGGATGAGAGGGCAAGGGTCGTGGAAAGGGAGGGAGAGAGACGGTCGATTCCCCACATCAAGAGGATCACAGTGACAGGGTAACAGAAAAACAGGACCATGGAGACCCCCGTTCCAAGAGAGTGGCAGGCGATAAAGTAGAGCTCTGTTGAGGTGGCATAGAAGAGGGCGGAGATGGCCATGAGCTTCATCGCATCACGGTTGAAATTGAAGGGGATACGTCGAACGATCATAAGCGCAGCGACGAGCAAGCTGGCGATCGTGAAGCGCAGTGCTAGAAACTCGGAGATATGCAAGCCCCTCTCTTCCAGCCTCGTTCCAAAGAAACCGAGGGTTCCATACAAAATCCCAGAGAGAATGGCATAGACAATAGGCATTGCAACATTCTAAGGTTAATGTACTTAAGTCAGTAATAGTGGGAGGGTTTAATGATAAGGAGTCTTTTTTCGAATACTAGAAAGATTCCTGAAGGGGATCAAGACAAATCTTCATCGACAGGCGAGCAGAGGATGAGTATAGTGGGGAAACCATGTACCGAATTGCACTCAAGATGCTTTTTGGAGACCGCGCGAAGTACTTTATGTTAGCAAGCGCCCTCTCCTTTTGCGCACTACTCATGACTCAGCAGGCGTCTGTCTTCTGTGGGCTGATGCTTTGGACGACGGCGACTCTGCGCAATACGGACGTTCCTGTCTGGGTGATGGATCCGAATGTAGAGCAGGTCAACGAAGCGAAGCCTCTCCTTGACACCGACCTCGCTCGAGTTCGTTCAGTAGAAGGGGTGGCATGGGCGGTACCCTATTATTTTTCCATCCAGCAAGCGCGTCTCTACGATGGTAAATTTAAGTCGATTCAACTGATCGGTCTCGACAACCACACACTCATTGGGGCGCCTCCAAAAATGATGGAGGGGGAGCTCAAGAAGCTGCATCAATCGAATGCGGTTCTTATTGACAAAGTGGGTCTTGACCGACTGAACAAAGGCAATCCCAACCCGCTGAAGCTCGGAGACTCTTTTGAGATCAACGATCATCGAGTGAAGATTGTGGGAATTGTGGACGCCGCGCGCTCCTTTTTTGGAAATCCTCTGATCTATACGACCTACGAACGAGCTTTAGAGGTCGCACCTAAAGTGAGAAAAAACCTCTCGTTCATACTCGTACAGACGCAACCGGGTTATTCTCCTGAGAAGGTGGCTGATCAGATCCGGATTGATACAGGGCTGAAGGCTCTGGCCAATCACGATTTTTTCTGGAAAACCATCAAATGGTACATTGACAACACCGGAATACCGATCGCCTATGGAACGACGATCGCCCTCGGATTTATCGTCGGTGTCGCTGTTGCAGGGCAGACTTTTTACGCTTTTATCCTGGATAATTTAGGCAATTTGGGAGCTCTAAAAGCAATGGGTGCAGGTGCGAAACTGCTTCGAAGGATGCTCGTATTACAAGCGATGGTGGTGGGCCTCATAGGATATGGAGTGGGACTGGGGCTCGCTTCTCTTTTCGGAGTGGTTGCCGTTTCGACAGGCGCTGTTCCCTTCTATATGCCCTATGTGATCCCGATCTTCACGCTGATTTCCATTTTGATCATCTGCATGATCTCTGCCACGATCGCGATCCGAAAAGTGAACCGTTTGGAAGCTGCGGAGGTGTTCCGTGTCTAAAACGGTCTTGGAAATGAAAGGGGTGAAGAAAACTTACGGTGAGGGGAAACAGGCGGTCCATGCTCTTGCGGGTGTCAACTTGACCGCTCAAGCTGGTGAACTTCTGATGATCATGGGACCTTCGGGCTCCGGAAAGACAACGCTCCTCAGTGTGATTGCGGGCACGCTTCACTTTGATGAAGGGGACGTGACCCTTCTGGAGCATCATCTCGGGAAGATGAGTGAAGAAGAGGTGACGGACTTCCGTCGAGCCCATGTCGGCTTCATTTTTCAGCAGTTTCACCTCATCAAAGCACTACGCTCAGATGAGAATGTCTGTGTGCCGCTTTTGTTGAATGGGGAATCGTGGAAAACAGCACTTAAACACTCGAAAGTGGCCCTCGCCCAAGTGGGACTTGAGGGACGAGAACATTCAACACCAAGACAGCTTTCAGGAGGGCAACAGCAGCGTGTGGCGATTGCGCGGGCGATCGTGCACCATCCTGAAGTCGTGATCTGTGATGAGCCCACTTCCAACTTGGATGCCGAGACGGGAGGGCATGTGATGGAGCTGCTATCGAGTTTAGCGAAAGATAAAAATAGAACGATCATTGTGGTGACCCATGATAACCGGATCCTTCCCTTTGCGGATCGGATAGTCAAGATGGATGATGGGAAAATCACCGGTGTATTAACTAATGGTAACGACTCATGATGATTTTTAAAAAACTCTCCTTCTATTTGGCCCTTGCTGGTGTGGCTTTGACTTTGGGATTGATTCAGTATCTGAACCAACCCGATCCAGAACCCCAACCTGTCAAAATGCCTGCTGTGAATCCCTATAGCACCTCCATCGCTGCCTCAGGAATTATTGAGTCTGCTGATAAAAACATCCACATCACCGCGCCTGAATCGGGCCTAGTGATTGGTGTCTTTGTTCAAGTGGGTCAAGAGGTCAAAAGAGGAGCTCCGCTTTTCAAACTGGATGACCGGGAACTGAGAGCAAAGCTGGAGCTCCTAAATGCGAACGTGGATGTCAAAGAGGCAAGTCTCAAGCGTGTAGAAGACCAACTTGCACGTTTACAGTCTGTCCAGGACCCCCGAGCTGTAAGTAAAGAGGAGCTCGGGACTCGTGAGAACGACGTCTACGTCGCTCAGGCGGAACTCAAAGCAGCCAAAGCTGAAGTGGCTGAGACAGAGAAACTCATCCGTCGTCGCACTGTCCGTGCTCCTAAAGATGGTGTGATTTTACAAAGTAACATCCGTATCGGAGAGTATGCTTCTGTGGAGGCAGACGACCCTCCCATGGTGCTTGGAGATGTGAGCACGCTTCAAGTGCGAGTGGATATCGATGAACAAAACGCTTCACGTTTTAGCCCAGATGAACCTGCTGTTGCCTATCCAAAAAACAACAGTGAACTGAAAATCCCGCTGAAATTCCTTCGCTTAGAGCCAATGGTCATCCCGAAAAAATCTTTGACAGGAGCCAGTGATGAGCGTGTCGACACGCGGGTGCTTCAGGTCATCTACACGATCGAAGAGATCAAAGATTTCAAAGTCTATGTGGGACAACAGGTTGATGTGTTTATAGGGAGACAATGATTCATGGATTTTCTGGAAATTTTTGAGAATTTTTTGATCAAAACGATGTTGCAACTTCGATGTAAACTTTTTCAAGTTAAACGAGAAGTGAAACAAAGTTTTGAACCAAAAAGACCAGAAATTTTCGAAAGGGCATTTATCAATGTTTCCAAAAGGAGACAGTGATGCGCCTTTTGTTGCTCCTACTGATGATTTGCTTGAGTTCATGTCAGATCCTCCGTCCCTATGAGTCTCCAGGGATGGTCACCTCTGAAGAGTGGAAAGGGCCCACGAGTGAAGGCAAGGGGTTGGACTTTGTTTGGTGGGAGATTTTTGAAGATGAACAGCTGAATCAGCTCATTGCAACGGCTCATGAAAATAGCCCCACTCTTGGAAGTGCATTGGAGAGAGTGTCAGCCGCTCGTGCACTTGTCTGTCGGGAGCGCTCTTTTTTCTATCCCAGTGTCGACTTCACTCCAAACTACCGGATTTTTTCTCAGAGTCGCCAGTTTGCAAATCCCGTTCGTGATGAGGTGACTTTCCGGGCCAACGTGGTGGAGTACCAAGCCCCCTTTTTAGTTTCTTATGAGTTTGATCTATGGCAAAAGTTTAAGAATGGGGTTTACAGTGCAGTGGCGAATGCTCAAGCTCAAGAAGAGGCTTACTGCGCGGCACTGTTGACTCTTGAAGCAGATATTGCCGAGGCCTACTTCATCTATCGGGCACTCCGGAGTGAAGAGGAGGTATTGGAAGACGCCATCGAAATCCGAGAGACGTCTGTGGATATTTTAGAAGCACGTTACAATGCAGGGCTTAGCACGTATGAAGATGTGAGCCGTGCAGAAACCGAGTTGGCGACGGTCGAATCACAGCTTCAAGAAAACCGCCAAAGAAGAGCGATTGTGGAGAATCAACTGGCTGTTCTTTCTGGGCAGCTGCCCTCGTGCTTTACCCTAGAGCCGATCGCTATTGTGTCTCCGCCTCCTAAAGTTCCTGCCCTTCTCCCTTGCCAAGTGATGATGAGGCGTCCGGATGTCAGAGAGCTAGAGAGAACCATGGCAAGCCTCTATTACCAGATTGGGATCACTTATGCCTCCTTCTTTCCATCGCTCAATATCGGCTCTTATTTGGGTGTGGCGAGCCCCATGTTCAGTGATCTTTTCAACTGGCAGTCAAGGCTCTTAGATATTGTGGTTGACTCTGTCCAAAACATCTTCGATGGAGGGTACCGCTGCGCTGAACTACAGGTTTCTAAGGCTCAGTTTTGGGACGCCTACTATCAATACGAGGAAGGAGTATTAAATGCTTTCCGTGAAGTGGAAGATGCTCTTATTACCATCGAACGTCAGAAAAACCAAAGCCGCATCCTACGAGAGGGGGTGGTCGCCGCCGATACCACTTTTTCTCTATCGACGGAACGCTATTTACAGGGGCTAGATAACTACTTGAATGTGGTCGATGCCCAGAGGACGCTTCTCGATACCCAACGTGAGCAGGTCAAGGTGTTGGGTACGCGCTACACTTCGACGATCCAACTGATCCGTGCGCTTGGAGGGGGATGGGTCTCAGCAGCGGATGAGCTTGAAGAGGCCGCTGAGCAGGGTGGTGAAGCCGATTCCAAACAAAGTTGGAGCAAGAGTGAGAAGGTAGGTGTCCGTGTGTCTGAAGGGTTCATGGAAGAGGATGCCGAAAAGCCACATTGCGATGAGTGTCACAGCCGCACGGATCGTGCGTTGCCAAAATCCTTTCGGGTCGACCGGGTGGATTCTCAGAAAGTCGTTGATGTGGATTCCGATTCCCACTCCGACTATGAGAAACAGACCGTAGATGACCGAATCCTTTGCTGCGAAGGGAAGTAGACAGAGTGGAATTCCGACAGCCGCTATAAATGAAAATACAGACGCGTGTCCACCGATCCAGTTTTCAATCCGTTTTTCAAAAAGATAGTAGAGACCAAACAGAATTAAACCGACCGCCCATCCCCCGATGATATCTCCTAGAAAATGGAGACCGAGATAGAGGCGGGAGAAGGAGAGGAGGAGTCCAAAGAGAATTGTGAGAGCCGCGACCCATCCCTTTCGGAAGTGGTGGATGAAAAAGGCGGGAATGAGAATGCTGCTTTGTGCAGCTCCACTAGGAAAGCCATGCGTTTGTAAACACATTACCCCTAGGTTAGACTGCACTTGACAAGGACGGGGGAGTTGGAAGAGGGCCTTACACCAGGCGTTGCTCCATTCACTCAAAGTCAGTAGATAAAGAAGGCGGAGCCCTAACCTCCAGCTGATCACATACCAGGTCAGAGCCACGAGAGACCGGTAAAAAGTACCCGTGTCAAACCATGCACAAAAGAGAAAAAATTGGTCTAAGAGAGGGGTGCGAAACTGTTGAATCCATTCAATGACTTCGAGTCCACTATAACTCATAAAAAAACCTCCGAAAGCAGCACTGTAACTCTCGGAGGTGTTTATTTCAATGAGTTAGACAATCTCCTTCACTCCCCAATGATCCATCATATGTTGAATGAAGTAGGCACTACTGGCGAATGTGTAATTTTGATCCGTGACGAGCAGCTTGTCTTTTGTATCGATGGTGACGGTATGTTTTTGAACCCCCTCCTCTTTTCTGACATACACAGTGAAGAGGTCAGGCGATGCGCTTCTGACCATGAGAGCTTGCCCTGGCTCGAGTGTGTCCAGTTTGGATATGTCTGAGTGGAATTCTTCTTGAAGTCCTGCCAGTTCATTTCCAAAGGCCTCATGAATGTCCTCTTCCGTGACCACGGGTTTAGGTTTTGAGATCCTTCCTTCTCGATCAAAGGAGTGGGTCTCCCACGTCTTGGCGTTCACGATGATCCCCTGAGGTAAGACAATCATGCCATCTGAACTCGATTTGACAAAGTCATTCACGCTTGATGTGATAGGAACATTCTCTCGTTGTAAGAGCTTGGACACGCGTTCTACCTTTTTTTTGCCTTGGATGCCTTGAGATTTTGCGTGCTTATCTAGTGCATTAAAAAGTTTAGGGTTTTCATACTGCATTGCTGCAGCATCTGCCGTTTCTTGAGGGGCCCCAAGGACTGTCCGTGAGGTCGCTCCTTGAAATAGTGTGGTTAGGGGTTTTATTTCTGCTCCCTTATGTTGGACACGACCCGCAAGAGAACCTGCTTTTTTTGCCGCGCCTCCAGAGAAAATTTTGGAAGCGAGCCCACTCGGGCCTTTCCCACTTGGTTTGACATTGAATCGAGCTCCGAGGCTTCCCACTTTGGGTTTCGCGGGGGCTTTTGCCCGTGCTTTCTCAGCAAGCTGACGAAGCTTGTGAAAGGGCATTCCACCACCTACAATGGCGGAGAATTTCTTTCCCTTGAGATCGACTCCAGCAGATCTGGCAGGGCCTTCAGGACGAAGTGTTGTGGTGCTTTCTGTGACATGTTTGATCTTTTTACCGCCTAATGTTCCGCTCGTTGCTTCTGCCTTAGGAGTCTGTCCTTGACCTATCCAGTTTTGGAAAAACGCTTTTACACCTTTTACAGCCATCCTACGCCTCCTTGTTTATCGTAGACGCTATAGGAATAAGCAAGGCCCATGCCAACGAGGCTTAAAAAACGCCTTTAGCCTGGATATTTCATGAACACTCGTAAAACTGTCGCAAAATGCTTGTCGTTCCCTTCAACAGAATTCCTTCTTGGAAAGGGTGCGAGACCCTTCCCTTCGAATGACTTCTGTCGAATTGTCCGAGCATTTTGTCCCATTTTCACAAGCTTTCATGAAATATCCAGGTTAGAGGAGCTGACGGAGGACGTAGGGGAGAATGCCTCCTTCGAGGTAGTAGTCGACCTCGATGGGGGTATCAAGACGGAGGATGAGGGTGCACTCGCGTGTTTTGCCCTCTTTTTCGATCTCCAGAGTGACCTTTTGTTTTGGCTTGAGGGGCCCATCGAGGCCCTTGAGAGTGAAAAGTTCGTCGCCCTCGAGGCCTAAGGTGTGGAGGTCTGTGCCCTCTTCAAACTGGAGGGGGAGGACTCCCATGCCGATGAGGTTGCTGCGGTGGATCCGCTCAAAGCTTTTCACAACGACCGCACGGACCCCAAGAAGAGCGGTTCCTTTCGCGGCCCAGTCACGCGAGCTACCCATCCCATAATCTTTTCCAGCAAAGACGATGAGCGGTGTTTTCGACTTCGCGTAGGCTTCCGCTGCATCGAAGAGAGGCATCAGTTTGCCTTCAGGCATCAACTTGGTCCACCCTCCCTCTTTTCCGTCGGCGAGGAGGTTGCGGATACGGACGTTGGCAAAGGTTCCACGCATCATGACATTGTGGTTGCCGCGGCGGCTGCCATAGCTGTTGAAGTCGAGTTCTTCGACCCCTTTCGATTCGAGATATTGACCTGCAGGAGTCTCTTTTTTAAACGCCCCGGCGGGAGAGATGTGGTCGGTGGTGACAGAGTCTCCAAAGAGGGCCAGGGCACGCATGTTGTCCAGGCTTTTTCTTTCGGGACGGTCGAGGGTGAAATCTTCGAAATAGGGAGGGCATTGGATGTAGGTGCTTTTGGGATCCCAGTTGTAGCTGACACCGACTTCAGAGTTGATCTCTTTCCAAACAGGGTTATCCTCAAGCACATTCGAATAGCGGTCTAAAAACATGTCGGGTTGGAGGCCTTCAGTCACTGTGCTCGCAATCTCTTCTGTTGTGGGCCAGATCTCTTTCAGGAAAACGGGTTGTCCGTTGCGGTCGAATCCAAGAGGCTCTTTTTCCATATCGATGTTGACTCTTCCTGCTAAGGCAAAGGCCACAACTAGAGGTGGAGACATCAAGAAATTGGCTTTGATCGAGCCGTGGATCCGCGCTTCAAAGTTGCGGTTTCCACTGAGGACACTCGCTGCGACAAGATCGTGATCGCGAATGGCATCTTCGACGGCTTCGTCAAGAGGTCCGCTGTTTCCGATGCAGGTGGTGCAGCCATAGGCGACGAGGTTAAATCCGAGGGCATTGAGGTATTTTTGGAGGCCTGTTTTTTCTAGATAGTCGGTCACCACACGCGATCCAGGAGCCAGAGAAGTTTTCACTTTTGGATTGACGCGGAGTCCCCGCTCGATAGCTTTTTTAGCGACGAGTCCCGCTCCCACCATCACGTAGGGGTTGGAGGTGTTTGTGCATGAGGTGATGGCGGCGATCACGACGGAGCCGTGACTCAGAACAACGTCACAGACGAGATTGTCTGTAGGATAGCCTGTGGTGGGTGTTTCTGGTTTTTGGATGAAGGGACGGTTCGTGACCATTTCTGCTTCACTCCAGCTCACTGCTTCCTCTTGATCTGGTTCATCTAAGGTGGGGGTTCCTCCCATCTCGTGGGGGCGGTTGAGGGAAAATGATCCGGTCTCTTGGACGCAAATTTTGTTGTCGATGGTCGCTCTATCTTGAGCATAGCCGCCCTTTTCGACTGGAGCTTCGATGAGGTCATTGAATTCGCGTTTCAGCGCATCCAGGTCGATGCGGTCTTGGGGGCGCTTGGGTCCTGAAACAGAGGGGGCAATCGATGTGAGGTCGAGCTCGACGAGCTTCGTGTAGGTCACCTCTCCTTTTTTTGGAATTCCAAAGAGTCCTTGCGCTTTGAGATAGGTTTCGATGAGGTGGATCTGTTCTTCACTTCTGCCGGTCATCCGGAGGTAGTCGAGCGTTTTTTCATCGACAGGGAAGAATCCGATGGTGGCTCCATATTCAGGTGCCATGTTGCCGATGGTGGCGCGGTCCGCGACGGTGAGGTTTGCGGCTCCTTCGCCGTGGAATTCTACAAATTTTCCGACGACGTTGAATTCACGGAGGAGCTCCGTCACTCGAAGCGTCAAGTCGGTCGCGGTGACACCTTCTTTGAGTTTACCAGAGAGGTGGACCCCAATCACTTCAGGAGTTTGGATGAAGACAGGCTGGCCGAGCATTGCTGCCTCTGCTTCAATCCCTCCCACACCCCAGCCAACCACACCCAGGCCGTTGATCATGGTGGTATGAGAGTCGGTGCCAACCAGGGTATCAGGGAGGAGGATGCGCTTTCCATCCACTTCTCGTTCTGCAACGACAGAGGCAATGTGCTCCAGGTTGACCTGGTGGACGATACCGATACCAGGAGGCACGACTTTAAACGTTTTAAAGGCCTGTTGGCCCCATTTCAGAAAGGAGTAGCGCTCTTTGTTCCGTTCAAACTCGACCTTGAGGTTGGTCATGAAGGCGTCGTCGGTTCCTGATTTGTCGACTTGAACAGAGTGGTCGACAACGAGATCGACGGGAACAATGGGTTCGATCAAACTCGCGTCTTTTCCTGCTGCTTCCACGGCGCTGCGCATCGCAGCTAAGTCGACAAGGAGGGGAACGCCTGTAAAATCTTGGAGGATCACACGGGAGACGATGAAGGGAACTTCCGATTCACTCGGTTTTTTTGCATTCCAGTTGGCGAGGCCTTCGATATCTTTTGCTTGGATCTTTTTGCCATCTTCGTTCCGGAGGAGCGATTCGAGCATAATGCGGATCGAAACAGGAAGCGTGGAGAGGTCCTTTCCAAGACTCTTCTCTAGCTCCATTAAACTATAGTGGTGTAGGTCGCCCTCGAGCGCTTTCATGCAATGTGAATAGGTCATCCCAGTGTCTCCTTTGGCCACATTCTAATCCGTTTTTTAATTCTCTGAAACATCCAACTAAATCATTCTGTATCAATTCATTAAGAATGAGTCCTCCCGATTTTCGTGCAAATTAAGAGTGAAATTGCTAATTTTTTACAAAAATCACTTTACCTTTAGGAGCCCCGACATGAAAGGAATGACCACTTCATACTTGAATAAAGAAGAGTATCCACTCGTTTTTGAACCGACAAAGAAAAACCTCACTGTGGAAGAGACGTTTGAGCTTTTGAAAGTCAATGCGGAAGAGATCCGCAAGAGCCTCTTGAAATATGGGGCGCTTCTCTTCCGTGGGTTTCCAATTGAAGGAACGGAGCAGTTCCACGCTTTTATCCGTGAGCTCAACTATGGACCGTTCGTGAACTACATTGGTGGTGGAAGTCCTCGAACCAAAGTGAAGGGCCATGTCTATACATCCACGGATGCTCCGGCAGGAATTAAGATTCCTCTGCACAACGAACTCAGTTACTTTCCGAATTATCCTAGACATATCTATTTCCACAGTGAAATCCCTGCTGCAGAGGGAGGAGCAACGATCATTGCGGATGCAAGAAAAGTGCTTAAAGATGTGGATCCAGAGTTGAGGAAGAAACTGAACACGAAGAAGATCCGTTACACTGCACGCTACTACTACAAAAACTGGTTGATGGATTTGATCAACAAGATCCAAAAAGGGCACAAGACTTGGATTGATGTGCTCGAAACCGATGACAAGGAAGAAGCAGAACGGCGCTGTAAAGATCAGGGGATCGACTATGAGTGGCTTGCGAAAGATTGGATCGCGATTAGCCAAACACGTCCAGGAACGATTGTTCACCCTGAAACAGGAGAAGAGGTTTGGTTCAACCAGATCCAAAACTTTGACACCAACCCGCGGTTTGTCGGATTGTGGCGTTATATCGCCATGAAACTCTTCTACTGCAGAAAAGATACGCTGATTCAAGAGGTCAACTACGCGGATGGAGATCAAATTCCTCGCGAGGAAGTCTACCACATCATGGATGTCCTAGATAAAAACACCATCTCCTTCCCGTGGCAGAAAGGAGATGTGATGGTCATGGACAACATCCTTGCGATGCATGGGCGCGACCCCTTCAAAGGAAAGCGTCGCACCTTGACAGCGATGACTAATTAAGGACTTTCTGTCCCTGAGCTCGCTCTTGAAAGAGAGCGAGGCTTCCCACAATAAAGAAGCACGCTCCAATCCATGCAGCTCCTGAGGGGTACATCCCAATCACCGATCCAAAGGCGAGAGGACTTGTGGCCATTGCCAGCGATTGAATCGACTGGTAGACCCCCATCACCTCTCCTTGCCGGTCGTCACTCGCACGGTTCGAAATGTGTGCAGCAATGACCGGATAAAGCGAAGCCAGAAGCGCCATCATCAAGACGATACTCGCCCAAACAGCTTCGATATAGGTGCACTGTGACACCGTGAGGAGAACGAGTCCTCCGAGTCCCATAAAGAAAGTGGAGTAGTTCTCTGGCTTAAATTGCTGGACAAAAGCGGTAGATGCCACAAAAGCAAAGAAGGCGTACCAGCCTCCACACCAGGCGTAAAAGTTTCCAATCTCATGGATGGATGCTTGGAAGCGCTCTCTCAAAAAAAGAGGGGAGAACTCTCCAAAAAGGCTCCATCCAAACGACAGGCAAAACCCTCCGGTAAAGAGCCAGCTAAACTCTCGCATCGTAAAGACTTTTGTCACCTGTAAGATAGCCGAAAGGGGACTGCCCCTCTCCTCTTTCTTTTGATTGGGTTGACGCGTTTCAGGAAATTTAGTGCTCAGCAAGACGAGGTTGATCAAACACATGCTCCCTGCGGCAATAAACGGCGCATAAAAACCATAGAGGCTGGCGAGGAACCCTCCTAGAAAAGGTCCTACGGTGAATCCGATACCAAAACAGGAATTCAAAAGAGAAAAACGTCCCGCCTTGTTCTCTTCAGTGCTGATGTCGACCACCGTTGCGGATGCGACCGCAGAGGTTCCTTCGGAAACACCGACACAGATGCGATAGATAAACAGGAGCGAGAGTGAATGGGTGTAAAGGCTCACCAAAGCGAGTAAGTAGCCCACAAACCCCGTTCCCATCCCTAAAAATAGGGCCGGTTTACGACCATAGCGGTCTGAAAAGGTCCCGAGTAGGGGGGCGAAAATAAACTGTCCCAGGGGCGCTAAAGCGACCAGGACACCGAACAGCACCCCTCTCGTCGAAGCGGAAGCAGAAGCCTCTAAAAAGGGAGATCCCGAATCAAACAAAAGCGCCGCCAGGATCGGATAAACGAGACCGATTCCTAGATAGTCAACAAATCCTATGAAGAGGATCACAACATAAATATAACGTTCTAGATGACGTTGCATAAAAACCTCAAAAAATAAAAATGAGTGTATCAAAAAAAATATTGGAATAAAAAAATTATTCCATAGGCTTCCCAGCGCTTGGAAGGGATGGTCTATTCGGTTGAGCGAGATTGGCTCCGAACAGACCTACTTAGAATGTGATCATAGGTAGATTTCCCATGGGACTACTTTAACATCTCCGGTTCATTATTATCTAGAAATCTATCAAAAATGGGTGTATAATATTCGTTAATTATGAAAAAGAACCACAAAATACGTAATATTGCGATCATCGCCCACATTGACCATGGGAAGACGACGCTACTCGATGCTCTACTCAGACAAGCTGAGGTTTTCCGTTCGAACGAAGCGGTCCCAGAGCGTGTCATGGACTCCTATGATCAGGAAAAAGAGCGAGGGATCACCATCTTCGCCAAGCACACGACGATTGAGCGAGGAGATCTCACCATTAATATCATTGATACTCCTGGCCATGCCGACTTCTCAGGAGAGGTTGAACGCGTTCTTGGAATGGTGAACTCCGTCCTTCTCTTAATTGATGCTCAGGATGGACCGATGCCTCAAACCCGCTTTGTCCTCTCAAAGGCGCTCAAGATGGGGCTCTCTCCGATTGTGGTTGTGAACAAGATCGACCGTCCTCATGCGGATCCTGATGAAGCGCTCAATAAGACTTTCGATCTCTTTGTGGAGCTGGGGGCAAACGACCAGCAGCTCGACTTTAAACACTGCTACGCTTCGGCAATCCAGGGCTATGCGATGAGAGAGATCGGGGAGACTTCTGAAGATCTCGCGCCTCTCTTTGACATGATTGAAGAAGAGGTTCCCGCACCTGTTGATAACCCTGAAGTTCCCTTCTTTATCCAAGCGATGACCATTGGCTATGATGATTACTTAGGAAGGCAGTTTACAGGACGGATTCTCGGTGGAAGTGTCAAAAAAGGACAAAAAGTCCTCCGCCGATCAGGTGATCAAGAGAGCTCTTACACGGTGACTCGTGTGGAAGGATACAGTGGATTAAAGCGTGTGGAGCTGGACGAGGCGTTTGCAGGTGATATCGTTGTGATTTCAGGTGTGAACGATGTCCTACTTGGAGATACCATTTGTGATCCAGAAAGTCCTGAGAAGCTTCCCTCTATCGCGATCGATGAGCCGACGCTCTCGATTGATATTACTGTGAACAATAGTCCCTTTGCAGGTAAAGAGGGGAAGCATGTCACCTTCAATAAGATCCGTGAGCGCCTCCTGAAAGAAAAGCGCTCCAATATCTCTCTTCAGATTGAAGAGCCGACTCCAGAAGTGATGAAGGTTTCCGGACGAGGTGAACTCCATCTAGCGGTCCTTTTAGAGGCGATGCGCCGAGAAGGGTTTGAGATGACCGTTTCAAAGCCTCAGGTGATCTTTAAAGAGATCGACGGTGTGAAGCACGAGCCTTTTGAAAAGGTCTACATCGAAGTCCCTGAAGAGTATTCAGGAACCGTCATTGAAGCTCTTTCGAAAAGAAAAGGCGAGATGCAGCATCTCAACAACAACGAGCAGGGGCTCTCGGAGATGGAATTTTTGATCCCCACCCGTGGACTGATGGGCTACCGCGATGAGTTTTTGACAGCGACCCGAGGACTTGGGGTGATGACATCAGTGTTTGATCAATACCTGCCTCATAAGGGAGAGATTCCTCAGCGAGATAAGGGAGCCTTGATTTCAATTAATAAGGGCGCAGTCACTGCCTACGCTGTTGGACAGATTCAAGAGCGCGGAGTGCTCTTTGTCTCTCCTGGAGAAGAGGTTTATGAGGGAATGATTGTCGGCGAGCATGCGCGTGATAACGACCTTGTTGTGAACAGCACACGTTCCAAGCAGCTCACGAACTTCCGTTCTAGCGGAGCAGATGAAGCGATCTTTGTGACTCCTGCTCGAAAAATGACACTTGAACAATCGATCGATTTCATTGAAAATGATGAGCTCGTTGAAATTACGCCTGAAAACACCCGTCTTCGCAAGCGCCACCTCACGGAGGTCGACCGAAAGAGGGCTAAAGTTTAAGGAAGGTTAGATGCACACAACACGTCGAACTTCATGGCCCTCTACTGCGCGTGTGGATATTACCACTTCTCAGTTTGCAGCGACGCTTCTTTCTCAACTTAACGAAGCGCATGAGAGAGTCACCTACAAGTTCACTGATATCGGTACTTCCATCACTGTCCTTTATCTCCCAGAATATGCTGCCCTCCGCTGTCAGGTCAGCTCCCTTCCGAGCGACTATATCACCTCCACCCTCCGTGATGTCGCCTCCTCAAAAAAGCTCACCTTCGAGGGCTTTGTCATCAAAGGAGTTTAAATCTTATTCATTTTGTTGCCGGCGTTGACCCAGCCTTTGATGCCTGCTTTGTAAACATGCACATCTTCATAGCCCATGCTGATGAGGCGGCGAGCGAGGTTAACACTCGCGGGACATTTGGCGCTCGCGCAGTAGACGACGATCGTTGAGCTTTTTGAGGGAAGAGCCGCGCGGATATGGGTAGGAGGAGCATCAGGAGGTACCAGGCGGGCGTTTCCGATGCGGTAGCCATCGTCATTCTTTCTCTTGCGTGCGTCGACAAGGATGAGGTCCTTGTTGGTTTCCATCATCCTCTTCAGTTCATTCGTTTGAATCTCATTATGCTGGGAGAAAAAAGGAGAGACCGCTCTGGGAGTGGAAGACTCCAGCGCTGCGGTAGAGTTGAAAGAGGTGCTAAGAAGAAAAAGAGAAAGAATTTGGGGGATCATCATACATTCCTTAGGGTTGCCACCCTCCACCGAGAGACCGGTAGAGAGAGATTAAACTTTGTGCGGAGTCACCTTTCGTGATGACATAGCGTTCTTGTTGTAAAAGCTGTTCTTGTTGCGAGTTAAGGACCCGCGTGTAATCTGCAAAACCGTCGACATACTGTGCTGTTGCGAGGGCGGTTGATCGGAGTGCTGCTTCGACACCCGAGCCAAGAGATTCGAGAGCCTCTTTGTTTTTCAGGTAGGCATAGATCGAGTCTTCCACTTCACGGTAGGCATTGAGGGAGAGGTTCTGGTAGCTGAAGAGGAACTCGTAAAAGCGTGCGTATTCAGCACGGACGCGGTAGGTGAGTCTTCCGTAGTTAAAAATGGGCCAGCTAAACGAGGGCCCATAGGTTGCTGAAAAGCTAGAAGGGCTGAGGAGGGTTCCTCCCGATCCGGAGGCAATGAAGATGTTGTTTCCGCTTGACTGGAAGCCCACAAAACCTGAAATCGAAATGTGCGGGAGGAGGTCCGCCTCGGCAACACCGATCAACTCAGACTGTGCAGCTAGGCGGTAGAGGCTCGCACGCACGTCGGGACGGTTTTTCAGAAGCTCACAAGGCACTGTCACCATCACATTCTCGCTGGTCTCAGGGACCACGCCCTCGCCATAGAAGCAAGGAGATAAACACTCTGGAGTCGCACCGAGGAGCACAGCCAGCGCGTTGTGTGCTGCACGGAGTTCACTTTGGAGGAGGGGAAGATTTGTCCGTGTATTTTCTAAAAAGGCCTTTGCTTGTTGAACGTCCAGCTCGGTAACGGCTCCCACTTCCCAGCGAACTTGTGCGATTTCAAGAGCGCGCTCTTGGACTTTGATGTTGCTTTTGATGATGTCAATCCGCTCTTGAAGCGTCCGGATTCCCATATAGGTCGAAGCGATGTCAGCGATGAGAAGGATGCGTACTTGTTCATAGTCGGCAGCCGTCGCAAAGAGCACTTGCTTCGAAGATTCGATCAAACGGCGGAATTTTCCCCAAAAATCGAGTTCCCAGGCAACATTCATTCCAAGGTTGTAATCCCAGTAAAAGCGGTCGGAGAAACGGGTGTTGGGAGCGTTAGAGCTAATGCTTTGATGGAATGCAGATCCTTCCATGTCCTGTGTCTGGGGAAAGAAATCTCCGACTGCAATTCCTAAAATAGAACGGGCTTCTAGAATGCGCATCCCGGCCTCTTTAAGAGGGAGGTTCTCAGAGAGACCCCAAGCGATCAGCTCATTGAGGATGGGGTCTTCAAAGAGCTCCCACCAGGTCTGGAGATCGAGATCAGCGACCTCCACACGCTCATCACACTCTTCCATCCAATCCGCCTGCGCTGGTGCAGGAGGGTTTCTAAATTGGGGGCCTACTTTGAAACAACTTGTCAACAAGCAGAGGAGGAGAAGAGGAGTCACTTTACGCATCGGGCTTCTCCTTTTTGACCTGGTAGATGACGGAGTAGAGGACTGGTACAGCCAAGAGAGTGATAAACGTTCCGACAGAAAGACCAGCCATGATGCTCACAGCCATGGAGACCCAGAAGACATCTTGGAGGAGGGGGATCACACCGAGGACGGTGGTCATGGCTGCTAAAGCGACCGGACGGACACGGGTGATGGTTGCATCAATGATGGCATGGTAAGGGTCCTTCCCATCTGCAATGAAGTCGTTACATGCGTCTAGTAGGACCACAATGTTCTTGTTCATCATTCCACCGAGACTCATCACTCCGAGTAGAGCCAGGAATCCAAACGGAACGTTGAAGATCAGAAGGCCGAAAGTCACTCCAATGATCGCGAGGGGGAGCGTGAGGATGATCAGGAGGACAGGTCGGAGGGAGTTGAAGACGGAGACGATCATGAGCAGGATGAGGACCACAGCCGGAATGATTCCAGGGATGAGCGATTTTTTTGCATCGGAAGAGCTCTCCTGTTCCCCTGCCCAGAAAATTTGATAGCCAGGAGGGAGAGGAACTTTGGCGATCTCTTTTTCGATACTGGCTTTTAGCGTAGGAAAGGTGACCCCTCTTGCTGCATCACCTTGAACCGTGATGGAGCGTCGTCGGTTCCATCGGTTGATCATTGCTTCATCCCATTCGAGGCCGACTCCATCGATCACCTGCCCCAGTGGAATGCTCTTTGTCGAGAGCTCGGGGCGGACCTGGATATTGGGATATTGAGTGAGCATGTTGTTGCGCTCCTCATCGATATTCCGAACGGTGATCGGATAAAGGTGGCGTCCCTGACGGTAAAGTCCGACGGCTCTTCCATCAAAACGCCGCTTGAGTGCATCAGCGACATCTGGACGAGTGAGAGAAGAGAGGCGGCCGCGCTTTTGGTCATATTCGACATCAAAGTTGATCACAGGGTTCATCACGTCGAGGCGCATATCTCGACCGTAGGGGCTGGCTTCTGCAATCGATTTGACCTTGTCTGCAAGCTCTCTAAGGGTCTTTAGGTCTGCTTCACCAGGCCCGCTGATGCGAAGCTCAAACTTCCATGCATTTCCTGGACCGACTCCGAATTTACGGTAGCGGATCATGGCATCGGGAAACTCTTGGCTGGTCCAACTTTGGAATTTATCGATAAAGGGATCGATACTTGCGTAGGAATCAAAGTTGATGATCAGCTGCGCATAGTTAGGATAGGGCTTTTCAGGTTCAACAGGAAGGTAAAAGCGTGGAGGACCTGCGCCGATAAAGGTAGAGATGCTTTCAACGGTATCGTCCGTAAAGAATTTCTCTTCGATTCTCTTCGTGTCTGCGGAGACGTTCTCGATCCGTGTACTATTTTCCATCCAGAAGTCAACCATCAATTGAGGCCGTGTGGAGTCAGGAAAGAACATCTGTTTGACAAACCCAAAGCAGAAGATGCTGAAGACAAAGACACCTGCGATGACCATCAGCGTGAGCTTAGAGTTGTCGATGAGGTAGACGAGGAGTCTGCGGAATTTTTGGTAGAAAGGAGTGTCGAACTCTCCACCGCTTTTGGTGTTCTCTTCTTTTTTTGCATTGAGAAAATCGATGCAGTGGAGGGGAGTGATACAAAGAGCTACGAACCAGCTGATCAATAGAGAAGCAGCGACTACAAGAAAAAGAGTTTGGCAGTATTCACCGGTGCTTTCTGGGGAGAGGTAGATCGGGAAGAAGGCCATTACAGCGACAAGTGTTGCTGCAAATAGAGGATAGGCAGGGTTGGCTGCGGATTCAACGGCGGCTTTAATGGGGTGCATTCCTTGACGGATGCGGACAGCGATTCCATCGGAGACAACGATAGAGTTGTCGACCATCATCCCGAGAGCGATGATGAGTGCTCCAAGCGACATCCTTTGGAACGGTATCTGAAGCATTGCCATGAAGATGAAGGTGGCAAGGATCGTTAAAAGGAGGTCGACTCCAATGATCGCTCCCATACGAATCCCAGAAGGAATCATCAAGACCACAAGAACGATGAGAATGGCTTCCACGAGGCTCACTACAAAACCGTTGACAGCAGCGTCCACGACGTCCGACTGCCAGGCAATTTTATGTAGAAAAACGCCGGCGGGAAGCTTTTCAACAATGTGATCCACAGCGATTGAGAGAGCGTTTCCCACCTCGACGATGTTGGATTCTTCTGAGCCCGCAATTTGAATGCCGATGGCACGCTGGCCATCAAAGCGCATGAGGGTCTTAGGCGGATCGAGATAACCCGTCCGTACGGTCGCGACGTCTTTGATTTTGATAAATTGGTTGTTGGCCTTTTTCAGGAGAGAAGCTGCCGTCTCTTCAGAGCGTTGATCGCCTGCGATGATATCGATCACATCCTGTGCTTTGGGACGGATGATCAGTTCTCCAATCTCTTCAGGAGACTTAAACTCTCCTGCTGTCATGAGGCGGAAACGATTTCCCTCGGTATCCACATGTCCTGAGTCCACGACGATATTTTGTGCTTTCAGGGTATTGAGGATCGTTTCAGCTGTGAGCTCGAGCGCTGCAATCTGCTTTTCAGAGAAGTCAAGATAGACCACACGGGGTTGAACCCCCCACAGATCGACACGGGTCACATTAGGAATGATGCTGAGCTCTTTTTTGATGATATCTGCAAAATCTTCGAGTTCAGAGTAGCTGTAGTCTTCCCCAGTCAAAGCGAGGAGGAACCCGTAGACCTGTCCAAAATCGTCATAGATCAGCGGCTTTTCCACTCCTGGGGGGAGATCGGGGATGACGTTATTGACCTTCTTGCGCATGATGTCCCAGATCTGTGGGAGCGCTTTGGACCAATACTTGGGTTGGATTTTGACCGTGATGATCGATTCTCCTGGTTTGGAGATCGATTTCACCTCTTTCAGCTCCAACATCTCTTGTAAAGACTTCTCAATCCGGTCTGTGACCTCGAGCTCGACCTCCTCAGCACTGGCACCTGGATAACGTGTGATGATTTGAGCATCTTTGACGGTATAGGTCGGATCTTCAAGGCGGCCGAGCGTGAAAAAGCTCATGATTCCGCCAAAAAGCATGAGGGCGCAGATAAAGTAGTTCAGTGTCTTGTATTTGAGGAAAAACTCAACGACAGACTTCATGGTGTCGCTTCCCAAATGTGGACTTTTTGACCTGGCTTGAGAAACTGTGCACCTGCAGAGACAGCCATCTCACCTGGTTGAATGTCTCCGGTGACGTAGGTGGCGGCTTGTGTCATCTTGACCACCTCGACTTTTTTCGCGACGAGTGTGGAGGTTTCAGAGTCGATCACCCAGATTTTATCTTCTCCATCTTGAGAGAAGAGACTCGTGACGGGGAGCTTGAAGACGGGAGTCGTGAGCCCTTTATATTTGACGCGGAGGGCGGCATCGCCCGTCATCCCTGAGAAAATATCAATGGGCTTGCTCGGCTTGAGTAAGAGGGTGACTGGGTAGGTCCGCGTGGCTCTATTTGGCTCGGTTCCAATCTCTTTCAATGTTCCGCTGATTTTCACAGTTGGATAGAGGTCAAGGCGGACGTTGAATTGGCTTTTGGCTGTGATATTACGTAGTTGAGCCTCAGGAACATCAATCATCATCTCCGCCTGGTTGTTATTCAGGATCCGGATGACGGGCTGGTTCGCTTTGACGTACTCATGGTTTTCAACATAGGTGGCAACGACGATGCCATCAAAAGGGGATTCGAGGTAGGTGTAGCTCAGTTCATCTTGAGCCGCATCTTTTTCAGCTTCAGCAACTTTTAAAGCAGCCTGCTGCTCCATCCAGAACTCTCGCTTCTCGTCGACGAGACGCTCACTGATCGCTCCAGGATCTTTCTCTTGGATACGGATCACCCGCTCATAATCGCTTTTGGCAAACCGAAGCTGAGCTTCGATCTTATCGACTTGCGCTTCCTTATTCGCAAGGCGGACTTCAAAGTCACGGGGATCAATCCGGGCGATGATCTGCCCTTGCTTGACCCGGTCTCCCACAAAAACGGGCCTCTCGACTAAGGGACCACTCACCCTGAAGGCGAGGGTCACACGGTCGACAGCCCGCGTCTGACCAGGGAAAATATGGCGATCAGAGGCCACGACTCGCTCGAGTTTTTGGGCTTTAACCGTTACGACCTTAGGGGGTTCTGGAGGAGTTTCGCATGCGCTGAGGAGTAGGAGCGCGCACAGTGGTAAAATATGGAGCTTTGAATGAGTCACAGGACAACCTTAATATCATCTACCTTCAGCCCTGAACTTATGGATGGATGGGTTGGTTGTCAATCTCTTTTTGGAAGTGACGCTGCAAGATTTAGAGCGTCTGCCGCTGCATCTGGAAAATTGTACTTAGCTTTCTTGGCATACGAGAGAATAGCCTCTCGAAGATCGCGTTCTACCTCGGGATCGTGCTTCGAAGCGTGGCGCGCAAGCTGCGCAAGGATGAAAACATGCGCCCAGATATCCTCCTCTACGTCCTTGATCTTTTGAATTTCTTGGATAATCTGGTTTGCAGCACCGCTTAGGGGGGTAGCCAGCGACCGCTCGACCTGCAGGCAAAATTTAAGAATCGCTTCATCGGTGGTCTCCGGAGCTGCTGCGCAAACAGCTTTGACAAAGGGATCGAGACAATCCAAGCTCTTTCGATCCGCTTTCTTCAATTCGTCAATGACGAACATGAAGGGGGTTTGGCTCGGAGCTGGTGTACCTGAAGAAGAAGCTG
Organism: uncultured bacterium; assembly: GCA_964584775.1. GTDB lineage: Bacteria > Chlamydiota > Chlamydiia > Chlamydiales > SLFE01 > CAZPBC01. The sequence goes on from CAZPBC010000006.1 coordinate 26,542, forward strand.
TTGCAATGGTGGATATCATGTTCAAGAGTATAGCAAATTTAAATTAAGATTGTGTAAAGTGGGCATCAAAAAAAATTTATAGGATGTGGCTATGAACTATATTTTTGTTGTCATAGTAGGGTGTTTCTCTCTTACTTATCTGGATGCAGGTGAAGTTTATGGGGGGATCAGTTGGCTCTATCTTCAGCCGATGGTGAGTGACAGTGACTTCCAATATGGTACCCATCTGACCCTGACCGATGCCCCTGCGAATTTGAACGCTCATGTTCTGGATTTAACACCTAGTTACCAAAGCGGTGTCCGAGCCAATCTGGGGTACCAGTTTCCATGCACCTTCAGAAATCTTAACCTCACTTACTTTTATTTTGGCTCTTCTGATCAAAACTTCTTAGGTGACCTTCCCATCAACCAATTTACTCAAAACTTCCTTGGAGGGAATTTTACCACCGCTTTTGCTTCTGAGTGTCAACGCCTTCATATGCTAGACTTGACGGTGGGGGAAGAATACGGTTCAGGTTCATGCATTGAGTGGTCTCCTTTTGGTGGCGTCCGCCTACTTCATTTCAGAAGAGATTTAGACGTTCAGTTTACGGACCTTAGACTCAATCCTTTTCCTTCAAGTTTAATGGGAGAACTCGAGAGCCGCTTTTGGGGTTTGGGACCCTACGCAGGAACCGGTTTCCGTGTTCCCCTAGGTTGCAATTTCAGCTTGACAGGGCAATTAGGTGTAGGAGTGCTTTTTGGTCACATTGACTCAAAAATCGATTCAGTTTCTGAAAGACAGATCACTCAAAGTTTTCGTGCGAGCGATTGTTTCAAGCGTGTCGCACCCGTCATCAATTCAAATCTTGCTGTAGCCTATACCCGTCCTGTTTGTGACTCTCTTTTGGAAGTTTCTCTTGGATGGGAGACAGACTACTTTTTTAACGTTGTGAACCGTGTTGAGCCTTTTGAAGGATATGTGAACAACCCTCAAACATTTCCCGTTTCTCAGTCGAGCAGTGTGGGCTTAGGAGGGCCGCTTCTCACTGTTTCTCTTTTGCCAGGGTGTGGATCTCCTCGTTCCGTTTGTCCTTGCAATGAGATCTGTTGTGAAAGTGGGGGTTTTTATGGTCGTGTTCAGGACTCTTGGGTGCAACCCTGTCCGAATGAAGGAGATCTTGACTATGCAGTTCTCAATACAGGCGGCCAACCTGATCAAACCATTTCAGTGGACCCTTCACACACTTGGTGGGGGACCTACCAACTGGGCTATCTTGCTTGCAATGGAGTGGATTTCCGCGCTGGATACTCTCATCTCAACTCGAGTGATGCCTCCTCGATCGTTGCAGGTCAAAATCAGAGTCTCAGCACGATCAGTGCTAGTGGAAACACCTCCGTTGTATACAGTAGCGCTCGATCAATGGTGGACTACAACTTAAACCAGATCGACTTGTCGGCAGGTAGAGAGCTTTGTTATCTCACTCCCTATATGGGACTGCGATGGATGAGATTAGAGCGCACCCAGCATAAAAACTACGAGGGGGGTGTTCCCGACACCAATTTTGAAACGATCACAAACAAACTGATCAGTACTTACTGGGGCGTAGGTCCTCTTTTTGGCGTTGAGCCCCACTATTGCATCTGGAGAAATTGGAGCCTTGTTGGAAATGTAGACTTAGCTTTGTTAGTTGGGAAGATTAGAGCATCTGTCGACCAACAAAATCAAGGAACGGTTGACTCTTCTTCAAACACACTTCGAGCCGATCCGAGACAGGTCCTAGTTCCTGTAGTAGATGTAAAAGCGGGAGCGCGTTATACCTTTTGTTTATGCGGTGATGTCTTGCTAGATCTAGAAATTGGGTATCTTTTTACAGACTACTTCCGCGCGATTGATCTTGTTTTTCCAAACTTCTTAACAGGACTCAATCAAACCAATAGCGATTTAAAATTCCACGGGCCTTACGTAGCTCTAAAAGTGAGTCAATTCTAATCAGATAGAGTGAGTACGTGCTTAATAGTTTAGATTAAAATCGGAGGGATACCTACCGGACTTTCTCTTAAGCGACGAGTTGCTGATCAGGCCTTTCTTCGACGAAGATGCCGTGAGAGGCTTTGGGGTTGATTCCATCATTATAGGTTTGTGCGTGCGTGCGGAGACGTTCTTGAACGCGGGGGTTGTTGAGGCGGGCTAGAGCGGTCATGAGACGGTCCCGCCGGCTATGAATGATGGGTTGTTTTTTTACTGAAATTGCAGGGAAGTGGGTCATCTTTTGTAGCATCTGTCGGGAGCGGGCATCTGTTCCATCTCCTTGCATCACCTGTGCTGATTTTAGGAAAAGAGCATTGGTCTTCATGGCACGGTCGATTCCATCCTTACAAGTGATATTGACTTGGTTAGCATCTGCGCGGTTGGCGAGGTGGGGGACGAGGAGTGCATAGTAGGTTTCTACAAAGTCACGTCGTTCATCCAGTGTGAGGTGTTCCTTGCCTTCATAAAGCGTTTCATGGACAACACCCATGAGATCCCTTAACTCACGAAGAAAAGCGGGGTCACCCATCCACTGTTCAGGGAAAGAGTTCCCCGTTTCGTGAAGTGGACCAATGAGTTGGTTGTAAAAAGCTCTTTGAAAATCTGAGGCGCGCACTTCCCCTTCAGGACCTGGGTTTTTGTAAAACTCGCTATTTTGGGAAAGGACAACCGCTTGGAAGTGATCTGGGAACGTCTTTTGAAGGTCCAGGATGGCCTTCGTTCGTCCTGTCTCATCTCCAATTGTTTTGGGGATTCCACTTTGTAAACTGATGTATAAGTGCCTTTCACCTTTTCTTTTACAATCCATTAAATAGGCTTTGAACTCTGGGGTGATACGTGCAGGGCTTCTAAACCCTTCGATGGTGGGTGTTCCCATACGCAGAAAGCGTCTGGTGACCGGTTGCCCGCTCCGATCCAGCATCGCGACATCTGCAAGCACATACGGAACATTCGATTGCATATTGGGATCAAAACCTACATTGAAAGTTCCGCGCGCTTTTCCCTTTTCGACAGCGATGCGCTCTGCACCAATCAGTTCTTTTGCAGCCTCAATTTGCGCAAAGTCGCTATCTGTAATAAATGCCTCATCTTCTCCAGCCACACCTCTCGCTTCCTTACCGGTTTCTTTCCACAGGTCAACGACCGATTCGCTAAAGGTAAACAGTTGGTTTTCACGGTAGCGTACGCCCGCTGCGCGGATTAAAAAATCCTCCGCAGAACCCTCTTCGATCGGTTTGTGCGGGTCCATGGCTTCTAGGCCAGCTCGAAGCAGTTTCAGAGAATTGTAGTATTGGGTTCGGGGATCGACTCCTTCCTTTGAGATCTCCGCGATGTAGGCGAGGGCGGACTCATCCACAGGAGTTTTCGTTGGCTTGCTGTAGAGTCTCGCAGCAGTGTGATCTAAAGAAGCACCTAAAGAAGTTTCGAGATTTCTTTTTTGTTCTTGAAGATGGACGCTGTACTTCTGCTGCTTCCATACTTGATCTTTTGCGACAAACCACTTCACGAGTTTCGAGCTTCTGGATGGACGTACTTCTAGACTTCCTCTTTCTTTTGCAGAAAAGAGAGCTCTTTTCTTTGTCAAAATCGCGCTCTGAAGCGAGCGGAAGAGGTCGTTTGTTCGGGAGCGGAACGCTTGACCTCTTTTGCTGAGAATTTGAGATGTCGTCGCACTGCGATCGAGATTGTTTGCTTGTTTAGATGTGCGACTCAGCTGCGTCGCTAGAGCTTGAACTTCTGTTTGTATGCGGGAAACATCTTCGCCTGCTCTTTCTAGATCACCGAGGTCCGTTAAACTGTCAAGTGAACTCCTGACACCCTCTAATTTTTCTGACAGTCTTCCTTCTAGCTGAGTGAGTTTTGGATCTAGTGCGTCTCTATAGGTTTGGATCGCCTCCATCATGGGCGCTGTCTCAAGAGGGTGGGTGCGTTGAACTAACTCAAACTCTGAGAGAAGGCTTTCAAATCGCGAGAGGTGTGCAAAATCTAACGAAGAGGACTCATTCAATTCTGCTGCAAGCTCACGCAGTTCAGTGCAAGCTACATCGCAGAGTTTCTCTGCCGTCTCTTTTCGCAATTTTCGGGCGGTGGGGAGCGCTTCAGTTCGAACCGATTCTGATTGGAGACGTATTTGGTCCGCTTCATCGGGCTTCCCTTCTGTGTAGTAGGTGATGGCTAACTGGTTCATTCCCTGTCTGGCTGCTCCAAGCGTACCGATATCTTTTTGCGTGGTTTTAAGGAGTTGGGAGAGTTCAGCCCTGGAGTAGCCATGCAAACTAGCGCGTTTCTCTTCAAAATTGGTTTTTGCTCTAGAGATGTCGACCTTCATGGTTTTGGCGAGGTCTTCTACTTTGGTGTGGTGAGTTAGAGATCCATAAAGGGCACGCGAAACACCCTGTCCAGCGCTACGGTGAAAAACCTCCATCATCTGCGTTTTTCTAGTTTCACCGAGTTTGTCGCCTGGCTGAACGTGGGCATAGGTTCTCAAGTGCTGAGAAACGGTAGGGTCTATATTACTTGGTTCCATATTACTAAAAACATCACTAACATTACATAATTATTATAAACTATTTTTTAATTTATATTAATCCGTTCTAGAAAATTCTATTTGTAAGGCAGAGGACGATGTGCTATTGAAGGGGTATGGAGCCCTTTAGAGAGTTAAACTCCCAGGAGAAGAGAGTTCTTCACAGAGAGGCGTTAGCGCTTCTGGAGGCCTTGGAAGCACGTTTCGGTGAAACTAGACTTAAACTACTCAAAAAAAGAGAGTTAAGACAAGAAGCGCTGAACCGGGGGGAGAAGCTAAAATTCCTTCCCCGTTTAGCCGGTATCCGGCGTGATTCTTCTTGGCAAGTTGCTCCTCCTCCTCCAGATCTAGAGCTTAGGCGTGTAGAGATCACCGGTCCAACAGATCGAAAAATGGTGATCAATGCGCTGAACTCTGGAGCAGATGTCTTCATGGCCGATTTTGAAGATGCGAATACCCCGACATGGAACAATCTGGTTGAAGGGCAGCTCAATCTCAAGGATGCCGTGGAGGGCAACCTGGAACTGATCACACCCGAAGGAAAAGAGTACCGTCTCAAGACGCCTCATGCGACATTGGTCGTCCGCCCACGTGGATGGCATCTTGATGAAAAACATCTCACTGTGAAGGGGCAACCCGTCACAGGTGCACTATTCGACTTTGCGATTTTTGTGGCGAATTGTGCTGCAACCCTATTGGAGAAGGGTTCGGGTCCCTATCTCTACCTTCCCAAGTTGGAGTCCGCTGAAGAGGCACATTTATGGAGTGAAGTGTTCCATTTTACAGAGGAATTTTTAGGACTTCCCAAAGGATCTATCCGTTGTACAGTGTTAATTGAAACCATTCCAGCCGCTTTTGAGATGGAAGAGATTTTATATGAACTGCGCGATTCGATTACAGGGCTGAATGCAGGGCGCTGGGACTACCTCTTTAGCATCATCAAGCGATTTCAAGATCAAGAGGGGTGGGTCTTTCCTGACCGGAGCGAGTTGACGATGACAACACCCTTTATGCGCGCTTACGCCACACATTTGGTGCACGCCTGCCACAAAAGAGGCGCCCATGCGATGGGTGGGATGGCCGCTTTTATTCCCAACCGAAAGGATGCCGAGGTGACGGAGCGGGCTCTGAGAAAGGTGCGGGAAGATAAGGTGCTGGAGGCGGAAGAGGGATTTGATGGAACATGGGTCGCTCACCCAGATCTTGTTTCTTTGGCGAAGGAAGTCTTTGATGAAAAATTTGCAGGAAATAGAGACCAGAAAAAAGTGTTTGGACAACCTGCAACAGCAGCAGAACTCCTTTCTTTTCGAGACATTGAAGGTGAGCCGACAGAAGAGGGACTTAGACACAACCTGTCTGTAGCAATCGAGTACCTCACTCACTGGTTAAAAGGTCGAGGGGCAGTGGCGCTTTACAACTTAATGGAAGACGCCGCTACTGCAGAGATCAGCCGCTCCCAAGTGTGGCAGTGGATTCAAAGGAAAGCCTTTACAGAAGAGTTTGTCAGAAGCTGTTTTGAGGAAGAGCTCGCGAAGCTCTCTAAGCGTTACCCGAATGACCAGGAGCTGGATCAGGCAGCAAAATTGGTGGATGAGATCCTCTTTTCGAAAACGTTCTCTGAGTTTATCACGACAAAGGCGTACGAGCATGTACAGTAAAAAGGATGTCCAAAAGCTCGAAGAAGAGTGGAAAAACCATCCTCGCTGGATGGGGGTGGAGCGCCCATACAGTGCTGAAGAGGTGATCCGTCTTCGTGGTTCGGTTCCAATCGATTACCCTCTGGCTCGTATTGGGGCGGAGAAGTTTTGGAAGCAGTTAGAGAGTGAGACGTTGATCCGTTCTCTTGGTGCAATGACGGGTGGTCAAGCCGTTCAGCAGGTCCAAGCCGGTTTAAAAGCGATCTATGTCAGTGGCTGGCAGGTTGCGGCTGATATGAACGATGCTTTTCATACCTATCCTGATCAAAGTCTTTATCCCTACCCGAGTGTTCCTCACCTTGTACAGCGGATCAACAATGCCCTGCGCCGTGCAGATCAGATTGAACACCTGGAAAATGAGCAGGCAACCGACTGGCTGGTGCCGATCATTGCCGATGCAGAGGCAGGTTTTGGTGGTCCTTTGAATACGTTTGAGCTGTGCAAACAGATGATCGAGGCAGGAGCCGCAGCCTTCCACTTAGAGGACCAGCTTTCGTCTTTGAAGAAGTGTGGACACATGGGCGGAAAAGTGCTGGAGCCGGCTCATATCTTTTTAGAAAAATTGATCGCTGCCCGTTTTGCCTGTGATGTGATGGGAATTCCAACTTTGATTGTCGCTCGGACCGATGCTCAAACAGCTTCTCTCATCCGTTCAGACTATCACACGATCGATCACCCCCACCTGACCGGGGAGCGCTCTCCTGAAGGATACTATTATCTCAAAGGGGGAGTGCAGTACGCCGTAGACCGCGCCATCCAGTATGCTCCTTACGCTGACCTGCTTTGGTGCGAGACTCCGACTCCTAACCTGGACGAAGCGCGCGAGTTTGCTGAAGGAGTCCATGCGAAATTTCCGGGTAAGTGGCTGGCTTACAACTGCTCTCCGTCGTTTAACTGGCGTGCTCAGCTGGATGAGAAGGAGATCAGCCATTTCCAAGAGGAGCTGGCAAAAATGGGGTACAAATACCAGTTTGTCACGCTAGCCGGTTTCCACACACTAAATGCAAGCATGTTTGAACTTGCTAAAGAGTACAGCCGAGAAGGGATGCTTGCCTATAGCCGATTTCAGGACCACGAACTGGAGATGGCAAAAAAAGAGGGTTTCACCGCAGTGAAACACCAACGTTTTGTTGGAGCAGGGTACTATGATGCGCTCCAGCAGATCTTCACGGGTGGGAATAGCTCCACCACGGCTCTTGAGGGTTCTACCGAAGAAGAACAATTTTAGAAAAGTGTCTTGAGTCCAAGAACGACCGAATGGCCTTCATTCGTGATACGTGTTGCGTGAAAGTATCGGTATTCGATATCGATCTCAGCAAAGTCGCGGATGCGGCGTCCAAAACCAGCAATTAATTGAAAGGCAGGAGAGCACTCGTTGAGGGCAGCGATTCTGAGGTCTTTAGTCACGTCCGAGCGTACCTCCGAGTGGGAGCTGAAGTACCCATATCCGATACCCGCGTAGGGGTGAAAACAGTCAAACCAGCAGAGGAGATCGACATAGCCGTTGACCATGAGGGCAAGGGTCTCTTTCTTTCCATTGACTTTCTCATCGAGCAAATCTAAATGGCTGTAGTTGTTGCTGCGGTACGAGGCCTCACCTTCAAGGCGGAGCACGTTCCAGTAGAAACCCGCCACCGCTCCTGTCACAAATCCCACTGTTTCTGAAGCAGAAAGATCGAGCTCTTTGAACTGAAAGTCTTGGATGTTGACTCCTGCGAAAATTCCTGCGTAGAAATTCTCTGGGCTGGGACCACAAACCTGAGCCTGACAGTCGCCAAAGAGGGGAGCAGTGCTTGAGAACAAAAGTAGAAGGGGGAGGATTAACTTCTTCATGTGACCGATCATTTTGCCTTAAGAATTGAAAAAATGCAAGGTTCTTGACTATAGAAATCATTCTAAAGTATCCTCCTCCTTACATCATCATTAGGAGTTTCACATGTTCCAACAAATTCTCTCACTAGCCCTACTCTTGATCCTTCCATTTCAAATTTCTGCCGATACCTGGACCCGGAAGCCGGCTCCCACTCAATGGGTGAAAAAGGAGGTTGAAGAGGTAGCGGACTATGATGAAGCGCCTGAGTATGCTTTTGAAGAGGCTCCCGCTCCACCTGCTTACCAATATGAAGAAGGAGAGGAGTGTTGCGAAGAAGAATGCTGTTATGTGTATCCTTCTGTCCGACGGTCTCGCTATGCGACCCTTTGGAGTTATGCGGCTCCCGTTGCCGTTGCTGCAGTCGCAGCTGGTGGAGGTGTGGCGCTTGCGACTTCAAACTCTTCTGGAAGCCGTGTCGACTCCACCCGCAACTTACGCTTCGAGGGAGTCAATGAGAGCCTCGGTGTGTTTACTTTGACGGTGGAGCTCCCCAACGCTCAGTTTTACAATCTAGCTCTACCGAGTATGGGCAGCTCTTTAGGTCCTGCGATTCCTGATCCTGTGACTGGCACCTATGACTTCGAAGTGCCTGGAACCTTTACCACACCGCCCACAGTGACCGTCAACGTTCTCATTGACGATGTGGTGGTCGATACGATCAATTTAGCTGGTAACCCTCCCCAGGGTAGCTACAACTTGACTCCTTAAACTGTGGCACGCTCGTCGAAACAGTGGAAAGGATGGAGTGGAGGCTTCTTTGTAGGTGTCCTCTTCGCCTCTGCACTCTTTACTGCTCTTCCTGAAGAGGAGATCCCTCAAAAAAACTATGCAGGGGTAATAGGCCTTCCAACGAGCCACTTTCTTCTAGAAAGGGAGCGCTTCAGCGTGGGTTATGACGGCCGTCTCAAGCAGCCCGCTTGGGTGTATGAAGACCTTCTTGCAGAGGAGGTCGATGGGAAGCTCGACCGTAAAGATTACGATTTTAAAGAAGATGAAGAGCTTCCGGAGGTCGTTCGATCCACTCTTGGAGACTATAAAGGCTCAGGTTATGACAGAGGGCATATGGTTCCCGCTGGTGATTGCAAGTGCTCTGCCAAGAAATTAGAGCAGAGTTTTCTCCTCTCCAACATCTCCCCACAAACCGCTGGCTTGAACCGTCAAACCTGGAGAAAGCTCGAAGGGCATACACGCCGTCTTGCGAAGGAACATGAGCGAGTTGAAGTGATTTCAGGCCCCCTTTTCCTTCCTGAGGAGGATGAAGAGGGGAAAAAACAGGTAAGCTATCAGGTCATTGGTGAGCAAAACGTTGCTGTTCCGACGCACTACTTTAAAGTGATCAAGTGGCGTGCAGGTGCTGAGGCATATATCCTTCCCAATATCGAAAAACTCGACGACCGTCCACTTAAGGAATATCAAGTCACCCTAGATAAGGTCGAAGAGCTTGCTGGAGCCACCCTTCCATGATTCATGTTGAGCCTGTGGACACTCCAAACGTGGTTGAAGTCCGCGAGTTCTTGCACCGGTATGAAGACACCTCTCTCTTCCTTTTGGGGAATTTAGAGAATTATGGTTTCAGGATGACAGAGGTGAACTACTCTGGAAACTTTAAACTCCTCCGCAATGAGGAAGGCGTTATTGGGGTGATTTGCTTGGCTCGATCAGGGAATCTCCTATTCCAGCTTGAGGAGTCCTGTTTTGATGAAGTTTTAGCAGCTTGTTTTGAAGAAAGTGTTCCGGTTAGAGGGGTTGTTGGAGAGTGGGAACGTGGGTCTGCTCTTTGGGAGTTTCTCAAAGCAGAAAAACTAATTGCTAAAGAGACATTTACAGAGAAGGATATTCTTTACATAGTCGCTTTAAAAGAGATCGAGACTGAAGCAATTCCTGAGGTTGAGCTCTATTCGGAGTCTGACTTTGTCGAATGGAGAGCACTCCGCCAGGAATATATTGACGAACTAAATCTTCCAGATGGTCATCAAGAAGATCATTGGCGGCGCATCTTTCAGGATAAAGTCCGCGATCAAATTCTTTGGGGGATGAAAGTCGATGGAGAGTGGGTTGCAACCGCTGATTTAAATGCAAAAGCTGGAGATCTTGGTCAGGTGGGTGGTGTTTACACCAAACCTGCCTTTCGGCGCTCTGGAATCGCCAAAAAAATGATGAAACAGATTTTCCACGATGCGAAGCACAAGCTGGGTTTACGCAAGCTAATTATTTTTACAGGAGAAGACAACGTTGCTGCACGCCGGGTCTACGAATCTCTTGGAGCTCATCACAAGGGATATTTTGCCTTGCTGTTTGGGGAAAGTGCAAGTGAGGGAATATAAAAGCCTTTCGCGTTGTAGATTAGCGGAATGGACTCGTCGTGACGCATCGCTTTGTAGCCCCATACTGGGTTTTCTAATAGGTCCGTCATCTCACCAAAGGCAGTATAACGAGTGCACCCGACAACAGATGTGGACCACCAACCTTGAGCGAGTTCGGTGACGACGTTTCCCTCTGCGTCGTGGATTGGGGTTGTGATTTCAGAACCCCTTCTCAAATGAAGAACTGCCTGGTTTTGATGTCCTAAGACACGGAGCTCTTCCAGCTGATTTTGTTTAAAGCAGCCCACTTCTTGATCTCCTAGATAGAAATAGCTTTTTGTCCAATTTTCAACAGGGGAATAGAGGGTCGTGGTGAGACATCTTCCAAAAGCATCGTAGGTGAAGAAGAGGGTTTGCACTGGGGTACAAAGAGTGATGGGACGATCCAACGCATCATATTCAATCTTGATCTCTTCATCAGCATAAAAATGGATGAGATTGCCGACGGAATCATAGAGAAAGGAGTCGTTTTGACAGAGCTGGTTGTGGTAGTGGACGTTTGCATTTTTCTGAAACCGGTTTCCTGAGGAATCGTAGTTATAGAAATGGGTGGAAGATCCCTCCTCAGAAAGGAGTTGTCCTAAAAAATTGTAACAGTAGCGTTTTTCGCATGTTCCTATTTTATCATGGAGTGTGCAAGAAAGGAGTTTTCCTAGCTCTGTGTACTTGATCGAATCCTGAGACCAGTAGGGAGTTTGGATCCTTAAAATCTTACCTTGGAGATCTCTAGTGATTCTTTCGGTTCCTGCCAAGTTGGCAAGTTCCGACTGGATCAGCTCTCCGCTGAGGTCATAATCGAGATATTCACGAACACAAGAGTCATTGAAATAGACACGGCGTAAATAGAGACTGTCATACTCGTAAATGATCTGATGATCCCCTGGATAAGTGACACAAACCAACCTTCCTAGAGTGTCGTACTCGTAGGAGATCTCGGCGCCTGTTTCAAAGACCTCTTTCACCACTTCGTGGTAGCGGTTGTAGATGCGGTTCGTGGCAGCTTTTGTGAGACAGTTTTTAATTTGGATGACATTGTGGTGGCGGTCGTAAAACCACTTGTAGTGGATGGGGTTCGGGTGTCCCTCTGAGAGGAGGGTGATCAACATGCCTAAAGCATTGTAGCGGAAGTGTAAAAGAGTTCCATCGGCCTTTTCAATTTTTATGAGCTTGCCTGAGGAGTTGTAGGAGTAGCGGGTGTCTCTCTGGAGAGGTGTTCCATAGGCCTCCTGAACTAACTCAACCTGGTGGTTGCGGTTGTGTGTCCACCGCGTCACGACAGTATGGAGAAGAACGCCGTCTCTGAAAACAGGCTCTTTTTTCTCAAAGAGGTTTCCATCTTTATCGTAGGAGAAGAACTCCTCTTTGAGAAGTTGATCTTCTGGATCGAGCTGTTTTTTGTGAATGGTCCGACCTGATCCATCTAGCGTTTCAATCCAGCGTAATCCATTTGGATGGATCGTGATCTTTTCACTGTCGTAGGAAATCGTGGTCGTTTGGCCCATTTCGTTTGTTTCTTTGGTGAGTCTTCCTTGGGAGTCGTATGCTTTTAAGATGACACTTCGGCCTGCAGATCTCTCTAACTCTTCTCGGATGATATTTCCAGCTGCGTCGTGAGTGAGTTTTTTCCAGTAGAGTAGGGTGCCCATTTGATCTTCTTTATGGAATTCGATGGTGCGCTCCAAGTCATCGTAGAGCTGGATTTCAGCAAGATGTTCTTCTTCGTTGATCCAATACTTTGTTTTGGTGAGACGGCCTAGGTAGTCATACTCATAGGTGGTCTTTCGCTCACCTTCAATTTTAATGGTGAGGCGTCCTTCCTGGTTGTATTCCTGTAGATCACCGTAAGCAGGGCTAAAGAGGAGAAAGATGATCCACTGATAGGGCTTCATTTTTCCTCCAAAGATAGGGTGGGGCTGTAGTTTCCTACCTCCACCCTTTCCCACCAGCAACCGGTCTCTTTCCGTTTTCGGTTTGAGGTGTACTTATAGAGATAAGCTTTTAAACGAATGTACTTGGGAGGAGAGTCTTTAAAGGGCACAGAACGAAAAAGTTTCTGAACGGGCTCGGAACCTCTAAGGAGACAGTGTACAAGAGACTGGATCCACGGCTCATCGGCGTAGCTTGTAAAGGGAAGGAACCATGCCTGCCAATCGAGACGGGGTTGGTAGGGAGATATGCGCCTCGGTCGCCTAGTAAGTTCTGAAGGCTTGTGCTTGAAGAGGTACTCCTTCCATTCTACCTGATCGTTGCTGCCCTCGACCACGATCTCTATACGTTCGGTGGTCATCACAGCAAAGATCCCGTAGCGATTCACGAAGTGGAAGGGGGCAATCCAGTAAAAGAGTTTTGAGAAACGACCTAAAGGAAAGATCCGGGTGCTCAGCCGCATCACTTGTAGCCCCAAAAGAACGCTTCCGAGCACCCAACTGACGAAGGTTGCTAGGAAAAAGGGCTCACTTTTCGCGGTCACGCCAAAAAGCGTGTCAGGAAGAAGGATTAAACAAAAGAGCACTGTCATATGGTTGAGATAGGAAAAGTTGCCGGTGAGCCAAATCACGACCTGAAGTCCTACTAGAAGTGCGAATGCGATGATCCGGAAAGGACCCGGCAGAAAGATGAGGAAGGGGATGACGATCTCTATAAAAAGCATGAAAGCGCAAGAAAACTTCTGAAACCAGAGGGGTGCTTTATGTGCAAAATAGGCAAGAGTATTGGGTAGAGGCTGGGATTCATAGTGATAACAAAGTCCTCTCATCGCCCGCCAGTTGACATCGCGGCTAATCAGCTTGCTGATCCCTGCCTCGAAGTGGAAACGGAACAGCAGTAGATTGAGGCTGATCCAAATGAGAGGAGTCGGACTTAGAAACCAGACCCAGCAGTTGATAGCGATCTCCATCAAAAAAAGTTCCCAGCCAAAACTCAAGAAATCCTGTCCTGAGTTGATCAAGGAAAGATGAAGAAACATCAAGATTGGAAGCACGATCAAGGGCCACACTCCGAAAAGGAGTAGAACGGCAAAAAAACAGCCGACCCAAGGAAAAAGGGTCAACTCTCGATCACCGCGCACCCACCAAAAGAGAGTGGGCATTCTCCAGAGTTTCCGGAGAGGCTTTTTTTCAAAAACCTTCTCCATCCAGTTCATGAAGCGTCCCATGGGTAGGATCCCCTCACTCCCAAAAAGCCCCATCATCTGCCGTGTGAAGGGAAAGAAAACAAACAGGTAGATCAGTCCCAAGACCTTAGGAAAAAAAGACCAGATCACTAGGTACTGTTCAGCATGAGTCATGGGTCATTTATACAGAAAAGAGAGCTATTCATAAAGGAGATCAGACTCTTTTTTTTAGCTCCTCAGAATTTATAACTCATAAATATGCTTAAATATGAGTTATAAAGAGAGGGTTTATAACTCATGAAGTGGAATTGACAGCTCAAAGAGTGGCCTCAGTTTATTTTTGATGCCCATGCGGTTGCAGCACTCGAAAAAGAATTTTTGCAGGGGGCTGGAGGGGCTATCGCTGTATTGAGGTGTCTGAGTGACCGAGAAAAGAAGGAGTATATTGTAGAGGTTCTTTCGACTGAAGGGGAGAAAAGTGCTGAGATTGAGGGAGAGGTTTTAGAACGAAACAGCTTGCAGGTTTCGATCCAGCGGCATTTTGGACACTCTGAAGGCCGTCGTCGGCTCCCACTCAAAGAGCAAGGAATGGGTGATCTCATTTGGAAATTGTATGATACATATGATCAGCCACTGTCTCATGAGATGCTCTTTGAGTGGAACTATCTGCTTCTGCAAGGGGAAAGGGGAGTGAATGAGGTAGGGGTGTATCGTTCCCATAGCAAACCGATGCAAATCGTTTCTAGCCGCTACGAGAGACAGACGGTCTATTTTGAAGCACCACCCTCAGAGCGCGTCGAAGATGAGATGAGCCAATTCATTGAGTGGTTTAATGACCGAAGAGGTGAAGGATCTGTACTCATCAATGCAGCACTCGTCCATCTCTACTTTGAAAGTATCCACCCTTTTGAGGATGGGAATGGACGCATTGGGAGGGCTCTTGTAGAGAAGTCTCTCTCTCATGAGCTTGGGCGGCCTATGCTTCTTGCTCTATCGCAAGTCCTCCGTCGGAGGAGAAAAGAATATTATCAGGCACTTGGGACATGTAACCGCAGCCTTGATGCAAGACACTGGATTCAGTTTTTTTCCGAAGTGATCGTAGAGGCCCAGCGAGAATCACTCCAGCAGATTCTTTTTCTTATCCAAAAGTCGAAAGTAATGAGCCGTCTGCATGGCCAGATGAATGCACGCCAGGAAAAGGTCCTGCTTCGTCTCTTTAAAGAGGGGCCTCAGGGGTTTGCCGGAGGGCTCAGTGCGGAAAATTATATTTCTATCACAAAAACATCACGTGCTACGGCAACTCGTGACTTATCGCAGCTTGTTGAGCTTGGCGCTTTGACTAAAACAGGTCAGCGCAAAAGCACACGCTATTGGTTGATCCTATGACTTTTTGAAGCGTTCTTGGAACTTCTCGAGAGTGAGGTAGACGACAGGGGTGAAGAAGTAGGTGATGAGCTGTGCGAAGAAGAGACCGCCTAGGATGACAAGACCGAGGGGGCGGCGGGAAGCGGCGTCGGCACCCATGCCGAGTGCGATGGGAACTGCACCCATACTGGCGGCGACGGTCGTCATCAGGATCGGACGGAAACGCTCTCTGGCGGCTTCGACGATCGCATCGTAGGCTGTCTTGCCTTGTGAGACCTGTTCGTTTGCAAACTCAACCAGCATGATGCCGTTCTTCATGACAATTCCGATGAGGACGATGAGACCCACATAGGAGTAGATCGAGAGTGCCTCGCGGAAGAGGAAGAGCATGAGGAGGCCACCGAAGAGGGCGCCAGGAAGGGTCGAAAGGATGGTGAAGGGGTGGATAAAGCTTTCATAGAGGGAGCCGAGGAGGATGTAGATCGCAATGATTCCCAGGATGAGGAGGAGAGTCATGGTTTGTGTGCTGCCCTGGAAGAGGCTTGCCGTTCCCTGAAACTGTCGCAGTAGGGTGGAGGGAACGGTTTCGTTCGTGAGCTGGTCGATTTTACTGATGGCGCTGCTGAGGGCATAGCCGGGGCTTAGATTGAAATAAATCGAGGCGGAGGTGAACTGGTTGTGGTGGTTCACCTGGAGGGGGCCGGTTGAGCGTTTCCAGCTCGCGACATTTTTTAGAGGAACGAGGTCCTTCGAGGTGGTAGAGCGAAGCCAGATCTTTTCGAGAGCTTCGGGGTTCAGTCGGTAGTTGTCCTCCATCTGAACGATGACGTTGTAGGTGTTGATCGGAGTGTAATAGGTCGTGACACGTCCACCGCTGTAACCGATGGCGAGGGCCATTTCAATATCTTTGACTGTGACGCCGTAGGTGCTCGCCTCGTCGCGGAGCATCGCGATATCCAGCTGGGGGGTGTCGATTTCGATGTCGGTGCTCACCCCTCTTAGGTCGGGGAGTTGATGGAGGGCAGCGGTGAGCTTTTGCGCGCTTTCGTAGAGCTCTGGTGGATTATTGATGGTAGAGAGGGTGTAGGTGTAATCGGAACGCTGGACGCTTGTTGCTGCGTTCAAATTGATCTGTGGGACGGGGTGGATGAACGTTTGGATGTCCATCGTATTTTTCACCATCTCTTCGAGTTCTTGGTTGACCTGTGCGATGCCTTTTCGTTTCCACGGTTCGACCAGAGTTACGAAGATCACGCCCTGGTTGGAAGCGACATATTCTGGGAGGTTGGCGACGGAGATGATGTTTTTAACCGCTGGGTGCTTTTTAATGGCGTTGGCAACCGAGTCTTGGAGGCGAGCCATTTCGTGCAAGCTGACATCTTGAGGGGTGAGGGTGATCCCTTCCATAGCTCCCGTATCTCCAGCGGGGAGAAAATCTTTTGGAACCGTTTGGATCATGAGGAGTGCGAGAAGGAATGTTCCTACAGCGACTCCAATTGGAATGAGAGGGCGTCTTAGAACTGTGTGGAGAAGGGGCATGTAGAAGTTGGTCAGTTTTGTCATGAGTTTTGTCGCCATCCTCTCTACCCAAGAGGGCTCTTTTTGCTCTTTCAAGAATTTAGAGCAGAGCATGGGAGTGAGGCTGAGAGAAACGAACCCTGAGAAGAGAACGGCGATGACAACCACCATCCCGAACTCGTGGAAGAGGCGTCCCATGATTCCAGGCATAAAGATGATCGGCACAAAGACCGCACTGAGGGCTAGCGTCATCGACAGAACGGTGGTGCTGATTTGCTTCGATCCGTCGAGGGCCGCCTGGAAGGGAGTCTTGCCCATTTCGAGGTGACGGACGATGTTCTCTAAGACGACAATCGCATCGTCGACAAGGAAGCCGACAACGAGGATGAGGCCGAGCATCGAGAGGATATCGATAGAGTAGCCATTGACATACATCAGTCCGAAAGTGCCGACAACGGAGAGGGGGATCGCGACTGAGGGAATCACTGTCGAAGCCATTTTTCCGAGAAAGAGGAAGATGACGAGGATGACGAGCGCAAAAGCAATCGCTAGAGTGAATTTGACATCCCAGATTGACTCCTTGATGGGAACGGAGGAGCTATAGACGACATCGAGCTCCATGGCTGCAGGCAGCTCCTTAGACATTTCAGGAAGGAGGGCTTCGATCTCGTCACAGAGCTGCACCGTGTTGGCACCCGACTGTTTGGTGATGGCGACAACTACAGAGGGCTTGGCACCCTTTTCACGGTTCCAATACCGGAAATAGTAGTACTCATCTTTCGTGCTTTCGACGGCGTGGCCGATATCACCGATGTAGACAGGGCGCCCATTTCTTTCTGCGACGATCACTTTATCAAAGGCTTCTGCGGTGGTCACTTGCCCTGCGGGATTGAGGGTATATGACTTATTGCTGTTAAACACGGTTCCAGCTGGGAGGGACTGAGTTGCGCTATCCACGGCGTGGGCCACTTCGTTCAGGCCAATATTCATCGCTGCCAGCCGGTCGGGATTGACTTTGACACGGAGAGCACGGGGGCTACCATAGGTTTGGACTTGTGAGACTCCCTCAATCATCGAGAGGCGTTGAGCGATGGCGTTATTCGCATAGTCGTAAAGATCGGGAAGCGTCATCGTCTCTGAGCTGACGGCGATGTAAATGATAGGAGCGTCCGCCGGGTTGGTTTTTTGATACTGCGGAGGTTGAGGAAGGTGAGGGGGGAGGTTGCCCTGCGCACGGTTGATCGCTGCGGCGACATCGGTTGAGGCAGCATCGAGGCTCTTGTCGAGGGAGAATATTGCTGTGATGCGGGTAGCTCCGGCCTGGGATGAGGAGATGATATTTTCCAGACCATCAATGGCCATCATCTGTTGTTCAAGGGGAGTCGCGACGTTGGAGGCCATGGTTTCGGCGTTCATGCCTGGATTAATGGCGGAGACAGTGATGGTGGGAAACTCGATGGAGGGAAGGTCGCTGATCGGAAGATTCCGGTAGGCGATGGCACCAAAGAGGAAGATCCCAAACATGACGAGGGTGGTCATGATGGGACGTTTGATGAAGGGCTCAGAGAGGTTCATTGCTTGGCCTCATAGTATTTCATACCGGGGCGGAGTCCGAGCTGTCCTTTGGTCACCACCGTGTCTCCAGGGAGGACTCCTTGAAGGATGACCTGTTCTTGGTCAAATTGTTGGCCTAAGGTAACTTCTCTTTTTTCCACGGTTTGTCCGGCCGTTGTGACGAACACATAGGGACCTTTGGTGTCCATTTTCACGGCTTTCGTCGGGATGACGACCGCGTCATCTATCTCGTAGACGTGGATGACGACATGGATGAACTGCCCAGGCCAGAGGGTCTCTTCTTTGTTCGGAATCAGGGCGCGGACGAGAAGAGTTCCTGTGTTGCGGTCGACTTGGTTATCGAGGAAATCGAGTTTTCCGGTCGCTTTGAGTTTTTCACCGACGACTTCGATGTCGACATCCAGGTCTCTGTTTTTTTGAGCCTTTTGGAGGAGGGGGAAATCCTGTTCGGGAACAGTGAAGTAGGCGTAGAGAGGGGAGATCTGGTTGATCGTGAGAAGGGGTTGGGGATCTTTCGGGGAGACGATGTTGCCTGGGTCTTTGAGGCGTCGTCCGCAGCGACCTGAGATCGGCGCTTGGATTTTGCAGTAGGCGAGGTTGACTTTTGCTTGATCGATAGCCCCTTTGGATTCGAGGACCTCTCCTTTTGAACCTTCGACAGAGGAGACGTACTGCTTGTAGTCGAGCTCACTCACGTACTCTTCAGGGACGAGAGGTTTGAAGCGCTCGACGCGGTCGTTGTTGTAAGAGAGGGAGCTATTGGCTTGCACAAACTTTCCTTCGGCCTGTTCGAGCTGTGCGGCGTAGGGACGGGAGTCGATGGAGAAGAGAAGGTCGTCTTTGTTGACTCTTTGACCATCTGTGAAGTAGGCGTGAGTCAGCTCTCCTGAGACCTGGGGGCGGATATCCACACTCTGGTAGGCTTCCGTGTTTCCAATCGTGCGGATGACATAGGGGACCGTTTTCACCTCAGCTTTAGAGAGCTCTACTGGAGCTCCTGGGTCTTCTGTCGAACTGTTGCTCGAACAGGAGGTACAGAGGAGGGAAAGGAGAAGGAAGAGAGAGGGCTTATTCATAGCGTGTTCCTACAATCTGCGTTGAGGGTTCCAGTGGCATAGGTGAGGTTTGTGACTGCATCAAACCAAAGTTTCTTTGCATTCGCAAGAGAAAAACGGGCGTTAGAGAGGTTGGTAAGGGATTTCATGAGTGTCGTGATGTCAACAGTACCGTTTTTGTAGTTCGCAAGGGTGGCGGCGAAGGTTTGGTTGGCGAGATCGACATAGGTACGGTTGACCTCGAGCTGCTCGCGCGCGTACTGGAGGTCTTGGTAGCTGGTGACCACCTGCTGCACCATTCCCAGTTCCATCTCGGTGAGCTTTGACTTGGCCAGTTCACGGTCTGCTTCAGCTTGGCGGATTTTGTTTTCATAGTAATAGCCAGCGAAGAGGGGAAAAGTGAGGTTGATCTGTGCGGTGTAATCTTCTCCGTTCGTGCAGACCCAGTCATCAAAGAACTTCTTTCCGTAGGTTCCTTGGAAGCTGAGCTTGGGTAGTTGATCGCTTCTCGCCGCTTTGACAAAGGAATCGGCGGAGAGGAGTTCGGAATAGCGGCCCTGGAGGTCGGGGCGGGAGAGGTAGGCGAGGCAAAGGTAGTTGTCGAGGGAGCATCTCAAGGAATCGCTCTCGCAGATATCGACGATCGTTTCAAACTGGACACACTCGTTGGCTGGAACTCCCATATCGGCAAGGAGTTTCGCTTTGATGTCAGCTTCAGCTTGTTCGTCGCTGAGAAGGCGGACCTTTTCCTGGCTCACCTGGGTTTTAGCAATCAGCTCATCGGTGATGGAGACAACTCCTGCCTTTCTTTTTGCTTCTGTTGCCTTTAGCACCGTTGTCGCATCTTCTAAGTTCGCTTTTGCAGCGTGGACCTTTTCTCCTTGAGTGATGTAGTCGTAGTAGTCGCTAGACACGGTTTGGATGACCGTTTGGATCTCTCGGTTGTGTGCCCAGTTGGCGCTCATCAGCTGCTGGCAGAAGACTTGGCTGCGGTAGACCGTCGTTCCGAAATCGAGGATGAGGTAGTTGAGGCTGACCCATGGGCTGAATTCACGGAACTTATTGACCATCGCTTTGTCCATGCCGAAGAAGTCGGATTCACGGAGGGTGACCCAGAAGGCGTTGAAGTCAATCTGAGGGTAGAAGTTGCGCTGACTCATTCCCCACCAAGCAGCGGCGATGCGTGCTTTTGCCCATGAGGAGCGGGTTTTGGGGTTCTTTTTCAGAGCGATGTCGAGGACTTCACAGAGATCCAGCGTCTCGGGGATTTCTTCACAGGCCTCTTCTTCGCAGCAGGGGGGATCTTGGGTGAGAAGGCAACGGGGAACTTCTTTTTCTTCACCTTCCCATGAACAGCAAGTGTAGGGGGCGGCATAGGCCCAAGGCTGAGCAGCATGGCGCAGGTTACAGGAGGCCAAAATCGTTAAAATCGCGAGTAGAGATAGGAGCCTTATTGTATGAGTCATAGGAAAAACTCATTTTCTTTAGACTCAAGGATCTTGTCAAGGTGCGGGATGTAACCTTTCTAGAAGCTCTCTCTGGAGTCGCTCCTCTTGAGAGTGGAAATGGGGATCTGAGAGAGGAACCTTATAGTCATTCTGATGACGATAGAGCCAGTACTTGAACCCACTCGAGACCATGAGGATGGCGAAGGGGACGGCGAGGGGGACAGGAGCTAGGAAGAGGGCTGTTCCAATCAAGCTGATGATACTCTGTGAGATGGAGAGGTTGGTATAGCGGTTTTTGACGTTTAATGAGTTTTCCACATCTCCCAAGATACGGAGTAATTCGTTGACCTCGTTCTGGTTGAGGCGTTTGCCTCGACTCGCTCCCTCGACGATCGGTAGGAGA
The DNA here is from genome assembly GCA_964584775.1 of uncultured bacterium. GTDB lineage: Bacteria > Chlamydiota > Chlamydiia > Chlamydiales > SLFE01 > CAZPBC01. Next base: position 47,489 of record CAZPBC010000006.1, read on the forward strand.
TCTTCGAGAGCTTTTTGGATCTCAGGGGACGAGCGACGGATCATTTTTCTCATCTTATGCTTTTTGAGCCTAGCGAGCTTCTTTTGGAGGATTTCACGCGCTTCATCGTCATTTTTAGGCTTTGACCTCTGGGCGCTCTTCTCTGCTTGGGCTATCTCTTCTTTCGTGAGACCCACGCGGTCACTTAAGAAAGCATGGACTTTTTCGGTGAATTCCTCTGGAGTGAGTTCTCCTTTCATCTGACTCTTGATCAGCTGATGGAGTTCTCCGCGGAGACGGTCAGCTTGCATCTTTTTCACAATTTTCATGACCAAACTCACTGAAATCATCATCAGACCTAACTGAAGACCATATGAGAAAAGGGGGGCAATCAACCAGTCGGGTTTGACGGTGACAAACTGCTTGATGATCGTTGTGGCTGAATCAAAGGCGTCTAACAAGTCGATTCCAAGCTCTGTCGCAGTAAAGGCCACTCCTTCAAAATCTCCGCTAAGGAGAAGGCCGACGCCACTAATCAGCCCGCGTGCGATCGAATCGATCGTGAAGAGGAAGGAGACGTTGGTGGTGAGTCTGAGCGCTTTGATTCCACTTTTGACAGCAGGCTCAACAGGCTTGTAGCGCTCAAATTGGCTTCCCACGGCTTGGGTGAGGTTGAGGGCGCTTTTGACAGGTTTTAGGCCCTCGTTGATCGGTGTCCAGACAGCGGTTTTGAAACGGTCTTTTTGTCGCATAACACGCTGAAAAAGGCTCGCTTCTCGAGTCGTAGAGGTAGACGGGTTCTCTTTCGAGGTATAAGTCGGGCCCGTAAAGGCTGTAGGTCTTATTTCTGTTGTTCTTGCCATCATTTCTCCTAAGTAAGTTTTATTTTAACAGATGGGCTTAAAGAGTGGATTAAGAGGGGGTTAAACTTTCAATAAGGTTGCCTTCAGCTCAAAATTAGGGTATTCTTAGCCAGAAGCTTCTGACCGAGCTTCAGCAGAAAAAAGAAGCAAAACTCGAGAGAAAGAGGAGACCTGAAGCTTCTATGCTAGAGTTTCAAAATGTCACAAAAACGTACGGCGATGTCGTCGCTGTGGATAACGTCTCTTTGAAGATCGAAGATGGCGAGTTTTTCTCTCTTTTGGGCTCCTCAGGGTGTGGAAAAACGACCCTTCTGCGTATTGCAGCGGGTTTTGAGGCGCCTGACGCTGGGCGCGTTCTGCTGAACGGTCAGGATATCACCGACCTTCCTCCCAACCAGCGCTCTGTGAACACCGTCTTCCAGAATTATGCTCTCTTTCCTCACCTCACTGTCTGGGAGAATATCGCCTTTGGACTCAAGGTCAAGAAGCATAAAAGTAGCTTCATCAAACGGGAAGTGGAAAAGGTCATGGAGCTGATCCAAATGGAAGACCACGCTCAAAAGTACCCCACTCAGCTTTCAGGTGGGCAAAAGCAGCGGGTGGCCATTGCTCGTGCTCTTGTGAACCAACCTGCGGTTCTGCTTCTTGACGAACCCCTTTCAGCCCTCGATCTCAAACTGCGTCAAAAGATGCTGATGGAGATCGATCTCATCCATGATGAATTTGGGATTATCTTCCTCTTTGTGACGCATGACCAAAGCGAGGCGATGGCAGTTTCAGACCGTATTGCTGTCATGCACGCAGCGAAGCTCGAGCAGTTAGGAACCCCGATTGAGCTCTATGAAGCTCCAAAGAGTAGTTTTGTTGCGGCCTTTATCGGGGATACCAACTTTATCGATGGAAAAGTGATTGAAAAGATCTCTGGGGACTACTCCTCTTTGCAACTAGAACTAGTGGACCAGCAGGTGCAGTGTTTTAACGACAAAAAGTTGAAGATTGGAGAGCTCGTTCACTTGAGTATCCGTCCAGAAAAAATCCACATTGCAAGAGAGAAGCCCGTCTCATCCACGAAAATCAACTTGCTGCACGGTGAAGTTGAAGACTACGTGTACAAAGGCGACCATACGAAATATTGGGTTCGTGTGAACGAGTTCCGTTTTGCCGTTCTCCAACCCAATAGCCGCTTCCTTTTAGATGGCAAGCCGATTGAGTGGGGTGAAGAGGTCTATATCTGGTGGCATGCGGATGATGGATACATGCTGGAGCGGTACAGCGAAGTCGATACGATGTTAACGGAACTGCCCTCAGAAGAGATCGGAGAGGCGGACAATCCGACAGAGGAGGAGGAGAGTGAGTAAGCCCGGTCCACGCTCACTGGAGTGGGGTCTTACCCTCCCACCACTTTTCTGGCTGACTCTCTTTTTTGTCGTTCCCACTGCCATTGTTCTCCTCTACGCGTTCAAACCGACAGAACTCTATGGTGGGATCGGTGAGGGGTGGACGCTTGAAACCATCCGTGCGCTTTTTACCAGGTCTACCCTGATCTTGATTTACAGAACGCTTTATCTTTCTTTGACAGCAACATTGATTTGTTTGATTTTAGCGGTTCCGATGGGTTTCTACATTGCTAGGCAGCGTCCGAAAGTGCAGCAGCTGCTCTTGATGCTTGTCGTTCTTCCATTCTGGAGTAGCTTTATCGTCCGTATCTATGCTTGGAAATCGCTGCTTCACCCGGAAGGCATGTTGAAGCAGTTGCTTGTCTACCTCCATCTCGTTTCTGAAGAGACCGTCTTTCTCTACCATCCTTGGGCAGTCATTTTGGTCATGGTTTATGTGTATATTCCATTTGCCATTCTCCCTATTTTTGCTGCTGCCCAAAAATTTGATGAGCAGGTATTTGAAGCTGCTATGGACTTAGGAATGACGAGGCTGAAAGCCTTCTTTAAAGTCTTCCTTCCCTCCATCAAAAATGGTCTTTTTGGCGCCGTTCTTTTGGTTTTGATCCCCACACTCGGTGCCTATGTGATTCCTGATATGATCGGGGGTCCGGATACAGAGATGTTAGGAAATAAAATTGTCCAGAAGACCTTTGTGGATCGCAACATTCCAGCTGCTGCTGCTCTTTCTGGAGTCCTTTTTCTAGGCGTCTTTCTACCTCTCGTCTTTCAGTCGTTGGTGCAGAAACGGCAAGGCCAGACCCACACTGTTAAGGGAGGTCACTGATGCGGCGTCCGCGTTTTTCTGGTTTCGTCTCGATCGCAGTCCTCTTGTTTCTCTACATTCCGATCCTCATTTTGATCATCTCGTCCTTCAATGCCTCTCGTTTTGGAGGGGAGTGGGAAGGATTTTCGTTAAGATGGTACGTGCGCCTTTTTCAAGACCGTGAAATTTGGCACGCCGTCCAGAATACGCTCATCGTGGGGGTGACGGCGACGGTCATTTCGACAGTTTTAGGGTCGATGGTTGCCTACGCAATCTTTCGTTTCAAAAGCTATTTGCAAAAGATCTCCTTTCTCCTGACCTATTCGACGCTCATCCTTCCTGAGGTTTTAATGGGAATGAGTATGCTTCTCCTCTTTATGACACTGTTTGTGCCGCTTGGGCTGACAACGATCATTATCACGCACACGACCTTTTGTATTGCCTATGTCGCTCTGGTGGTTTTAGCTCGTCTTGAACATTTTAACATCGACGTGATTGAAGCGGCCCAGGATGTGGGTGCTTCTTTAACGCAAGTGGCCTTTAAGATCGTGATTCCCATGCTGATGCCAGCCATTCTTTCTGGAGCACTCCTTGCCTTCACGATCTCGATCGATGATTACATCATTACTTCCTTTGTCGTAGGGCCAGGCTCTTCGACGCTTCCCATTCATATCTATGGAATGATCAAATTTGGCGCGACCCCTGAGGTAAATGCACTCTCAACGATCTTGATCTTGATCACCTTCTTTCTCGCCTTTTTCACCCAAAGTCTGACGAAGGAGAGCGTGGTATGAGAAAGTTCCTTCTTCTCTCTGTTTTCCTCCTGTTAACAGGCTGTGATAGCTCAACACCAGAGCTGCATCTTTTTGGCTGGGCAGAGATGATCGATCAGCAGACGATCCGCCGTTTTGAGCAGAAGTATCAGTGCCGGGTGCGTGTTGATACTTACGATTCGAATGAGACGATGTATGCAAAATTGCGCTCAGGAGGGGGCGGGTATGACCTCATTATCCCTACGCAGAACTATGTTGGAATCATGGCGCAGCAGGGGCTTCTTCAAGAAATTGATCAGGAGAAGCTTCCCTATTTAAAAGACCTCGATCAAAGTGTCCTCACGCCGCTCAGTCCTGAAATCCTTAAATACTCTGTGCCTTTTTCCATTTCGTATACAGGGTTGGGATTAAGGTTGGAGAAGATTCCAGACTTTCAGAATAGTTGGGAGATTTTTCAACGTCCAAACCTCCGTAAGCGGATGACTCTTTTAAACGATTACCGCGAAGTGATTGGGTGTGCTCTCATCACGCTGGGGTATAGTGTCAATACCACCTCTAAAGAAGAGATCGAAAAAGCCACTCGCCTAGTTCTTGAATGGAAGAAGAATATCGCCAAGTTTGAAAACGAGCAGTACAAGAATGGGATTGCGACAGGTGAGTTTTTAGTCGTCCAGGGCTCGAGTAGTGACATCCTACAGGTCGTGGAGGAGAACCCTTTGGTCTCCTTTCAGATTCCTGAAGAGGGATCCGTCGTTGCCTACGATATGTTTGCGATTCCGAAACAAGCACCCAATCCGGAGCTTGCCTACCATTTCTTGAACTTTCTCTTTCAGCCCGAGGTTGCTGCTTCTCTGATGCAGCGCACCTACCAGCTCATCCCCAATCGTCTGGCCTACGACCATCTTCCTGAAAAATTTCGTGAGAATCCAGGAGTTTTCCCACCCGAGTCTGTTTGGGAGAAGTTGGAGCCAATCTGGGATTTAGGGGAGAATGTCCGCCTCTATCATGAAGCTTGGGATTCAATTAAAGACTGAACGAGTTCGCCTGCTCGTTGACTCGCGTCTTGCCCCACCATTTTTTGTAGCTCTTCTAAGTCGTTTTGAAGCGCGCGCCTTTTTTCTGTATTGGGCCACAAAACACGCAGGCTCTCATAGATGCCTTCCGGTGTGTGAGGTTTTGTCACAAATTCGGGGAAGACCTCTTTGTTGAGAAGGATATTTGTCATGGAGACGAGGGGGATCTTGAGGCGGAGCAGGTACTGTGCAAAGAGCCGGTTGAAAAGATCGAGCTCATAGACAACGACTGAAGGAACTTGGTAGAGGCCGAGTTCCAGCGTCACGGTGCCTGATTTTGCAATGCTCGCATTGGCACGCTGCATGAGAGAATAGCTCTTCTCTGCAGGGATGATTTCAAACTCCGATTCTTTAAACACTCCTCGTGCTTTTTCGATGAGGTGAGAGCGGTAGTCTGGGTTTTGGCAAGAGATGGCGATCCGCACCTCTTTGAATTCTTCCTTCAAACGTTTTGCCAGTTCGAGTTGTAGAGCGTAGTTCCGCTCAATTTCAACAAAACGAGAGCCGGGAAAGAGAGCGAGAAGGTTCTCTTCACGGGCATGATCACGGGGAGTCTTAGAGATGGCTTCCCCTGTGGGGTGTCCGACATAGGTGACAGGTAAAGAGGTGTGAGAGAAGAGCTCTTTTTCAAAGGGGAGGATGGTAAGGAGATGGTCAAAGTACTTCTCTAATGTCTTGATGCGCCCCTTGCCCCAAACCCAAACGGTAGGAGAGACGTACTGGATGATTTTTCCTTTGTATCCAGCTTTGCGAAGCAGCTTAGCGAGACGGAGATTGAAGCCGGGATAGTCGATCAAGATACAGGCGTCTGGCTGAAACTCGAGGATCTCTTTCTTGATGGCTTTAAACTGACGGCGGAGCTTGAAAAGCCCTTTAATCACCTGAGCAAACCCCATCATTTGAAACTCTTCCATGGGATGCCAGCAAGTGAACGCCTCCTTTCTCATGAGCGGGCCACCCACACCAGCCTTCTCATACTCTTTTAGTTGGGAGAGGAGCTGTGCGCCGATGCGGTCGCCGCTCGCTTCACCAGCAAAGAAGAAGAGTTTCTTATTTGGTTTCATGCGTCTCCATTTCGACTGCAACTTGCTTTTTCTTCAAAAGGACAAGGTTGCGGATGTAGGGTAGGAGTCCGAGTGCGGGTCCAATGAAGTTCACGAGATCGTTCAGCATGAAAAAGTAAATGCAAGCCATGATGGCACCCGCAATACTCAACCACCAAAAAGAGCTTTTGACAACACTCGCGTGAGCCATTTCTGATTGCCACCACTGTACCCAGAAGCGGCTTGCAAAAAGAGCGAAGCCGATGGTGCCGAAGATGTGCCAAACAGCAGAAAGAGGAGTGCTTGTTCCTTTAGTAAAGTAGCTCGGTGAACGGAAGAAGACGTAGTTACCTGTCAACCACCCTTGTAGAACAAAGAGTCCGAAGACAAAAAGAAGAGAGCAGGCAATGAAGATCAGGACACTTTTGAGGGAAAACTGCTCCTCTTCCGGTTTCCTGAGATCCAAATTTCTCCAGGAGATGACCGCGTTGAAGGTCTGGATGAGGCAGATGTTTAACTGCAGCTGAATGAAGGTGTGGAAGGCCATCATGATATTTCCCATGAGAGAAATGACCCAAAAGTTCGCTCCAACAACGCTCTCTTTTTTGTATTCACTGACAAACCATTGGATAGTGAAGCGTGATGCGAAGAGGATGTTCGCGATAAATCCGAGGGGGTAGAGGGTGTCTCTGAGGAGGTCCATTCGTTAGTCCTTGTTTTTCACTTGATATTTCAGAGTTCGGCTTCGCATCCATGCAACGGCAAACAGATCCCAGAGGGTGTTGAGCGAGCGGTTGAAGAGGTTGTATTTACTTTTCCCTCGGGTTCTCTCTCGATGGTTGACTGGCTGCTCGGTCACTGTAAAGCCGTTAATCAGAAAAAGAGCCGGGAGGAAGCGGTGCATCCCGTTAAAGAGGGGGATCTTTTGAAGAGAGCTTTTGCGGTAGATTTTGAGTGAGCAGCCGGTATCGCTTACACCATCTTTAACGACAGCGCGGCGGAGGCTATTCGCAAAAAGAGAAGAGAACTTTTTACTCCAAGGATCTTTGCGGTTAACGCGGTTGCCGACGATCATATCGTGTCCATCCATCGCTTCAATCAAGTGAGGAATATCATTAGGATCATTCTGTTGATCGCCGTCGAGCGTGATGACAAACTCTCCACGAGCGCTTTTAAATCCTGCATCGAAGGCGCTGGATTGTCCATAGTTGCGATCGAAGGAGAGGATTTGTAGATAGGGCTTCTCCTGTTGAAGGGTTTCTAGAACTTTAAGCGTCTGGTCTGTCGATCCATCATCGACGGCGATGAGCTCCCAGTTTTTTGCAACACGGTTCATCACTGGTTCGATCTCGTTGATCAGGGGGAGGACGTTTTCCTCCTCATTTTTAAGCGGGATCACTACGCTGTACTCGACAGTCATTCCTCTTCCTTCAGTTGTTTGGCAGCCCAACGGGCTCCCTCTAAAAATTGTTGTTTATCGGTTCCGTGTCCTAAACGCCCAATGGAAGGGCTCAGGATCAATTCCACAGGGGGAGAGCGCACCCCTTTATCTGCATTCTTCTGAACGAGGCGGCGGACGAAATTATAGCAGGAGTCGGTGTCGACCATCAAGTCGTGGTTGCCCATGTAAATACGGATCTTCTTTTTCACGAGGGAGGGGATGAGAGTGAAGGGCGAAAGCGAGTCGTACAGAGGGGCTGCACCATCCTTAAAAGAGGTCGAGTGGTGGAAGTCGGTGAGAGGGGCAAAAAGCAATCCCGCCTTGAACCGCGCGTCCAGGCTGAGTAGATGGAGAGCTGGTACGGCTCCTCTGGAAAGACCTGCAGGGAGGAGCTGATTGTGGTCGATCACACCCTCAGCATGGAGGATTTCGAGATCATCTTTGACCTGGCCGAGGAAGGGGGTGAGAAAATCCTCTCCCTTTTCAAACGCCTCTCTCCAGAAGGCAATGGCTTGTATTTTGTCTGCCCCATCAGGGTGGAAAGGGAGGTTGCAGGAGAGGACGTTGAGGCCTGCTTCAAAGGCAAACTGTGCCGGCTGGCAGAGAGGATCGAGAGAAAGACTCTCCATCCCCGAGGCGGAGAAATAAAGAAGCGTGCCGCGCTTTTCCTGGTGTGATAGAAAAGCCCAGGTAAGCGAGTGTTCTGGGTGGTCAAGGATTTCAGGGGTCATGAAGTAGGGGGGCGGGCTCTTCTCGGGCGGCCGGATCGTCTCCCTCTTGAAGGGCGTCTCCTTGGTTGGGGAACGCCGTTTTTCTTTGCCTTCTTGTGAAGCTCATCGAAGTCGAAATAGGTGTCGCGCAGCTGTGGATCGAGGAGGGCACGCATCTGTAAAAAATGCAATGCATGGGGGAAGTCGTGGTCACTTAAGAAGCGGAGTCGTTTGCTTTTCTTTCCAGAAAGAGGAGTCATTCTGTACTGCGTGGTGAGGATGTAGACCGTATTGGAGCTGAGTTTTTTGGGGAAGTGGGTAAAAGAGTTCGAGAACACCTCGCGCACCACGTTCCAGCAAATGAGTGTCACTTCACCTAAGTGGGGGACCTTCTCTTTCGTGTTCATATACGCTTCCAGCTCACGGTTCACGAGAGGAAAGAGGAGGGCTGCAGCAAGAACAGCACGACGGAGCTGAACACGCTCATTGCGGGAGTGGATTTCGTCGATGAGTTTGAGGTATGCAAAGATCTCTTCTCCGACTTCCGACTGCATCGACTCTGCCAATTCAGGGATGATGTAATTGAGAAGCTCGTGTTCGAGCATCAATTTAAAAAAGTCGTGGCTTGCTCCAGACTCGAGCATACGCAAAAGCTCCTCGAGGACGCGGGCAGGGGCGCTTTTTACGATCTCTTCTTTGCAGGTTTCCAAAGCATTCAAGCAATCATCGGCCATAGCAAAGCCAAAGCGGGCACGGAATTTGAGAAGGCGGATCATCCTTACCGGGTCTTGACGGAAGCGAGCCTCAGGGGTGCCGATCGAGTGGATGGTCCGGGTTTGGAGATCTTCCCAGCCGCCGACATAGTCGATCACACACTCTTCTTCAGGGTCATAGAAGAGACCATTGATCGAGAAGTCGCGTCGTGTTGCATCTTCTTCAGGAGAGCCCCAGATGTTGTCCCGGACGATGAGCTCCTCTTCTTCATTGTTTCCAGCACGGAAGGTCGAAACTTCGAAGATTTTCCGGCCGACGCGGATGTGCGCCAGACGGAAGCGGCGCCCTATAAGCAGGCAGCTTCGGCGGAAGACCTCTTTGATTTCGTCGGGAAGAGCTGAGGTGGATATATCGTAATCTTTTGGTTTTGAACCAGTTAGAAGGTCTCGAACCGAGCCTCCTACGAGGTAAGCTGTGTAGCCAGCTTCCTTGAGTCTCTCGACGACACGCAGGGCGTCAGCGTCGATCATCTCATGAGTAATGCCGTGTTCATCTCGTGTTAAAACGCGTGGTTTCAAGTGCAATCTCAGTTATTTGTAGGATGAAAATGTACCTGACCTGAGTGGAATCTGTCAAGGAGATAAGTGCTTCTAACAAGAGTGGTTAAGTTCTTTACGCTCAGCTCTAAATTCTCAAATATGATGGTTAGAAACTAGATTCGTATTTGACCCTGAACGAGCTAGTGAAGGACATACTTAAAGATCTAGAGTGAATAAGTGACGACTAGACCCAAGATCGAGGGCGCTTAAGTGCTTTTTCATCTTTGTCTGTTGAATTGTGATCTGGTTGAGGGATCACTTCATCTGATTCAGTCACTCTTCGAGTAACAGCATTTCAAAGACTGTTAGAAGAAGGTAGATCTTATCCAAGTCAAAACATCGTAGTAACAGGAAAAGTTGAGGTAGGAGACCTAAATTCAGTCACCCTCCCAGAAGGCCTGAGTGTTGGAGTCCTGAAACTTCATTTCGGAGATCTTAGTCGTCACCTCCGTGAGGTGGATGCATTAAACCGAATGTCAGAGACGGCAAAAAAGAAACTCTGACGCGCTGTGAGGACCAATACATCCTTAAGCACGGTCAATTTTTAAAGCGATCTAGCTGACGACGGTGTAACCATCTTTGTGAAGGAGGAGAGACACCTTACATCTTGAGTCCCGGTCCATCTGGGCGATGTGCTTGTCTCCCTTTTTTTCTAGTAAATGATTTAAATTGATTCAAGTTTTAAAATTCTTTGCATAAACATTAAATTTGATTTATTTTATCATCTTCTTAGATATATAAATTTTGTAAAATCTAAATCAAAAAAGGAAACTCCATGAACCCCATACAACCTTCGATGGCGGCGCAACGCTATCCTACTTCACTTGATTCAGTCACTCTTCCAGCAGAAGAGTTTGAAAGATTGTTAGAAAAAGGTGGACCTTATCCAAGTCAAAACATTGTAGTCACAGGAAACGTTGAGGTAGGAAACCTAAATTCAGTCACCCTCCCAAAAGGCTTGAGAGTCGAAGGGAACTTAGAGCTCCGTCGATGTTCAGGCTTAATATCCCTGCCTGAAGGCCTGAGTGTCGAAGGACGTCTGTACCTCTTTGTTTGCACAGGCCTAAAAGCCCTCCCAGCAGGTCTGAGAGTTGGAGGGGACCTGAAGCTCGAAGGTTGCAAAGGTCTAACAGATTTACCAGAAGGTCTGAGTGTCGGAAAGAACCTGGACCTCTGGGTTTGCGAAGGCCTAAAAGCCCTCCCAGCAGGTCTGAGAGTTGGAGGGAACTTAGACCTCAAAGGTTGCACAGGACTAACGGCCCTGCCAGAAGGCTTGAGTATTGGAGGGAACCTGAGCATCCCTCGGAATCTCATAAAAATAAAAGCCCTCCCAGAAGGTCTGAGTGTCGGAGGGAGGCTGGACATTTGTGATTGGAAAAAACTAAAAGCCCTCCCAAAAGGACTGAGAGTCGGAACCCTGGTACTTAGATCCGAAGCTATTAAATTAAAACAGGTTCAGGAGGGTATTCGCCTTAGTCCCTCTATTAGGTATTTGCGTCTAAAGGGTGATCCGACGCCAGAATGCCTAGAGGCTGTTGCTGGTTGTATACGAGAGAGTCGTATCCGTGTGTTGGATTTAACAAAGTATATGCCAGAGAAGGCAAAAATGACACTTTTACATGCTTTGAGGACCAATACATCCATAAGCGAAGTCTACTTTAGTGGAGGTTTTTAATAATGATAGATAAATTAATCCTATTCAAATCTTAATTCTCAAAAATCTTTAATAAGATAGTAAAATTCATTCATAAAATACTATTGGCAAGGTAATTTGATTTTTTAGAATTCCTAACTCATAAAGGAAAACTCCATGAACCCCATACAACATTCGATGGCGGGGCAACCCTACCCTACTTCGTCTGATTCAGTCACCTCCCAAAAGGACTGAGAGTCGGAATCCAGGGACTTAATTTCGGAGCTCTTGAAGTGAAAAAGGTTCAGAAGGCTGTTCGCCTTAGTCCCTCGATTCAGGGTTTGCATCCAAGGGGTGCTCTGAGGTAACAAAGCCTAAAGGCTCTTGCTGATTGTATACGAGAGAGTCGAATCCGTGAGTTGGATTTAACAAACGAAATACCAGAGAAGGCAAAAAAGACATTTTTATGTGTTGTGATGGATAATACACTCTTAAGCATAGTCAAATTTTAAAGCAGACTCGCTGATTTGGTAATCATCTTCGTGAACGAGGAGAGATGCCAGACATCCTGAGTTCCAATCTATCAAGAAGCAGGGTAATACACTTCAGACTTGAAATAGCGAAGTATTAAATTGAATGGATTGAAAACATCAAGTGTTCCCAAATTCTCTTGAAAAGTCCCTCAAAATCAGTTAATTTGGAACTATCAGTAAAATATCTATTCCAACTGGATCCATGACAGAAAAGAAACCGACGAAAACGAAAAGGCAAAAAATATTTGGAACCGATGGAGTGAGGGGCCGCGCCAACCAGCTCCCCATGACCGTTGAAATCGCTCTGGCTCTCGGACGTGCAGCAGGGAAGATCTTCCGTGAAAATGGAAGCCACCGGGTGGTGATCGGCAAAGACACCCGCCTCTCGTGCTATATGTTTGAAAATGCGTTGATCTCGGGCCTTTGCTCGATGGGCGTGAACACTCTCATGCTGGGGCCTTTCCCCACTCCTGGGGTGGCGTTCATTACCCGCGCTTACCGAGCAGATGCAGGAATCGTCATCTCTGCTTCGCACAACTCCTTTGAAGATAACGGAATCAAATTTTTCTCCGCTGAAGGCTTTAAGCTTCCTGACGAGCTCGAAAAGACGATGGAAGATCTCGTTGAAAAAGGAGATTTTACAGATGCCCTTCCGAATTCAAACCAGATCGGACGGAATGCCAAAGTCCGCGATGCAGATGGGCGCTATATTGAGTTTGTCAAAGCGACCTTCCCCAAACTCCGCTCACTACAAGGCCTGCGCATCGCTCTTGATTGTGCCAACGGAGCTGCCTACAAGGTGGCCCCTCTCATTTTTTCTGAGCTTGATGCCGAGGTGCACACCTACGGCAACCAGCCGAACGGTCTCAATATCAACCTCGATTGCGGCTCACTCCATCCCGAGCAAGTCCAAAAAGCTGTCATTGACCATCACGCCCATGTAGGAATCGCTCTGGATGGGGATGGCGACCGGGTGATCCTTGTCGATGAAAATGCCCAGCTGGTCGATGGAGATCAGATTCTTGGTATTTTGGCGAAGGATCTCGCTCGCAAAGGACAGTTAAAAAACAACCGCGTTGTCGCGACCGTGATGAGCAACTTTGGATTTTTGGAATCGATGCGAGAAGCTGGAATTGAAACGACTCTCTCTAAAGTGGGTGACCGCTATGTGATCCAAGAGATGTTGAAGACAGGGTCGATCCTTGGCGGTGAGCAGAGTGGTCATATCATCTGTCTTGAACACAACACCACCGGGGATGCGCTCATTGCGGCCCTACAGGTCCTCGCGATCATGACGGAGCGCGATTTGCCTCTTTCTGAATTGGCTAAAGAAATCGAAAAGTATCCCCAAGAGCTCGTCAATGTTCCTGTTAAAGAGAAAAAAGAACTCAAAGAGTTGGATCTTGTCCAAAATGTCATTCATGACGTGGAGAAAAAACTCAACCAGCAAGGGCGCGTCCTGGTCCGCTACTCAGGAACAGAAAACATCTGCCGAGTGATGGTGGAGGGAAAAGATAAAAAATTGGTCGACACTTCAGTGAGCGCGATTGCAGATGTCATCCGTGAAGAGATAGGGGCTTGAGAAAAAGAATATGTGCGGAATTTTTGGTTATATCGGAAAAAAGAACGCAGTCGAAATCGTCCTCAAGGGACTCAAAAGGCTCGAGTACCGCGGTTACGACTCTTCAGGAATCGCCGGTCTGAATGGGACAGGACTTGAGTTTATCAAACAGGCAGGAAAGATTTCCGAAATGGAGAGTGCTCTTGAAAAAAAGGGCCTCCATCTCGATATGGCGATCGCTCACACGCGTTGGGCGACCCATGGCCGTCCGACTGAAGTCAATGCCCACCCTCATTTCAACACAGAATCGACTCTAGCCATTGTTCACAATGGAATTATCGAAAACCACACTGAGCTGCGCAACCATTTGGAGAAAAAAGGTTTTAGCTTTGTCACAGACACCGATACGGAAGTGATTGCCCACCTGATTTCTGATCACTACAAGGGTGACCTTCTTAAAGCAATCGGAGAGACGCTCCCCATGTTAAAAGGGGCCTTCTCGATTGCGGTCATACACAAAGACCATCCGAACTTGATTGTCGGTGCTGCCAACCACGCTCCACTAGCTGTGGGAGTGGGTGAAGAGGAGATGTTCATCGCTTCCGACGTCCTTGCATTTGGCGGACAGGTGAACAAAGTCGCCTACCTCAATGACTGCGATATAGTTGCTGTTCGCGATGGAGGTTATGAGTTCTTTGACTTCTCCCTAGTCCCGATCACAAAAGAGTTGCAAGAGATCACTTTCAAGCCGGAAGAAGCCTCTCGTGGAGACTTTCAGCACTACACATTGAAAGAGATTTTTGAGCAGCCTCAAGCGGTTCGCTCTGCGATGGCGGGTCGTATTCTAGAGGAATACGGTACCGCACAGTTCGATACACTCAGTTTCGACCTTTCCGACTTGATTGGTGTGAGCCGGATCATGATCATCGCGTGCGGAACCTCCTACCATGCCGGTTTCATCGGACAATATTTACTCGAAGAGATCGCCCATATTCCGACACAGGTAGAGATCTCCTCAGAGTTCCGCTACAAAAACCCCATTGTGCCAGAGGGAACCCTTGCTATCGCCATCAGCCAATCGGGAGAAACGGCCGATACACTTGCTGCCCTCCGTGAGTTAAAAGCAAAAGGGGCACGGGTGATGGCAATTTGTAACACCTACGAGTCTTCCATTGCGCGTGAAGCGGACTGTACTCTCTATCAGCGTGCTGGTGTGGAGATCGGCGTCTGTTCAACGAAGGCCTTCACCAGCCAAGTGACCATTCTCACGCTCTTTACCCTCTTGATGGCACGGATGAGACACATGTCTCGAGAGGAGGGGCAGCACCTCATCACACACCTTCTTGAGCTGCCTCACCAAATTGAACAAGTCCTCAAACTCAATGAGCAAATCCATGAGATTGCGAAGAAGTATGCGAAGTATGAAAACTTCTTCTTCCTGGGACGCCGCTATATGTTCCCCACCGCTCTCGAAGGAGCGCTTAAGCTCAAAGAGATCTCCTATATCAATGCCAATGGTTATCCTGCAGGAGAGATGAAGCATGGTCCGATCGCGCTCATCAGTCCCGACTGTCCGACGGTTGCTTTCATGGGCGATAAGTTCACCTACGAAAAGATGCTCAGTAACCTTATGGAGGTGAAGGCGCGCTCAGGGCCGGTGATTGCGATTGCTGAAGAGGGAGCGAAAGAGATCTCGGACATTGCCGAAGAACTGATCACCATCCCAAAAACGATTGATGAGCTTGCTGTCATCCCAATGTCTGTTGCAGCGCAGCTTTTCGCTTACTATGTTGCACTCGAGAGAGGCGAAGACATCGATCAGCCCCGCAATCTTGCCAAGTCAGTCACCGTTGAGTAATTACAGAGTGGTTAGAACCCAATCCCGAACTCTGCTTTCAGGCCCCAAAGGTGGAAGCGGGTTTTGATGAAGTCGAAGGGAAAGTTGTCTTTTTGGTGGTAGACCCGGAAGAGATAAAAGGGCTCTAGCTGCCAGTTCCATTTCCATCCACAGTAACATCCGTCGTAGCGTACGGGAATGAGGATTTCATACTGCATCACGTCTCCCATTGTGAGAGTGGGATTGTTGAAACGTGGATCTTGGACATGGGAGCGACCCACGAAGCTGAAGCGTCCCTTAAAATCCAAACCGATCGAGAGTTCGGGACAGAAGTGGTAGCGATGGAGAAGACCTGCTGCAAGGTACTCATACTTGTCATGGTAAGTGATTAAGGTGGGGGATGGAGCAATCAGCCGGTTGGTACACTCAAAGTAGCCGTAGCCGAGGTAGGGGGTGACCATAAGTTGCTTACAAAACTCGCGGCACATGGTATAGCCAGCCCTTCCTTCCACTTGCGCCTCGATCATACGGGAGTTCAGCTCAAGATCAGAAGAGGTATGTCCGTAGAGGACGCCTTTTGCAAAATACCCTTCAGCAGCGATGTAAATGCTATTGGCTTTTCTCCTTTCGAGAACTCCAGTCATTCCTGCCATCAATCCTTTCTGCACAGCACCGCCATGACGCTCACGCAAAAGGTGGTAGACTGTCGGACCGATAGAGAAGTTCATGCAGTCGGGTAGGGGGCTTTTGACGCCTTCGAGGGGAATCGTGAAAAGCATCAAAAGTAGGAGGACTAAAGAACCCCACGCACGCCAAACCCTTCTATAAGCAAAGGATCTAGGTTCTCTTTCAAGTGGAAGCACTGCCGGAGGCGACGTACATCGTTTTGTGTGAGTTTTGCCGGTGTTCATCTTCTGTCTAAGTTAGGTTCTTCAGCATAAACATTCCATTTTAGAGGTTTGCCTTGCCTTGAGTCAAACCCTAAAAGAGTGTAAGATGCAAAGCCCAGAAAACTTAATCGGAGAAGGTCATGCACAAGATATGGATTTTTCTACTACTTCCCTTCCTTTGTTTCGCTGAGCCAGACGCCTCGAATCTAGAGCTGCCAGAAAGAGATTACTGGAGAGAACCGACCGTCGAAGAGCTAGATGGGCTCCATTTCCTCGTCAACACACTTGCTGAGGTGCCTGAGGTCTCTCTTATCTTTTATATGGAAGATTTAGAGGCAGCTGGAAAAACGATCCGAACACTGCACCCCTTAAAGCTTCTCCGTGAGATTTTTGGAGACGAAGAGCTGAAAATGCAGATCAGACTGATCCAGGAAAAGAGGTGGGTATGGCCTGACTTTGCTTCTGGAATCGGAGAATTTCTGATGGAGGAAGCAGAAGTTGGAAATATCGATGAAGAGATGATTTTAGACTTTGTCGAAGTCGTCCATATCGAATACGAAAAGTTTGTTGAAGTCCTTGCGATGGGAGATGGAGCTGCTGTCATCGATGTGCTCGTTGAGAACGTGGAAGCGCCAGTCTGCTATGTCGATTTTGCGCCTGCTCAAGAGTATGATAGAGATTATTGGAGAGATGCCAATACTCAAGAGCTCAAAGATATTCACTATTTAGTGACGACACTTGCGGATGTGCCGACAGCCTCTCTTCTGTTCTACAAGTCGGAGCTGACTGCTGCTGGAGATCGGATTAAGCCTCTTCATCCTCTTAAGTTTATTCTCGCTGTTTTTGGAGATGATCTTCTCAAAACGAAGGTCAAAAATATCCGCGGAAAAAGCTGGGTTTGGGGAGACTTTGCTGGGGGTTTTGGAGACTGCCTGGCAGAAGAGCTTCAAAAAAACAATGTAACACGTGTCATGATCGATGATCTCGCTGGGAAGATCGAAGTGGATCCTCAACTTCTCTATGGTCCTTTTGAAAAAGCCGATGGAGCTCAGGCATTGATTGTTCTCATGGAAAATGTGAAACGTAACGATGATCACGACGAGTACGATTTTTAAATGATTTCTGTTCCTAAAGTTGTCAAAGGTGCCCTCTTGATTGCAGGGACCACGATTGGAGGCGGGATGCTTGCTATGCCCGTCCTGACCAGCAGTGGGGGATTCATCCCCTCTGTTTTTCTTTTTGTGGCGTGTTGGTTGTTTATGGCCGCCACAGGTTTACTCTTCTTAGAGATTTGCCTCTGGATGGAGGGAGACACCAATATTATCTCTATGGCTAAGGCGACGCTTGGTTTGCCTGGGCAGATTTTTTCTTGGATCCTCTACCTCTTTATGTTTTTCACACTGACGTTGGCCTACACCGTGATTTGTGGGAAATTGACCGGAGAGTTTTTTCAAGCCCTTTTTCCCACCTGGTCAGGATCGATCGTCTTTCTTTTACTTTTTGGTCCACTCATCTGGGCCGGAGCATGGCTTGTTGGACGTGTGAACGTCTTCATGATGGCTGGCTTGATCCTCTCTTATCTCGGATTTGTCTATGTGGGCGCTCCCTATGTGCGCTTTGAAAATCTGATGGAGGGAAACTGGTTACTCTCACTCAAGGCACTCCCTGTGGCGTTTGCTGCGTTTGGTTTTCAAGGAACGGTCCCGACGCTCACACGGTACCTCGATCGGGATGTAAAAAAAACACGTGCGGCGATTCTTTGGGGCAGCGGGGCGGCTCTTTTGACCTACATCGTTTGGCACTGGCTGATCTTAGGGATCATCCCAAAAGAGGGGCTCCTTGCTTCTCTTGAAACGGGAGACACGGCTGTCATGCCACTCAAAGATTCGATCCAAAACCAGGCCGTTTTTGTGATCAGCGAGTTTTTCTCTTTCTTTGCTCTCGTCACCTCCTTCTTAGGGGTGACACTGGGTTTACGTGACTTTCTTGCAGATGGACTGAATGTGGAAAAGACTCGACTAGGACGGCTTTTCCTCTGTCTTCTCATTTTCGTGCCTGTTTTGATCGTGGGTGCCCTCTACCCAGGGATCTTCATCGAAGCTTTGCAGCTTGCTGGTGGCTTTGGAACAGCACTTCTACTGGGACTCCTTCCTATCTGTATGACTTGGGCAGGACGCTACCATCTTGGGTTTGAAGACCACTCGCTTGTCCGAGGTGGAAAGCCCGTGCTGGTTCTGATGGCACTCTTCGTTCTCATCGAAGTGAGCTTCGAAGTCCTTCACCTACTCCACATGTACTAATTCCGGGTAAAAAAAAAGCCTCCGAAAGGAGGCTTTTCCTTTCCATAGGCGTAGCGACTACCGATACCAATAATAGTACTGATAATTGTACGGTTGTTGGTATGGGGTATGATAATAGTGGTATCTAGGCCCGTAGTAGTAGTGAGGTCGATGGTAACGATAATGGTAATGGTGTCGACCTCTCCAGTGACCACCGGGATAGACACGGACTGATAGGGCCACTTCATCACCCTGGCTCTTTGGCATCGGCACCTCAGGTGCTGCAAAGAGGGCAGGGGCCGCCGCGAGAGAAAGGAATACCATGGCTCCAATGAGATACGAATACATGGTAGACCTCCGCTGTTTCGATTCTTATACAGTTTATACTCTATAAAACCGCGGTCTCGCGACCGTGGGAAAACGTGGTAAAAAATTGAAGGCGATCCGCACACTGTCCGTTCTATTGAGGCAAGAGGCGGTCAAAGTGGTGCTTAAGCAGTCGGCTAGCCTTACCTAGGTTACCCACTTTCGAGGCCATTCTGTTGACCCCCCGTCCTAACACCTCACTCAACACCAAATCGGCTTGGATTGGCAGGGCGATCACCTTCAATAAGCCTACAAAACTCTTCCATCTATAATTATAATTTTAATAATTAGATGTGTCAATAGTAAATTAAAACTATAATTATTGACATTAAATGGGAATGCTAATTAGGGTGTAATGGGATTATCCACTCTAATCAAAGAGCGCTGAGGTGTAGGACTGAGCATCGAAAGGGAGGAGGTCGTCCTCGCCTTCTCCCACTCCAATGTATTGGATCGGAGTCTGGATCTCTTTGGCGATCTGGTAGACCATGCCTCCTCTGGCAGAGCCGTCAATTTTGGTGAGGATGAGGCCCGTGAGGGGGGTGTATTCGTGGAAGATTTTCGCCTGGTCGAGGGCATTTTGTCCTGTCGTGGCATCGACCACCAGCCACACCTCGTGAGGGGCTCCGGGGAGGACCTTGTTACAGCTCTTACGGATTTTTTCCAGCTCTTGCATCAGGGGCTTTTTGGTATGGAGGCGACCCGCTGTATCGATGAAAACCACCTCTTGTCCACGCGCTTTAGCGGCGGTGATCGCGTCGAAAGCGACGGCGGCGGGATCGCTTTTATGAGATCCTTTAACGAGGTCGACTCCGAGACGGTCTGCCCACACTTCAAGTTGTTCCATCCCGGCAGCGCGGAAGGTGTCGGTTGCTGCAAGCAAGACTTTTTTGCCTTCGGTTTGAAAGCGTTTAGCGAGTTTTGCGACTGAGGTTGTCTTGCCGTTTCCATTGACACCGACGATTAGGATGACCTTTGGTTCACCAGGTTCGGGATTGGTACCTAGGGTCGGTGGGACTTGCTTGAGCTCCTCGACCATCTTATCACGGATGAGAGAGAGGAGTTCGTCTGGAGTGAGGTTAGGATTTTGGCGGTAGGCTTTTTGGACCTCTTCTGTCAGCTCATAAGAGATTTTCACCCCTAGGTCTGCTTCATAGAAGATCTGCTCGAGTTCGTCGAGAGTGTCGGCGTCGAGTTTCTTGCCTAGAAGAGCCCGCAGTTTGTTACTGAGACGGTCGCGCGTCTTAGTGAGGGCCGTCTTGACCTTTTTGTAACTGGCTTTCAGAAAGTTCAGGACCACAAATCCCCCTTTTGTTATAGATAGTATTCACGAAGAGGATCTAATTTTCAATGGGAAAAGAGTATGCATCTCCATGAGTATCAGGCAAAAGAGTGGTTGAAACGCTACGGCGTACCCATCACCCATCAAGAGGTGATTTCCTCAAAAGAGGAGATCCCTGCTTTTCTTGAGAAATGGGAGTTCTATCCGGCTGTGGTGAAAGTACAGGTGCACGCTGGGGGAAGAGGAAAGGCTGGAGGGGTAAAGCTTTGCCAGAACAAAGAAGAGCTCAGAGAAGCCCTTGAAAAGCTGCATGGCATGAAAGTCTCGACACACCAGACAGCGGGAGGGTTTATGGTGGCCCACCAGCTGCTGGTGACAAAGGGGGTCGAGATTGAGAAGGAATTTTACTTTGCCGCCGTTCTCGACCGGGCAAGTGCCACGATGATGCTGATTGCCTCCTCAGAAGGGGGAATGGAAATTGAAGAGATTGCCGAAAAGAGCCCCGAAAAAATCGTGAAAGTTCCGATTCAGATGGATGGCACTGTGCGTGGCTACCACGTCATTGAAGTCTGTAAGACACTCGGTCTCTCCTTTGCTCGGGGGAGTGAAGCTCCAAAGCTCATCCGTGCAGTCGCGAAAGCGTTTGCCGAATCAGACGCCTCCCTTTTGGAGATCAATCCTCTTGTTCTGACGAAAGATGAAAAGTTGATTGCGCTCGATGCGAAAATGACGATTGATGCCAACGCTCTTTTTAGGCAGGTCGACTTAGCCGACTGCTACGATCCCACTCAAGAGTTGGAGTCTGAGGTGAGAGCCCGCAAAGCAGATCTCGCCTATGTGGCGATGGAGGGAAATATCGGTTGCATGGTCAACGGTGCAGGACTGGCCATGGCCACGATGGATATGATCAAACACTCCGGTGGTGAGCCTGCAAACTTCCTCGATGTTGGAGGGAGTGCGGATGTGGAAAAGGTGACGGAAGGATTTAAGATCATTCTGAGTGATCCTAATGTCCGCGGTGTCTTAGTGAACATCTTCGGCGGAATCATGAACTGCGAAACAATTGCCAAAGGGATCATCCAAGCAACGAAAGAGATCGACCTCCATGTCCCCATGGTCATCCGTTTAGAGGGAACCAACGTCGACGTGGGCCGTCAACTTCTCAAAGAATCAAACTTACCATTTGCTGTAGCCAAAAGCCTCAGTGAAGCAGCAGAAAAAATCTCGGAAGCGATCACATGATTGATAAGAATACCAAAGTCATCACGCAAGGAATCACAGGTAAAGCAGGGCTCTTTCATACAGAGCAATGTTTAGCCTATGGAACGCAGATGGTGGGTGGCGTGACACCTGGAAAAGGAGGGGAAGAGGTCATCCAACTTCCTGTCTTTGATACAGTGCGTGAAGCACGCGAAGCGACAGGTGCGGATGCCTCCATGATTTTTGTTCCCGCTCCCTTTGCAAAAGAGGCGATTTTGGAAGCCGAAGAAGCGGGGATTTCCCTGATCGTTTGCATCACGGAAGGGATACCAGTGAAAGACATGCTTGAAGTGAGCCAGGTGATGAAAGGGAGCTCTAGCCGTTTGATTGGACCGAACTGTCCAGGGATCATCGTGCCGGATGCCTGCAAAATTGGAATCATGCCTGGCTACATCCATACCAAGGGACGTGTAGGCGTGGTGAGTCGCTCTGGGACGCTGACGTATGAAGCCGTTTGGCAGACCACTGAGCTGGGTCTGGGACAAAGTCTTTGTGTGGGTATCGGAGGAGACCCTCTCAACGGAACCCACTTTGTCGATATGCTGGAGTATTTTGAAAAGGATCCTGAGACAGAAGCGGTGCTTCTCATTGGAGAGATTGGAGGAGAAGCTGAAGAGCAGGCCGCCGAATACATTCAAAGAGAGATGAAAACCCCTGTTGCCGCTTTTATTGCAGGGCAGACGGCTCCTAAGGGGCGCCGGATGGGACATGCGGGCGCCATTATTTCGGGCGGAAAAGGGGCGGCAAGTGATAAGATTGAGGCGCTTAGAGCAGCCGGTGTAGAGGTTGCGATGACTCCTGCCAAAATGGGCGAGGCAGTCCAAACAGTCTTGAAATCATGATAGCCATTTACTCAAAAATTCCGATCCGTATCCACCCCGTCTTCTTCCTTGTCGCCCTTTTGATCGGTTGGATCAGTACTCATAGTCTTCCACTCACACTCCTTTGGGGAGTGATCATCACGATCTCTATTCTTGTTCATGAGCTGGGTCACGCCCTCGCCGCTCTTTCTTACAAACATGAAGTAGCGGTCGAGCTTGTCGGATTTGGAGGTCTGACGCGCCACCATGGCCCTCCCTTAAGCACCTCTCGTGAATGTGTGATTGTCGCTGCAGGACCTCTTTTCGGACTCGCTCTTTTTGCCACGGCGGCGTTCCTGTTCAGCTATGTGAACCAGAAAAGTCTTCTTGCCTATGCGCTTGCTGTGACAGCCTACATTAACCTCTTTTGGTCGATCTTTAACCTTCTGCCGATCCACCCCCTCGACGGAGGAAAGCTTGCTTCTCTGATTTTAGAACGCTGGTTTGGACTCCGAGGGTTGAAAATGGCCTTCTACCTCAGCGTTACTCTCGCAGGCCTCTTTTCACTGCTGGCCTTTGCGATTGGCGAGTGGATCATCGGAGCGATTTTCGCGCTGTTTGCGTTTGAAAGTGGACGTTTTATTTATGATTTGAAAGAGATCCATCCCGATGACCGCAACCGAGAGTTACAAGAGGAGTTCAAACAGGCAAGAGAGCTTTTTGAACAAGGGGATCTTCAAGAAGCAAAAGCAGCTTTAGCAGAGATCTTGGAGAAGAGTTCAGAAGGGATCATCGCCACTTCTGCAACCGAAACACTCGGGCGTATCCATGCATTAGAGGGGAACGATACAGAGGCGCTTCAGATGCTTGAACCGATCAAAGAAAAAATTTCGCCTCCATCAAGGCGGCTTCTTCTTGAGTTGCTTTTTCAAGAGAGACGTTGGGAAGAGGCAAAGGAGTTGGCGCTTAAGCTGTACAAGGTGGAACCAGACGCAGGAATTGCGGAGCGGCTCTGCTCTATCTATGCTGAGCTGAAAGAGTGGGAGAGTGTGAAGAATTGGTTGACGGTCGTTGAGAAAGCGGGTGGAGATCTCCCTGCACTCCTTGCAAGACCAGAATTTGAAGGATACAGGTCATGAACCTTGTTGATTTAACGGAATTGGATGTGGAGTGGGTGATCGATCTTCCCTACACCACCACAAACAACTTTATGAAGCGTGTGCTCTACACCGACACAAGAGCCCTTCTTCACAAGGAACCCGCTGAAGCCCTCGTGCGTGTCGCACGGTCTCTTCGCCCACAAAACCTCTTTCTCAAAATTTGGGATGGCTACCGTCCGATGTCTGTCCAGCAGGAGATGTGGGATGCGGTTCAAGATGAGCGCTACATCTCTAACCCTGCGGTCAATAAAGGACGCCATACAAGAGGGACGGCTGTGGACTTGACGCTTGTCGATACAAAAGGCAAGGAGCTCGAGATGCCCACCGCCTTTGACGCCTTTATTCCTGAAGCGGCAGCCGATGCGACTACCGGCCTCTCCCAAAAAGCGATTGATAACCGCACCCTTTTACAAAAAGCGATGCTGGCTCACGGCTTTATTCTACTTCCTTCGGAGTGGTGGCACTTCGATTATCAGGGGTGGGAGGATGATGAGAGGTTTCCTGCCGGCTGAAGGTGTTCATCATTTTATGAGCAACGTGCCTGCCCCCAAAAAAGGCAAGGATGGAGACGATTGCAGAGGGGACTGCGGCGGCTAAACCTCCTGCAACGCCAACGGCTAGAAGAGTTGTTCCAGTTATGGAGGAACCTGCTAAGTATAGAACGAAGGGGACTCCCAAGAGGGGCGCCATGAGGATTCCCACTGGTCCCAAAAGTGTAACACCGAATACTCCACCAATAAAGAGAGAAAGAAGCCCTACGCCAGCGACAACGGCTGCGGCTTCAGCTCCGAGAGCTGTGATGAGTGTGGCACTGAACCCAAGCACTCCTGTAGCAAGCCCACCAGCAGTAGCGACGGCTTCTTTGAAGATCCGCTTCGCCAAGCTTGACTCTTTCGTTTTGGTGGGGGCTGAGCGAGATTCGGGGTTAATTTCTAAAGTATTCGGGTTAACTTTGCCTAATTGCATGGCTTATATCCTTTTGTTTAAAGGATAATTTTAGTATAGAATTATAAAGAGATAATTAATAATTTATTAACTTTCTAGAATTCTACGACAAGGGCGGTCACGTTGTCCTCTGCGCCATTTTCTAAAGCTCCTACTACGAGATCTTGAGCGATCTCTGAGGTTGAGCTCGAGGCGGTGTTTTCAACAGCATCAGCAACTTCCCTTGTGCTCGCTACATCGAAAAGTCCTTTCGTTCCTAGGACAAGATGAGATCCTTTTGGAACATCCACGGCTGTGATTTTAGGCCTTGGAGGAACATACACTCCCTTCTCTTTGTACCCGATAGCTCTGGCGTAGGGGAGCTTTCGCCCAACAAATTGGGGACCGTCTGAACGGAATGGTTGAATAGTTCCCTCCACTTTCTTCTGGTAACGATCGATATCGAGCCGGGCATCTTCAGTTAGTTGAGTGGCCTTAGCTCCGTGAGCAAGAAGAGCACGGCTGTCTCCGACGTTCGCTAGATAGAGTCGGTCGCCGATTTTGATAGCGACACAGGCCTCTGTTCCTGATGGAGTGGTGGGAGACTCTCGATGGAGTCTTTCAAAGACATCTTTCAAAGCCATAAAAACAGTCTCATCAGAAAGGCTCTCCTTACAATAAATCTCCAGATTCTCCTTAAGAAGCGATGGAAGGCGATCCTTTACAAATTGAGAAGTTTCACTTCCACCGAATCCATCGAAGACTCCAAAGAGCTGGATGGGGGTGCCTCTGAACTTGATCTCTTGAAGAAGATGGGTGTCTTGCATGTTAAAGCGGGATCCTTTGGTTTCAGCAAAGCCTGCACGGTGCTCTCCTACTTGGACTTCATGCGCGCTCGATACTTTGGAAGTGGCCTCCTTGATAGCTGAAAAGCCTTTGGCCTCTTCATTTTTCATCTGTGTTTTGGCAAGCTGGAGGTTTTTTTCGATGCGGTTGGTGGGCAATTTCTTC
>CAZPBC010000007.1:0-72391 GCA_964584775.1 uncultured bacterium
ATGCTGGCTTAAGCCACCTTAAGGGTCTGACAAACCTGACAAGTCTTAATTTAAGTGGAAATGCAGACTTTGGTGGGACTTGCAAACAGATCACTGATGCTGGCTTAAGCCACCTTAAGGGTCTGACAAACCTGACAAGTCTTAATTTAAGATGGTGCGAATGGATCACCGGTACTGGCTTAATCCACCTTAAAGGTCTGACAAGTCTTTCGCTAGCTGGGGGGGGGATCACCCGTACTGCCTTTGTGCACCTTAAGGGAATGACAAACCTGACAAGTCTTGATTTATGTGCCACAAGGGTCACCGACGATGCTGATTTAGTGCAGCTTAGGGAAATGACAAACCTGACAAGTCTTGATTTAACTCAAACGAGTATCACCGATGCTAGCTTAGTGCAGCTTAGGGAAATGACAAACCTGACAAGTCTTGATTTACCTTCCTGGATCTCCAGTGCTGGCTTAGTATCATTACGGAGGAGTCGTTCAAATAAGATGAGACTAAGCTACTAAGTTGACATTCCTTCTCTTGCTTTAGCATGGGGAGGATGTCAAAGGATAGCCGCCAAGAGATCATATGGAACACTGCACCGACGCGATAACAATAATTAAGGAGCTAGGAGGGGATGGTTTGGCATGTAAGCTATGGACGAAAGTGACAGGCTATCACATAAGGTCGCTCGAAGAAATAGTTCTGATTTGCTTCTTTAGCCATTGATTCCAGCTGCTAGAACTTCTCAAGCCAATTGATTTGACGTAGGTTTTGGCTTCTTCTATCGGCACCATATTTTTTTACCTTCCATTCTCCTTCTCTATCAATACTTTTAAACCCGTTGCGACAACGACATGTTTGACAGCTATATTTTTTTCATCCTTTTACATACTTTGGGCATCGCTTGATACGAGAAGGTTAACTTCAAGGATTTTCAGGAATGAATTGAGGCATCCTTCCTGAGTGTCGGTAAGAGAGCTTGAGAATATATTTAATCGTCACGGCTGTCTCAATGGCAACATTAGAGAAGATGAAAGAGGCCCCTTTTTGTTTATTGGCTTTTCCAGGGCTTTAAGGCGTTTTCGTGAATTCAGAAAGTTACGTATCAGAGAATTGTTATACTCATTTCTTGTGGCTCATAAGGGTAGTCTCCTTTTGTTGCAAATTCGTGTAACATAAATCAAGACTTGTCAGGTTCGTCATTTTCTTAAGGTGCACTAAACCAGAATTCGACTCTTGACTTACGCAACAAGGCCTTGTCCAAATTAGAAGCTAGACAACACCAAATTCTTTGAGTTTTTCGATGAGGTGGGTCTCTGAGATACCTAGGGTTTTGGCCGCCTCGGAAGAGCTTTGGTTGTGGGCTTTGAGGGCGTCTAAGATGAACTTTTTCTCGAGTTCTTTGAGGGTCATGGGGACCTCCTGTGATTTCCTGTCGAGAGAGAGGATATCGATGTAGATCTCTTCCGGCTGGATCTCTTTTTCTCCGTCGCGGGAGGTGACAACGGCTCGTTCTAGGATGTTGGCTAGTTCACGGATGTTACCCGGCCAGCTATAGTAGAGAAGCTTGTTCTCCGCCTCTTTCGACAGTGCTTTGAGAGGCTTGTGGTTTTCGCCGCTGAATTTTTCAAGGAAGTAGTGGGCGAGTGGAAGGATGTCCTCTTGCCTCTCTCGTAGAGGTGGGAGGTAGAGGGGAACGACGTTGAGACGGTAGAAGAGGTCTTCACGCATCACTTTCTGATCGATGAGATCCTGGACTTCACGGTTTGAGGTGGAGATGAGGCGGACGTCGACTTTAACGGGTTTGGTTCCACCGACACGCTCAAAGAGCTGCTCTTGGGTGACACGGAGGAGCTTTGCTTGCAGGCTCAACGGGATTTCGGAAATCTCGTCGAGAAGTAGAGTTCCACTGTTTGCAAGCTCGAAGCGGCCGAGCCTCTTCGAGGTGGCGCCGGTGAAGGAGCCCTTTTCATGTCCAAAAAATTCAGACTCAATGAGGGTTTCTGGAACGGCGGCACAGTTGACTTTGATGAAGGGCTTGTCGTGGCGGGGAGAGAGGCGGTGGATGAGTTCGGCGATGACCTCTTTACCTGTTCCGGATTCACCGTGGATAAAGACGCTGGCGTTACTTTTCGCAATCTGGTCGACAGAGGCAAGGATCTCCTTCATTGCAGGGCTTTCACCGATGACCTGCATCTCTTCGGCCGCACTGTGACCTGCTTCTGCTTTCAGGTAGCTATTTTCATGAATGAGGGCATAGTGCTCATTCATCTTGTTGAGCAGGGCTTCGATCATATCCGGGGTGAAGGGCTTGAGGAGGTAGTTGAACGCTCCGAGACGCATCGCCTCGACAGCATTGTCAATGCTTCCATATGCTGTAATCACAACGATCATGGTGGAAGGGTAGAGGCCCTTCATTCTTTTGATCAGCTCCAGTCCCGTCATTTTTGGCATTTGCATGTCTGTGATCATGAGATCGGGCGGCGCTTTTTTAGCGACCTCGAGGGCATCTGCTCCTGATGCGGCAGAGTAGACATCAAGTTCCATAGCAAGCAGCGTCTCGACAAGAAAGTCGCGCATCACGGGGTCGTCGTCGACGATGAGAACACGTTCAATTTTCATTGTTTCCTCGGCAGGGTGAATGTCAAAATAGTGTTTCCCTCTTTGAAAGAGGCTCTGAGTGCACCGCCCATGGCCATGGCTGCTTTTTCCGCTTCGGGTAGCCCCATCCCTGGTCGCCCAGTGGTTGAAAAGAAGGGCTTGAAGAACTGTTTCAGCTGTTCGTCTGGGATCTCTTTCGAAGCGTTGGTGACCCGGATTTTAAGTTGATCGGCTTCATCGATCAATTCGACCTTTACGGTTTCCTCTGTGGCATCGAGAGCGTTGAAAAGGAGCTCTGAGAGGAGTTCATAAAAGAGTTTCTCGTCGACCTCTGCAGAAAGAGGAGCTTCAGGAATTTGAAACTGAAGATCAATATGCTCTTTTCCTTCGGGAATGCGCAGCCAATGCTCTTGTTGAAGCAAGAGGGTGCAGATCTCTTTCCTCTTCAGATGGAGGTTTGTGGGACGCAGCAGGTTGGAGATGGCTAAAATCTTTTTGCTGAGCTCTTCTGCGCAGGTCATGATTTGGGGAAGCATATGGTGGTGCTTGAGGCTTTCGGGGTCTTCCTGCCGGAGAAGATTAATGATGCCCATGATCGCGGCAAGGGGGGTGGTGAAGTCGTGAGCGATGGTGTTCGCCACTTGTTCGAGGAAGAGCTCTTTTTCAGGCTCACCTCCCCGTTCGCTGCTGTGCAGCAGAACGATGACTCCCTCCGGCTCGGTGGGCTCTTTTTTGTTGAGCGGCACCAGCTGCGCATGGATGCGCTCGCGTTTTGAAGAGGTCTCCAGGTGGCTATTGACGGTTTGAGGGGAGTTGAACTTCAGCGTTTCAAGGATTGCATCGGTGATCTCTCGACCAAAAAGCTCTGTAGGTGAGAGTTTTGTGGCCTCAGAGAGGGTAAGGGAGAGAAGCCTTTCTGCCTCGCGGTTGATGAGCTGCACGCGGCCCTCCGGGTCCAGTAGGACAAAGGCGACTGAATGGCCGAGGGTAGGAGGCTGAACTTCTTTGATTTTGGAGGACTTCACCGAGGACCCTATATATCTGTTCCTAAAGCCTCATTTTCCTCATCGATTCTCTTTTTATCAATTAAATTTAAAATATTATATCTTATTCATTTTAAGAAGTTTGTGTGGTTATGTTCTGACGAATTTTTTGGAAAATAGAGATCCTACTGCTTGCGTGAAATGGCAACGTATGAAATAATTTGCCTCGGTCATTTTGAATAAAGACTTTTAGGAGAATAAATGAGCCGTTACACCGGAAATAAGAATCGCGTTGCTCGCCGTTTTGGAGTGAATATCTTCGGGCGCAAGCGCAACCCCCTACTTCACAAACCTAACCCTCCTGGAGCTCACGGCGCCAAGAGAAAGAAAAAGTCTGAATATGGACTTCAGCTTGAAGAAAAGCAGAAGCTCAAGGCTGTTTACGGCATGCTCAGCGAGAGCCAGCTGATCCGTTACTACAAGGAGGCTGTCAGCCGTCCTGGTAACACAGCTCAGCTTCTCACTGAAATGCTGGAGTGCCGCCTGGACGTCGTTGTCTTCAGACTCGGGTTTGCTCCCACTCTCTTTGCTGCACACCAGATGGTCTCTCATGGACATGTGACTGTGGACGGAAAGAAAGTGGATCGCCGCTCTTTCCAGGTGAAGCCTGGAATGAAGGTCGGTCTTCGTGAAAAATCTCAGAAGATGAGAATTGTTACCGAGACTCTAGAAAGCCAGAGAAACCCAGTACCTGATTACCTTTCTCTAGACCGCGAAAGCTTCTCTGGTTCCCTACTTGCGAGTCCTATGCTCGAACAAATCCCTTGGCCGCTAGAAATCAACCTGCCAGAGATTTGCGACTTTCTCGCACACACGACCTAATTTCTATTCCTATTTGGAGTGAAAACTCCTCTTCTCTTCCTAAGCCGCTAGAGTGTCTAGCGGCTTTTTTTGTGCCCTTGAAATGCGGGTGAATTCGAAAGGAAATTCTGCCAAGTGGACGATGGCATTATGTGACAGTTTTGCGAGTGTTCATGAAAAATCCAGGGTAGTGAAACAGAGTGAGAAGGCTGCTGTAGGGTAGGAAAAAGGCAGCGAGAATCACTCCAAAGCGGGTCGCTTGGGCGCTGAACACGTGAGCGAGTAGGGGTTCACTTGTGAAGAGGTGGAGGAAGGGGAGGTCGTGGGTCAATTGGTAAGTGGCAAAAAGAGCGGAGGCCGTTCCAAAAAGGGCTGCGATCAGGACACGGCATGAAAAAAGGCTGAAGTGCGTTTCGAAGAAGACCTGTCTGGCAGAGGAGTCTAAAGCGTAAAGCAGAAACCCGAGATTCACGAAGGCACTGATAGAGGTGGCGATGGCTACACTCACCGATGAGAGACCCATCCCAAAAACAAAAAAGGCATTCAGTACGATATTGGTGACGACGGCTGCTGAGGAAGCAATTGTCGGTATTTTGTAGTTTTTTCTCGCAAAATAGAGAGGGGCAAGGATCAAGATGAGCGTGGCAGGGAGGAGCCCGAGCGTGTAGGCCCAGAGGCAGAGGGTGGTGTAGGCCGTGGCACCCACACTGAAATCTCCTCGTTCATAAAGAAGTGCGACGCCCTCAGGACCGAAGAAAAAATAGCAGAAGAGAATGGGGAGAATGAGGATGAGGTTGAGGCGTAGGGCTTCTCGTAGTGGAGAAACTCCTGACTCGCCCTTGGCAACGGCTTTTGAGAGCACCGGCAGCGTGACACTGGCGATCGCAATCCCAAAAAGCGCGAGGGGAAGCTGTTGGATGCGGAGGGAGTACCAAAGATAGGCGGGACCAGAAGCATCCGCAAAACGGGCGAAGAGAGGATCGAGAGCGCTGTTGATTTGTTGGGCGGCGACGCCTGTCAGGGAGAGAATGAAGGCAGGAAAAATCTGCCTGACCGAGTCGAATTGGAAACTAAAGGCAGCAAGGGAAAACTCCTCACGGATGGAAAGAAAGACCTGTGGGAGTGTCATTGCCCACTGGACGAAGCAGGCGACATTGATCATCAAAGCGAGGACGAAGAGGGCTCGACTCTCTTCTTGCCCACCCATGAAGAGGACTGTTGCGATCCAGGTGAGGTTGTAAAAGAGGGGGGTGAGGCTCGGAATAAAAAAACATTTTTCACAAGAGAGGTAACTAAACGAGAGGCCATAGAGTGAAATAAAAACAAAAGAGGGGCACATCCATTTGCTAAAGAAGAGGATTTGCTTTGCATCAGCTGAAAAATAGGAGCTCTGCTCGAGGGTGTGTAGGAGCAGGCTCGTGCCGAATGCGAGTATTGAGAGTCCTATAAAGAGAAGCGTGAAGAGTTCAATGAAGAAGTGGACCGCTTTTTGTTTCGACTCTTCTCTCAGTCGCTCGAAGGCAGGCACAAAGGCCGACTGCATGGCACCCTCTCCAAAAACGCGTCTTGGGAGATGAACAAGCCGGATCGCGACAAGCAGGGCAGCGAGAAGCGGAGTCACTCCAAAGTAGGCAGCGGTGACCACATCGCGTCCGAGGCCCGAAAAGCGGCTCAGGAGGGTCCCTGAGAAGAAGCGGCTGGAGGAGGTGACAAGGGCTTTAAAACTCATGAGAAACGAAGGTAACATATTAGCCTGGATATTTCATGAGGAATTGTGAAAAGGGGACAAAATTCTCTCGAAGGGAAGGGTCTTGCACCCTTTCCGTGAAGGGGTTCTGTTGAAGGGGACGAGGGAGCCTTTTGCGCTCGTTTTTACGAGGACTCATGAAATATCCAGGTGAGTGGAAAAACTGGGAATTTTATCTCTAAATGGTTATGATTCTTAACCTATGAAAAAGTATTTGATCGGTGCACACACCTCTGCCTCCGGCGGCGTCCAGAATGCTCTTTATGAAGGAGACCGGATCGGCGCGACCACCATCCAGTTTTTCACAAGTAACCAGCGCCAATGGAAAGGAAAGAAGTTTACCCCTGAAGAGATCGCTCTTTGGGAAAAAGCAAGAGAAGAGACAGGTATTGAAGTTGTGATGAGTCACGACAGCTACTTGATCAACCTCGGTGCTCCTGTTGAAGAGAATTTGATCAAGAGTCGGAAAGCCTTCCGTGAGGAGCTAGAGCGTTGTCAGGCTCTGAAGGTGAACTACCTCAACTTCCACCCTGGAGCTCACCTGAAAGAACCGAAAGAGCAGTGCCTCGACCTCATTATTGAAAGTCTTCTCGAGCTTGAAGAGCTGGCAAATAGTGGAGATACCCTCCTTCTACTAGAGACGACAGCAGGTCAAGGGTCGACTGTCGGCCGCAGCTTTGATGAGTTGGGTTACATCGTTCGGGGGGTAACGGACCGTATGCCGATCGGCGTTTGTATCGACACCTGCCATATTTTCGCTGCGGGCTATGATATTCGTACGGATGCCGCATGGAATGCGACCCTAAAAGAGTTTGATCAGGAGATTGGACTCGATTACCTCAAAGCATTCCACTTGAACGATTCCATGAAGGGACTGGGGTCTCGTGTCGACCGCCACCGCCCTCTAGGTGAGGGGGAAATTGGACTCCCTTGCTTTGAATTTTTAATGAAAGACCGACGGACTAAAAACTTACCTAAATATCTAGAAACCCCCGGAGGACCCGACCTCTGGGTGGATGAAATACAACTACTCAGAGAGTTTGCAGAAAAATGAAGCGTACCAAAGTTAAAGAGATCAAATTTCCTCAACCTGAAGTGGAGCTTCTCGGTGAGACCGTCCTTGTTAAAGGGTGGGTCAAAACGGTCCGGAAGCAAAAAACTTTCAGCTTTATCGAAGTGGGTGATGGATCCAGCCTCAGTAACTTACAAGTCCTCCTTGAGTCATCGGTGCCTCATTACAATGAGATCATCGACTCTCTGACGACCGGTGCTTCCATTGTGGTGAAGGGAAAGATTGTAGAAAATCCTAAGAAGAAGGGAGCCCTCGAAGTTCAAGCTGAGAGTATTGACCTCGTCGGTGGATGTGATGCAGAAAAATACCCTCTGCAGAAAAAGCGTCACACCTTCGAGTTCTTGCGTTCTATCGCACACCTTCGTCCTCGCACCAACACCCTTGGGTCGATCGCTCGTGTGCGCCAAGCGCTCTCTTTTGCAACACACCAATTTTTTCAGAACCGCAGCTTCTACTGGGTGAACACGCCGATCGTCACAGCGTCTGACTGTGAGGGTGCCGGAGAACTTTTCCAGGTGAGCACGCTAGATATGGAAAAGCTTCCTAAAAACGGCCAAGGGAAAGTCGATTACGAAAAAGACTTTTTCGAGAAGCCAGCCTATCTCACTGTCTCAGGCCAGCTCAACGCTGAGATTTTTGCCCTTGCTCTTTCAGACGTCTATACCTTCGGCCCCACGTTCCGTGCAGAAAATTCAAACACCTCACGCCACTTAGCTGAGTTTTGGATGATCGAACCAGAGATGGCTTTTGCTGACTTGAATGATGACATGGAGCTCGCAGAATCTTACCTCAAGTTTGTCGTGAAATACGTTCTCGACAACTGTCAAGAAGAGATGGACTTCTTTGATAAATACATCAAGAAGGGGTTGCGTTCTCGTCTCGAGCAGATTGTCAATGAGCCCTTTGAACACGCAACCTACTCTTACGCCATCCGTATCTTAGAGAAGGCGGACAAGAAGTTTGAGTACCCCGTTAAGTGGGGTCTGGATCTTCAGTCAGAGCATGAGCGCTACCTGACTGAAGAGTACTTTGGGAAGCCGGTCATTTTGACTGACTATCCAAGAGATATTAAAGCTTTCTATATGCGTGCCAACGACGACGAGAAGACCGTTGCTGCGATGGATGTGCTTGTTCCTGGTGTCGGAGAAATTATCGGCGGTAGTCAGAGGGAAGAGCGGATCGAGCGCCTCGAAAAACGGCTCGATGAACTCGGTCTCCCGAAAGAATCCTACTGGTGGTACCTCGAACTCCGTAAGTATGGCTCTGTTCCTCATGCAGGATTTGGAGTGGGCTTCGAGCGCTTGCTTCAGTTTGTCACAGGAATGGATAACATCAGAGATGTGATTCCCTTCCCACGTTATCCTGGAAAAGCAGACTTTTAAGGTTAAGGCAGAGTTCTAAATCGCTTCTGTCTGAAGCACTCTTGTACGCTTTTTGACCTTGCCGCGTAGCTGTCTTTGGATCGACGTAGAGAGGAGCTCATCGGCTGTTTCCAGCTGGGTCGCGATCCGTCCCCGTCTCTGGTCTAGGATATGGTGGATCTGATCGATGTTAAAGAGATCGATGAGTGGATGGTGACCAAGTGCGGGGTCCACATTGCGAGGCACAGAAAGGTCGATGAGGAGTTTCTTATCCTCAATAGACGGAAGCAATCCAGTCGAAATCAAATAACGTGGAGACTTCGTCCCGAAAATCACCATCTCATAATCTTTCCAATTTGATAGTTCACCCCAGGGAAGCATTTGGACGCCGTAATGTTCAGAAGAGAGTTCAGCGCGCTCATCGGTACGGTTGCAGAGGGTGAGCTGTGGCAGTCCTTTATTTTTGAAGAAGGAGAGGATCTTCAGGTTGATCTTCGAAGCCCCTACGAAAAGAATTGGTCCCTCTTGAATCTTTTCATTGGTTAAGGCGAGGAGGGCATGCTCGATATCTGGGATCCCTCGAACAGTGGGGAAGTGGGTGCGGACCAGTTTTCCATTTTTGAGTCCTTTTTGGAAGAGGAAGTGGAGGTCCTTTGGTAGACGTGCATAGTTCGACGCTTGCTGATAGGCAGCTTTGACTTGGCCTTGGATCTCTGTCTCCCCGAGGATGGCGCTGTCGAGGCCAGAGGTGACCCTGGAAAGGTGTTTGAGGCAATCTTCGTCAAAGAAAGAGTAGAGGAGTTGGTCGAGCTCGGCTTCGGGAACTTCGCTCCGTAGAATTTGTAAAATGTAGACATGGGTGAGGGCAAGGTCATCCGAGGAGAAGTAGATTTCGGTCCGGTTGCAAGTGGAAAGAAGGACAAACGCGTGTCTTAAGTGTAGCTGGAAACGGCTCCCAAAGCGCTTGAGGCAGCAATGGGCAAAGAGCTCACGGATATTGAGAGAGGCGGCTTTATGGTTGATCCCCACCACGCCAAAACGCATGAATTTTCCTCCAAATCAGACTTTATAAGAGAGTAGGACTTTTTTGGGCTAGCCCAAAAGTAAAGAAAAGACTTACGATTGCCACTGATGAAAGCTGTTCTCTTAGTGAATACAGGAAGTCCAAAGGCGCCTACTCCACTGGCCGTCTACTCCTACTTGACCGAGTTTCTCTCGGATCCACGCGTGATTGATATTCCCACATGGAAGAGGAAGTTACTAGTGAACGGAGTGATCGTTCCGTTCCGCTTTCTGACTTCGACGAAAGCGTACCGGGCTATCTGGTCTGAAGAGGGATCTCCTCTCGTCTTTTGGGGGGAGCGCACCCGCACCCTCCTTGAAGAGCTCCTCGGGCCTGGCTACCGAGTGGAGCTGGCGATGCGTTATGGAAGTCCCTCAATTGAAGCAGCGCTCGGCCGTTTAGAAAAAGAGGGTGTCGATGAACTGATCATTTTGCCTCTTTTTCCTCAATACACTTCGGCGACGACCGGCTCTGTTTTCGAAGAGGTGATGCGCTGCTTGAAGGGGTGGCAGTCTCTTCCAAAAATGAAGTGGGTCAAAAACTACCCTACTCATACCCGCTTTATTGAGGCGTGGAAAGCGCGTGCGGCAAGCTATGACCTCGACTCCTACGACCACATCCTTTTCAGTTACCACGGCCTGCCCGAACGGCAGATCCAAAAGGCCGACAAAAGTGGTTTCTGCCTCACTCGAAATTGCTGCCATCGTCAAAAGAATCCCACCTGCTACTCAGCACAGTGTTATGCGACAACGCATAAGATCTGTCAGGCTCTCCAGATTCCGGAAGAAAAAGTCTCGCTCGCCTTCCAGTCCAGGCTCGGACGTGAGCCGTGGCTCACCCCCTACACTTCCGATACTCTCAAAAACTTGGCTGAGCAGGGAAAAAAACGGCTTCTGATCTTCTCGCCAGCCTTTGTTGCAGACTGTCTCGAAACCCTCTACGAAATCGGTGTCGAGTATGAAGAGGAGTTCCAAGAGGCTGGAGGAGAGAAGCTCGACTTCGTCGAAAGCTTGAACGACCATCCACTTTGGATTGACACTCTCAAAGAGTTGGTCACCTCCTAAATTTTTTTCTCTTTAAGGACATCAAAAGATACGCCTCAGTATAAGTAAAAACTACCCAAGACAATCGTCGGATTTATGATATAGTGTAAGGGGCATGATGCAGGTTAAGAATCCATTTTTTGACGAGACTCTCAGGCCGCTTCTTCATGTCGCAGGAAAAAAGCACTCGTCGACCGAGTTATCTTCTGCGCTATCACGTCTTGACTATGTGGTTTTGACTTGGAAGCAGCTGAGTGATGCTCAAGTGTGCGCTCTGGGACGTGCTCTTGTTCATAATTATACCGTGACCTTTTTGGATTTAAGCCAAAGTCACCTTTCCGACAGAGGCGTGTTACTCCTTTCTGTCGCGCTGAGAAGTAATCGGGTTGTCAAGCGGCTCGTCATCAACGACAATCAATGTGGAATCACGGATGGAAACGTCCCTCCGAGTCTTGGAGAGGTGGGACAAACAGCCCTTTTCACCATGCTTTCGAGTACTCGATCTCTCCGAGAGTTCCAATTTTGTAATGGTGGACTGACAGCGCCGGCACTCATCGCCCTCAAGCAAGTTTTAGAAAGATATCAAACGTTGAAGTCTTTGACTCTTGTGGTCGATAGCGAGAGGACTACCAAAGGAGTCGCAGAGGCGGTCGGTGTCAACAAGGGCCTTGAAACACTCGAGCTCGTGACTGGCCAGACCGACTTAGGAAAGGGGTGGGAGGCGTTAGCAGGTATGCTCAATTCCAACACGTCACTAAAGAGGCTCTTTATTCACCATAGTGTTACCCACAAGAAACAAAATCCTCCCCACTCAGAACAAGCCTTTAGGAGTTTTTGTGTTGCGTTGTCAAAAAATAGGAGTTTGACTGCTCTTGTTCTGCATTTTCTTGAACTGGGACCTCAGGAGGCGGCTCTACTAGGAGAAGCACTTAGAACAAACCAAGCTCTCAAAGCACTTCAAATTGATCACTGCAAACTGCATGATGCAGGGGGGATCTCTATTACAGAGGCTCTCCTCGAAAACCGTACATTGATTGAGCTTGATCTTTCTGCATGTTATATTGGTGTGGAAGGACTTCGCGCGCTCTTCAACGCGCTCAAGGCCAATCGAACTGTGAAAAAGTTGACCCTGCGTCTCACCGCTCATGTGAGTGAAGAGTTGGTTGCCTCCGATCTTTTAAAAGAAAACAGTGCGGTCAGAGTCATTTCGCTTCAGGATTAGAGAATGAACGTCAAATTATCCACGGCAGAACAGGAGATTCGAGACAGGTTTCTTGGGGAGGGAGACCTAGAGAACGCGGTTTCTGATTTAGGATTAATAAAGCGACTTGATCTTCATGGAGTAGAACTTGAGGGAACGCGCGCAGTGCTCCTCACTGCTGCATTAAAAGCCAATCGAACTCTTTTGTCTCTGAATCTTCGGGGGGCCCATGTTGAAAAGGGAGTCGTTACAACACTCCTGGGTCAATGTGGGGCTCTTCAATGTTTGGATGTACGGGGATGGTGCTTCTCGCATGAAGAAATGATACCCTTTGCAGCTGCTGTGAAAGAACACCCAGCCCTTCGTACTCTCAGAATCGGCGCAGAAAAGATGGACGAGAGTGCATGGAGAGTTTTAGGGGAAGCGGTCTCTGAACATCCCCGTCTCAAGTCGATGATTCTTGCCATACGCTGTTGTCATGTGGCAGCGATCCTTAGAGGGGGTACACCCCTTGTGAATCTCACGCTAGAGCTCAGTGATCCTTGTGGAGAGGGGTGTCGACGCCGTGTGACTGAAGCGGTGAAGTCGAATGAGGCCCTTCGATCACTCACCCTGCCTGAAGGGTTTCATAAAGAGGACTTTCCAGGGATAAGGGTGAGTGATCAAAGAGTTCTATCAACTTAAAAGATCTCGTGAAAGAAATTAACTAGGTTTTCTTGCGACAACTTGTATCATCGGGAAATAATCTGCGGTAAAATCTCCCTCTTCCAATTCTCTAAATTCCTCGAGAGCTCGGTCCATTCTATCGCTGGTGGTTTTTCCTGAATCAATAAACTTTTCTCTTAGCTCGAGCATGCCAAGTCTAAATATGGCTTTTAGACGAGGTGAGGTCAATTGTGACTGATAAGGTTTGTTTGTGATCACTTTTAGGCCTCGTTCTTCAGCCATTGCTGCGAGCTTTTGACCAATTTGGAAGTCTGTTGCCTGAATTTTACCATAGTGTTCAGCCATGTCGAGCCAAAATTCATACCCTTCACTTGAGGGGGTGCAGGTGTAGTGTTCTCGCTCGAATCCATGGGTGAGATCTTCACAAATGAGAACCCCTCCTGGCTTGACTCTCTCGATCATTTGTGCCAGGACTCGTTCAGGGTGATCTAGGTGGCAGAGAAATAACCGACACATGACGACATCGAACTGTTCTGTATACCTCTCTCTGATCTCACTGGCTAGACACTGTTCGAAGGTGGTGAATCCATTGACACCATCTGCAATTGCGGCTGTTTTTGCGAGTTCAAGCTGCTTGGGCTCGGCATCCAGTCCTAGCACTTGGCAACCGTATCGCTTTGCGACCTGCCGGGCCATGCTTGCGTTACCACAACCGACATCTAACACTTGAGATTCACTAGAGAGGCCGAGGGTTTCAAGGAGTTCCCATGTTTTGGGATCCAAAATTTCGCATTGTAAATTTAGACGATTGACCCCTTTTTTTCCCACCTCCATCCAATAGGGTGTGTCAGCCTTTGCTGATAGTGCTTTAGAAGCTAACCCTGCTGTTTTAAGCTCGTCAGCTTTTTCTGTAGCAGCTTCGGTCGGTTTTGCTGAAGCAGTCTCGGCTGTTAAGCCTGTTGTTCCTGGTATGCTCATTGTTCTCTCCCTATTTGATGATTAAGGATGATGAATAGATTAAATGATTTTCTTGAGTTCGGCGGCGTTCAGTAGATGCGGGTTGTTATTGGAGGTGTAGGAGAAGGATGCGTCGACTTTCGTGCCGCCGCGTCTCTTTGAACGCTCTTCGAAGGTTTTTGCGTAAATGGGAGGAAGGAGGAGAAAGTGGTCCTTCATCTCGAGGGTGTAGTGCGACTCGTCGGGGCTGATCAGCAGTTCGTGGAGCTTTTCACCTTCGCGGATGCCGATGATTTTGATCGGAAGGTCAGGGGCGATGGCTTTCGCCATCTCGGTGATCTTCACACTGGGCATTTTGGGAACAAAAAGCTCTTCTCCCTGCATTTCGGAAAAGCATTTTGTGACAAAGTCGACTGCGTCTTGGAGAGGGATCCAGAAGCGGGTCATCTCCGGGTCGGTGACAGGGAGCTCTTTCGCTCCTTTTTGGATCAGCTGTTGCCAGAAGGGGAGAAGGCTGCCTCGGCTACCCAGGACGTTGCCGTAGCGTACCACACTCATTTTGGGCTTTCTTGCTTTCCCCGTGTAGGCGTTTGCCGCAAGGAAGAGCTTATCCGAGCAGAGTTTTGTCGCTCCGTAGAGGTTGACGGGGTTCACCGATTTGTCGGTCGAGAGGGCAATCAGGTGTTCCACTCCGCGGTCGATCGAGGCGTCGATCACGTTCATTGCCCCGTGGATGTTCGTTTGGACAAACTCAGTGGGGTTGTATTCCGCCGCAGGCACTTGCTTGAGAGCAGCGGCGTGGACCACCACTTGAACGTCATTCAGGGCGCGGTGGAGGCGCTCTTTATCCCTCACATCTCCAAGGAAGAAACGGAGGCGCTCGCGGTCATGTTCGCTGAAGGCATTTTGCATCTCCCACTGCTTCCACTCATCGCGGGAGAAGATGATGATCCGGCTTGCTTTGCTCTTTTCGAGCAGGGTGCGTGCGAAAGCACGGCCAAAACTTCCCGTTCCACCCGTGATCAAAACCGATTTATTCTTAAAAAAAGAAAGGCTCATCCTACTTTTAGGATAGTCTATCCAGGCTTAGACGAAAACCATTGAGTTTGCTATACTTTTTGAAGTTTTCATAAATCATTGATATCCAGAACTTTTGTATGGCTAAGAAGTACGACGAATCGACAATTCAAACATTAGATGCCCTTGAGCATATACGACTTAGGTCAGGGATGTATATCGGGAGACTCGGAGACGGCTCCCACCCCGACGATGGAATCTATGTCATGCTCAAAGAGGTGGTGGATAACTCCATCGATGAATTCATCATGGGTGCTGGCAGCCGCGTGAAGGTCGATATCGACTTTGACGCCGGAGTCGTCTCCGTGAGGGATTACGGACGTGGGATTCCTTTAGGGAAGGCGATTGACTGTGTGAGCCAGATCAACACCGGGGCAAAGTACAACGACGACGTCTTCCAATTCTCTGTCGGTTTGAATGGAGTCGGAACAAAAGCAGTGAACGCCCTTTCCGAGCACTTTGTGCTGCGCTCTTTCCGCGACGGGAAGATGATTGAAGCGGAATTCTCGAAGGGTAAGTTGAAAAAGCAGAAGAAGTCGGCAACGAAAGAAAAAAACGGTGTCTATATTGAGTTCCAGCCCGACTTAGAGATCTTTAAGAAGATCCGCTTTAACAGAGACTTCCTCAACAAGCGGATTTGGAACTATGCCTACCTGAACAAAGGCCTCGTTCTGGAGATGAACGGGGAAAAGTTTGTCTCGGAGAACGGACTGCTTGACCTTTTGAATGCTGAGGTTTCCAAAGAGGAGAAGTTCTACGAGCCACTCCACTATGTGGGTAAAAAGCTTGAGTTTGCTTTCCTCCATACTCAAAACTACGGAGAGAA
This sequence comes from uncultured bacterium, assembly GCA_964584775.1. Taxonomy (GTDB): domain Bacteria; phylum Chlamydiota; class Chlamydiia; order Chlamydiales; family SLFE01; genus CAZPBC01. Next base: position 15,447 of record CAZPBC010000007.1, read on the forward strand.
TTACTTTTCTTACGTCAATGGTCAGTATACCTCTGATGGGGGAACACACCTCTCTGCGTTCCGCGAAGGTCTATTAAAGGGCGTCAACGCCTACGCGAAGAAGAATTTCGATGGAGTCGATGTCCGTGAGGGGATTTTAGGGGCTCTTGCGATCAAATTGAAAGAGCCGATCTTTGAGTCTCAAACGAAAAACAAGCTCGGAAACGCAGATATCCGTTCAGAAATTGTACAAGAGGTGAAGGAAGCGGTTTCCAACCTTCTCTATAAGAATAGCGATGTCGCGAAGAAAATTGTCGAACGGATTGCTTATAACGAAAAGCTCCGTAAAGAGCTTGCGGCGGTCAAGAAGGAAGCGAAAGAGAAGCAGAAGAAGATCTCTTTTCAAATCCCGAAGCTGCGCGACTGCAAGTACCATCGCGGTGACAAGTCGACTTACGGCGATGAGACCATGATCTTTTTAACCGAGGGGGTATCGGCAAGTGCGTCTATCATCGCCTCAAGGAACCCCAAAACCCAGGCCGTCTTTTCTCTTCGTGGGAAGCCGCTCAACGTCTTTGGACTCAAGCTCGACCAACTCTACAAAAACGAAGAGATGTACAACCTCATGAGTGCGCTCAATGTCGAGGAGGATGTCGACAACTTGCGTTATGAGAAGGTCATTCTCGCGACCGATGCCGATGTCGACGGGATGCATATCCGCAATTTGATCATGACCTTCTTCCTCACCTACTTCGAGAGTCTGGTTGTCAATGGTCACCTCTATATTTTGGAGACGCCTCTTTTTAAAGTCCGTAACAAGGAGAAGACGCTTTACTGCTACAGCGAAGAGGAGAAGCTTGCGGCAGAAAAAGAGTTGAAAAAAGGCGTCGAGATCACACGCTTCAAGGGTCTTGGTGAGATCTCTCCCCACGAGTTCAAGCAGTTTATTGGAAAAGATATGAGAATCACCCCTGTGACGATTGATCACATTTCAGATATCCGCCAGACACTCACTTTCTATATGGGAAAAAACACTCCTAAGCGCAAAGAGTTCATTATGAAAAACCTGATTAGTGAGGAGCTGTAGAGATGTTAGCCGATTGCGATTTGAAAGAGCTGATGCGCTCCCACTACCTTGCTTATGCCTCCTATGTGATCCTCGACCGTGCGATCCCAGATGTCGTCGATGGGTTGAAGCCTGTTCAACGCCGGATTCTTCACACACTTTTTAAACTGCACGATGGCAAACTGCACAAAGTCGCGAACGTCGCGGGTCAGACCATGGCATACCACCCGCACGGCGATGCTCCGATCACAGATGCGTTGATCAACCTTGCAAACAAAGGGTATCTCTTAGGGACACAAGGGAATTTTGGAAACATCTACACGGGTGACCCTGCAGCGGCGTCAAGATACATTGAAACGCGTCTCTCTGAGTTTGCCATTCAGACGATGTTCAACCCCGACCTCACCGAGTTCCTTCCCTCCTACGATGGAAGAAACAAGGAACCGAAGACGCTTCCGGCGAAGGTGCCGCTGCTGCTCATGCAGGGTGCAGAGGGGATTGCCGTCGGGATGTCGACACGGATCCTCCCACACAACTTCAAAGAGCTTCTCGAAGCGCAGATAGCCATCTTAGAGAAGAAACCCTTTGAGCTCCTTCCGGACTTTGTCACCGGGGGCGTCATGGATGCTTCGGAGTACGATAAAGGAAGAGGAAAAGTGAAGCTCCGCGCGTCGCTTGTGATTAAAGATCCAAAGACGATCGTGATCCAGGAGATCTGCCACGGGACCACCACGGAGTCTGTGGTCCGTTCAGTTGATGAAGCGGCGAAGAAGGGCAAGATCAAGATTGATTCCATCCATGACTACACCTCTGAAAAGGTCGAGATTGAAATCAAGCTGCCAAGAGGAGTCTACGCAGAGGAGACGATCGATCAACTCTACGCCTTCACCGACTGCGAAGTCTCTCTCTCATCGCAAGTCGTTGTGATTAAGGAGGGCTTTCCCTGGGAGACGGATGTCGACGAGATCCTCAAGTTTTCGACAGCACGTCTTCAGGAATACTTAAAGCGGGAGTTGGAGCTCGAGCGTGAGCGTCTTCAAGAAAAGATCTTTGAGAAGACCCTCGAAGAGATCTTTATTGAAAACCGCCTCTACAAAAAAATTGAAGAGATCAAGTCTTATGAGAAGATCCATGAAACGGTTGCTAACTCTTTAAAACCGTTTCATAAAAGACTGATCCGTGTTCCCACTTACGATGACCGCGAAAAGCTCTTAAGTCTTCCTATACGCCGTATTTCCCGCTTTAACTTGGAGAAAAACCAAGAGGAGATTGTGGCGCTGGATGAGGCGCTCCAAGCCGTGGAGAAGAACCTGAAGTCGGTGAAACGCTACACAGTGAATTACCTCAAAGCGCTCTTGAAAAAGTATGGAAAAGACCACCCGCGTCGCACTCGTCTCCGTGAGATTGAGACAATCGACCGCCGTGCGATCTCGACCAAAGAGCTAACAGTAGGAGTCGATGCCAAGCAGGGCTTTGTAGGGACGAAGGTGAAGAGCGATCTCAAGTTCACTTTGACTAACTTCGATAAGATCTTAGTCCTTTTCAGTGACGGAACCTACAAGGTGATGAATATCCCAGAGAAGGAGTTTCTCAATATCGACGGGAAAAAGGTGGTCTATGTCGGAATCGCTGACAAAGAGACCGTCTTTAATGCAGTTTACCTCGATCCTAAAGCGCGCCTCTCCTATGCAAAAAGCTTTGTGGTGAAGAAGTTCATCTTAGATAAAGAGTACCGCTTTTTTGAGCCAAAGATGAAGCTTGAGTTCCTCTCGACGGATGAAGTTCCACAGGTGAACCTCAAACTTGTACCTATCCCGAAACAGAAAGTTAAAGAGGTCCTCTTCTCCTTTGAAGATGTCCTCATCAAATCGGTTTCAGCCAAAGGAATCAAGATGACACCGCGTGCGGTGAAGAAGGTCGTCTCGAAGTCTAAAGAGGACTTCGTCTTCGTATGAGGATCGTTGGATTCCGCATAGCCTAGTGTGACATCGTGGAGTATTTAAGTGGACGTCATTAAGGATTACGAAGCCAAGCGCGTCAGAGTGTTTCATGAAGGTGAACTTTTACGAGATTACGCACGTGCCTTTTTAGGAAGAACCAAAATCACCTCGGAAACTCCTGAAGAGTTCCAGAACGAGGAGAGAAAACTCGCGCGTCTCTATGCCTTTCGTCTCTTGGCTAAAAGGGCCTATCTCAAAAGAGCTTTACTGGAAAAGTTGACGGGTGTCGGTGTGGAGGAGGGGTGCGCTGAAAGAGTGGTCCTTGCCTTAGACGAGGAGGGGTACCTTTCTGACAAAGAGCTCATCCACTCTTGGGTGCGCCTCTGGACGGCAAGAGGGTATTCGAAGCAAAAAATCACTCAAAAACTGCGTGAAAAGAGGATTCCTCCCACGGAGATTCAGTCAGCGGTTGCGGAGATCGATGAAGAGGCGGAGCTTGAGCAGCTACGCAATCTTTTAGAGAAGAAATACGGCTCCTTTGATCTAGAGGATCCTGCTGAGCGTGAGAAAGTCGTGAGCCGCCTCTTCCGAAGGGGGTTTCCTCTACACCTGATTTTTCGAGCTCTAGCGGTCTTTACAAACACTTAACAGCTGTTTAAGAGATTTGTTCCAGAAACGCCTTTTATGGTATACTTATAGAGTACGGAGAGGTGACGGTATGGCAGAGACAGTGACCCCAGGAGATGGGGCTAAGATTGCAGAGGCCGCTCAGGCTACAGGAAAAGCCCCCAGTTCTGCAAAAAATGCAGCAGGGGACTATAATGCGTCTACACAAATCAAAGATTGGAACCATCTTGAACGGATTGCCCCTGAGCTTGCGAAGGCGATGAAAGAGGGGATTGCTCTCACAACGATCCGACAGATGGAAGACCACACGAAAAGGATGAAAAAAATCCACGACGAGTCACGCAGACAGTAATGACAACCTCTCTCACTCCACCTCCGCTTTTTCTCGGCTTTGAACTGTCTGACAAGATGGCAAATCTTTATCGAGCTCTTTCTGATGAGAAAAGGGCTCTTTTTGTGGGTAGCGATGCCCGCCTCCTTCAAGAGCGTGGAGTTGACAACGCTCTCTATTTAGGAAAACCCTTTCCCCCTTTTGCAGATCACTCTTCGTTAAAAGGAGCTGCAGAGAATATTCTCACCCTTCTTGAGAAGCTTTTTCCTGAAGAAACCTTTTCCAAAGACTCTCTTACCCTCTTTGTAACCAAGCCATGAGTGAAGAGATCGACAAGGACTTTATTGTCGAAGAGGCAGAGGTCGGTCTGCGTCTCGATAAGTTGCTGACGGAGCGTTTTGCTCCTCTTTACTCGAGAACTTACTTTCAGATGCTCATTGCTGATGGGCTTGTGACGGTCGGTGGTGAGCCGGTGAAGAAACGGATGAAGCTGAATGAGGGCGACCGCGTCGAGGTCTCTTTCGTGCTCACCCCTGAACTGGATCTCACCCCTGAGCCGTTCCCTTTAGAGGTCCTCTACGAAGATGACGACCTCATCGCGGTCAACAAGCCGCCCGGAATGGTCGTACACCCCGCACCGGGCCATCCAAATGGGACGTTTGTCAACGCACTCCTCTACCACTGCAAAGAGATCGAAAAGGAAGAGGGCAATTTCCGCCCCGGTATTGTCCACCGTCTCGATAAAGAGACAAGCGGGGTGCTTGTGGCTGCAAAAAATTCAGAAGCACACCGTGCCATGGTCTCCCTCTTCGCGGGACGCGAGGTGGATAAGGAGTACCTTGCTTACACGGTCGGAACACCCAAACCCCAAACGGTCGATGGTCCGATTGGGCGTCATCCCCGCTATCGCAAAAAGATGGCAGTCATCGAAACAGGTAAGCCGGCTGTCACCGAAATCTTTCCTATAGGTACTTTTGGGGGAGTCACGGTGGTACGGGCCCATCCACTCACAGGCCGCACCCATCAGATCCGTGTCCATCTCAAAGAGATTGGGGCGCCCGTTCTCGGCGACTCCCTCTATGGATCCCCTTCCTTCAATCAGAAATTCCGCACCCCTCGACAATTTCTTCATGCGAGAAAGATCTGCTTTGCCCATCCAAAGAGCGGAAATCTTTTGACAATTGAAGCGCCCGTGCCGGATGATATGCTCCAATTTGCAAAGAAGAACCAACTATGCGACTGCTTGTCCAACGTGTAAAACATGCAAAAGTCACCGTCGAAGAAGAGGTGGTCGGAGAGATCGGTGTCGGTCTCTTGGCTCTTCTAGGCATCCGTAGCGATGACACTGCGGATAAGATTCCCTGGATGGTTCAAAAACTCCTCAAGCTCCGCATCTTCACGGATGATCAGGGAAAGATGAACCGCAGCGTCCGTGATATTGAGGGGAATATCCTTCTCGTGAGCCAGTTCACACTTTACGGCGACTGCCATGGGGGCAACCGCCCTTCATTTACCGATGCACTGGGGGGAGAAGCAGCTGAAGCCCTCTACAATCAGTTTGTCGGCCAACTCAAGGTAGAACTCCCCAAAGCCCAGACAGGCCGTTTCGGTGCAGCGATGGAGGTGGACCTCCTCAACCACGGTCCTGTGACTCTTCTGATCGAGAGATAGTCCTCACTTTTTTACTTTACAGAAGTTATCAAGCCACTCTATAAATTGATTCAAAAAATGGAAATTTTAGACCAAGGATCGTGCTATGATGAATTCTCTTGAAAGAGTGGAAAATTATCCCTGGAACTCTCGTGTAAAAATAGGGTTTGTGGGCCTCGGAGCAATAAATGCGCTCCTCGAGCAGACGCCTGTTTCATTGACTAATGCTGTCGGACTGGCGATTCTTGCCCTCTCGACGAAGTTAGCCAGGTCCGTCCTGCCAAAGTCGCTTCAGGGCTATATTTTCACTAAAGCAGTCTTAACTGTCCTGCTTGCGGCGGTCTCAGCGGTGGCGATTAGTGCTCTTTTTGGGTTTCCCATGACAGCCGCCTCTATTTTTGCTCAAGCTTTCACGATTGCCCTGCCCACGATTTTGGTCACGGGTGCCGAGCTGATGATTGCCTATGCTCGCTACCGTGGAGAGCTTTCCCGACCTCGCCCAGCCCCTCCACCTCCCAAACCCCCACCGCCACTCACACAAGAGGAGAGATTGGATAGGGTTCAGCTGGGGCAGGAACTACGCTCAACAGAGAACGTTTTGGAAGGAGACATTGACTTTTCGCGGTTAGACATTTCTTGCCTACCTGACAATCTCATCTTTGAAGGAAACCTCGACTTGAGTGGTTGTAAGAACCTAACTGCATTGCCGAGGGGCTTAGTGGTGAATGGCTCTTTGAACCTTCGGGGATGCAGCCAACTAAATGCTCTTCCAAGCGATCTACAAGTTTCTGGAAATGTCGATCTCGAGGATTGTACTGGTTTAAGATCCCTGCCATACGATTTCGAAGTTCAGGGAAATCTCAACCTCCAAGGTTGCAAAAATTTAAGCGCACTTCCCTGGGGTCTCCATGTCGGTGGATCCCTCAATCTCAGAGACTGCACTGCTTTAAAAGGTGCTCTTCCTGATAGGGTCCATGTAGGTAAAGACCTGAATTGTAGAGGGTGTACGGGCCTAAATGCTCTTCCGTTAGATCTGCTGGAAGTCAATGGCCACTTGAACCTGAGAGACTGCACGGGCTTCAAACAACTTCCTGAGGGACTCAAGGTGCATGGCAACTTGGACTTGGGAGGGTGCACAAGTCTCAAAGAGCTTCCCGAAGACCTTAAAGTGGACAAAGACCTCAACTTGAACGGTTGTACCGGCCTAGAAACTCTTCCTGAGACTCTCAATGTGGATGGAAGCCTGAACCTCACGGGGTGCACTGCGATCAAGGCCCTTCCTGCCGATTTAGAAGTCGGAGGCGACTTGATCCTGAGGGATTGCTCCGACTTGTCGGCTCTTCCAGAGGGGCTAAAGGTAAAGGGAGACTTGCATTTCCCAAACTCCAAAACGCTCACGATGATTCCTGAGAGCTTGAAGGTGGAAGGGGCAGCGAACTTCAGTGGTTGCACGGCTCTCAGATTGATCCCGGATAACTTTGAAGTGGGCAAAGGCCTCGACCTGAGTGGATGTATAGGCTTAACATCCTTGCCGAAAATGAAGGTAGGAGGGGACCTTAGCTTACGTGGTTGCTCGGGTCTTGGAGAACTGCCCGCTGGTCTGCATATCGATGGAAACTTGGCTCTCAGAGGGTGCAAGCTCCTAAAGAGTCTTCCAGAAGATCTCCATGTCGGGAAGAACCTCATTCTCATGGAAGGGGAGGTGTTAACTGCTCTACCAAAAAATCTTTTTGTGGGTGGAGACTTGAACCTCAGTCATTACAGAAACTTAAGAACGATTGGAGAACGCCTTCGCGTTAATGGAAATTTAAGTTTCCGAGGTTGTTCTAGCTTAGAAGCACTTCCTGATGATCTTCAAGTCGGCAAAGACTTCGACCTTTCAAATTGTATAGCTATTGAAGCTCTCCGAGAGAATGTGAAAGTGGGGCGGAATTTGGTCTTGACAGGGTGCACAAGGTTATCAATTCTTCCCGAGTCTCTTCAGATTGGTGGAGACTTTGATCTCAGTCATTGCACCGGTTTAACATTCCTGCCTAATCAGATCGAAGTTGGTGGGCATCTTAACTTCCAAGGCTGCAGTGGGATCACAGCACTACCGAACTGGGTGACTGAGCTTGGTCGAGTGAATGGTGAGAAACGCAGGGTGAATCTCGAGGGGATGGGCCTCTCTTATGAGCTCAGCTCTGACCTCAAGGACGCTCATTTACAGACAATGGATCTTGCAGTCTATCTACCCCCGCGTCCAATGGAGGCATCTTTATTCGGCACAGTCGATGCGGGACTCCAGTTTTGGATGGATCGCCTTTGTCCAGAAAGTGGGCTTGATAAGCCCAAGATGGGAGATTTGAAAGGCAATGAAAGAGACCTTTGTTGGTATTTAACAGGACTTGTCAGTTCGGAAGAATATAGAAACTTAGCGACACGTCCCTTTTTGGCCGACCGTGTGATAAGGCTTTTCAATCAGATGGCGACTGATCCCGAAATCACTGCAGCAGTGATTGAGGCGATTAAGAGGGGAAAAGAGTCAAAAGAGCTTCAAGTCATAAGGACTTTTGATCAAATGGAAGTGGCCTACCGCGAGCAACTGGATATGAGGGAGGGGACGACTGTGGCGAATCTTAAAGAATTTGCTGCGAAGATTTTAAGATTAAATGTCTTGAAAGCCCAAGCTAAAGAATTGATGAGGTCCTTGCACTGGGTGGATGAAATTGAAGTGGTTCTCACGCTTCAAACGGCGATTCAAAGAGAGCTCGCGCTTCCCTTGACTGCTGAAGATTGCACCTTTCGAGGATGTGCTCATGTCTCTGATGAGCAAATCGCACAGGTGAAGAGGGCAATTCAAGAGCAGGTGAAAGATGCTGATGTGGATGTCTTTTTGAAGACCTGGGGTCCTGAAAAAGTACGCCTCCGCCGTGAGCAGGTGACGCCCTATGACGATTTGACTGAGGTGACCGATACACCTCGCGGTGACAACTGGGTCTGTCCTGGAACATACTACAATTTTGGTCCGCACCGTACCGAACATAAAGGTCATCCCGTGATCTACAATGGTAGAGTTTATAACTACGCTTTCTTTAAAGAAGAATTCATCCTTAAAGGCAAGATCGGTGGTGATGAGATCGTGTGGACTGACCTAAGACGGATCAAGGTTCCTGATGTAGTGGTTGCGGAAGGCTAATGTAGGAAAGTGTTGTTTCCTTGTTGAATTGAAACCCCCATTAATTTTATACCGGGGTAGTGCGGGGGGAATCGTGGTTCTCCCCAATTTGCAATACGTAACCAGGAACGAACTATGAAAGAATTTGTAGCCTACATTGTGAAAAACTTGGTCGACAATCCAGATAAGGTAAAGATCAACGAAATCGGTGGAACTCAGACACTTATCATCGAACTGTCTGTCGAAAAATCCGACATTGGGAAGATCATCGGGAAGAAAGGGAAGACGATCAACGCGATCCGCACCCTTTTAATGTCCGTTGCCTCCCGCAATGGCATCCGCGTCAACCTAGAGATCATCGAGGAAGACGGCACCCGTGTCGAATAAAAAAGCGTATACAGTGATGTATACGCTTTTTTAAACATTCGGACTGAGCAGGATTCGAACCTGCGACCACCCGCTTAGAAGGCGGGTGCTCTATCCGCTGAGCTATCAGTCCTTTTTTTTAGTTTTTTCAGATTTTCGATCTTTTTGCCCATAAAGGGCCTTTTTCGAAAGCCCTTCCTGAGACACAAATCTCTGAAAATCTGAAAAAGCTTTCTTTCCCCTTTTAGATCAGAGGTAAAAGCTTTAAATTCTGGGAGAATATTACGTTCTCTGACCCTAATTTTCAAGCGGTTTAATCTCCAAAAACCTATAATGTTTCTTCGATGTGTAATGAGGTAATGTCATGAAAACGATCCAAATCGCTGATTTAAAGGTAGGCCCAGGCACTCCATTGACGTTGATTTCAGGCCCTTGTGTGATTGAGAGCTTGGAGGGCTGTCTCGCGGCTGCCGAGTTCTTAGTCTCTCTTACTAAGAGAAATGGGGTTCAGTTTGTTTTCAAATCAAGCTTTGACAAAGCCAACCGCTCCTCCATTGAGTCGTACCGCGGACCGGGACTTGAGGAGGGGTTAAAAATCCTGCAGAAGGTCAAAGAGACCTTGGGCTGTCCTGTCATCACTGACATTCACCTTCCAGAGCAGGCGGCCCCTGTCGCGGAGGTGTGCGACATTCTACAGATTCCTGCTTTCCTTTCGCGTCAGACAGACTTGCTCGTTGCGGCTGCAAAAACAGGCAAGCCGATCCAAGTGAAAAAGGGGCAATTCATGGCTCCTTGGGACATGAAAAACGTCGTGAACAAGCTTTTGGAGAGTGGAGCGACCGACTTGATGCTGGTCGACCGTGGAACCTCATTCGGGTATAACAACCTCGTCAGTGACATGCGCTCGATTGCGTTGATGCAGGATCTCGGCTTCCCTGTCTGTTTTGATGCGACCCATTCCGTTCAGCTTCCTGGGGGGCAGGGGGACATCTCTGGGGGGCAGAAAGAGTTTGTGGTTCCTTTGGCCCGCGCGGCTCTCGCTGTTGGCGCGAATGCACTTTTTATGGAAGCACACAGAGAGCCTGAAAAAGGCCTCTCCGACCCTCTATCGATGATCGACTTCCGCTCTTTGGAGGAGGCGCTTCCCAAACTCGTCCGACTCTATGTGCTGACCCAGCAGGATGCGTGATGAACCGCTGGAGCTTTATTTCCGTCACTCTTCTTTTCTTCGGACTGATCGTCTACCTCTCGATCCCCACGAGCGCGTCTAAAGAGCGCTACCATCAGATGATGGAGGGAAGAGTTCGCCCTGAGGGAGAGACACCCTACTTTAGCCAAGAGCGCGAGGGGGTGAAGAAGGAGCTTGTTCTCAGTGGGGACGAGCGCCTCAAAGCGACCCTTGTGGCTCCACGTTCGACTCTTTTGCTCGAAAAAGAGGGTGAGGAGTCAGATATCGTTGAGAAGCTCGGTAAGTTCAACTGCCTATTTCAAGAGGAGATCCGCCCGTCAAAAACCGATCCAGGGGAGAAAGAGCAGGTTGTCCGCGTCGTTTCGGCTGCCGGAGGGGACTTCTTTTACCATAAAGAACTTCTCACAGCGGGAGGGGTCTTTGTTTCAAAGTACCTCGTCCCTGGAGAGGAGCTCCCGTCCCGGGCGATGCTCAAAGATCCCCTATTTAAGGGTGTGGCAAAAAGCGCGGATCTAAGCTTCAAGTCGGGATTCCATATCTCCTTTAAACATTTGAAGGCGACCTTTTTTGAGGAGGAGACTCCATGAAGCAGCTCCTTATCCTCCTCTTTCTCTTGACTGGAACACTCGCTGCTGAAGAGGTGAACTTCTCGATCGACGCAGACACGCTTAGCTATGACCGCGAGAATCAGTCTCTCACTGGGCAAGGAATTGTCATTACTTTCAAAGAGGGATCCAAACTCTTCGCGAGCCACGCGGAGGTGGATGCCGAGGGAAAGAAAGGGGTTGTCAGTCGCTCACAGAATGAGGAGCCAGTCGTCTTTACAGGACTGATTGATGACGAAGAGGGAGTGAAGAGGCCCTTGATCGTCAAAGCAGATCAGATGGGAGTGGAAACGCTTAAAGAAGGAGAGAGTGCCCGTCTCGCCATTTCCGCCTTTGGGCACGTTCAGATTTTTTTTGATGAGGAGTACACGGCTGAAGGAAGCGATGCCTCTTTTTTAACAGGGGAGGGTGAACTCGAAGGGAATTTTAGCTTTCCCAGGGGAGGAACCATCTTGCTCCATGGTGGAGAGTCTAAAGCGCGCGTCGAGAAAAAAAATGGGGATTTTATCCTTGCCGACGAGTTGCAGATTGATACCAAGACGCGTCTTGTGAAGGCCTCCTCTTTTGAAGCCGAGTTTTTCCTCCCTGAGCAGATGCAAGCTGTCAAAATCCAGGCTGGGTATGGGGTGTGGGACCCCTCTTCCTCCTCTCTAAAACTCAGTGACCAGGTTTCGGTTCTCCTTGCTGGCCTTCTTAGCTTAGATGTGAACGGCGAGCTGATCATGGAGCCCTTGAACGATGAGTTTTTAACAAAAGGACGGGTCAAAACCAAAGGGGAGACCACTCTCTCAGCCCTCAAAGAGAGGCGTCGTCTCAAATGCTTTGGAACGCTCGACTTTGACGCGCTCACCGATCACCTCACTCTCACGACTCCCTCTTCATCGAAGGGCGCTCCCTCTCTTCAGGCGCGCTTTGTGGATGAGTATGTCGCTCTCTTTGCCAACACCATTGAAATCGATTTGAAGCGTGAAGGGGAGCACTTAGAAGCCAAGCAGCTTCTCTTTGATGGGAAGGTGAGAGCGTCGCTCCGCATGGTTCCAGACGAAAGGGTTAGCACCTTCTTGGAGCAATACGCTTTTGCGAGCCGGATGGAGTACCTTGTCGATGAGGGGAAGATGCGCTGCTATGGAGATGAGGAGCAGAAGGTTCTCTACCACAATCCGAATCGTGGGATCCAAATGAGTGCTCCTGAGCTGGTGGTCACGGGGCTTTTAAATAACCAGTTTGAAGCGAAAGGAGTGGGCAATGTCCGTCTGCGCTTAAATCCTATTGAGGTTGAGAGAATCGAGGAAATGGTTCCTCTCTTACGCTCTTGGAGGTATAATTAAAGAGATGTCTGAATCCAGTTCAAAATTTCTCGAAGTCAAAGACCTCGTCAAAACCTATTCTGGTCGAGAGGTGGTTAGTGGGCTCTCCTTTTTCGTGAAACCCGGAGAGGTGGTCGGTCTGCTAGGCCCAAACGGAGCGGGAAAGACGACCGCTTTTTATATGACTGTCGGACTGATCCGTCCTGACCGTGGACAGGTGCTCTTCAAGAACCAGGATATCACGCGTGTACCGATGCATAAGCGTGCTAAAATGGGAATGGGGTACCTCTCTCAAGAGCCTTCTATTTTTCGGAGTTTGACGGTAGAGGAGAATATTCTCTGTATCTTGGAGACGCTCAACCTGTCCCATTCAGAGATCAAAGAGCGCCTTGAAGAGCTTCTTTTGGAGCTGGCCCTCGAGCCGCTTGCTAAGAAAAAGGCCGGAACGCTTTCAGGGGGAGAGCGGCGACGGTTGGAGATCACCCGCGCCCTTGCAACCCGTCCTTCGTTTCTCCTTCTCGATGAGCCTTTTGCGAACATTGACCCGATCTCTGTTCAAGAGCTGAAAGAGATGATCCGGCACCTCTCTGAGAAAAAAATCAGCATTCTGATCACAGACCACAATGCACGTGAGATCTTTAAGATTGTGGATCGCAGCTATCTTATAAGGGATGGAAAGGTGCTACTCGGTGGAACGGTCGATGAACTACTTGGACATGAAGAAGCACGCAGAACCTATTTTGGACGCGATTTTCGGCTTTGACTGTCCCTGAGTTTTAAAGGCAGGTGTGGCTCTTTTGTGGTTCTCACAGAAGAAGTAGCGGATCTCATCACGAGCAGCGTCGGCTGACTCGGATCCATGGACAGCATTCTCTCCACGGTCGGTTCCATAGAGCGCGCGTAGGGTTCCTGGCAACGCTTCCTTAGGATCGGTTGTTCCAATGAGCTCTCTATAGCGAGAGATCGCGTTATCTGACTCTAGGATCATCGCAATGAGGGGGCCTGAGGACATGTAGTCGGTGAGCTCCTGGAAGAAGGGGCGGTCCTTGTGCTTTTTGTAAAAGTGTCCCGCCTCTTCAGGAGTCATGTGGATGATTTTGACCTGGTTGATCTCCAGGCCATTTTCTCGGATTAGATGAATGATCTCATTCGCTTTGTTCTGCTTGACGGCGTCAGGCTTGATCAAAGCAAGGGTCTCCTCAGCCACAACGGGGCTGAACACGAGGGTTAAGAGTGTGGCAAAGAGGAGAGAGAGTCTCATGCAGTCGTCCTTTGAATGATTTGGTTTGGTTTAAAGAAATATCCGATTTCAAATGCGGCAGTCTCAGGAGCATCGGAGCCATGGACCGCATTTTTCTCGATGTTTGAGGCGAAATCAGCGCGGATCGTACCAGGGGCAGCGTCGGCGGGGTTGGTCGCTCCCATCACTTCGCGGTTTTTGAGAATAGCGCCTTCGCCTTCGAGAACCATCACTAGGACAGGGCCCGAGATCATGAACTCAACAAGGTCATTGAAGAAAGGGCGCTCTTTGTGAACGGCATAGAAGCCTTCCGCTTCTTCACGAGTGAGGTGTTTGAACTGTGCAGCAGCAACTCGAAGGCCAGCAGCTTCTAGGCGGCTGACGATGTTACCGATGTTGTTCGCGCCAACGGCGTCAGGTTTAACAATAGAAAGGGTTTGTTCGATTGCCATAGGTCAAATATCCTTTTAGGTGCAGTGTCAGGTGTTTTTTGCTTTCGGCTAATTATGCAAAATCTCTCCTTCGTGTCAATAAAATCTTGCTCTAAAAAAACTCTTATTTTAACCTCTTTGCCCACCTTGAATAGGGTGGTGTGATTTGTGAACTTTTCTTTGCTTCAAAGCTCCCAAATATGGTAACTTTTCGAGGGTAAAATATGAAAATACCCCTCTCCTGGCTCAATCAATATATTCCTCTGAAGCAGTCCCCTGCGGAACTGGCAAAGATCCTCACGATGCTTGGTATCGAAGTGGAGGCGATCGAAACGTTTACGCCTTCATTTACTGGAGTTGTTGTCGGTAAAGTCGTTGAGACCAGTTCTCACCCCAATGCGGAAAGCCTCCAACTTTTGAAAGTGACAAATGGTCAAGAGGTCGTCAGTCTTGTTTGCGGCGACATGAGCGTTGTTTCCGGGGAGAAGATTGCGTTATGTCAGGTCGGAGCCAAGCTTGAAGATGAGAAGGGGGAAACCTTCAAAATCCGCAAGGCAAAGATCCGTGGTGAAGAGTCTTTTGGAATGCTCGCATCCGCGAAAGAGTTGAAGATTTCAGATGACGATGAGGGAGTGCTCCGTTTTCCTGAGGATACGGCAGAAGGGCTTGAGGTCGCCTCCTTTTTCAATGAGACCATTTTCGATGTGGCCCTGACTCCCAACCTTGGTTATGCTGCGAGTCTAATCGGAGTGGCAAGAGAGCTTTCTGCCTTTACCTCTCAGCCTTACACAACTCCTCCTGCACCGCTCACTGAAGAGACAAAAAAAGTGAGTGAGGTGGCGAAGGTCGACGTCCGTGACCCTGAAGGGTGTCCACGTTACGCTGCAAGGGTTGTCGAGGGAGTGCGCGTCGGACCGTCTCCTCAATGGCTTCAAGAGAAACTCGTGCGCGCGGGACTCCGTCCTGTCAACAATGTGGTCGATGTGACCAACTTTGTCCTCCTTGAAACAGGCCAGCCACTGCATGCTTTTGATCTCAAATTGCTTAAAGACCAACAGATCGTGGTACGTCGGTCGATAGAAGGGGAGCACCTCGTCACTCTCGACGACAAGTGCCACACTCTGAAAGAAGGATCGCTCATCATTGCAGATAGCAAGAACCCTGTGGCTCTTGCTGGTGTGATGGGGGGCAAAGAGAGTGAAGTCACAGAAAAGACTGTCGATATTCTCATCGAGTCGGCCCATTTTCATCCTTCCTTAGTACGGAAGATGAGTAAGGAGTATCAGATCTCTTCAGATGCCTCCCGCCGTTTTGAAAGAGGAGCCGATTTTGAGGCGGTCCGCCCAGCTCTTGACCGCGCGGCCTCACTCATCCAGCAGCTGGCTGGGGGGAGAGTTCTCAGTGAGCCGATCGACCAGATCGCTAGCGCGCCAAAGACCAAGACGATCCCTCTTCGTTTTGAGCGTGTGAACTATCTTCTCGGGACTCTTCTCAGCCCGAGTGAGATTGAAACCGTTTTTGAAAGACTGAGCTTTCCCTTTCAGCGTGAGGGGGAGGATCAAATCTTAGTGACCATCCCCTCCTACCGTGTGGATATCTTTGGAGAGGTCGATCTCATCGAGGAGGTCGCCCGCCTCTACTCTTTTGACAACATTCCCAAAAAAGAGAGCCGTTATGTCGGCTCGAGTGCTGAAGACAGCCCTCTCTTCTTGATGGAGCGTTCTGCTAGAAAACGCGCGGCACGCGAAGGGCTGCAAGAATTTTTGACCTGCGATTTGATCAGCCCGTCAATGACAAAATTGGTTCAAGGAGAGGTGATTTCAGAAGAGTCGGTCGTTAAAGTGACCAACCCCACCTCCATTGAGCAGTCGATTCTGCGCCCCTCTCTGCTCCCAGGACTCCTCGGTGTGGTGAAACACAACTTCGACCAACAGATTTTCAATGTCTCTGGCTTTGAAGTGGGGAGGATTCATCTCCGAGAAGGGGATGAGTACCGCGAACCTTCGATGTTGGGAGTGATCCTCACCGGAAAAGCCCGTCCCCATCACTGGGAAGCGAAACCTCATCTTGTGGATTTTTATGATTTGAAAGGAATCTTAGAAAACCTCCTTGAAGGACTCAGTCTGTCCGGGATGCGTTTCGTTCCAAGTGAACTCCACACTTTCCATCCTGGCCGCCAAGCGAAGCTCTTTGTCGATGAGGCTCTCATCGGCTCTTTCGGTGAGTTGCACCCGTCACTCACGAGAGAGTGGGGAATCAAAGAGCGTGTCTACTACGCAGAAATCAGCTTGAATGATGTCTTACAGCTTCAACAAAAAGTGAAGAAGCTTGTTCCACTCTCTCTCTATCCCTCTTCATCTCGTGACTGGACAGTCACGATGAAAGAAGAGGTTCCCTCCTCCGATGTGATCCAAGCGATTGAAAAGAGCGATTCGAAGCTTCTGGAAAGCGTCGAACTACGCGATCTCTTTGTTAGCGATCGGATCGGGCAGGGATTAAAAAATGTCACCTTCCGCTTCACCTACCGCAATCTCGAAAAAACGGTTCAGCAGAAAGAAGTGGATCAGGAGCATGAGAAAATCACATCAGAAACGTTAAAACAGCTCGGCAAAGCCGTCATCTAAAGGGGTCTCCCATGAAAAAAATTGCAATAATGAGTCTATTTAGCTTCACCCTCCTCTTCACAGGTTGTGCTTCAAACTCGAAGCGCTGTGTGAGTGAATCTTATGTTCACAAGTATGGTCTAGAAGTTCCTGAGAGTGAATGGGCTGCTAGAGGCGGAGATGGGACTGTCATTACCACTCTTGAGTCGGGAGTCACAGTCACAAAAAACTACACGGGCGGCAAGCTCGACGGGGAGACAACCTACTCTTTCCCACATAGTGACCTCATTGAGAAGAAAGAGGTCTATACGGATGGGCGCCTCGACCGCGTGATTGTCCACTCAGAGAGTGGGTGGCCTTATGAAGAGCTTGCTTTTATGGAGGGTCAAGTCCGCAAAACCCGTTGGTACAAAACGGGTGCTCCACAGGCGGTAGAGACCTTAGAAGAAGGGTATGTCGTCAATGGTGAGTACTTCTCACAAGACAATGCTCTTGAGAGCCGCGTGATCGAAGGGGAAGGACTCCGCATCGTGCGTGACGCTTACGGTGAGCACCTCTATAACGAAAAAATTGAGGAGGGCGATGTGGTCCTCCAGCTCAGCTACCACCCCAATGGAGTCCTCAAGAGAGAAACTCCCTATGTCGGAGGTGAAATTGATGGAATCCGCAAGTCCTATCTTCCTACTGGAGAGCCTCGTACCCTAGAGCACTTCACGGCAGGTGCCCAACAAGGTCTTTCCGTTGTTTACAAGAACGGCACTGTCTGGAGAGAAGTTCCGTATGTTCGAGGTGAACGCTCGGGTGTTGAGAAGGTCTATAAAAACGGAGATGAAATCGTCCAGGAGATCACTTGGTTTGAGGATAAGAAGCACGGACCTACCCGTACCTATGTCGGTGACCATGTCACAACGAAGTGGTACTATATGGGAGATGTGATGCCAAAGAACAAGCAACCCAACTGGGCCAAGCCTACGGAGTAGAAGGAATTCCTTCCCACTCCTCTTTTAAAACTTCTAAAAAGTTTCCCGCCTCGTCTGTCTGATACGTTTTCTTCAGGACGGGGCGTTTTTCTCTATCAAAAAGTAGGGCGCCTGAGAAAGCGTCTCCTAAGTGGCTGTAATAGAGCTTTGTGGTGAGAAGGTGCCAACCGTGGAGGGAAAAGAGCTCCACTTGTTTAGGAAGACCCTCCTCAAAAGTGTGGACCTCCTTGAGGATGAGGCGGTCATTTCCATCTCGGATTAAGCAGGAGACACACTCCTTTGTTACTTCGACTGTTTCGCTTTGCCAAGCCTGTTGGTGTTCGGGTTTCAGCTTGCGGAAATCGAGGAGCTGCGAGTCGTAGACAAGCGTTTCATACTTTCCAAAATGGTAGCGCTCGACGCTATAGTGTTTAAAGTAGGGATCGGTGATAATCTTATAGGAAACGGGAAGTGTTTCGCCTTCAGGATGAGGATCTCGGCCTACAGGCTTTCCCGCCTTCCATACATAATCTGTGTAAAAAGGGTGCATCAGCATGCAGTATAGTCAGAAGCGATATTCTAATTCAAATGGACCCCAGGTAGCGGCTCATCTTCAGTTTGAGAATAGGCGTCTGAAGTGTGTGAGTCTCGCTCTAGCTGAGAGCTTCGTAGCCACTCTAACAGGGGAGGTGTGTGAAGAGGAACTGGAAGAACTTTTTGAAGCCCTCACAAAGTTCTGTGAGAAAGAAACCTTTGATCTCCCTTCACTCATTGATCCCCATACTGTCACAGAGTTTTCTCAGTCTGTGTATAGGGAGCTCTGTCAAGTTTCGATGGGGGAAACGGTCACCTACAAAGAGCTGGGTGATAGAATTGGAACTCGCTCACCAAGAGCTGTGGGCCGTGCACTGAACCGCAATCCTTGGCCGCTTTTCATTCCCTGTCACCGGGTTGTCATGCAGTCGGGGTTGGGGGGATTCCATGAAGGAGTGGAAGTCAAAAGGGCCCTTCTTAGCTGGGAGTCAGAAGCCCAAGCTTGATCAGCAGCTCGCAAACAGTCTGTTCTTGAAGGGAGTAGCGCTCAATCTCTTTTTCGCCTTCTTTAAGCTTATAGTCCTCGTCGATTTCAACTGTCTCGCCCTCTTTTGTAACCAAAACCCTTGATTTATCCCAGCACGGTTTGACGTTTTCCTCTCGAACTTCAAAAGCGTGGGAAGGGGATACTTCAACCATCTTTGCCCATTCCTCTTCTGTATACCGATCGCCTATCGTTTCATTCACGCCTACCATCATCAAACCGGAGACTTCCACAAACTGCTGACGAGCCATGTCTGCATTGACGCGGGCGGTGACCCACTTCACTAAGTCTTTAGGTTTCACATACTCATAGAAGAGCCTGAGGAGGTCTTCCGTAGAAAAGAAGGTGATCAGTGTGTTGAAGAGCCCTGATCGGCTCGGGCCGAGTGTTGCTCCGGCATAGTAATCAAGATCGGGTTCCTCTCCGAGGCCTAGGGGTTTTGCTAGGCGGTTTCGTACGTATGTAGACTGGTGAACGAGTTCATAGATCTCTCTTGGTTTGCGTTCCCTCACATATTTAGGGAGCCGACCAGACTCAAAGGAGCTATGGAGCTGATAGAAATCAAATTCAAAACGTTCTCGCTCACTTAAAGGTCTCTGTTGGAGTTGAAGAAAGTCCTGATAATCAGGGTGATACCTGACGACATAAGGTAATTGAAGGTTTTGAGAAGAGGGGTTGTCGTAAAGCAAATGGAGATATTTTTTTAGGGCGTCTTGAGTTCTCTCAGAAAGGCCATTCGTAGCTCCGGAACACAAAGCGATGCTCGTAATTTCTGCAGAAAGGAAAAGAGGAGTGTTCTTAGGAACGTCTTCATCCAAATAAACGAGGTGTGGAGTGCTATTTTCAACGTTTAAAATTTCTGGAATGCTTGGAGAAGTGAGGAATTGCATCAGCGCAGAAGGAGAACTGATGTTCATGCGGAAAAACTCTTGAACAAGGCGTGAAAAATAGACTTTCGTCGCTTCTATAGGGTCGACAATGGCATTGGGCCCAAAGTAGTCATCTGGAGAGGCAATTTGGTTGTAGTAGTCTTGGAGGGCGTCAGTTCTTCCACGGTTACACTTTTCTAGGGCGCGGCCAAGCCCAAGGAGCGCCTCTTCTTGAGGAGATAAGAGAGCTCCGATCGCATTTTGCCTTCGAACATTCGATTCCGCCTGTTCTGGCGTGAGGCTTGTGTTTTCCCCAGTATACAATGTTCTTTTGAGATCACGTTTTTGTTCTTCCGTCAACGCTTTGGGTGTATCAGGTAGCTGGGCAATCCAGTGGAGGATTTGGTGGAGTTGGTATTTCACATCCGAAATCGGCTGGTCGTCAGGTCCCTTTTCACGAAGCAGACTAAAGGCAAGTGGATGCTCCTCAAGAGCACCAAAAAGCTTATAGAGAGAGTATTTTTTTGGAATGAAAAGGGGGTCGTCGGACCCGGGAACCCAATCTGGGTTAGGACGTTCCTCTGTATAAGCAGTTTCGATATATGAATTGATCAAGGGGCGGTCTGGGTGCTTTTGGAGGCGAGTCCTCACTTTGTCTATAAGCTTTTCAAACGTATCTAGCCCAATACCCCGTGGTAAGTCAGCAAAAGTCTTCTTTTTTTTCAGTACGCGGATTCCGTCTGGGTTGAGAGCCACAGGCTTTGAGTAACAAAAGCTACGGGGTGGTTTAACTTTGTATTTACGATCCCTTTCTTCAAGATGCCTTCTGTAGATTTGAAAGGGGTGGTAGGGGTTAGTGAGAGCTCCTGCTTCTCGTCCGACGAGGTAGTTCATTTCGTCAAGTGGAATCTGGACCATCAACTTTAAAAAGGAAATCTGATGATGGTGATGGACAAAAATAGGGAGTCCTCCCGTCAAAATTTTCTCGACTTTCTCACGAAAGCGGTCTCCTACCCGTACGATGCATTGTGCTTTAAGTGATAAAATCTGTGCTGTTTCACTGTTTTTATCCACGCCTAGACCCTCTCTATAGCACCTTGAAAGAAGGTTTAGGCAGTCCACGTAACCTTTGCCTTGAGTCGAATCTAAAAGTTGAAATGCTTTGACCTGTGAAGAGTGTGATCCTTGAAGAAGGTTTTCGGCCATGGAGACAATTTCTAGCTCAGTTGTCGGAGTTTTGAAGTAGAGAATGCCAAGCTCTACAGCCATTTCAACAATCGAAAGGCTGGCGATAAGACCCGCATAAAGGGCAACCGTAGCCCCTGTTAAAGGGAGAGAAAAAAGTGTAGCAAAAGCCACAGCAGAGATAGTCGCAGATGTGGCTGTGGTCAGGACTTTAATTCCGAAGTAGCTAACTGTGCTTTTCGGTTGTAGCAGGTTAGTGATGGACTGACTTAACTGAAGAATTCCAACGGCGAGAGCCATGATGACGTGGAGTGGTTCCCATGAGAGGGCTGCATTGACGGCGAGTGATCCCCCGAGAAAACCTTTCCCCACCATATAGACGCGGTTTTCGTGGAAAGATTGTAAGGAGGGTAGTGGGTTGGGTCGGTTCATCATTATTGCTAATTCTATAGGATTGTCGGTTTCAAATGTAGCCTAGATTGCTTCTGTTAAGAATTTATAAATTTCTATAAATGCTAAGAAATTCTTCCAAGGTTAATTGATGCTTATCACGACCTGTATAAAAGAGGATAGGCGTCCTTTCTGGAAGCGGAATCCCTTTCTTTTGAAAAATATCGAGGATTTGGAGCCCATCTATAGGCTCGGGCAGGTAGTGTCCACTTTGAAATTGCAGACCGACGACCTTTCCTTTAACAAGGATCAACTTTCCAGCTCCCAAAACAGGCTTACCTAAGGAAAGAGAATTGTGTCGGATAAAGTCTGTTCCATAGGTAATATAGAGTTCTTCATCTAAATCAATTGTAAAGATAAATTCTTGGCTCTTTCCATCTTTTGCAACGAGTTCATGGGTCTGTTTATAAAAGAGCAGCTCGTCGATGACCTCGACTTGCGATTGCTTCATCTCTTCTTCGGAAAAAAAGTGGATGGCGATCACATCTTCAGAAAGGTTTTGCTCCTCTAACCAGAGAAGAAAATAGGCAAAATTTTCTTGGTTTTCCTCTGTTTCTTTCCAAAGATCATAGTAGGTGGTGAGACGGCGGTGGCAAGGATCTAGAATTTCGAATTGGTATTCTCCCCAGAAGACTCCACGTGCGCTGTCGTAGTGTCTTTCGTGAATGAGGCGTAAAGGGCGCCATTCCTCATAGTTGCTGGGGATAGAGTTGCAAAGGTACTCTACAAAATTGGGCTCTTTGTCTAGAAGATAAGCGAGGTCATTGATCTCACGGAGATATCCCCGTTTTTTCTTCGCGATACTTGCGATATTTTTTAAAAAGGTCACTGTTTTAGGGTTTCCGACAGTGTCGAGGCACTGATCAATGGTTTGCTCAATCTCCTCCAATCGATACATGCGCGGTTTGAGGTTCTCCCGTTCTGCTTTTTTCAGTGAGTGGTACTCTTTCATCAAGACGTCAATTTCATCGAAGCAGGACTCCTCGGTTCTTCCTAAGAAAGAGAGAGGCTCCTTCGGTAGGTCGATCCATGGATAAGAGGTTGAGCCGAAAGCGAGGAGGGGGAAAAAGCTGAAAAATAAAATGAGTTTTTTCATGAAATTAGGTCACCGCTTCACAAGTGTGTGTCGATTCTCGACTAAAAGAGGTTGCTCCTTTTACTGTAAAGAAGCAGACAACTGCCCATCTAGAAAAAGAGTCTTGTGTAGACTGTTCTTCTAGCTGGATCACATCATGCCAAGCTGGGCTGTAGGCATCAGAAACATGTTCTGGGAAGTCGATGCCAGGCATTAAAAGAGCTTTTCCTGATGCATGCGTCACAGGTACAAGGGACTCTTTGGACCTTCCAATGCGGAGGCCAGGGTTGCTTTCAGCAATCGCAAGCGTCAGTGTTCCAGCATCATAGTGGCCACGCGCAAGCTCTCGCCCGGGGTTTTTGTAGAAATACTTTAAAAAGCGGAGCTGAATGTGGGGCTCAGGAAAATCAAAAATTTTTTGATCTAGATCTTTGAATTCTTCACGGTGAGATTGAAGAAATTCTTTTACAGTATCATGAGCTGCCCACCAAATGGGATCGGCACACTCGACAAAGCGCTTCACGACGGGATGGTTATGGAGAAAATCAGGGTATCGTTCGCGGATCGTCGTATGGTAGTGAAAATACTCTTTTTCATCGTCTCCTTCGCGTTGTTTGTCTGAGCGGAAACAGTAACCAATATCGCTTCTTCGATGTGTGGGGTTGACGAGGTAGGAAATCTCACTCTTGACTTCGAAGGGCTCTCGAAGGAACTCCATAAAGGAATCCACAGCAGCATGTACCTGTTCTTTAGGTATGGGGAAGTCGAGAGGAATGTATTGATTGTTTTTTAGAGTTGCTAACATATGTACGACATCAGAATAAGTCTCTTTGGATTTTCTTCCAAAAGCTTTTTTCCGAAGGAGAGGCACTTTTCATCTTCAATAGATCCCGTAACGACACCTACGGTCTTTCCAGTTGTAGGTCCTTCTGCTAGAGGGATTTTCAGAAGATGGGAGAGCGCTTCGGCAATTTCTTTGTCGGGGGAGGGGAGAACTCCTTTCCAGGGGGTTTGCGGCCAGGTGAGCAGTTCAGGAAGGGGGAGCTTTCGTCTTTCGATTTCGATAAGCATAAAGCAGGCGATCAGGCTTGCAGTTTTCGGAAAAAGCTGAGATTGATGGAGTTTCAGCAGGACTGCAGGAGGACCCCAGTTCTCGAATGAGCCGTAAACTTGGAAATAGGGTTTTGTAAAAGAGGGACAGTGGGAGGAATGGTGACTTAATGGCTGGAGACATCTTGAACATCTTTCTGAGGGATCCAGCGGTTCAAAAAGTTCGCTGCAGTTCTTGCAGAAAGGAGTTCCCTCTTCACAGACATCTTCATCACAGTGGAAGCAGAGCGGGGGAAAGAAGAGGTCCTCAAGAGAGCGAAAAAATTTTCGGATCATTGTTCAAAGTGGATCTCTTTGTTGTGGATCATTTTGGTTAAAGGAGAGTGAGAACGCGTTTTAAAATGGAGCGAGTGGTGCCCTGAAAGCTCTATGAACGAGGGAGTTGAGTGGAGAAGCTCTAGCTCTACTAAACGGGTGATGTCGTAGGTCTTTTCACTTTTTGTGAAAACAATTCCCTCTTTTTGCAGTTCAAAGAACAGCTTTCCACTTCCGATATAGAGGGGGGGCCTTTTACTAAGCCAGTCGTCTAGTGAAGTTTTTTCTGTTGTTTTGAAAGACAAAGTGCCCGTTCCTTGAAAAGGGTTTTCTTTTGTAGGGTCGATGGTCAGCTCTGCGATTTCGAGTTGTGCACTTGTTTTGTTTTCATCCACTAGAGGAAAGAATCCGCGGTTGATGAGACTTTCGCATGAGGTGAGGGTCAGAGAGGGGATATGGAGTGCGTTTGCGATGAGCTCACATTTTGCATTGACTGTAGCAGCTCCAATCGAACCAGTGAGTTCTTCCTTTTCTTTCTGGAGAGAGACCGGAATTCCTTTGTAGGTGCCGAGAACTTTTTCAGGGTAGAGGGCGGGTGTTGTTTGAAAAGCTCCGAAATTCCAATGGAAAGTGAGCTTGCTATCCGATCCATCATCGTAAAAAACCTGTGCTTTGAGTGGTGACTCCTGTTCTGTTTGGAGGGTAAAGCATCCCGCCTTGGTATGAGCCACAACAGAGAGTTCTTGGTTGTCAAAACAGAGGTCGACTTTTTCTGCATCGACATTCCAACCAAAGAGTGGATAGGTGCAGGACGGAAGAGAAAGTGTTCCCCGGTAATGTTCATCCGTCACATCGAGATAAAGAGTGGCTACAAAGAGCTTTTCCATGTCAGCAAGAGTTGGAAAGAGGAAATTTTTTGTGAGTAGTTCGCTGAGTGTCTCTGCACCCACTACGACCGTCGCTCCACGCACCTGAAAGCGACTTGGACTTCCGTCGAATGCAAACTGGGCTTCCAGGGTCTTTTTTTCGATTTCTTTTAGGGTTAACACACGCTCTTTAAAACTGAGGGAGAGTTTTTGTTCTAAGGGAAAGTCAAAACCACTGACATAGAAATGGTGGAGCTCTGCTTCGGACTGGAGATTGAGGGTATCGAGAGGATGTATGAGGTCAAAGGAAAAAAAACCTTTTCGTGCGCTCAACTCTCCCTTTGGAGAGAGGGTGTAGAAGGGGGCGAGCAGAGTCGAGAGGCTATCGAGGTTGAGTTCCAAAAGATGCATTTGGCCATCGATTTGTTGACTTGAAAAATCGAAACTCCCTTCCATCGAAGCCATCAGTGCGTTTCCGAACTTTACCCCAAGAAAATCGAAGTGAATTTTTTCATTGTTCGTGCGAAAGTCTCCTGTGAGCGTGCAGTCTCCCACCGCCATTTGATCGATGCTCCAGTTGTCTTGGTTTTTACGGATATCCAGGTGGACAGCCCCTAGAGAAAGATCGTTGTGGGTCAGTTCAGCCGCAGATAGGACAATATTTTCATTCGCGTATTGCAGTTCAATTTCATCAAGCTGAAAAGGTCGCTTTAGAAGAACTTCTTTGACAGAAGGGGGAAGAGCTGAAGAGAAGAGGTGAAACTCACGATCTGTAAGAGAGTCTGCTTGGAGAGAAAGCGCACTCAAGGACCCTTCTCGGTTGAGATGAATGTCCAAGTTTTTGATGAGGGATTTTTGAAAATGGTTCTGTGTCCCCACTCCTACAAAATTCCACTCATCCGCTGTTTTTTCGACTCGTCCTTTAATACGTAGGAGATCGGAGACATGGTCATTCAAAGAGAGGTCCAGAATCTCATCGTCAAAAGTGGTGTGAGAGAACGTTAAAAGAAGTCCATGAAGGGGAGTTCCCGGAAAGTCGAGGGTGGCAATGAGCTTTGGCAAGTTCCAGCGGTTTGAACCGAAGTCGTACGCGATACAGTACTCCAGATCGAGAAGGTTGCCTTCAGAAAAGAGTGTGAAACACTCCTGGTTGAATTTTCCTGTCATTTCTCCTGTCAGGGTCGTGACCCCTTTTTCATAGACAACTGTGACTTGGGATTCTTCTGTTAAACTAACCAGTTCCCCTTCTAAAGGAAAAAGATGCATGAAATTTGGGGTGACGACGTAAGGGTGAAGGTCTTCAAGTCTGCCTGAGAAGTGTGTAGGGAAAAGTTGAGCAGTGAAGTGGTCGACGGAGCAAAATTTGATCCCCACTGAGGCAAGAAAGTGGCTTTTTCCCAAGCTAGCCTGGAATTTCTCAAAGTGCAGTTGGTTGTTTTTCCATGTCAGTTGAGTGGAGATTTCTCGGATGGTTTTTGAAGGCTGTTCTATAACAAAGCTAGCATCACTGATATCTGCTCGACACTCTAGATCTCGCCCACTGGTGAATTCGAAGGGAGTGGGGCAAGCAATGAAAAGAGCCCATTCTGAGCAGTGGAGGGTTGAGTTGGCGAGTGTCCCTGAAGTGTGGATCTCTCCATTGGCGTATTCACCGGTGAGGTTTAGGTCAGAGGTGAGCTCAAGTTTGCCAGGCAACTCACAGTCGAGCTGCAACCCGTTGATTTCAAACACGACCTCGCTGGTTCCTAGATGGCTGAGTTGAAGCTCGAAAGGGTGAGGACTCAGAGATCTCATCCGAGCTTTAGCAAACAGGTCTAAGGATTTTGCTTTGAGGTTGCAAAACCCTTCGACGTGAATAGGGTCTTCAAAAAGTGGGAGATTTTCAAGGACGCTGAGTTTTGGAAGGTCTCCTTCGAGTGTGAAGTGTATGCCGCTGTTCTCCTCACTCGAAGCCTGAAGAAGGAAGCTGCTATCGAGGGTGACATGGATCTGCTCTTTTTCTTTCCCAAATTGAAAATGCCTAAAAGGAAGCTGCTCTTGGCCATAAAAAAGGATCCCAGCTGAGCTCTGTATCGCCAGTTTTTCATCCATTTGGATTTGGAGCTGTTTTCCTCTCCACATTAGATCTCCAAGTCGGGCCTCATTTTCGATTTCAAGTGAAGCTACAACCCCCTCCTTGTCTATTAGAATCCCACCAGAGACCTCAGCTACAAGGGGTAAAGGCAAAAAGTTGAGAAATGCCCCATCGATAAGATCGGAAGGAGCCTTATCGAGTTTGAGCTCGAGCGTCGCCTCTGTAAAGGAGAGAGCCAGTTGAGACCCCATCTCGAATTTTCCGGTGAGTCCATTTTTCGTATCCAACTTAAAGTGAATTGGATAGGAGTTTTTCTTTAGCGTAGTGTTGCCGGAAAAATCAAAATGAAGGAGGTGGGTAAAAAGGTGCTGCTTCTTCGAAATGAGTTTCTGGAAGTGTTCAGGGGAAAGGTGGAGACGAGTTTGGGGGCTCCAACTGAGTGTGTCGCTTTTGAAAGTGGATTCTACGCGCCGCTCATTCCAATGGATCTCCATGTTGAGGTGTAGAGAATCAAAGGTGAGGGAGTCGAAGTCGAGAACACTTTCTTTTGCTGGGTCGAGGGAGACACCTTGAAGAAGGTACTCTGTGGCAGAGAGCTGCTGGATATGATTGACGCGGAGTTTATATCCTAAGTTGTTGTAAATCTGGCTCTTAACATTTTTTATCAGAAGCGTTTTCTTCACGGAGGGGTAACTGACGAGAAGTGTGATGAGGAAGAGGAGGCAGAGGGAAGTCACGAGGGTGATTCTTTTCATGCGGTGAGTATACATTTCATTTGATTTTTGGGGTGCAGATCGCTTAGGCTGAGCAAAAAACTTTTTATTGAATAGTTGTTATGCTTAGAAAACTCCTCGACTACCAGTCCTCCCTTGCGGAACGCAATCGATTCTTTAAAACTTTACAACCCGCTCTAAACGCGCTTGACACCTTTCTCTTTGAGGCGGATGTCAAAACCGCACAGGCTCCCCATATTCGCGACGCTGTGGATATCAAACGCTGGATGGTGCTGGTAGTGGTCGCCCTCTTCCCTGCGATCCTAGTGGCGATCTGGAATACAGGACTCCAAAGTTTTGTCTACTCAAGTGGCGACTACCAGTTGATGGATGAATACCTCGCTTCTCTCGGTTCTTTAGGTGACTATTTTGGATTTGCTTTCAAAAATCAGCGTTTTTTGACCATCCTCTATCTAGGAGCTGCTTCATTCATCCCCGTGATGCTTGTTTCCTATATCGCCGGTGGGACGGTGGAGGCCATTTTTGCGATTGTACGCCGCCACGAGATTGCGGAAGGATTTTTAGTAACTGGGATGCTTGTTCCGCTGATTCTTCCTCCTACGATCCCTCTTTGGATGGTCGCCGTCGGCGTGGCCGTTGGCATCATCCTGAGTAAAGAGCTTTTTGGGGGAACGGGAATGAATATCATGAATCCTGCCATGGCTTGCCGTGCATTCCTCTTCTTTGCGTACCCGACTAAACTCTCAGGAGATGTATGGGTCGGTCTCAATAGCACCACTGTTCGTGAAAGTCTTGTCAAAATGAACAACGCTGCAGGCCGATCTGGTGTGGATGGGTATACGCAAGCGACGAAGCTCGCCCAGTTCAATGTGACCCCAGACATCAAGCAGATCCATACAAGCGCCATTGCAACGAACAACTTGGGCAGTGCTGTCGATCATTATCCCCTGATCCAGAAGCTTTTTGATAAGTGGAGTGCCGCACAGGAGGGAGTGATGAAGCTCGGAAGTTTGACAGCTGACCAGCTGAAAGCTTTTGTCACTGGAGCAGTCAGCGAAGGTGGACTTGGACTCAATCCTGGTAGCTATATCGATGCCTACCGTTTTGCCGGACTGCAGTACAACCTCGGTGACACGAACGGTGATTGGCTCTTTTTCTTAGGAAACAAACTCGGTTCGATGGGAGAGCCTAGTGGTCTCGCTTGTATCTTAGGTGCTTTGATCATCGCTCTTGTTGGAGTGGGTTCCTGGAGGACCATGCTTTCAGTGATTGTCGGAGCTTTTTTTGCTGCCTCTTGCTTTGAGTGGGGATCTCATCTCCTTGGAGGAGAAGGAGGAGCCTGGACTGCTGCTACTTACGGTTTTCCGGCTTACAAACACTTATTATTGGGGGGGCTTGCCTTTGGTCTTGTTTATATGGCCACAGATCCCGTCTCTTCGCCCGACACGGGGCTGGGCCGTGTGATCTACGGTTTTATGATCGGCCTAGTTGTCATTGTCATCCGTGTGATCAACCCTGCCTTTCCCGAAGGCGTGATGCTCGCTATTATTTTGGCAAACTGTTTCCACCCCTTGATCGACTACTATGTCGTTCTTAAATCTAGGAGAAAACGCCGTGTCGCCCTCGCCTAAACCGATACCGACCAACCGTTACACGATTTTCTTTATCATGGCACTCAGCTTTGTTTGTGCCTTGATCCTCTCCCTCATGGCGAGCGCGCTTCGAGGGCCTCAAGAAATCGCTGAGGAGCTGGACCGTAGCGGGCAGATGATGATGGCAGCGCGTATCTTGAGCCCAGAAGGGTACTTCCAAATCGATGAAAAGGGCGACTTTGTTCCCGCTAAACTGGAACAAGGAATCCATCTTGTCGCCACCACGGAAGACCCGACTCATCCCGACCGACGCGAATTGTTCGAAATGTACCGCGAGCGCATTGTACCGATGTTGGTCAATCGAAAAGGGGAGCTTTCGACTTTCGAGAAGCAGGGAATTGATCAAGCGAAATATATCGACGAACACCGAAAAGTAGGGTACTACACACTTCCGTGGATGTTGATCTACAAAGTCCTCCCCAACCCAGAAGCAGGGCAAAAACCCTCTGAAGAGGGTAAAGCTGCCGCTTGGGTGATTCCCGTGAATGGGTATGGACTATGGGATGCGATCTACGGATACCTCGCTCTTTCTACAAACGGGGATACTGTGATTGGAATCTCTTGGTACGATCAGAAGGAGACACCTGGCCTTGGTGCGGTGATTACGGAGCCGGGTTGGCAGGAACAGTTCCATGGAAAGCTGATCTTTGAAGAGGGGCCAGATGGAAAGACCGATTTTGAGACGGCACCGCTTGGCTTAACAGTGGTGCGTGGAAAAGTGGAAAATGTGATTGGGGATAAGCCCAAAGCAAAAAGCTCGATCGATGGAATTCCAGGAGCCACACTGACTGGAAATGGGGTGACGAGTGCCTACCACGACGTCCTGAAACCCTACCGTGCTTTTTTAATCAAACTTCATGAATCCTCGGAGGATCAATAAGCAATGAGTCGTCCCTCAAACCTTCACTATTTTAGCGACCAACTGTTGAGAAGCAACCAGGTGCTAGTGGCCATCTTAGGGATCTGTTCGGCACTCGCGATTACCAATAAACTTGCCATTGCTGTGACAATGGGACTCTCTGTCACTTTTGTGACAGCCTGCTCTTCCTTTTTTGTCTCTCTACTCCGTAATTACACACCTGCCAGTGTCCGGATGATCACACAGCTTGCAATCATTTCCGTTTTCGTGATCATCATTGATAACTTTTTGCATGCTTACTTTTTTCAAAGCTGGAAAGTGATGACCGTCTTTGTCGGATTGATTATCACCAACTGTATCGTGATGGGCCGTGCGGAAGGAATG
Source organism: uncultured bacterium (assembly GCA_964584775.1). Lineage (GTDB taxonomy): Bacteria > Chlamydiota > Chlamydiia > Chlamydiales > SLFE01 > CAZPBC01. The sequence goes on from CAZPBC010000007.1 coordinate 45,488, forward strand.
GCAAAAAACGTGACACCTTGGCCCGCCTTTTTAGATGGAGCGGGTGCGGGAATGGGCTATGCGCTGGTGCTTGTCGTTGTCGGTTTTATCCGAGAGTTATTTGGTTTTGGTCAACTCTTTGGTTACCAAGTCGTTCCTCTCTCTTGGTATGCAACAGCAGAAGCGCCTTCTGCGTATGAAAACTTTGGACTGATGGTGAGCCCCCCTGCGGCATTTTTTATCATTGGACTTCTCATCTGGATCATTAACTTAACTGTGAACAAGGAAGCGGCATAATTATGTGGATGGGTGCTTACGAACCAATCAATCTTCTCGGACTCTTAATCCAGTCGATTTTTATTGAAAACTTCCTTTTGGCGAATTTCTTGGGGATGTGTACCTACCTCGCATGCTCAGCGAAGTTAAAAACAGCAAATGGTCTAGGGGTTGCGGTGGTGGTCGTTCTGACGATTGCAGGGATCTTGAATTGGATGGTATTCCATTTTATCAGTGGACCAGGGGCCCTCTCCTGGCTTGAAGCGCTGGGACTGGATATGGCTGGAATCAACCTCAACTTCCTCACCTTCCTTCTCTTTATCTCAGTGATTGCCGCCTCCGTACAGATTCTTGAGATTGTGATTGAAAAGTTCTCTCCCGCTCTCTACATGTCTTTGGGTCTCTACCTTCCTCTCATCACCGTGAACTGCGCCATTTTGGGAGCGTGTCTTTTCGCAATGACTAGAGAGTATCCTTTCATTCCTAACTTGGTCTATGTCTTCGGTTCAGGAGTCGGCTGGTGGCTGGCGATTGCCCTGATTGCAGCGATCCGTGAGAAGATCACCGTTTCCCATGTCGTTCCCGGTATGAAAGGGATGGGCATCACCTTTGTGATGACAGGGCTCATGTCGATGGCCTTTATGGGATTCACAGGGATCAAACTGGCAGTCCCGACAGGGGGAGCGAAAACGGAGGTCGTTGCAGAGGCTAATGCGCCGATAGCGCCAGAAGCATTGCCTCGCCCATCTACACCGAATGATGCCTCGCCCTCCACTTAAGATATAAATAGTAATCCAGGCTAAAGAGCGGTGAGTACCGGGTTTTTTGCCGCACGCACCTCGTCTGGGCGTCGAACCTCCGTCGTCGTTGGCACAGACTTCACCCACTCAGGATCCTCTTCAGTTTTTTGGACAATCTCTTCCATCACCGAGACAAAATGGTCGAGGGTGGCAAGAGACTCGGTCTCTGTCGGCTCGATCAGTAGACACTCTTTCACAATGAGGGGGAAGTAGACGGTGGGTGCATGGATTCCATAGTCGAGAAGGGCTTTGGCGATGTCGAAGGCCTTCACTCCCTTGTCGAGGAAACGGTCGGCCTGAAGCACAAACTCATGCATACAAGGTTGATCGGGATAGGGATCGGTAAAGAGGTTGCCGAGGCGCTTCTTCAGGTAATTCGCATTCAGTACCGCTTGCTCGGAGACCCTTCTTAACCCTTTCATTCCATGGAGAAGGATGTAGAGATAGGCACGTAGGTAGATGAGAAAGTTTCCATGGAAACTTGTCATCTTTCCAATACTCTCTTCAGTTTCATAGAGGGTCTTAAATGTTTCCCCCTTTTTAACAACGAGGGGAGTGGGGAGGAAGGGAGCGAGGCGTTCGTTACAAAGAACGGGTCCAGAACCCGGTCCACCTCCTCCATGAGGGGTCGAAAAAGTCTTGTGGAGGTTGATATGCATCACATCAAAGCCCATCTCAGCGGGGCGCACAAGGTTCATGATCGCATTGAGATTGGCTCCATCATAGAAGAGGAGGCCCCCACTGTCGTGGACAAGCTTGGCAATCTCTAAAATTCTAGAGGAGAAGAGACCGAGGGTGCTTGGGTTCGTCATCATGAGCCCGGCAGTCCGATCGGATAGGACACTTTTTAACGCTTCGAGGTCGATGTCACCGTCGGGAGCCGAGGGGATGTTCACTGCCTTGAAGCCGGCCATCCGTGCAGTTGATGGGTTGGTTCCGTGGGCGCTGTCGGGAACAATAATTTCGTCGCGGTGGAGGTCTCCCCGTTTTTTGTGGTACTCCGCGATCATCCGCACCCCCGAAAACTCGCCTTGTGCCCCTGCTGCTGGAGCGAGGGAGCCGGCACTCATTCCTGTCACTTCACACAGCTTTTGAATCAGTTCATAGGTCACTCTAAGACATCCCTGAACCTGCTCCTCGTCAGCAAAGGGGTGAGCCAGGGTGAAGGAGGGGAGCGCGGCTGCAACCTCGTTGATACGGGGGTTGTATTTCATGGTGCAGCTGCCGAGCGGATAGAAGGTCGTGTCGATGCCGAAATTCCGACGGGCGAGGAGGGAAAAGTGACGCATCAAGTTCAGCTCAGAGACTTCAGGCAAGGGAATGTCACTTTCTCTGAGGTGGGCTTGTCCGGGAGTGAAGGCCTCAAAAGCGGCGTCCCCCTTAGGAAGGCTATACGCCTTTTCCCCTTTTTCCGACTTTTCAAAAATGGTCTGCATCGGGGTCGATTCTACCTTAAAATCCTCTTCTTGCGAAGGGTATTTATAAGAATCTTTCCGTCATCCATTCAGCCTAAGGGTGAAAGATTCTAGAATGAGCTTCATGAAGAATTTCCTATCTCAAGAAGAAAAAAAGAGTTATGCTTTTTTTATCGAAGGATCATGAGGAGAAGTTGATGCAACCGGTGGGAGTTAAAGTCGAAGTGAAAGAAGAGCCAGGTGGAGTTGCTGGCTCGGCCTGGAATCAGGAGGATGCTTTTCTTAGCATGATAGAAGACAATCCCGATCTCCTTCAAGACATGAGTTTGCAACTTCGAGGGGATCCAAATGTGATTGCAGCAGGGTTTAATCACAGCCGCGGCGAGGCTATGCAGTATGCGGATGACAGGTTAAAGAGAGATCAGGATTTCATTCTAGAGAATGTGAGTTACTGGACTCAGATGATTTTAAAGCATATCGACAAGGCTCTGCTCCGTGATCGAGATTTTGTCTTAAAGCTGGTTGCCAAGTCCCACTATCTTTTTAATTATGCTGCTCCAAGTTTAAAGAAGGATGAAACGTTCCTATTAGAAGTTTGTCGTGTGAGCCCGCTCGCTCTAACTTATATGGATTCGAAATTAAAGAAGAAGAAGTCCTTTGCCCTGCAGCTGCTAGAGATTTCAGGATTGGCTCTCGGAGCTATAGATGAGATGTATTACAGCGACAAAGAGGTGGTCTTAGCAGCCATCGATGAGAAAGTTTTGCAAATTTGGTTTCGCATCAGTAAAGACCTTCAAAAAGACCGCGATGTGTTGATCAAAGCGACGCAGTTTGGGAGAGCTGTCTATAGCCCAAAACTGCGAAAAGATCCCGCATTTTTGATTGAGGTGATTCGAGGCAATGCAGCCTTTCTAAAACAGGTTCAAAAGCCGCTTTTAGAGGATCGATCGTTTGTTCTGCGCGCGGTCATTGTAAATCATGAGGCACTGAAAGCAGCACCATTAAAATATAAAAGGGATCAACGTTTTCTATTAGACGCGATCTCCGAAAATGCCCGTGTTCTTCAAAGTGTTCCAATCTCGCTTAGGAAAAATGTCGAGTTTCTTACACGCGCTGTGGAAACGAATCCTGAAGCGAAAACCTATATTCCTGCTAAATTAAGGCCTTCGGTAGTGACTGGAACTAGCAGCTCAACGCCTCCTACAGGAAAAAGGAAGGTAGAAAGGGCAGCGGGTTCAAGAAAGCGACACCGGTAGGTCTTAAAGTCGTTCAGCGACTTCGAGGAAGTGGTCGAGCTGGGCTTTTGTCTTTTTTTCTGTGACGGTGACGAGCCAATGGTTTTCCAGCTGGGGGTAGAAACGACCGAGATGGAGGCCAGGGTGGATCTTTTCTTTGTGGAAAGCTTCCTTGACCTTTTCGTGAGGTGTCTCAAAGTGGACGACGAACTCGTTGAAGGTCTCATGATTCGAGAAGAGGTTTTTCTGGAGGCCTTTTTTGAGGTAGCTCGCACGTTGGTAGTTGGTCAGAGCTAGCTCCTTGATTCCTTCTTTGCCGTACCAGAGGAGGCCGACAAGAGAAGCAAGGGCAGCAAGGGCTTGGTTGGTACAAATGTTGGAGGTAGCCTTGTCACGGCGGATGTGCTGCTCACGTGCTTGAAGCGTGAGGGTAAAGGCGCGGCGGCCTTCAGAGTCGACGGTTTCGCCAACGAGTCTTCCTGGAAGTTGACGTAGGTAGCGTTTGTCGGAGGCGATGTATCCACAGAAGGGGCCGCCGAACTGGAGCGGCAGACCGAATGGTTGGGTGTCACCGCAGACGATGGTGGCTCCTTGCTCTTTTGCTGACTTGAAGAGACCAAACGAGAGCGGGTTGGCGGAGAGGATGAGGGGGATGTTGAGTGCGTTGAGCTCGCCACGGAGAGGTTCAGCCTCTTCAAGAATGCCAAAAAAATTGGGAGATTGGATGAGCACAGCGGCAGTCTCTTCAGAGAGAAGGGAGCGCATCTTATCAAAGTCAGTGGTTCCCTCTTTTGTCATGGGGACGATTTCGGCTTCGAGACCGTCATGACTAAGGTACTGGTCAAGAACGGCTCGATAGGAGGGGTGGATCGTCTCTGAGACGAGGACTTTGTGCGCTTTTTTCATCCGCAGTGCCATGAGAGCTGACTCAGCGAGAGCCGAAGCGGCGTCGTAAACGGAGGCGTTACTCACATCGAGTCCGGTGAGGGCAGCGATGCAAGACTGAAATTCAAAGATAGCTTGAAGCATTCCTTGGGAGGCTTCGGCTTGGTAGGGGGTATAGGAAGTGAGGAATTCTGACTTTGAAGTGATGGCAGAGACGACACTCGGGACATAATGGTCATAGGCGCCTGCACCGAGGTAAGAGTCGAAATCGAGGTGGGTGTTTTCTTTCGCAATTTCCTGAATTCTACGGATCCCCTCCATCTCAGAGAGGCCATCCTCTTCTGCAGGTGCGGGGTGGATCAACGAAGAGGGGGCTTGGCGGAAGAGTTCAACGACTTCTTCAATACCGAGCGTCTTCTTGATCTTTTTGTTCTGCTCCTCGCTGTTGGCAACAAAATCCATGATTAACTCGTCATCTGTTGGTAGGCGGTCTCGTCCATGAGGGCATCCATTTCACTGGCATTGTCCAGTCTCACCTTAAAAATCCATCCCTCTTGAAGAGGGGATTGATTGATGAGCTCGGGTTCATCGGAAAGGCGTCCGTTGATCTCAACAATCTCACCAGAAAGGGGACTGTAGACGTCTGCTGCGGCTTTCGTCGACTCGAGGACAGCGGCATCTTGGCCCGCCTTCACCACTTTACCGGTGGAAGGAAGTTCAATAAAAACCACGTCCCCAAGCTCGCCTTGAGCAAACTCAGTGATTCCTATCGTGGCAACGTCGCCATCGACTTGTACCCATTCGTGCGATTCTGTGTACTTCATTTTGTGTCCTTTTTGTAGAAGGGGAGGGTGGTGAGCGTTAAGGGTACCCTCTTATCCCGAATATTCACAGTGAGTTTTGAATTTTCATCGACTTTTTTCGACAAATGAAGAAGAGCGATTCCCTTTTTCAAGGAGGGAGAGAAGGTTCCTGAGGTCACCACTCCGATCTCCTCATCACCGTCGTAGACCTCCATGCCTTCACGGGCGATCCCTCGTTCGACAAGCGCTGCAGCTGGAAAAGAGAGAGGGGTTTTTTGGGTGATGGCTTCTTTTCCAAGAAAGTCCTCTTTTTCAAGGTGGACGGTCCAAGCAGAGACGCTCTCATGCGGAAAAATCAGTTTGTTCAGCTCGTGGCCAAAGAGGGCGTAGCCCATCTCCAGGCGGAGCGTGTCACGTGCACCGAGCCCACAGGGCTTCACACGGGGGTCTTTTAAGAACAGATCCCAGATAGCAAGTCCCGTTTGGTGGTCGGTGACGAGCTCGATTCCTTTTTCCCCAGTATAGCCGGTCGTGGAGAGAAGCACTCTCTTGCCGCCGTAGCTCGTTTCTATGCAGCGCATCCGTTTTAAGCCGTCCAGTTCCGGAAAAAGAGTTTTAGCGATCTCGATCGAGTGAGGACCCTGCAGAGCCAGAATCACATCTTTTTCAAACTGAGCTGAGACTTGAACATCCAGGCCAGATGCCTGGCTTTGAAGGTGGTTGAGGACTGCGTCGCGGTTCGAGGCGTTTGCAATGATATAAAAATGGGTGTCACTCAGCTTAAAGAGAATGAGGTCGTCAATCGGCTCGCCGCTTTCTTTGCAGAAGACCGTATAGATCGCAAGTCCATCGGGCTTTCCTTGCACTTTGGTGACGGCGAGTCCATCGAGGAAGGAGAGGGTGTCCTTGCCACTCACTTCGATTTTTCCCATGTGTGAAACATCAAAGAGGCCAGCACTCGTTCGTACAGCTTCATGCTCTTCTGTGATACTGCTGTACTCGCGTGGCATCATCCAGCCCGAAAAGGAAACCAATTTTGCACCTAGGGCTAGGGCTTTGTCGTGAAAAATTGTGGTGCTATGAGACAAATTTTACACTGCTCCATACAGAGGGGTTTTGGTCGATCTGGATCTCCTTTTGGAGGAGGGTCATCTCCACGGGGGAGTGGTCACTAAAGTGTTGGACGAAGCAAAAACCCATCCGGTTAAACTCGGCGGGGTCATATCCAAAGAGGGCTTCTTTGGGTATGAAAATCTCCATCTCATATCCCTTCTTTTTTTTGTAACTCACCACTTCCAAAAGGGATGCCTCAGCGAGAGGATGGAGGTCTTCCGTACGAAAGCGGGTGACCTCTTTCGCTTGCACACCGGAGACAGCTTCGGGTAGAAACACAAACTGGTGGCAGAAACGGTGGTTGAACGTTTTGTTCTTTATATCTCGGGTATCAATAAAAAGCTCTAGTGCCTCACCTAAATCGTAGTCAGGAAAGTGAGACTCTCCCATTTTCACATCTGAATCGAGATGGAAATGGAGCCCCTCTTCACTCCATGCAAAGTAGAGGGTGCTACACTCTTTTTCCCCATGCATCTCTGCAAAAGAGGGGACGGCATAGGCTGCTTTCTTTAGAGCTCCCTTCTTTTTTTTACAAGAGAGCTCAAAGTGAAAGTAGTTGAGTGGGTGTAGAGTGATCTCCTCTAAGGGAGCTTCTATTGTCTCAACATCCATCTTGATCAAGCCTGCGGTGTGATCTCTTCGTTTGCTTGCGGAAGGAGGTACTCGAAGAGCTCTTCTTCCCTCTGCTTCATTTGAGAAAGGAGAGTGCGGAGCAGCTCCTCTTTCACAGAATCAGAGAGAATGCTTTTTGCCGTTTCAACACTGTCGTTGACAACAGCAAGAGTGTCTGCTGAGCTCTTTTGTTCCATCACAAAGAAAGAGAGCGCACCACTCGATGGAGAGTGCACCTCGGACCACTGTCCTGGTTCAAGTCCAAAGACAAGCGCTTTTTCGATCTGATCGTCTTGCGCTGCGCTTTTGACAGTCGCGTAGTCGCTCTTTTGGACAGCCCATTGCTTACGGAGGTCGTTGGGTTGCATCGTCACCTCGTCACTCACCTCAGATGCGGCGACAATCCAGGGGGCGTAGCTTCCTTGTTGAGCCTTCTCCTTCATCCAACGCATATGCGCTTTCAGTCGAAGAGAGGCGATCTCATCCAGAGTGTGAGTGTTTGGTGTTTTTTCTCTTTGCTGGATCTCTTGGATCGGCTCCTTAAGGTAGTCACGGACGACCTGCTCGCGCACATCGGTTAGACTTTTAAACTCTCCGTTTTCACCTCTGTATTTTTCTGGGTTTGCACTCTTGAGTTGATCATAGTGTGCTGTTAGACGCTTTTCGTACAGTTGGCGCAGCGTGTTGTCTTTCCGGACCTCTTTGAATGAGAGGATCTCATCTTGCGGAGCCTTCTCTAAAATAGCGATACGGAAGAAGGTTTTGCCATCTTGGCTGTAGTTTTGGAGCTCTTTGAGGGCTGTTGCATCACCCCTCTCAGCTTTCACAAGAAGCTCTCCAAAAACTGCCGCATCGTTCACTCCTTTGAAGGGGGTCTCTCCCTTCTTACGGACAGCAACGATACGCTCCTCGACCTCTTTCTCAGAAAGCGCCTCAGAAATCCAATCTGGGTGCTCCTTTAGCATCAGAGCGAGCGCATGACGGTCAATTTGGTCGCGCTTCTGTTTAGGGAGTTGCTCGAGTAAGTCAAAACGCTTCTCCTCAGAGAGAAGGATTCCTGGGTCCAGTTCGCTGTACTTGGCTGTAAGCACCTTCCAATTTTTGGTGGCCGTCTCCCATTCCCAAAGGTCCCGGACAGCGATACGGTCGTTGAGTTGACGCAAATCGATCGACTGCACCTGCAGCTTCCATTTGCGTTGAACGAGTTCAGGGGTCTTTTTTTCCACTTCAGCAGCCGTTTTAAACTTTGAAGGGAGCAATAGGGAGGGGGTCGACGGTTTGACCGCGACGGCATCCATATAGACCTCTAGCATACCGAGGTCGCTTGAGCGGCTGAAGTGCAGCTCTTCCGGAAACTGGTAGATCTCACCACTGGCTTTTTCGGCCGCAAACTTTGCAAAATCCTCAAAAGGCTGAGCGTTGGTGAGAACGGAGTCGGAGGCGCCATCATAAAGACGTTTGAAAAGCAGGATCTGGCGGGTGGTTTCGATTGCGATGCCGAGTGGCATCTGCATGCGGCGCAGCTGCTCTTTTAGATAACTATTTGCGTTTTCGACATTGACCATACGGCTTCCACGGTTGTCCGCGAAGCTTCTCTCTGCGTTGCGCTGAAGAGTGTAGAGCGCTTCCGCATCACTTACATGAAATCCCTGACGCTCAGCTTCTTTAGCACCGTTTAGAACAACAAGTGAAAGAAGGCGGAGCATACGAGATCCAAACCAATCCTCAAAGGTGTGGTAGCCAAAGAGAGAAAGGTCAGCACGAGCTAGGTTCGGATCTTCAGGAACCCATGAGTACTGTTTCTTTTGGTACATGAGCATCTGCTTGACCATTAGAGGAGAGAGGGCACGCTCTCCGAGATAGAGATTCACCCTGGCTTGTAGCTCTTCTTTGGAAAGGGGGTTCTCACCGATCTGCATCGTTCTGTATTGGTTCTTCATCTCCGGTGCGAGGTATCCCCAAGCTGACTCCACAGAGATGAAATCTGCTTTCGGGTGTCGGTAGAGCGTGAAACGTCGCTCTTTGCTGGCGCGTGTGTTGAGGTCTTTTTCGAAGAGATGGGGAAATGCGGCGGCGACCTCTAGGATTAAACCGGTCCTTAAAAATTCATTTTGAACCATTCCGTCATTGAGGAAGTTGGGACCCCAAGCACCACCCCAATTTTGTTTGTCTTTGGCGTCGGTCCCTAGGAAAAGGGCCATCGCCTCTAACTCAGAGCGTTTGACCTTCCGGCCATCGATCAAGCTCACCGTGTCTGGATCGACGGTAGGGGTATTCATCATTGTGTTCATGACCCCGAAAAATGAGAAGGAGATCACAATGACGATCGTGACAATGAGGAAGAAAAAGCGTTGGTATTTTCGAAAAAAGTGTAGCATAACTTGGTTCTCCAAATCTAATGACAATAAGATGTGATAGTCTACAGCGTCTACGACAAAATGGGAAGATATTAAGAATAAATTGAATTTATTCTGGCCTTGTCTTAAGTTTTTTATCCCTGAGTGAAGTATCGAGGAGATGATATGACTGCTTTCAAGCCCAATGTTGCCAATTTCGATGTCATCGATGCTCAAGATACTAGGCTCATCTGTTGGCAAAAACTGACTGTTAAACGGCCCGGGCAGACGTATAAATTTGGCTCAAAGAAGTCGCATGGCTTTCACACGATCTCTATGGCGGCTTACAAGGTGACTTTTGCAGAAATGCAAGCCGGCGACTGGCTCCTTGATCGGGAATTCCATTATTTTATCAGAGTTCTCAAAGAGCTTTCTCAGACATCTCTCAATAATTGGAGTGGAGAGTGTGATCAAGGGAGATTTAACTGGATGATGAAATTGATGGAGCTCTGGGAACGTACAGACAACTCCTATAAACGTTACTCTCAAAGCCCTAGAGATCGATCCAGTAAAGCTACCTATCTGAGTGATGTTCTGCGCCTCATTCACTTCTTTCCATTTGTGGTGATTCCTACAGAAGATGCACGAGATGATAGAGGGGCAGAGGTCAATGAGGCAAAAAAAAGCTTGGAAGGTTCCTACTGTGGTGCAAGAAATAAGCGGCAATTGGTAGAGAGCATTCACGAAAGCTTAGACGATTTAGTGAGAGAGAAAGTGGTTTATACTTATTACGATGATCCGGTACGCTTTTTTGCAGGATTGATTGGGCTCATTTATCTTGTGTCGTTGCCTTGGTTTCGTATGCATCAAAGAGGTCAATGCACGACATTTATGCAGTTTTTATCCCAAGAAAAGGGGAGTATGGTTCAGTATGTTCTACAAGAGTACGCTCCTCCCGTTATCTTGCAGAAAGCGGTGACGCTTCTCGAGTCAAAATTCCGTTGATCTAACTCATCAAAGATATTTTTCTTTTTTCCGCACTTTTTAGGTGAAAAAATATTTCATTTTATTTTCATTCCTCTTAGGATAACTGCCAAAAAGGAGGGAAATTATGGCTGTCTTTCAATCTCCAGTCCGAATTCACCGAGTCGACATCGCACAAAGAAGGTCTTTGGTGACTTCCCAAGGAGGTCTTGTGAAAGTCAGTCGCCCTGATCCTACCTTTACTTTTGGTCCGAACGGATCCATGGGATTTCACACCATTTCGTTTGCAGCCTATCAAATCTTATTCCGTGAACTTCACAAGAATCAAAAAGCTTTGACGGGAGACTTTCACCGTTTTTGGCAAGCGATGGTTGAAATTTGTCAGGATACTCTTGGCCGTGCTGATTCTCGCTCTCTCTCTTGGAGAAACGAAGTCGAGGGGCTTGGAGTACATCTTCAAAAGTCATTTACAGCCTTCACTACTTCACCTACCGAAAAAAACGGAGAGGTGTACTTGAGTGATCTTCTACGTCTCATCCACTACTTCCCCTTCGCAGTCATCCCGACAGATAATGCAAAAGATGACCGTGGACCGGACGTGAGAGAGGGGAAAGAGATTCTTGATAGTGCTTTCGCAACGGGTGATGAGCAAGATTTAACACAGGGGCTTGTCGATAGCTTAGATGATATTGTTGCAGAAGCTCACCAGTTCTACAGAGATACGGCGAGCTTTTTTGCTGGGCTAAATGGGCTGGTTTACGCGGTCTCGTATCCCTGGTTTCAGCGCTACCAGCCTCAACGAGTTCAATCTTGTAGAAAGTTTCTCGAGTCTGAAAAAAGGTTACTGGAGATGGTCGTTGCTCCTTATGCCCCTCGAGGTGTCTTTCAACAAGCTCTTGAGCGCCTCAAGCAGGAAGTTTGATTTCTTTAAACTTCTGACATTCAGTAACTTAAATAATTATTAAATAATTTATTTTAATTATAATTATTTTTTGATTTATAATTAAGATAAGTGGTTATTTTAATAAAAGGTAATGTCATTATGTTTGAGTATAATCTAACAAGAGAAGAAATTTTTACTAAATGGGGAATCCCCTGCTCTATTGATATTCTTGTGGAAAGTCATGAGTCTCTGAGTGATCAAGAGTTAGGTGAAATTCTTCGAGACTACTACACCTTTCATAGCGCATCAGAAGAGCGGATTGCTGCAGCCGATGCCTTCTGGAAGCGTTTTCATACCTCCATCTTTGATGCGACTTCGATCCAAAAAGTCTCAGACGAGTACAAAGCTTGGGTTGATGCGACAGACAAGCTCATGCGCTCCAAAAAGAATTATCTGGGCCTCAAACGACGGTATGGAGTCATCATTGAAACCTTCGACTCGAGCCAAGCGGCTTAAGCCACTAAAGAAAGTCAATTTCATAGAGAGAGTCGTTTTCTTTAATCGCATCCAGCAGGAGTGCTCTTCCCTCCTCGGTGATAGGATTTCTTCCAATAGAGAGATGAGTGAGGCTTTGATTGACACGAAGCGCTTTTGCGATCCAAGCGGCTCCGGCATCTGTCATTTGATTCTCATCTAAATAGAGTTCTTTGATGTGGCGATTCCTCATGAGAAGTTGAGCCACAACTTCTGCCCCTTTGTCTCCTAAATGACAATCTTGTAGGCAGAGTTCGGTGGTTGTGTGATTTTGAGCAATCGAGTCAAGTAAGGACTGGAGATCACACATCCTAAATCGGCTGTGTGTGAAGTCGGCTAAATGTGGGGTTTTTTGATGGGAAAATCCCTGAACGGCTAGTGGATACACAGGATCTGTATAGCCAGATGTGCATTTAAACGTATGTACAAACATGGGTATCTTAATCGTTGACTACAGTATTTTACAGAGTGTCTCTTGAAGTTCTTTTCGGAGTGAAGGGAGGTCGCTTTGGTCCCCTAGATAGGCGCTCCATCTCCTCATTGATTCGATGGTTTCTTTGCCATTGACAAGCGCTTTTTCGAGAAAAGCAAAATCAGGTGGGCAGAGGCTGATGGTCGTCTGGTGGAGCAGAGCGTTTTTTTTGCGGCGCTCGGCTGCTCCTGCGAGTTTTTTCCCCTCTAAAAGAAGATCGTAACGAGTGGGCTCAGCCATGCAAAAGCGCTGTCTTGCATTTGAGTTGCAGGGGGCGTCCGTGGTGAGTTCAGCAGGGCGCTTTTTTAGAAAGGGTGTCAGGAGTTCTTTCAGCATTTGATGGATCTGGCGATACGATTCGAGTGTATTTGCTGAGTAGAGAGGATGGTGATTTGCAAGAATGAGTGAGAAGGCATAGTCGTGGGTGTGAAAAAGAACCCCCCCACCTGTTGGGCGCTTTCCTAAATCTAGGGATACCTGGGGGTCAAAGACGGTTGCGGGGTTCACGAAGTAGCCGTAGGTGGCTGCGTTCGGGAGCCATTCGTAGAGGTGGAGAAAGCTCTCACCCGTCTTTTCTGCCCTTTCCAAGAGGGCAACATCTTGGTCCATAATCTCTTGTGCAGGTGAAGGGGGAGTGAGGATGAGCTTCATACGATCTCTGGTCATCTTAACGCGATGGGCTGGCCTTTACTTGTTAGGCGGTCCCCGTAGACATATCCACATGTTTTCAGGTAGTGAGTATTGGGATCGGACTCTTGCTGCACATAGAGGCTATTCGGAGTGACATAGGTGAAGAGGAGGAAGGAGGCTGACCCGGGAAGCTCAGCGAGGTTGAGCTCCGTCTTTTTCGAAATGAAAAGAACGTTGCCTGCCATTTTCGGCCAAGGCTCAGGTAGTTCATCGTGAGTGTCGAGAGCGATGATGAAGGAGGCTTCGGTATCGCGGATCGAGGTGAGCTGTTCGAGGTTGATGGGTTCGGGAAAGTGATGTTGGTAAAAGAGTTCATCTTGAGTGAGAAGCTGGTCTGCTCCTAGATGAAGGAGAGGGGTGAGAAGCAGCTCTTTAGCGATATCGCTAAAACGGTTGTGACAAAAAAACTTTTGAAGAAAAGGGCTCTCTCTCCAAAGGTCACGTCCAGCGAGATAAGGCTCTTTTCCTTCACGACTTTGGAGGACCTTGGTGATCTCCTCGTCGAGAGTGTCTAGCTGGGAAGCCGAGACAACGCCCTCTAGCTCTACATAGCCCTCTACCTCGAATTGGCGCTTACTCTCTTTGTCAATGGTGTACTTCATATGGCCAGAAAGTATAACTAGACTCGATGTTTAATTGTAGCTGTAAAATCCTTCCTACACTAAAATTTCTCTCTTATGGAACTCAGTGAAATATACAAAAATTTAGAGGAAGTCGAAAAAATCATCGACTACTCCTTTAAGGATAAAACACTGCTGCTTCTCGCCTTCACTCACCGTTCTTTTGTCAATGAAAACCGCGACTTAGTGCGTGACCACAATGAGCGTCTTGAGTTTTTAGGGGATGCTGTTTTGGGACTTTTGATTTCAGAATATCTCTATAAATACCTCCCCGAAACCCCTGAGGGAGAGCTCTCCTACCTTCGCTCTCGACTTGTGGAGGCGACCTCTTGTGTCACCTACATCCAAAAACTCGACCTTGAAAAATTCCTACTTCTGGGTAAGGGAGAGAAGATGAATGATGGGCGTGGCAGGGAGTCGATTCTTTCAGATCTTTTCGAAGCGCTGATCGGAGCGGTCTTTGTTGATGGGGGAATTGATGGTGCACGGCGTTTCATCTTCCATAACTTCTCTATAGACATCAATGAGATTATGAAGAAGCCTGTCCACAACTGGAAAGCACTCCTCCAAGATTATGCTCAGAAGCACCATCAAGTCACGCCTGTTTATGAAGTGATGGACGAAAGCGGTCCCGACCACAGTAAGACTTTCGAAATCCGTGTGCTCATCCAGGATGATGAGGTGGGGCGTGGTAAAGGCAACTCCAAGAAAGAAGCGCAACAGAATGCCGCAGAGGTCGGCGCACATAAACTGGGGATCGTCTAATGGCAAAGGTCAAGTCTGTCTGGTATTGCAATGAGTGCGGTCACAAAAGTTTCAAGTGGGTCGGTCAGTGCCCTGCTTGCTTAGAGTGGAATACTCTGAATGAAGAAAAAGAGCTTCCCGAGTCTCACACTCGTTTTGATATTGCTCCGAAAGAAAAAGCACGCCCTCAAAAAGTCAAAGAGGTCATTCTTGACGAGACGAAACGTGTGAGTACGGATCTTTCTGAGTTTGACCGTCTAATTGGTGGTGGGGTTGTCCCTGGTTCCTTGACGCTTGTAGGGGGGCAGCCAGGAATTGGAAAGTCGACCCTCCTGCTTCAAGTTTCCCAGTCCCTTGCAAAGAAGGGACTCAAGGTCCTTTATGTTTCTGGTGAGGAGTCTGCAGCTCAGACGTCACTTCGAGCGAAACGGCTCGGGGTCGACTCAGACAATCTTTATATCTTGAGTGAAACTCTCGTCGGACACATCTGTGATGTTGCTAAAGAGATGAAACCCGACCTACTGATCGTTGACTCCATCCAAATTGTTTACAAAGGGGAGATCCAATCGGCTCCGGGGAGCGTCTCGCAGGTCCGTGAGTGCACGACACAGTTCATGCATTTTGCGAAAAGCGAGGGGATTGCTACTTTTCTCGTCGGCCACGTGACAAAAAGTGGAGATATTGCCGGGCCGAAAGTCCTTGAGCACCTTGTCGATACCGTTCTTTATTTCGAAGGGGATAAGCAACATAACTTTCGTATGATCCGTGCTTTTAAAAACCGCTTTGGTCCGACAGACGAAGTCGCGGTTTTTCAGATGGCGGGACACGGCCTGGTAGAAGTCAAAAATCCTTCGCAGATTTTTCTTCAAGAGCGTAAAAAGAATGTGGCGGGATCCGTTGTCGTTCCGACACTTGAGGGAACACGTCCTATTTTGGTTGAAGTGCAGTCTCTCGTGACGCCGACTGTCTTTTCTTCCCCTTCAAGACGTGTGACGGGGGTAGAAAACAACCGTCTGCTCCTCATATTGGCCGTCATGGAAAAACGGCTCCGCTTTCCACTGCATAAAATGGATGTCTTTGTCTCGATTGCTGGTGGTCTTCATATCGTAGAACCTGCAATCGATTTGGGGATCCTCTTTGCCGTTGCTTCTTCTATGAAAAATGTGATCATTGATCCGACGACGACGATGATCGGAGAAGTGGGCCTCAGTGGAGAAGTACGAAATGTCTCCAGACTCGAGCTGCGCCTGAAAGAAGCCAAATCAATGGGTTTTTGCCGTGCCATCGTCCCCATGCACAGCCGACGCGGTCTCACCGATGAGGTGGCTGAGGGGCTCGATTTGATCGAAGTTGAAATGGTGGATGAGGCGTTTCGTGCACTCAGTCCTTATAAACCGAAGAAGCAGCCAGCGCCTCCGCAGCACGCTTCAGTGTAGATAGACCATTTTCAAATCCCAAATCCTTAAAGAGTCGGTTCAGATAGTTCAATTCGGTCTCATAGAAGTCTTGCTTGGTTTCGAGTTCAGCAATCCGTCTAAAGAGCTCCTGTTCTTGTCGGTCCATTTCTCCTCCTTGGTCAGAGATGGATAAAAGAAGAGCTTAAAAAAAGTTTTTAAAGATTGTGTTAAACCTGAAGATTTCATGAATCTTTCAGGATCTATCGGTTTCTAATGCCTCTCTTTTTTATATCTATGCAGTGCACGGATACGGATAACTGAGAGACCCTAGGTCTATCCTTGTTGGCAGTGGAGGCTCTGCTTCACCTGGTCGATTTGGTGTTTGAGGGAGTCATCCTCTTTCATTTTTTGCTCAACTGTTTTGCAAGCGTGCAGGATGGTTGAGTGGGTCTTATTAAAGAAGACACCGAGCGACATCAGAGAGTCATTCACAAGGAGCTTGGAAAGGTACATGGCAACCTGACGAGGGGTGGCGATGCTCTTGATCCGAGTGGTTCCTTTTAGATCACTGACGCGGACTTGGAACACAGAAGCCACACTTTTTAGGATCTGCTCTACAGTGATTTTTTCTCGGGGAGCGGACTGGAGAAGCTCACCGAGGGTATTTGTCACGAGATCTTTTGTGACGTTAACTCCGAGGAGACGGCTGTGTGCGCTAAGACGGTTGACAGCGCCCTCGAGTTGGCGGACATTGTAAAAGAGATGCTCAGCGATGAAGAAGGCCACATCATTTGGAAGGTCGAGGCCTTTTTCTTCTGCTTTGTGAGAAAGGATCGCGACGCGGGTTTCGAGGTCGGGGATGCCCATGTGAGCCACGAGTCCCCACTCCATCCGCGCTTTCATTCTTTCTGAAAGCTTGAGCTGAGAGGGGGGCTTGTCGCTAGTCATGACGACTTGTTTCCCATTATTGGCAAAGTGATCGAGAAGGACGCAGAACTCCTCTTCGAAGTTGAGTCGGTTCTGAAGGAACTGGATATCATCAATAAGAAGGACATCGACATCGACTCGATAGAAGCGCTTCATGCGGTCGATCGTTTTCTGACGGAGGTTTTCGACCAGGTCATTGATAAAACCCTCTGTCGTGATCAGCTGAACGCGGAGGTTTTTGTGATGCTCAATCACGTAGTGGCCGATGCTGTGTAGGATATGCGTTTTGCCGAGACCTACGCCACCATGTATGAAAAGGGGGTTGTAGGAAGCGCCTGGACGCCTAGCAACGCCCATAGCAGCGGATTTAATAAATTGGTTAGAGGTTCCTTCGATGAAGGAGCTGAACTGGTAGCGGTTGTTCAGTTTGATTTCGTAAAAGTTTGAATGGAGAGTGGGGCTGCGGTTCGTGGTCGTTGATTCGTGCACGACAGGAGCCGGCTTTGCCTCTTTCTTGGGAGCTTGGATGACAAATTTGAGGGCAGGCTCATCGGGAGCTTTGACAGGAAGGAACGAACAGAGGTCTTTTTTGTAGTTAGAGAGGAGATAGTCTTGAACGAAGATGTTAGGAACCTCCAGTGTGATCTCTTCATCAGAAGCTTCTTGGACACGGATCGGAGCGAGCCAATTTTCGTAAGCAGTTTTAGAACAGCGCTCTTTGACGTATTCTAAAAACTGAGTCCACGCTTCTTGAGTATCACAAGTGATCATATGCGGTTCCTTTTTCGTTATTCGTTCTGTATTCGCCGAGCTGTAGAAATGTTATGAACATTGTTTCCACAGCGCTGTGTTTCGTGATTTATGACAAGACATTAGCAGGGGGTTTCAATGCTTGCAACAAAAATTCGAACGGTTTTTTTGTGTAAATTCGTTAAGTCTTTGATGTCAGAAAATTTAGCTGTCGGAAAAATTTTCTCTCTGAAATTTTTGATTTTTTTGGTTGACAAAGGGGTCTGTTTTGACAGGTGTTTGAAGATTTTGTCGCTTTCGGAGTCCACTCATTCAAAGTAAGAAATTTACGTAAAAGAGAGAAAATTTTTTTGGAATACAAACGAGGTTTTTGTTCTTATGAACAGCTAAAGAAGCGTTGTTGATAAAGAGAAAGTCTCTTTACTTAGGTCAAGGAGGTGTGACGGATTTTATCGCCTTTGGGTGTCGGTTCGTGAAAGGTCCAAGTGAGCCCGCTCTCCGCTAAGTAAAGGGATTTGTTAGAGTGTTTCTGTTGCAGCACTTTGAGTTTACAGTTGTCGCTGCAGGGCTCGATTTCTCCTAAGAGAAGCGTTTCGCAGCCGCTATGGTTTAGAAAGGTTTCCACGCCGCTCCATGTGAGGCCTTCGCTCATCGAGAGGTAGAGGAGATCACTTTTGTCAAAGAGTTTGTGAAGAGGTTTTTCTAAAACACCTGAGTGGTAGGTAAAAGTGAAAGTTTTTGTAGGGGATGTGAGTCGAAACTCGAGAGTCGCACCCGATTGGTCTTTCAAGATGTGCGGGAGGAAGGCAGTGTGGGGGCTGAGGGAGGTGAGCTTCTCTTCCAAAGGGTGGAGGTGATGGAGTTCTTCTGGTCTAAAGTAGGGGAGAAGCATTTGGTAGCTTCTTGTGTGTAGATAGTAGTGGGATGGGTGGGCTGACTGTTTCTGTTGGAGGCGTAAGAGAGCTAGAAGGTCGTAGAAGTAGCTGGGGTCGTCGTGGGTGACAAAAACCTGAGAGATCTCCTCTGCGCGTTTTCCTGAGCGGTAAAGCTCTTTTAGGAAGTTCTTTCCGGGATTGAGAACGACGCATTCGTGGTGCGTTTCGAGGAGAAGGCCTCTACAGCAATAGAGCTCTGAGGTCATCTGATCAACGATGTCACCTCCTTTTTTTGAGCAGGAGGCAAGGACGGTGAGACAGGCGCTTTTAGAAGGAGGATCCTCTTCTACAAAGAGATCAGGTGATGTCTCTGGGGGATTGAAAATTTGATGGAAGGCGGTCAGTGACTCGAATGAGAGGTCTTTTGAGGAGTCGCGAGCTTCACCCGTCAGCTCATTGCGGAGGTGGAGGGATGTCGCATCTTTAGGAAGTGCCTCTAGAGCTCGGTTACAGTAGTGGAGGGCTTTTTTGCGGTTGCCTGCCTCTTTAAAGAGGAAGGCGGTGACGCGGTCGATAAAAAAAAGTGCTAAAGGGTGTTCCCCTGCCTGTTGGTAGTGCTCCAGCGCGAGAGCGTAGTGTTTTTTCCAAAAGGCACGCTCTCCATACAGCAGCTCTTTCAAGAGGCTTTCAGTCGAGAGAGAAGAGAGATCTTCAAGAGAGGGGGGAGGTGGGGTCTCAGGATGTGAGTGGCTCTCGAGTTCGTCCAAGTAGTGTTCTATTTTCATATGGATCACTATACCTCAAAGGAGTTTTTGCAATCCACACGCGAATCAAGTATACTCTCCTCCATGATTCCATATGCCAAACAAGAAATTCAAGACAAAGACCTCGAAGCGGTGAAGGTAGCTCTTCAAGATGAATCGATTACAAGAGGGGGGCGCGTTGAGGAGTTTGAAAAGGCTTTAGCTCAAGCTTGTGATGCTCAGTATGCGACTGTCTTTAATAGCGGGACCTCTGCGCTCGAGGCTGCCTATGGAGCGGCTTCAGCCAATGAGTATGACCGTGTTTTCACGGCAGCAAACACTTTCGTCGGGACCGTGGCTGGGGCCTTAAAGCGTGGATGCAGGTTGACCTATGTCGATGTTGACGAAAAGACAGGCAGCCTCGACCTCGATGCGCTCTTCGACAAGATCAACACTTCCGCGTCGAGAGGAAAAGAGATCGTGGTACCGGTCCACTATGCCGGTGTAGCGATCGACATGCAAAAACTCAACCGTGGTATTGCAAGAACCGATACGGTGGTTATCGAAGATGCTGCGCATGCTTTAGGATCCTGCTATCCGAGTGGAGAAAAGGTAGGCTCTTGTGCCTATAGTGAGATGACCGTCTTTAGCTTTCACCCAGCGAAACAGTTGACGACCGGAGAAGGGGGCGCTGTGCTCACCAATGACCCCGACTTAGACCAAAAGTTAAAACGCTACCGCAATAATGGAATTTTTAAAGGTCCTGAAATGCGCCCTTGGGAATATGAAGTACAAAACCCTCGGGCAACTTTCACATGAATGATTTTCAAGCAGCTCTCGGTATCAGCCAATTAAGCCGCCTCGATAAGACGGTCAAGAAGCGTCTAGAGATCGTCCAAGCCTACCGCGATAAGCTGAAAGGCATCGAGTCCATAGAGCTTCTCGACCCTGCTTTTGATAAGCGTACCTCTTACCACTTGATGCTCGTTCTTCTCGACTTTGAAAAGATCGAGACACCCAAAGAGAAGCTGATGGAAGCGCTTCAAGAAAAGGGAATTGGGACACAGGTTCACTACATCCCTCTCTACCATCATCCTGTCCCTGAGCTCGGTACGAAGCGCCTTGCAGAATCGTATCCTCACACGGAAGCTTTTTACAAAAAAGCGCTCTCGCTTCCTCTTCATACGCAGATGACAAAAAAAGATGTCGAACGAGTGGTGAAAACCCTTAAGGCGTTTTGCTAAAAGCAAGTAAAAGGGCCTTTGCCGTGTTGGCAATGGAAGGGTTGGGATCTTTTTTGAGAAGGGTGGCGAGCTTGAGCCCTTCTTCGCTTCTTCCCACCATAAAGAGTGCTTTGCAAAGGTTGACGAGAGTTGGTGTGTGGTCACCTTCGAGTGCGAAGGATTTTTCGAGGGTTTCGATCGCCTCTTTCGGGCGGTCGAGTTGTAGATAGAGCGCCCCGAGGGTTTGAAGGTCATAGAGGTTGTTCGGTTCGAGAATGGTGAGCGCCTCGTATAGATCCAGAGCGATGTCATATTTTCCCTGACGGATATAGGCGTACCCGGTGAAGCGCAGCTCTTCGAGTTGATCTTCATTCCAACCGAGTTTCCCTAACCAGTCAATATCGCTCATGCAGCTTGTGCTTTATCCTTGTAGAAGCTGGCCGATCCGGCCGACGATGTGTGAAAGCCACTCATTGATCGTTTGGATTTGCTTCATCGCTTTTTTTAGAATTTCTTGTTCTTTTTTCTCTTCCGGGGATTTGGTGGCGACATTTTCTAACATGGCCATGTCATCCTCCTCTTCCTCTTCACTCCCTAAGGTAGGCATGACGCGGGAAAAGGTAAAGGGAGATTTTCTGCGGAGGTTGAATTTTTTTGGCGGATAGAAGAGGGCCCAGGGCGCGTACGATTTAGTGACCCCCAATAGCAAGTCAAGCTCGCTCAGCTTGGGCATGAGGTCCGTGACCAGCGTCTGAGGGGGGATGGTTTTCGCTTCCCCTAAGTGAAACTGCTTGTTGATCTGCTCGATATACTCCGTACGGCGGGCGTACTCGTAGTAGACGCGCATCTCTAACTGATCAATGGTAGGCATCGTTTCTCCTCTTTCCCCTTATTATATCACGTTTTGACTTTTTTCTTAGAGAGGCTCATCATACTCAGATTCTATGGAGTCTCAACACCGATCCGTCCTACTCGAGGAGTGGCTCTCCTTTCTTGAGGACCAGCCCCTCTCTACCGTCCTTGATCTGACCGTGGGGGCTGGAGGTCATGCTGCTGCCGTTCTCGAAGCCCACCCTGAAATTGAGCGCTTTATTGCCGTCGACCAGGACCAAAGTGCCTTAGAGCTGGCTAAAGAGAGGCTTAAGCCCTGGAAGAAGGTCACTTTTGTCAGGGACAATTTTGCCCACCTTTCCCAGATTTTAAAGGATGCCTCTGTGGAGTCGGTAGACGCCATTCTCATCGATCTAGGTGTCTCCTCGATGCAGCTCGATCGTCCTGAGCGCGGTTTTTCATTTTTACGTGAAGGGCCTCTCGATATGCGCATGGATCAAGAGGCCGGTTTGACTGCGCAGGAGATTGTCAACCACTGGTCTGAAGAGGAGCTGGGCCGCGTTTTCCGTGACTATGGAGAGGAAAAGCTCTGGAAACGGGCAGCAAGGCTCCTCGTCCAAGCTAGAGAGGAGAAGGAGTTTGAGACCACACGCGACTTAATCGAAGCGCTTCAGCCGCTCGAAAGAGCGAAAAAGAAGCGCGACCACCATCCGATGACACTGATCTTTCAAGGACTACGCATTGCTGTGAACAGTGAGCTGGAGGTGATCCGCCGCGTCCTTCCTCATGCGATCGAAGTGCTTCGTCCAGGGGGAATTCTAGGGGTGATCTCTTTCCATAGTTTGGAAGACCGCATCGTGAAAAAGCTTTTTCAACACGAAGCCTCCGATAAGCAAGACACACGAGGCCTTGCAGGTCTCTTTTTGGAGAAGGAACCGACGATCAAACTCCTGACCAAAAAACCGGTGGTGGCGAAAGAGGAGGAAATTCAAATGAACCCGCGTTCACGCAGCGCCAAGCTGAGAGTGGTAGAGAAACGGTGAGGCACTTTTTTCTCAAAATTCTCCTCTGTATTTTTATGGGTGGATTGACACTCTATTTTACAATCGAAAAGCAAAACCAACTCATGCGTCTCAGACTAGAGGTGCCTAAACTCGAGAAAGAACTGGGAGCTTTAGTGGAAGAAAACCGCGCCCTTTCCTATCGCATTGAGCAGTTTGAAAATCCGCTCCACTTGATGGAGCTTGCCTCGCAGCCGCGCTTTTCTCATCTAAAGTTTCCTCTTGATGAAGAGGTGATGGTTTTGGAGTATGGGGATGAAGAAAGTCAATAACCTAAGACTGCTCTATGCCGGTCTTTTTTTAGTCTTTCTCTTTTCTTTGTTGATCATGCAGTTTTTTATTTTGCAGGTGGTTCAACAGAGCTACTGGCAAAAAAAGGCGCGTGCGCAGCATGTCTTTGTGATTGAAGATCCCTTTAGGCGTGGAGTGTTCTATTCCAACTCTGGGCTCCAACCCTCTCATCCAGCAAAAGTCACACCTTTCGTCATCGACGTCCAAAAATTTCATCTCCATGCCGATCCCTATTCGATTCCTGATGGGAAACGACAAGCTGTCGGGGAGTTGCTCGTGAAACATTTTGATTTAACTCCCGAAGAAGTGGAGAGACACCTCTCTAAAAGATCGCGCGACAGAGTGCTTTCACGCTTCCTTTTAAAGGAGCAGAAAGAGGAGTTTCTCTCTGTTTGGAGACCTTTTGCGAGAAAGGAAAAGATTGCTTCAAACGCCATCTTCTTTACGAGTGACTATCAGCGTTCCTATCCTTACGGTTCACTTCTGGGGCAGGTGCTTCACACAGTTCAAGGGCAGAAACACGCCGTGACAGGGCAAGCGATTCCCACCGGTGGCCTAGAGCTTTCACTGAACCACTATCTTGAGGGGCAGCCTGGAAAGCGGCGTATGAACCGCTCTCCACGCAATCCGCTCGAGACGGGCGATCCGATTGTGGAGCCCACCCACGGAGCAGATATCACACTGACTATCAATCACACTCTGCAGGCCATCGCAGAAGAGGAGGTCAAAAAGGGAGTCATCCGCACTGAAGCGAAGTCTGGATGGGCGATCTTGATGGACCCCAAGACGGGACACATTTGGGCGCTAGCTCAATATCCCTTTTTCTCACCTGAAGAGGTTTCAAGTTTCTTTAGTGACCCGGAAAAAAGGCAGCACACACGCGTCTCTGCAGTGATCGATTCGATTGAGCCCGGTTCTGTCATGAAACCTTTTGCGATTTTAACGGGACTTTTGGCCAATGAAGAGATGAAGGCACGAGGGAAACCTCCACTCTTTGATCCGTATGAGAAGATCGCCACAGCAGATGGCAAGTTTCCTGGGAGAAGCAAACCGATCCGTGATGTGAGGAGCTATGCCTATCTCAATGCCGAGATGGGACTTCTCAAGTCTTCAAATATTTATATGGGCCGCGTGATCGAGCGCGTTGTTAGCCATCTCGGTTCGGACTGGTACCACAACGTTCTCAAAGAGCGTTTTGCCATCGGAGAGAAGTCCGGGGTGGAGCTGCCGGGAGAGAGCAACTCGCTGCTTCCGACCCCCGGAAAGTTGCACCCCAACGGCAAACTAGAGTGGTCGGTACCCACACCCTACTCGATCTCGATGGGATACAACATTCAACAGACCGGTCTTGCTCTGATGCGTAGTTGGGCGCTTTTTGCCAACAGGGGAATCCTAGTGCAGCCGACCCTTGTGAAAACGATCGACAAGCAGGGGGAGCGGCTGTTAGATCACACCAGCCCTGAGTGGCTAGGGTCATTTCCCCGTGTTTTGCCAGCAGGACTTGTGGATCAAACGGTGGAGTTGATGCGCTATGACACGCTCATTGGAACAGCGACACGGGCGAATATCTATGGCTATACGGAGATTGGAAAGAGTGGGACAACGAGAAAGATTGTGAATGGGGAGTACACGACGAAAAAACACTACACCTCTTTCATCGGTTTTGCCCCTGCTAAGGACCCTGCTTTCCTTCTTCTGGTGGTCATCGATGAGCCGAGAGTCTACTATATTCAAGGAGTGGGGCCCAATAACCATGGAGGGACGGCCGCTGCACCGGTTTTTCGAGAGATAGGAAAACGGACGCTTGAGTACCTAGGTGTCTCACCCGACGACCCTTATGGCTATCCTTCGAGTGATCCCCGTTTTGATCCTGACCTGGCCAAGGGGTGGCGGTCAGCGGAGAGGTTGCGGGAAAAGTTCAAAGCATGGAATAACTGACACCCTATGAGACTGGAAGAACTGCTCAATACTTTACCCGAGGCTGAGGTCCAAGGGTACAAGTCCTTAGAAATTCAAGGTATTTGTAACCACTCTGCTGAAGTACGCCCTGGAGACCTCTTTGTCGCCCGGAAGGGGACTCAGAAGAACGGCCTTGATTACGCCCTACAAGCGATTGAGAAAGGGGCTGTCGCGGTCGCTGCAAGCCACTTTTCTCCAGAACTCGAAGGGGTCACTCAGGTGGTTCACCCCGACATCCGTCTCCTCGAAGCGAGACTCGCTTCGCAGTTTTATGGACGGGCTGATCAGAAGCTGTTTCTTTTTGGTGTTACCGGCACGAAGGGAAAAACAACGAGCTCTTACATTTTGAGACACCTCCTAGAGGTCTGTGGACGCCGTACGGGGTTGTTGGGAACGATCGAAGCCCAAACGGGTCAATCCACCTACCCCTCTAAGCTGACCACGGCGGATGTCGTCACAAACCACCGCCTCCTTCGTGAAATGGTAGATTCTCATCTCGACGCAGCCGTATTGGAAGTCTCCTCCCATGCGCTCGACCAAGGGAGAGTGCAAGAGATCGAGTTTGACATTGCTCTCTTTACGAACTTACACCCAGACCATCTCGATTACCACAACACGATGGAAGAGTACGCCGAAGCAAAGAGTCTCCTCTTTAGAGGACTCTCCCCAAAGAGAAAACAGCTCGGTTTTCCAAAGGGGGCAGCCTACTCTATCGACTGCCCGTATGGCCCAAAGATGGTGAAGGGTGCGAAGGTGCCTCTCCTTTCCTATGGAAAAAAGGAGGGTGCCGACCTGCGTATCTGTGAGGTGGACCTCTCCCTCTCTGGAGTCACATGGACACTCGAGTATGAGGGCGATCGATACCGCTTTCAATCGGGGATGATCGGTGAACACAACCTCATGAACCTCACGGGCTGCATCGGTGCAATGCTACTAGGCGGATGGACCCTTCCTGAAATACAGCCCGCAGTCGAGACATTTGGCTCGGTTCCAGGGCGCCTCGAGCGTGTGGAAAATTCCCAGGGCCTTTCGGTCTTTGTCGACTTCGCCCATTCCGGTGTGTCGTTGGAGCAGACGATGGAGTCACTGCTTCCGTATTGTCAGGGGCGGCTGATTGTGCTCTTTGGTTCAGGAGGAGATCGGCCCGTAGAGCGGAGAGAGTCGATGGCGAAAGCTGCGGAAGCCGGAGCGGATCTCATCATCGTTACCTCAGACAATCCACGCAGCGAACCGCCGGAAAAGATTGTTGAAGAGATCGTTTCGTTTATCACTGATAAAGAGAAGTTGATCGTCGAAGTCGATCGGAAAAAGGCCATTGGAAAAGCCATTGAAGTCGCCACAGAGGAGGATATTGTGATCCTCGCTGGCCGTGGCCATGAAAAATTTCAAATTTTAAATAAGGAAACCGTAGAGTTAGATGATGTCATTGAAGCCAAAAGAGCTTGTGAAGCCAAAGTCGCTTGCATTTAGCCTCTTTTTTTTAGTCTCGCTGCTGTTGAGCTCCTGCGGCGCACCTAGAGCAACGCACCCGCAGTCGATCACAAGAGAACACCACGTCTTTGAATATCCGAAAGAGACGAGGAGAGGCCCCCAATGGAAAAAGTTGGGACCGCTGATCGTGGTCGATGCAGGCCACGGTGGGAAAGATCAAGGGACCCACTCGGATCAACCCCCACGCTACCAAGAGAAAGCACTGACTCTCATGACCTCCTTCCTTGTGGAGGAGTACCTCAGAGACATGGGTTACCGGACGGTGATGATCCGCACGGATGACCATTTCGTTCCTTTGAAAAAACGTGCTTCGATCGCGAATGATTTGAAGGCCGCTGCTTTCGTCAGTGTGCACTACAACTCAGCAAGCAATGTCGATGCAAAAGGCATCGAAGTCTTCTACTACAAAAGCGACAAAAATAAGAGCCGCACGCGCCAGTCGCAAGATTTAGCAAAAGACATCCTCGACGAAGTGATCTACGCGACAAAAGCAAAATCAAGAGGGGTCAAGAACGGCAACTTTGCTGTCATCCGCGAAACAGATATGCCCGCAGTGATTATTGAAGGGGGCTTTTTGACGAATGCGGAGGAGCGGGCGAAGGTTTTAAGTGCCGGCTACCGCCGGGAACTTGCCTGGGGGATCGCTCTTGGTGTCGATGAGTTTATGAAGAAAAAAAGGTAGATTGCCCTCGGCGCGATTCGAACGCGCGACCTAGCGCTTAGGAGGCGCTCGCTCTATCCAGCTGAGCTACGAGGACATACAAAACGAAGTTATTTTAAACGGCTAAGGATAATTATTGCCAGCTGAACTCTTTCGAAGTAATTTTGTTACAGATTTTCAAGGACTTACGAAATATCTGAATGAAAATTGCTTTTCTGAAATCGGATCGGTTATGGTGAGGTTAGCCTGGATACTTCATGCACACTTCGGAAAAAGAGGAATGAGTAGTCACTTTTTAAGCCCGTTTGGGAGTG
>CAZPBC010000008.1:0-70317 GCA_964584775.1 uncultured bacterium
AAGATTATGCTGATGATCAAGTCGGGCGACGCCGTCCCCGCGCCCGAGATCGCCCTCTACCCGGACGTCTCGCCCACCGACGCGGTGATCGAAACGCTCCTCGGACTGCTCGAACCGGGCGACGTCATCATCGACGGCGGCAACACGCACTTCAGCGAGACCGAGCGGCGCACGCGACTCGTCGAGTCGAAGGGCCTTCTGTACGTCGGAACCGGTGTCTCGGGTGGTGAAGATACCGACCGTGACTACTTCATGAGTCCCGAAGAGGCGGTTGAGTATGGAATTATTGATGAAGTCACCTCTCCAAAGGTCCTTACTAGCGTATGAGTGATCAAGAGAAAAAAGATACCCATGCCGCCTGCTCCTTCTGTGGCAGAAATGAAGAGGCCGTCGAAAAACTGATCGCCGGGCCAAATGTCTTCATCTGCGACAAGTGCATCACCCTATGCAACGGCATCCTAGAGAAGAAGCCTGAAGCAGGAAGCTATGAGTTCAAAGCTCTCAAACCTAGAGAGATCAAGGAGAAGCTCGACGAGTACATCATTGGTCAAGACGCCGTCAAAAGGACCGTCTCTGTCGCCGTTTACAACCACTACAAACGGATCATGAACCTCAAAAGTCAAGGCGAAGATGGCGTTGAGTTTCATAAGTCGAACGTCCTTCTCCTCGGCCCCACCGGTTCAGGAAAAACGCTCATTGCCAAGACCCTCGCCCGCATCCTCGACGTCCCCTTTGCTATCGCGGACGCGACGACCTTAACCGAAGCCGGCTATGTCGGGGAAGACGTTGAAAATATCGTCCTGCGTCTCCTCCAAGCCGCTGATTACGATGTGGCGAAATGTGAGCAGGGGATCATCTACGTCGACGAAATCGACAAGATCCACCGCACCTCCTCAAACGTCTCCATCACGCGCGACGTCTCCGGAGAGGGTGTCCAGCAAGCGTTGCTTAAAATTGTTGAAGGTTCGATCGCCAACATCCCCCCGAAAGGTGGGCGTAAACACCCGAACCAAGAATATATCAAAGTCAACACTGAAAATATCCTCTTTATTGTGGGTGGAGCGTTCGCAGGAATCGACAAAACGATCGCGAAAAGAATTGGACGTAGCTCCATCGGCTTCGACACCGAAGAGAGCGAAATCATCGATCCAGAGGAAAAATCGAAACTCCTCTCCAGGATGGAACCCGAGGACCTCATTCAATATGGCATGATTCCGGAGTTTGTGGGACGCTTCAGCTGCATTGCCAACTGCTCAGAACTGCGCGAAGAGGACCTCGTTCGCATCCTCACTGAACCCAAAAATGCTGTCGTAAAGCAATTTAAGGCCCTTTTCGAGCTCGAAGGGGTCAAATTGACGATCACCGACGGCGCCTTAAAAGCCGTGGCCAAAAAGGCCATCGAGACCGCCACTGGAGCTCGAGCTTTACGAATGATTTTAGAAAACTTAATGAGGGACTTGATGTTCGATATTCCCTCAGATACCTCTGTCGAAGAGGTCGTGATCGACGAATCGTGCGTTTTAGACTCAAAACAGCCCCTTATTCTTCCTGAGAAAGAAAAAATAGCATAACTAATTAGTTGTTATATATTAAATAATTATTTGATATAATAATTAATAGAGAGAGTGTGTCTACTCTCGCAAACTAGTTATATTGATAAAAGGAGTCTATATATGGGACTTCCTCCAGTCACTCCGGGCAGTGGTGGGACACCGACGCCTCCACCAGCTACACCGCCGCCACCTCCTCCCCCTCAGCAAGGAACTGGGGAGACGCTATCTGCCTCAGACCGTGAAAGTGTCATCCAAGCTGTCAATGAACTCTCCGTCGATCTAGCCGATCCCGGGGATTTGTCCATTTTAGAGTGGATTGGACAGCTCAATGAGGATGAAAAAGATCTGCTCGATGAGATCCTCGCCGCCGCTCTAGAGGGAAATAAGGCCCTTCTCCTTAGCATCAGTGATCTCGGTATCGGAAGTTTAGAGACTGTCATCGAAGCGTTCGAGTTCTTTAGTTTGAACGAAGCTAAGATCGGCCAGTTGAATGACATCCGAAACGAACTCAATGAAATCATCGAAGGGGCAAACCTTGACCTCACCCCCGAGGAGATTGCTGCTCAAGAGGCAGGTGACCTTCTTCTCATCCAAGCCTATGAAGCGCAAATCTTGCTCTTTAACCAAGCTCAAGACGATCTGAACGCCGCAAAAGCTCAATTAGAAGCGGCCTTTAATTCAGGCAACGAAGCCGCTTGGGATGCAGCTCGAGCACAGTACAATTCGGCAAGAGCCGCCTTCATCATCGCCTCTACAAATTTAGAAAATGCGGCGGACGCCTACAACACGCGAGCCCTCGATTTTGTCGATCAGAACACCACGAATCAGTTTAACAACTTAGTCACCCGCTTCAACAACCTGATTGCCTCCTTTATCATCCCGCCTGAGTCGACAAAATTTGATCCCGCAAACTTCGGAATTGCCCCCCTCACTTTCTTTACATCCCCTCCGATCCCGCTCGACCCGATCAGCTCACCTCCGACCGTTCCTCCCAATATTCCAGGAAGCTTCAACCTCGTTGACTCAAATATTGTCCCTCCAGGCCCTCCTGCGACACAGATCCGTCTCACCACTGATATCTTACAAGAGATCCCCCCCTTCTCTTTGGGAGTTCTCTTTGGAGTCGATTTCATAGGAACCATCGAATCTCAGCAGTTGTCCAATGAAATTGCCCAACTCATTGAAGATGGCACCCTCACTGAGATCATTGAGCTCCTCCTCCTCTTCATCAAACGGGGCTCGACCACATCAGAAATCTACGAACCAGAAGCCGTCGGAGTCGGAGGAAATGTCACTTCACAGCAAGCGGCATCCCTCTCTGCTAAAGTCCTTGGACTCGCCAGCCCCAGACTCCAAGGAGTGCTCGGAAGCCTTCTCGAAGCAGAAGAAGTCAACAACCTCTATGAACAGTTGATCAATGACGGGGAGCCCGGGCTCGTTCAATCTTTTGCGAACCTCGTGACCGTTTCTGCGGGTCTCGGTGTCCTCTCGAGCTTGAAAGCTGCGGATAAAGCCACAGAGCTCCTCGCCACTAAAATCACGCCCGATACCTTCCCTGAAGCCCTCGCCACGACTCTAGGAGTCACCTCAACACTCATCGAGTTCTTAGACGGTGCGACACTCCGTGACGACCTAGCGAACCTCTTTGGAGCGAACTCAGGACTGAGTTCCCTGCCTGCGGGCCAGCAAGAGGCCTTTTTAGAGAGTGTTGGAAATGTCGCCAACTTCTCGATCCTCTTTGCTGCAGGATCGGACCTTGCAAACGCGATCGACTCCCCTACCCTACAGATCGGATCGATCGTCGACCTCGTCCTAGGACAAGGAGAGCTGCCAGGTGAAGCACCGACCGGCAATAGCCTACAAGCAACGCAAGAGGCCTTTGCCGATGTGCTACAAGCGGGTGGGATTGCTGGAGATGCCTCAAAGGCACTCGCTATACAACTAGCCAGTGGGCTCTTCGTTGCGGAAGATCCCGACGCCTTCTTAAGAGAAGCCCTCGGAAGCTACAACGTCCCAGAAGCTGTGGAGCAGATCAAAACGGCCGCCGTCCTTGCCCCCCTTGCGGAGCAGGTGGGCGTCGGTGGAGGCTTTTTAAAAGCGGCAGTCACCGGTGAAGGAGAGAGCGCGCTGCTCAATGCCGGCCTGGATCCGGAGGCCCTAGGCAAGGTCCAGGATATTGCGGGCCAAAACCTCTCCTTTGCTGCAAAAGTCGCCTTGCTGAACAGTGCTGTAGGAAAAGAGGCAACCACTACGAGCCTGAAGGCTCTCGGTCAGCTCGATACCCTGCAAAACCTCAAAGCATCGCTCGAGGACGATCTCGGAAGCAATGATGCGAGTGTTCTCGCCAACCTCTCTCTCAATGTCTATAACTCCATCGAAAACCGCCTACAAGCGGTTGTCGATGAGTTTTATAAGGATGGACCGAACGCTCGGGCCGAAAAAGCGGACGATTTACGCCTCGACGACTACCTCAACCGCTATAGCACCCAAAACTACGACAACTTCGGAAAGCTCTATCTCGCGGCAGTGGGCTCTCTTTGGGGTGAAGGCGTCCTGAGTGGGGGTCTCAACATGAGAACCGACACAGGATCGAATACAATAGCTATAAGCGCTTAATTTTAAGGAATTTGGAAATTTTAATTAAAATAATTTATAATACTTATATAGGGATAAAGTAAGAGAAAGGGGGCTTTTGCCTGGATATTTCATGGATGCTTGTAGAAATGGGGCAAAATGGACGACAGATTTAAAAGGTCTCATGCGAAGGGAAGGGTCTAGCACCCTTTCCGAGACGGAGATCTTTCGAAGCTGGCGAAAAGCATTTTGTTCCAGTTTTGCGAGAATTCAGGAAAAATCAAGGCCAGGCTTAAAAACCCTCTCTCTGAAGGAGTAATGCCATGTCTGTCTTAATCTCTGCGAATATTAAGGGATTAAACAACCCTGTCCTCGTCCACAGCGAATACACCAACTCAGAGATCTTAAACCGATGGGCTGACCAGGATGACGGGTTTTTCGTCACACTCAACCGTGTCTTCGCAAGGGGGAAGACCCTCGTGCGTGACAACACGGGGACGATTGTACGGGTCGACGAGGACCCCGTGACCACCCAAGATGCGATCGATCTGCAGGAGGATCTACAAAGAATTCTCCAGCTCGCTCAAACTGGGGTTCAGGTTGATGGAAAGACCTTCTATCTGACCTACGAGATGGCAACTGCTCTTGATAAAATCATGAAAACTTTAGATGCGGTCGGCTTCAATCTCAATGCCAACTTGAGTGATACCGCACAGGTCGAAGCCAACCGTCAAGCCCTAGGACGCTGGGCCGACCTCGACGATGTCGGTCTACGTGAAATTGTGGTCCAAGCGGGAAATGCGGTTTCCAACAGCCGCTCTCTCCAGGCGATGATCGAACTAGAGTATGTGAAGGTAGGAAACCAGTTAATCGGGGACCAGCTAGAGCAGCTCGACACCGCCCTCAATGCAACCAAAGATGCTCTCTTCTGGCTTGAGAAGGCGCAGCTTCTGAAAAATAATCTGACTCCAGAGTCCAGACAGAGTGATGCCTCATTCTATGCTCGGATCTTTGCAGAGGCAGGGAACACCCCAGGAGGGAGAGAATCAGAAGGGTACTTCACCGAAATTGCACGTGGTGAAGGCAGCTTCTCACAATTCACGCGGTTCTTTACAACAACAGGAGGAGGACAAATCTCTGCACCTGGAGGCCGAACTGGGCCTGGAACTTTTGAAGCCTTTTTTAAAAGAGCCCTCGAAGATATCTTCAACGAGCCGCTCGGAGTCAGTCCAGATGACGTCGCACAAAACCTTGCAGAATTTAACGAAGTCCGCAACGGCCTGGCCGCCGTTAGAGCTCGACTCCAAGAGGTGGGAGGGGGAGAGATTACCGAAGGGACCCTCGCCGATAAAATTGGAATCATGCTCCAGCAAATCAACGACATCGGAAACACAGATGAGGAGCGATTTACTAACTGGATCGTGGACTTTTACGACGCCAAAGAATTTACCCAATCTGGTGACCAACAGCGAACGCTTACGGAAACCATCACTGCAGCGACCTCCCTCAACGACCGTCAAAAAGAGGACCTCCGCCGCTTTCTCTTCGTTTTCGAACAGTTCTACAAGTCTGCCTCCGCGATGCTTCAAGCGATCGACCGCATGACCAATAAGATGGCAAGCAACATTAAAGGATAAAGTAGGGAGATTTTCCCTTTGTTGGCACATCCTTTGCTTATCTCGAGACTGAGGATAAGCGAAAAAAACGCCTATTAGGAGACTAAACGATGGCTACCAACCTTTATACAGACTACCTCCAGACCACGGCGGGGCTCAATTTCACCACGCCGGGACATGGGACCAACTTTCTGGAACTCGATGGGAGCAACATCTTCCGCGTCGTGAGCGACCTGAAAGACCCTTCCATCACCCCTATCGATGTCAACTACGAGACTCCCATTGTCGGAGAAACTGCCCTAGACGCCATGGAGGACCTGGCTCTAGAAATTAGGAGTGTGGATGTTATTGATGATGCTGTAGGCAGCGATGGAGCGCTAGCACTAAGCATTATCGCAGCTGTAGTAGGAACGCAATACGACAATACTTTGGAGGTAAGCATAGCCCTAAATGCCCTTGATGAAGATGACCTTCAAGAGATCGCTGAGGAGTTAGAAGATAATGGCTTCGATGTTGGAGATTATATCCCTGGTGTTTTCTTTGGTGACTTCAGTGACCACGATAAAGACGAGCTTGTCCCTGCGATTATCGGGGGTCTTAATGAAGAGGGAGCTTTGAAATCCGTCCAGAAACCCTTCATTGATGACACACAGTTGATGACAGACCTGGCAAGAATCTTTACGGGTGAGTCTTACAGCGGGCGTGAGTCTTGGAAGGAATTCTTGATCGCGATTGGAATCACGGATCTCAATGAAAGAGAAAGACTGACCAACGCCTTTATCAATGAATTCTCCTACTTCATGGGAATCCCAGATGATCCCACCTCCAATCTTGGAGCGTGGGAAGACCTTGTCGACTTCTCTTCAACAGCAACCTCTGACACCAGCGTTTTATTGGTACGGAGTGGAGGAAGTGACACCGATCTCACAGGAGTCATTGGCCCGGGAGACACTCCCGCCACAGCGATTGATGACCGTGTAAAATTTGTGGAGCACTCCTTTAGACAAACGATGGACTACTTCCTAGCGAATTACACCTTCCCGTTGCAGCGCCCTGAAGGAACTGAAATTCAGCAGTTCGTTACGGACTTCAGACGTTTTCTTGTCGCCAGGACAGGGATCCAGGATGCAGGGATCGGACAGTTCCAAAGCCTAACTGACTACAGGCAACTGTATGACTCATTCGTAGGAGTCGGAGAAAGCGACTACAAAGAGCGGCTTGTGGATTTCCACAACCTCATGGTGAAAAGAGATGGCTTCTTCAGCCCCAGTATCCACTTGAAGGATTGGGTAGAGGAGGTGCAGATTGCTTCGGTCTTTACCTCCGGTGCGATCAACTCCATCACCGGAACAGAATCGGGACGCACGCGGATCTTCGTCCGACTCTTCCTTCTCCTTGTGGAGATGGTGGAAGCGCTGCAGAGAGTGACCGCAGCCCAGTCCCAACGATTAAAATTTTACGCTGCCTACCAAAAGGCTTATACAGAGCTCCTTGGTGAAACACCGACGCTCGGTTTAGATAACCTGGAGAGAGGTGTTCTAGATACCGACTCCCAAGGTAGGACCGCCACCCTGCAGACCGTTCAGGCCTTTGTCAGCGGTTGGTCAGAGAAGTTAAGAAGTTTCCGAAGTGTGATTGGAGACGAATCCAAGCAACACCAAACAGCGGTGAACCAAAGTAATGAGATCGTCAACCAGCAGGCGCAGCTGGGGAGCTCGCTCCTGCAACAGATGAGTACGATCCTTACTACCATATTTAAATAATGGAGGCTAGCAGGAAATTGACGAGGAGGACTCGCAATGTGTGCTGAAAGAATCACAGAAGAGTCAATGAAAAAGTCTTCGAAAGAGACCATTAAGAAGGCCCTCGATGAGATGGGTGACGAACAAACACCCGAACAAAAAGAGAAAATTTTGAAGCTGACCCAAGACATCTACGGTGA
This sequence comes from uncultured bacterium, assembly GCA_964584775.1. Lineage (GTDB taxonomy): Bacteria > Chlamydiota > Chlamydiia > Chlamydiales > SLFE01 > CAZPBC01. Next base: position 7,686 of record CAZPBC010000008.1, read on the forward strand.
GGGAAAAACCCCTGCAGATGCGATGGGTATCGACCCTGGAATGACGGAGGGCATGTATAGCTTTGCCCATCGTCTTTACACGCTGGGAAAGTATGATCAAGCTGCACAGATGTTTCGGCTACTGATCATGATGAATCCGATGGAAATGCGATTTCTACTCGGAGTTTCAGCGTGCTATCATATGCAAAAAGACTACGACCTAGCTTCTTCGAGTTACATGCTATGTTCCCTTGTCAACCCAAGAGACCCTGTCCCCTACTATCATGCATCCGACTGCTTTATTGAACTGGGTGACTACGAGATGGCAGAAAAGTGTCTCAAGCTGTGCATAGCCTACTGTGAGATTGGAGAGGAGTACGATATGATGAAAGACCGTGCTCAGATCTCCCTAAAAGGCGTGCTGGAAAAACGTCAAAGCGAAAGATCAGCGAAGAAAACGGAAAAGAGCGCGAAAAAGCCCCCTCCAGCAGAGCCACCTCAAACTGAAGCGAAGAAAAGCGCTTAAGCTGTCCATAAATCGCGTGCGAGGAGAGATCCTATGGGACTCACGCCCGATGTTGGTGGAACAAGAGGTCTGGGAAGACCTCCAAATTTAAATTATACGGAACAGGAACAGTCAGCCAATACAGAACACCTCAAGCAGGTGTTTGCTCAAGTTCCTAATACGATTGATGTTCCCCTCACCAAGGTGGGTGGGGATATCATGAAGTATGAGTCACATTCTGGGATGCCCAAGCTGGCGCGGAATGTGAACATCTTTAGTGGCATGACGAGAGCTGATCCGCAGCTAAAAAACCCTCAAGAGCAGAAGAAATTCGAAGAGCTTGAGGAGAAGCTCCCTTTTGGCCTTTCAATCGGCCTCAAACGCTCTTTAGAGCTTCCTTGGGAAGAGCGCGACCCCGTATTTATCCTCCTTGAAAAGATCTTAAGATTTGCAGCGAAGTCCACAACGTGGATCGATATCACAAGCGAAATCCAATCTGACGCCTTCGCTGGCAGTATCTCAAGGTATGCTCAGCATCCCGATAAGATGCTGGAAGGATGGTGTGACTTAGCACTGGAAATCCGTGCGGAGCTGCGCTTGATTGCGAAACACGAAGGTCTCCTCTCGCAGTTGAAACAAGATTGTATCGAGAATATCAAAGTCTTAAACCGCCTCCTCAATTTTGCAAGAGCGATCATCAAAGCGAAAAAACCTGAGAAAGAGAAGCTCGTCAAAAAGTTCAATAAAGAGATCACCTTCCTTCTGAGTGAAATCAGTACAGGAAAGCTCACCCACCCCTTTGCCATGACTTTCTCTCTACTAGAGAACGCTCTCGCCCTTGGACGGTTTTTCAGTTTAGAGAAAGCCAGTCCCACACTCCTTGGAGTGGATGCTGCTCTCGCTTACCTTTTTGCTAGGGAGCCAACCTTTGTCGATCTTGGGGAAGAGACACAAAAGCTGGGCGAACAGCTCTTTCCTGACGAAATGGAAGATCCAGCTCTCCAGCATTTTTTACCAAAAATTGCAGCACTGGGAGGACTCTTGATGACCACGCTCACCCTCTCTGCACCAGGCATCTATGAATTAAAGGTACGCGATGATCCCCGCTTTGAGGAAAAGACGGTCCAGTGTCTAGCACTGCGCTTAAGTGGAACGCTCTTCTCTTCAGCAGATATAGAAGAGATCTTTATGAAGTGCATTTTCCCCATCCTCGGAGAAACACGCGTGAAGGCGCATGTAAAGTCGCTCGTCCAGTTTCTCACATTACAGCCTCTTCTTTTAATCGCTGGGATGGGAGAGATCGGAAATGCGATGCTAAAAGGATGGAAGAAGTCCTTCTCTAGAAGTTTGAAGCAGCTCAAAGAAGTAGAGAAAGAGCTTCGAGTTTCTAAAAAAGGCCTTGTCAGCCTACAACACGGCCTCATGGCTGTGAAAAAAGAGTCCTCAAAAGCCTATTGGAAGGCGTTAGAAGACCTGATCAGAAAACAGGTCGACTTCTCAAAGTTTAGAGATGAATGGAAAGCCTACCGCCTGACGGTGCAGGGACTCATTAAAGGATTTTTAGAAAGTGAAGGCCAACAAAAGGTGATGGACTTCAGGCAGGTATCTGCTTAGCCTGGATTTTTTATGAAGAGTTGTAAAAATGAGACTAAATGATCGACAAATTCAACAGAACTCACTCGAAAGAAAGGGTTTAGTACCCTTTTTGAGAGAGAAGTCTGTTGAAGGTGACGAAAGCATTTTGTGACAGTTTTGCGAGTGTTTATGAAATTTCCGGGCCTTAAAAGGAGAAAGCAATGAGAAAAGAGGAAGAGATGATCGATGCTTTAATGGAGCTTGCTAAAGACGACGCTCCGAAAGTGAAAGACGGTCTCGGCGCCATTGCTGAGAATATGTTTACGAAAGGGATGGTTCCTAAAGACGCCATGGGAATCCAAGATACAGACGCAGAATTTTTGTATGCACAAGCCTACCAGCTCTACAACATTGGTAAGTATAAAGATTCAAGAAGTCTTTTTGGCAGTTTGATGGTGATGGATCCTACCGAACCGAAGTACATTTTTGGACATGCAGCGAGCTCTCACATGCTGAAACAGTATGACACTGCGGCAAAAGCTTATGTTCAGCAGGCGATGCTCAGTAATGATGACCCTGTCCCCTACTACCATGCGGCAGATTGCTATCTTCAGCTCAACGACAAATTGAGTGCCCTCGTGACACTTCGAATTGTTGTGAAGCGATCGACTGGAAAACCGGAGTTCGAGACGATTAAAGAACGTGCAGAGATGACCATCAAAAACCTTGAAGAAGACTTAGAAGTCGAAGGCCTTGAGGGAGCTCCAACAGATTTGGAGAAACCAAAGGAAGAAAAACAAGCTTAGGAGAAAACTCATGTCTATAGGAAATGTTCCAGGTGGTGACAGACTCGGTGAAGTCCTTCAGCAGATGGGTATTGCAGACATCGAAAGCGATAACAATCAAGTGCAATCGAAGAAGGTCGAGAAAAAGAATATTGAGATCAAAGACAGTGTCAGCCAATACGAAGGTGGCGGAGTCGAGGAGAATGAATTCGGCCTTGCAGGAGCGAACAACCCACGTCTCTCGAGCCCCAACAAAGCGCTCTTGGATGAGTGGCAAACAGGTGCGACCACCTTCAGAGCGGTCGGGACACTCCCCTCTGCACAACCGAAGCCTGTGACAGACGTCCAAGGAACTCCTATTGAAGACGGCTTCATCCAGCTGATCGCAGGAAACCACCCCTATGCAAAAATGGCCATCCTAGTCCTAGGGGAAAAAGAGTTTGAACAACTCCTTCAAGCCCATTTCCAAGAACTGGGAGAGCCCCTTCCTCTCAATGCCAGCTCCCCTGCTTTTGGAAAGGCGGTGGATGCCATCATGGAAAAACACCTTCAGGAGACGGGAGCAACCTACCCAGAGGTGCTCAACGAATCCGTTTCAGGAGGGATGAGTATCCTTCAGGGCATCGATGTCTACCTCGAGTACCTAAATGGGGTGGAGCCTGGCCAAAGAAGTGTGCTCCATGGACCAAAGCTCGACACGATGATTCATATCAACGCGAGCCAGACGGAGATGATCGACACGATCGTTCTCACTTTACAAAACACAAATGCTCTAGGAGACAAAGTCGTTTTAATGGACTTCCTGAAGGAGCTCGCCGAGGTTGCAGCCCTGGTCCGTAAAGCACTTTTAGAGTCCAAGATTGCAGACACTCAAAAGTCTGGAGATATCGCTCGAAATAAAGCACAAGTCACCGACGAACGAGCGGCGTTCATGAAAGAGAAGTTTCTAGAGCAGCTCAAGATGTTGAAGATGCAAAGAGTGATGGAAGTCCTTGGTGACTTCATGAGAATTGCGATGTACGTCATCCAAGCGCTCATGCTCTGCGTGACTCTTCTCTTCTTACCGCTCGCACCGATCATGACGCTTGTCATGTTTGCCGTCCAGGTGGCCTTGCTGGCCATTGTCATCACCCTGACAGAGACAGGGGCCATGGAGGATATGTTCGAAGGGATCAACGAGCTCGTTGCAGATGTTTCAAACGAACTCGGCATCAGTGAAGACATTGGAAATGTGGTCTTTTGGGCAATCATCATTGTTGTCATTCTCCTCGTTGCCCTCCTCTTGATCTTTGTGCCTATACTGGGTGCACTTGTTCCAGCGATTGCTGGAGCGATCATTGCTGCGGTCGTTCAGAACTCTGGCATCCTTGATGTCATTGGTGACTGGCTCGTTGAGCTCACTGGATGGGATTCAACGATTGGTAAAGGAGTCCTTAAAGGGCTCGCCGGGTTTGCCTTCTCACTCACTACCGGACTTCTTCTCGGGTTGATGAACATCGTCCGGGAGATCGTCAAGGAGTTGCTAAAAATCGTCATCGAACTCGTGGTGGAGATCATTAAGTTGGTCATTACCATCGTCATACAGCTCGGGGTCTCCCTGGTGAAGTTGATCGTCAAAGCTGTCAAAGCGATCATGAAAGCGGGCACGAGTGCGATCAAGGCTGCCATTAAACAGGTCATTAAGTTCATTCTTGAACTTGTAAAGACCATTTTTGCCTTTATCAAACAGATCTTCACGCTTGTGATGCAGCTATTGAAAGAGGTGATGAAGCAGGTCATCAAAGTCTTAAAGTCCATGCTCAAAGCGATTATTAAAATGGTGAAAAAGATTCCCGATATGATCATGAATCTGGTGAAGCAATTAGGTATACAAATGCTGGTGGAGCAGATCACAGGCACTTTAACCAAACTGATAGAAGCTTTGGCGAATGTCATAAAATCTTTGAAGGAGTTGATTCAACAGCTCCTCCAAGCCGTTACCAGCATTGTGCAAACAATCATTCAAAAAGGAGCTCAAGTTGTCCTTCAGCTCACTGCTGCAGGGTACCGAACGGCGATGGCGAAAGTGGAAATCATCAAGGGTGAGATGGACACGGTGGTGGCCATTCTTGATGAACTTTTGAAATTTATGGGAGCAGACCTTCAGAAAACGATTAGTAGCGAAGGTCTTGAAGCCTTTGAGGAGATGACCATGGAGATGGCCAAAGCCTTCGAAGGCGTCATTAAAAACTACTCTGGAATCCTCTCTAAATTGACTTCATAGAGAGCCAGAAAAAAATAAGAAATAAGGAGAAGACTATGACGAACATACAAGGACCTCCTCCAGATGCAAACCTCCCTCCTGTTGGAGGAACACCAGGACAGTCAGGACAGACTCCTGGACAGGCGTCTGGTCAAGGTGACCCGGAAGTCCAAGACGGGACAGAGATGATCAAAAAGGTGTTCAAAGGTGGTGGGAAAGGCACCACAGGAACCGCTCAAGAAGGAGAGACTCCCCTACAGGATATTGATGAATTTGGAAAAATGGCCGGTGAAGCTCTAGAAGACGCTAGTGATGATCTCCTCGAAAGTTTAGGGCTGAAAGACAAAAAGAAAAAAACAGATCAATCCAGGGCTGCGCGTACACAAGGAAGAATGGCGACAACACTCGGACAAAGCCAACAAGGTGAACAAACACAAATGAAAGTCCAAACGAGTGTACAAAATACCGTGGGTGCTAGAGCAAGCCACCCTGTCCTCGCTCCCCCTGCAACGGGAGAAAAAATTCCAATGGGTGAAGGAGGCATTGGGAACCCATGGCTCCAACCCTCACTCGCGACTGCTCTATTCAGTGCGTGGTTCGAAGTGCTACCCATATTGATGGGGATTAAAATTGAAGAGGCTAAAGCGGAGGCTGCAGAGATCATCCACGGAGCTGAGCTCTCCAAAGCGAAAGCCGAAATGATCATGGAAATTCACGCTCTCGAAGCAGAAAAACTCATGACCCAAGCCGTATCGATGTTCATCCAAGCAGGGCTACAGGTCGCTCAGATGGCTGTCACCCTTGCGATGCAGGTGGTCGGTGCAGCGATGAATGCGGTCGGTGGAGCGGTCAACGCTGTAGGAGGCATTGCCTCAGGGGCTACAGGAGGAGCCGTGCCCTCCATGAAAATGCCTACGATGGGCCCTCAAGAGATGCAAATGATGACGAAGATGATCGACCAGGGATTTGGAGCAGCTACATCGATCGTTCAAGGGGTGAGTAAAATGATCGAAGCCTCCATTGAAATTGAAAAAGGAAGGGCGGAGTACATCAAATCCTGCCTCGAACACATGCTTCAAACTTCAAATCAAATCCAACAAGCACACCGAGAAGCGAAGAAAGAAGCATCAGAACTGATTTCGACCTTCATTCAGGCAATGAACCAGTTCATTCAGTATGAAACCGTCTTCAGAACGGACATACGTTAAAAGCTTAATTTTTCCCTATCGTTAGGGAAAAGGAGGAACCTATGGATTTAGGTGGTTTAGATATATCCAAGCTGATGGGTCCGGGTGGAGATCTCAAAATGGGAGAGACCACTGAACAAACCCAGACAGCTGCAGGTCTTGCCGCGCTTCAAGAAAGCCAGTCACAGGCTGGAGAAGGAGGAGAGCAACAGATCAACCAAGGATCTCCTAACTTACCCCCTCCCTCCATTGGTCTTTTAAAGGAGTTTTTCTCACAGGAGCTCTCCCTTGAAGAGATCGAAGAGGCGTTGAAGTTCATCACAGAATCAGAAGAGTTCGAGACCTATGCTAGAAAGAACTTAAACCTGGATAGCAAATCTCCAGCCGAACGCCTCAAGGAGATCATCGACGAGTACTTCAGCGACGAAGAAGGAGTTCCGGTTGAGGTTCTGTTAAGAAAGGCTCTTGCGAAGATGCTAGAAATGTTACTCAGTGGCAATCCTGACCTCTCTGCAGATCTTGGGGGTCTCTTCAACCGCGTCCAATCACAAGTGGTGAATAACTCGGTCCCTGAAGGGAAATTTGCGATGGAAGCTATCAAACAGTTCTTTGCTTCAACCGGCGTTGAGGCAGACGAGCAGATGATTGCGGATGAGTTTCTTGCTGCTTTAAAAACGACCTTTGAGAATGAAGAGAAGGTCTTTTCTCTAGACAGTCCCTTCTTGAAGACGGCAGTGGAAGAGGTCACAATGGAGTACCTCATCAAATCTGGCATGTCTGCTGAAGAGGCCGAGAATTTTATCAGCGAACAACTCCCCGCTCTCACCATCGGAAGTGAATTCAACAACTGGCTGGGAGGTGTTTCGACTGCTCAGGTACAAGATATCCCACCACCACCACCCGTGGTCAATACAGAGGCGGTGGATGAGTTATCAGCTGAACTCACTGCCCTGCTCGATGCTCCGACACTGGGACCTGGCAAAATCAGTATCCTTGAATTTATGAAGATGGTCAAAGAGGCGATTCAAGAGCTTGAAGACCTCATCAATGAAATTATCTTGCAGGACTTAGAGCTCCAGAAGAGTCAAAGGCTTTCTCAGCTAGAGGTCATCGATGCTGCTGCAGCCCTCTTTATGGGTGGAGAGATCAATCCTGAAGATATTGAGAAGTTCCTTGCTGGAGATGAGAGTCTCGACTCTGCGACAAAGATGCAGATTGAGATGCTCGCTGAAGAAGGAGAGCTCCAAGAGCTGAGAGATAAAAAAGCAGCCGGTGAAAATATTGAAGGAGCCACTAGAAGCCTAGCTGATAAGATCAACGAACGGCTAGACAACTACAGCGGATCGGCAGCCTTAGTCCTTCTTGATATCCTAGACGCCTTTGTGAAGATGAAGGAAGCAGAAGCGGCTGAGAAAAATGAACAGGCAGATGCCGCTGCATCGGATGGGCAAGGAGACATCATTAGTAACTATACTGAAGAGGTGACCAAGATTGTCAATGAGATGCTCCAAAAGCTCACAGGACTTGTCAACCTTGGAACCATTGAGATGGAGTCTCTCTCTCAGTTTGGTAAAGCGATCGACAAGTTGATGGAGCAGCTTAAGGGAGAAGATCAAGCAGGTGGAAAGGACCTCCTCCGCTCCCTGGCTGAGTTAATCAGCGCCAAACTGGGCGGCCCTGGTGGACTAGAGCAAAAAGTGGCCGGTCTCGATGTGAGCTCGATGGTTCAAGCCCTTCTTGCTACAGGAAACAAGGGTGTCAACGAGATGAGTGGAGGCACCTCCTCACAGATGATCACCGCCTACCTCGACGATGCGGCCATCAATGCCCTCATGATAGCAAGCTTCTTGCAGGGTGCAGGAATGCTAGAGAGTGGCGAAGGAACCACCGAGCTAGGACAGCTTTCTGGAGTCGCCGTCACCATAGGCCTGGTTGCCTCGCTCCTGGGAGGAGGGGCAAGTGTCAGCGATGTGAAAGATGTGCTGAACTCACTACAAAACATCTCCTCGAGTGTGGCCTCAACCGGTTTTGCAGGCTTCCTTGGAGGCGCGATCGCAGACAGCCAAGGACTTTCTGAGGGCGACCAAGCCGCACTCACAGGAATATTAAGTGGAATTCTCTCGAGTGTCGGAAAAACCTCGAACGAAGAGGAGACTGAGGCAACAGGTGAGATCGTAAAACAATTGAGACAACTGTTGAAAGCACTTGAGCAGGTTCTCCAAAACCTTCTTGCTGGCGTCTCGAATGGATCGATCCCTCTAGAAGGGATCGGTGCGGCGGTCGCAGCCGGAGTTGGAGAGGCCGTAGGAGCTTTTGTGGGTGGAGTTTCCGGCTCCAGTGGACAAGACCTCGATCAACTCATCCAACAGCTTTCAGGAGCACTGCAGGGGCAGCTGACAACCAACGCAGCCTCCCCTGAAGCCACACAATTTTTGGTCAATGCCATGCTAGCAGCAGGAATGGGACCTGCTCAGATGGGTGGACCTCAGATGGCTGCATAAAACACCTCTTGGAGTCAATGCAATGAACATCAACCCCAACATTTCAGGTTATGGTGTTGAGTATCAACAGGCGCTCAATGAGCTGCAGGAGATCAACCAAGCAACAATAGAACAACTTTCAAACGATGAGGAGGTCTCTGACGTCTTGTCTACGAGTACAGAGGCCCTTGGTGATCTCGAAATAGACCCACAAAACCCACGCCTCCCTAACCCAAACCAAGCTCTTCTATCCAGCGTTCCTACCAACCCTCAACTCATTGATTATTTTATTCAAAACTCTGAGGCGATGAAAGAGCTGATTTTCTCAGTGAGTTACTATAGTGATTTAGTGAATGCGGGCATCCCTGAAGCCGAAATTGAATCGATGGTCAAGAGTATTTTAGTCAACAACTCCAACTCTCCATATACGCCCGATGCCCTTGTCAAAAGAGCGATGGGAGAGATCATGCATCAAGAGCTTCAGGCAGAACCGAATGCGGAACTAGAAACGGAATGGTTCAATCTTAGAGCTGAGCTTTTATCCCAAAATGAGCCGACTGCAAAACTGCTCATCCAACAGTGGACACAGCACTTTATTCAGGAAGGGAACACTCCTGAAAGAGCTGCCGAACTGGCTAACAAAGCAGCGGTTCTCTCTGTCGATCAAACCCTTTCCGAAGAAGGAGTGATCACTCCCTTTTACGGGATGCATCCAGCGATTGATGGAGCCGTTCTTGCAGCGATCAAAACCTCACTCGAAGGAGTCGAAAATGCCCAGTTTAAGGCTGCACTCGCCCAAGATCTAGTGAGTGCAGGAAACATGATAACTAATGGGGTCAGCGGGGCGACACAAGTCGAAAACCCCGAACAACTCTCACAGGATGCGATCGATGCGCTGGCTGCTAAAAACGAAGGCCACAAGGAGTACATCGAAGAACTACTTGTCATGCTTCAACAAGTTCCGATGAACTCACAGGAAAAAGTGGCCATTCTCGAGTTCATGAAGTTTGTTGCGATTGCAATCAATAACATGGACGCCGCCATTGCTCAAATGAACATCGACGATACGAGACTGACGAAAAGCGAAGCGCAGATGAAGATTGAAACCGCGGTCGCAAATATGGAGAACAAAATCAGTGAGATCAAAGAAGCCATGAGAAAGCTGCGTGAAATGCAGGAGAAGGTTGAAAAGATGAAAAACATGTTTGGGGTCTTCTCTGTACTCGCAGATGTGATGATGAGTGTCATGATGGCCGTTTTTGGAGTGATTATTGTCGCTGTTGCTCCCCTTCTTGCAGCAACAGTCACGGTGCTTGTCAGCTACGTGATTGGTGCCCAGGTTTTTCTCGCAGCCCTTGGGATACTTGGTATGATCATCGGGACGATCATCGCGATCATCTTATTCGCAACTGGAGCAGGAATTCCTTTAGCTATTGTGGTCGAAGTCATTGTGATCGTTGTTTTAGCTGTTATTACTATAGTTGCTGAGATACTCGTCATGATTGTCACTGCTATTATAGGAGTGATCGCGTTGATACTGGGAGCCATACTGCTCATGGCTCTCTTAGTCTTGGCTCTGCTCGCCGTGAGTAAGGCACTCACAGAACACACCAATGTCACAGAAGATCTTGCGGATTCTTTTGGGCCAGCCCTACTCAATCTCCTCGATCAAGTTGGAATTGATGTCGATCTAGATACTTGTTACTGGATCTGTGCCATTGCACCCATTGTGATTGTGGCGGTGATCTTGGTCGCCGTCCCTCTCATATTAATTCTTGCGATCGTTCTCGTCCCCATCATTGCTGTGATTGGTACTCCTCTGATGCTCAGTATCCCCGTCGTCTTTCTTGCTGCTCTGGCCGTCGCTTGGATTGCACTTTTAGCGTTTGTGGTTGTCGCCTCTCTCCTTCCTTCTTTCGTGGCCATTTTTGCTTTCGCTGCGGCACTCCTAGTCGCCATTGTGCTGCTTCTTGTTGCTGTCTTATTTTGGATCGCAGCCCTCATTGTCGCACTCCTTCCTGTCATTTTAGTAGTCCTTTTAGCCATCATTTTGGCAGCAGCGGGGCTCATTGCCGCTACGCTTCTCCCAGCAATCATCATGACGATGCTGCAGTGGATTCCGATGTTCCTCAAAAAAGCAGGAGCCTACAAGTCAATCGCTGAAGGACTTGGTGAAGCAATGGGACTCTCTGAAGAAGATATCGAAGGACTTGAATTGGCACTCACGGGAATGGGAGCCATGGCCACCGCCTCCTCAGGACAACAGGTGAATGAAAATGTCATGAGCGGTCCCAGTGCTGAAGAGCAAGAAGAGATGGACGCGATGGGAACCGAATATGGTATGGAGACCGAAATGGAAGGTCTTGAAGCGACCATTGATCGAATTTCAAAATATATCGGGATGCTCAACGGCCCGAACATCACGGAGGAGTATCGAGAAGAGTATGAGAAGAAAAGCATCGGCTCCCAGGCTGCCCAAATTGAAGAGCTGATGAAAGTCATGAAGCAGGTGAAAATTCAGCTTCAAAAAGTCCTCGATGCGATGACCAAAGGAGGCACAGGAGAAGGGATGGATCTAGGAAGTGCTCAACAGGAGCTCTCCACCTTCATCCAGACTTCACTGACTTCGGCATTGCCGAGCCTTAAAAAAATCCTCCCAGAAGACCTAGCGAATATGGCCACACCTGAGAACACTGGAGGAGCAGGAGGAGATATCATCGGATCCCTACAATCACTTGCTGTGCAGTCCATGCCTGATGCGGACCGCATGCGCGAAAATGCGCAAAGGGATCTCGATCGTTACTTGGCAGAGGAAGAAGAGGAAAAGTATGAAACGGCCAATGTGTTTATGAGTTAAATTTTTCAAGGAGAAGTCTTATGAATGTCGGTGGCACTGGAATGGGAATGGAAGCCCTGCAAGCACAGGAGCAGATTGAACAGATCAATCAGCAAGCGCTTCAACAAGTTGCACAGGAACAGGAGGCGACAGAGACTCTCTCTGCAAGCATGGAAGAGAGGGTGACGGATATCCAGATTGATCCGCAGAACCCGAAACCTCCAGATCCGAACTATGCGCTTCTTGGAACCGTTCCCACAAACGAACAGCTGATTCAATTCTTTGTAAAAAATACAGAGGCGTTAGACAAACTTCTCAATGCCATCCCAGCCTTCAAGAAGCTAGTCGATGTTGGAATCTCAAAATCGGAGATTAAATCGCTTGTCAAAGACATGCTCGTGAATAACTCCAACTCGCCTTTTGCTCCCGACACCCTTGCAAAAAAAGCGATCGGTCAAATCCTCGAACAAGAGCTGGAGACCAGTCCCAACACCGAACTCGAAGGAACCTGGTTCAATCTCCGTGCAGAGCTTCTCGTGCAAAACGAACCCACCGCCCGTCTTCTCATTGAAAAACTGAAGCAGCACTATATCAACCAAGGCCACAGCCCAGACGAAGCAGCCAATATGGCAATGAAAGAGGCTGTTCTCACTGTCGACCAGAAACTCTCAGGAGGGGGCGATGTGGTGCCCAGCTACGGAACGCATGTCGACCTCGCTGATGCGGTCCTCTATGCAATCAAAGTCACTCTTGGTGAGACAGAGTATGCTCAGTTCAAAGCAGCACTTGCCCAAGATCTAGTCACTGGTGGAGACATGATCGTCAAAACAGTGACAAAGGCGACTGAGGTGGAAAACCCCGAGCAACTTTCACAAGATGCGATCGATGCGCTGGCTGCAAAAAACGAAGGTCATAAGGAATACATTGAAGAACTGCTAACACTCCTCCAACAAGTTCCGATGAACTCACAGGAAAAAGTGGCCATTCTCGAGTTCATGAAGTTTGTTGCGATTGCAATCAATAACATGGACGCCGCCATTGCTCAAATGAACATCGACGATACGAGACTGACGAAAAGCGAAGCGCAGATGAAGATTGAAACCGCAGTGGCGAATATGGAGTCTAAAATCGGCCAGATCAAAGAAGCCATGAGAAAGCTGCGTGAAATGCAGGAGAAGGCTGAAAAGATGAAAAATATGTTGGGGGTCTTTTCGGTACTCGCAGATGTCATCATGGGTGTGATGATGGCCCTCTTTGGGGCGATAATACTCGCCGCTGCCCCCCTTCTTGCAGGAACACTTATCGTGCTTGTCAGCTACGTGATCGGTGCCCAAGTCTTCCTAGCCGCCTTTGGGATACTCGGTATGATCATCGGGACTCTCATCGCCTTCATCTTACTGGCGACCGGAGTCGGAGCCGGTGTGGCCCTGATCGTCGAAATCTGTGTCGTTCTTTTTATAGCGATCGTTACCATTATCGCTGAAATACTAATCATGGTTGTCACTGCTATCATAGGGGTGATTGCTCTAATAATAGGAGCCGTACTCCTGATGGCTATCTTAGTCTTGGCCCTGCTCGCCGTCAGTAAAGCGGTGACGGACCATACGAATGTCACAGAAGATCTCGCTGACTCCTTTGGGCCAGCCCTGCTCAACCTCCTCGACCAAATCGGAATTGATGTCGATCTAGATACCTGCTACTGGATCTGTGCGATTGCACCGATCGTGATTGTAGTGGTGATTTTGGTTGCCGTCCCTCTCATTTTAATCGCTTTGATCGTTCTCGTCCCCATCATTGCAGTGCTTGGTACACCAATCATGCTCAGCATACCTGTCGTCTTTCTTGCCGCCATGGCCGTCGTTTGGCTTGCACTTTTAGCGTTTGTGGCTGTCGCTGCTCTCCTTCCCGCGTTCATCGGAATTTTAGCAATTGCTGCTGCATCCCTTGTCGCCATTGTGCTGCTTCTTGTCGCCGTCGTATTTTGGATTGCTGCACTCATTGTCGCACTCCTGCCTGTCATTTTAGTGGTCCTTTTAGCGATCATTTTGGCAGCAGCTGGGCTCATTGCCGCCACCCTCTTGCCCGCAGTGATCATGACGATGCTGCAGTGGATTCCGATGTTTCTCAAAAAAGCTGGAGCCTACAAGACAATCGCAAAAGGTCTCGGAGAAGCAATGGATCTTTCTGAAGAAGATATCGAAAAGCTTGAATTGGCACTCACAGGAATGGGTGCTGGGGCCACTGCGATGTCCGGTCAACAGGTGAACGAAAACGTGATGAGCGGTCCCAGTGCTGAAGAGCAAGAAGAGATCGATGAGATGGGAACTGAATATGGCATGGAAACTGAAATGGAAGGTCTTGAAGCAACCATTGATAAAATTTCAAAATATATCGGGATGCTCAACGGTCCGAACATCACTGAGGAGTATCGAGAAGAGTATGAGAAGAAAAGCATCGGCTCACAGGCTGCACAAATTGAAGAGCTGATGAAAGTCATGAAACAGGTGAAAATTCAGCTTCAAAAAGTCCTCGATGCGATGACCAAGGGGGGTACCGGAGAGGGAATGGATCTCGGTAGTGCTCAACAGGAGCTCTCCACATTCATCCAAGGCTCACTGACGTCTGTCATGCCAAGCCTCAAAAAAATCTTCCCAGAAGATCTAGCGAACACCATCGAGTCTGGCGGCGCTGCACAAGGAGGGGGAGATTTCATCGGATCTCTACAATCTCTTGCTGTCCAGTCGATGCCAGATGCAGACCGTATGCGCGAAAATGCTCAGAGGGATCTCGATCGTTATTTGGCTGAGGAAGAAGAGGAAAAGTATGAAACCGCGGGAGTGATCTTCAGCTAATCTGGAAATCCGATGGTTACTCATGAAATTTCCTAGCTAACAGATTAGATCTAATTTCCTCTACTTGCTATAAGGAACTTTTCAAGATAGGATAGAATCGTGATCAAAGAATACCTTACCCAACTGTCACAAGAGCTCAAGCTCAAGCCGACCACGGTGAAAACCAAAGAGGTCGGCGTTTTTGAATTTGAGGTCGATCCCCTCACTAAGGTGGAACTGGCTGAGTATGAGCTAGGTATCACATTGAAAACCGAACTTTGCGAAACGCCGACTCAAGACACGGGAGAGCTCTACGCGAAGATGATGGATGCAAATGTCTTTGGTATAGGGACTTTCGGAAGCGTTTTGGGGATGTCTGAGGACAATAAGTTCCTCCTGCTCACAAAATACATCGATTATCAGCCCACCTACCAGGAATTCCGCGACACCTTTGAGGACTATGTCAACGCTGTCAAATTCTGGCAGGAGAAAGCAGAACCTTACCAAGGGCCTCCTAGCTAGTATTCTAATCCTTTAAATTAATGTGGTGAAATGGCATACATGATGCTTATATATTTCTATAGGATTTGAACGGATACTGATTAGTAAGGACTTAGAATGGCGCCAAAGCTAGTTGCAGAAGAGGGCCTCCTCAAAGGCCAGGAGATCTTGCTTGAAGGGCAAGAGGAGTGGGTGATCGGCCGTGATCCCGCTGTCTCACAGCTCGTTATGGAAGATCCTGCCGTTTCACGCCAGCACGTCGCCTGTAAGGCGACTCCTGAAGGCATCCTTCTTGAAAACCTCAGCTCCACAAATCCTGTCGAAGTCAACGACGCCCTTCTCTCTGAGCCTCAATTACTTCAAAATGGAGACTCGATCAAAATCGGCGACAGCTACTGGCGTTTCTTTGCTGAAGAAAGCGTTCCTGTTGAGAAGCCCCCTGAAGCCGAGGAGCCGCCTGTTGCTGAAGAAGCTCCTGTAGAAGAAGCTGCTATTGAAGAGGCCTCTACTGAAGAAGTTCCTCAAACCGAAGAGGTCGCTGAAGAAACCGCTCCAACTGAAGAGGTTGAAGAAGAGGTCCTTACTGAAGAAGCTCTTCAAACCGAAGAAGTCGCAGAGGAAAGCCCGACCGAAGAGATCGCAGAGGAAACCGCTGTTACCGAAGAGGTTGCGGAAGAGACCGGACTCGAAGATGAGGATTCCATCTTTGAGGAAGAGGGCGAAGAAGAGCTCATTTCCCAAGTCGACCTCGATCTCAAAGATAGCTCTCCATGGCTTCTTAAAGTCCTCGCTGGCCCCAACAATGGCGCTCAGTTCTCGATGCAACCTGGGACCTCCTATGTCATCGGGACAGACCCTGCGACTTGCGATCTAGTCTTCCACGACGCTTCTGTCTCAAGACAACATGCACGGCTCACCATTTCCGAGGAGGGAAAGCTCTCTATTGAAGACTTGGGAAGCTCCAATGGAACCCTGATCGAAAGTGATAAAGCAGAGGGAAAACAAGAGTTCGAACCCAACACCTTGATCACTCTTGGGACCTCGTCCTTTGTCGTTTATGACCGAGAAGGCGAGAGAAAAACTCTCATTTCTCCTCTCCTCCCATCGATTGTGAAAATCCTTCAACAGCCGACTGACGAAGAACAAGAGGGAGAAGAAGAGGCCGCTCCAGAAGAGCCGGTCGAGGTGGAAGAAGAGCCTGTTCCTGAAGAGCGCTCCCCTGTTTTCAAGTATTTTGTCATCAGCTTTATTGGGCTGATTGCCCTTTTCGGCTTCCTTCTCTTCCGTGCTGAAGAGGTCCCCAAAACTGTCGTGGATGCCAACAAGGTCCTCGAACAGATTACCGAGCCCTTCCCCACCGTCCGTTTCTCCTTTAATTCAACGACAGGACGCCTTTTGCTTGTGGGTCACGTTTTGAGCAATGTGGACCACGAACAGATCCTCTACAACATTAAACCTCTCAAATTCGTCAAAGATATTGATGATTATATTGTTATCGACGAAAATATCTGGCGAGAGACCAACCAAGTTCTCGGGAAAAACCCGAATTGGAAAGGAGTGACTGTTCAGGCGCCGGTGGCCGGTAAATTCGTGATTTCAGGGTATATCCAGAATCGAGCTGAAGCTGAAGCCCTTTCTGACTATTTAGCCCAGAATTTCCCCTATATCGACCTTCTGGAGCAGAGGATTGTGGTTGAAGAAGACCTCAAAAACCGCACGAAGGTGCTCCTGCTGGACAACGGAATGCAAGACGTTGAGGTCAAAATTAACGCCGGAGACGTGATTTTAAGCGGAAAAATCCCATTTGGGGAAAAACCCACTCTAGACGCGATAGTTTCGAGCTTAAAGGAGATTCCCGGTGTACGCGATGTAAAGGCCTATGTGTCCGAAACCTCCCCTATGGACACATTAGTCGACCTAACCGACGAATACACCGTAGAGGGCGTTTTAAGGGAGCCTAGCGGGAAAATCAACGTTGTAATCAATGGAAAGATCCTCTCAGAGGGCGATTCCTTAGATGGTAGGGTTATTACGAAAATAGAACCCGATACAATCTATTTAGAAGGTAATGGTATTAAATACCGAATTGATTATAATCGCTAGTTAAGGTAAAATAATAGTATAGGGGAAAGAGAGAGGTGTAGACCCATGTTTGGGCTAGGTAGTGGAAATACGAAATCTGACGAATTCCTCTTCGATCTAGAGCGCGAAATTCAGGATCCAAAACAAGGCCGTGAGCTCAAAGAGCTGGTGGTCAGCAGAACCAAAGAGGTCAAACAGCAGCTCCGTGGGGGAGCTGACAAAGACGACTTCGACTCCCTCGGAATTCTCTTACACGCTTATACGTCACTGCAGAAAGTGATAGCCCGTGTCATGAAAAAGAAAAAGTGACGCGGAAACCAATTTTTAAAGGCTGCCCTCCAAGGAAAAGGTCTAAGGGGTGCTGTCTCAATACATAAAACTCCTAATAGGAGGGTAGTTATGACAGAACGTGAAGCATTTAGCATGGACACCTTGATCAAGGTCGTCACTGACGCGACTGTAAGTGCTAAGGAAAAGCTTAATGAGATCAAGGCTCAGCGAAGTGCCATCAGTATTGGTGACATGTTTGATATGCAGATGTTAATGAACCACCTGTCTCAACTTTCTGAGATGTCGACATCTGTTGTCAGCGCTGCGAATACGGCGATCTTGTCGATGTCAAGAAACGTCAAAGGATAATCGAGTTTCTCTTAGCCGGGCGGCCCTGGTCGCCCGGTCCTTTTCGAAGGACCAAAGGCAAGAGAAGTCTCTGTTGTTCGTAATTGTGTTTGGAAAGATAAAACGGGACGGATATCGCATATGGCTAACCAAGGACTGCAAGACTACAAACAGGACTTTCCTCTAATGATTGAGGCAGGCTTCGTTGCTGTAAAGCAGCTGGACGAAACCTCAGCAAAGAGCCTTTTCTATGCAGCTCAGCTGCTAGATCCTGAAAGTTCTGCTCCCCAGATAGGACTGGGGTACATCGCACTCAACAAGCTGGAAGTTCCAGAAGCGACTGAAATATTCACCGAGATCACAAAAAAGGAACCCGACAACCATCTCGCACAGATGTTTCTTGGAATCTGTTACCTACTGACCAAGACAGAGCGCGAGAAGGGTAAAGAACTCATCGAGAAGACTCGTAAGAAAACAGACGATGAGACGGTCGAGAACCTTGGAAAAGTCGCCCTTGAATGGGCTGAAAAAGACTTGAAGAATCTTAAATCACCTTTCATCAAGTAAAGGGATTTAATCATAATAAGGTGACACTATGTCAGCACACGATAAAATTGAAAGAATAGAGGCTCTAACTGAAGGAGGAAGAGTCGATGAGGTGAATGACAAGAAATCGCTTGTCAACCAGCCCATCGAAGGGAAATTCCAAGCACTGTTAGAGGAGACTCAAGCAAAAGTGGATCCGAATGCTCTGGATGGAGCAAAAGGAGGAAGACCCACTTTAGATGATGTCGCAGCAGAAGCAGCTAAGATGCAACCCTCCGTTGCCTCTCAAGCAAAAGATGTCATCGCCCTATCCAAAGAGGCCTCTCAAAAGATTGATGCGATCAAGGCTGATCTCCGGACAGAAAATCTAGAGATCAAAAAACCTGTGGCGAAGCTGATGAATCATAAGCTGACCCACGTTGAAGACTCCTTGCGTATCGCATTGTCGAAAGCAGGTGCAAACGAAGGGGACATTGCAGAAGCTCCTAAGACGGGAAACATGCCAAACCCAGCAGCGAAGTTTCTCGACCATCTCACCCACGCTCAAGACCAACTCAACAACCTCGGTGACTACCTCGATGCAATGGTGAATGCTGAAAAAGAGCTCTCTCCTGCGAATATGCTCTCCATTCAGTTGAAGGTGAACCACATTCAACAAGAGCTTGAATTTTTCACGAACCTCTTGAATAAATCGCTTGAATCGACAAAGGCATTAATGAACGTTCAAGTATAAAGCGAGTGAGAGCTTTATGAATGAAGCTTTGGAAAAAACTCTGAGTTGCTCCACGCTGGTGGGCTCGCTTGGAGTTTTTTTCTTAAAGAAGACAATGAAAGGTGAAGAATGGATGATCAGCTAGAAAAGCTCATGTACGGAATCGATGAGCTTCAGCTCACAACGATTAACGGCCGTATCACAGAAATTATTGGTATGCTGATCAAGGCGATCGTTCCCACTGTGAAAATTGGGGAAGTCTGCCTCGTGAAGCGTGAGGGTGGAGAGCCACTGATGACAGAGGTCGTCGGCTTCACCCAGGAGGAGGTCCTCCTCTCTCCCCTCGGAGAGATGACAGGAATTGGCCCTTCCTCAGAGGTGATCCCCACCCGCCTTCCTCTCCACATCAAGGTCGGCCCCGGTCTTTTAGGACGTGTTCTAAACGGACTCGGTGAACCGCTTGATGAAAAGGAGAATGGTCCCCTCGAAACCGAAGAGATCTACCCTGTCATCCAACCCCCACCCGACCCCCTCAAGCGGAAACGGATTGAGGAGCCCATCTCCGTTGGAATCCGCGTCATCGACGGTGTTCTGACCACTGGACTTGGCCAACGTGTCGGTATTTTTGCAGCAGCTGGAGGAGGTAAATCGACCCTCCTTGGAATGATCGCACGGAACGCGGTCGCTGATGTCAACGTGATCAGTCTGATTGGAGAGCGGGGCCGTGAGCTGCGCGACTTTATCGAGAAGGATTTAGGACCTGAAGGACTCGCAAGATCCGTCCTCGTCGTCTCGACCTCTGACCAGGCGTCACAACTTCGACTCAATGCTGCCTATGTCGGTACTGCAATTGCTGAGTACTTCCGCGACCAAGGAAAGTCGGTCATTTTGATGATGGACTCGGTGACCCGTTTTGCAAGGGCGATCCGTGAGGTGGGTCTAGCCGCTGGAGAGCCTCCCGCACGTGCGGGTTACACCCCTTCTGTCTTCTCAACGCTGCCGAAATTGATGGAGCGTGCAGGTAACTCCGAGACCGGATCAATTACCGCCTTTTACACTGTCCTGGTAGCGGGAGATGACATGAACGAACCCGTAGCGGATGAGACGCGGTCCATTCTCGATGGACACTTGATCCTTTCAGCAGAGCTGGCAAGGCAGTTCCACTACCCAGCGGTGGACGTTCTCTCCTCTGCAAGTCGTGTGATGCCCTCCATTGTACCGGAAGAGCACATTCAGCTTGCAGGACAGATCCGTGAGGTCTTAGCAAACTACCGCAAGAACGAACTGTTGATTAAGATTGGAGAGTATAAACGCGGTTCAGACAAAGCGGGAGACTTTGCGATTGACTACATCGACAAGGTGAACAAGTTTTTGAAGCAGGGAATCGATGAAAAGTGTACATGGGATGAAACTTTACAGCTTTTAAAAGGACTTTTTAAATAGTTAGTGCAAAATGGCAGATCTAGCAGCGTCCTACCCTCTCCAGCAAGTCTTGATGATTAAAAAGCGTCGGGTAGAAGAGGCAGAGAGAAAGCTAAAAGAAAAAAGAGAAGCTCTTAAAAAAGAGCAAGAAATTTTAAAGGAGAAAGAAAAAGCACGGGATAAAGTTCTCAAACACAAAAATGAGAAGCTTGCTCAAATCCGTGCTGAGATGGACAAAAAAGAACCCACCTCCTCGCAAAAAATCCAGCAGATGAAAGACTACATTAAAGTCGTTGAGGTGAAGCTGGAGGAGGAAGAGAAAAAAGTTCAAGAACAGCAGGCACAAGTCGACCAAGCTCAGGCAGAAGTCGACCAGGCAAAAGAGGAGCTCAGGCTCAAAAACTTAGAAGTCGATAAGCTCAACACTCACAAAGAAGAGTGGATCTTGATGATGAAAAAAGAGCTCGCTGTGATAGAAGGACGAGAAATGGATGAAATTGGTTCCATCATCTTTCAGATGCACCAAATGAAGAAAAAATAAAAACCCTACATGGGTAGGGAGGGTAAGTGATGCAAAATTTTGACCCAAAAATGTACAACAAAGAACCCCCTAAATCTCCTCCAGGAGTGACCTCTAAGAGAGCGGTCGAGCGCGGTGAGCATATCACCGACGGGGAGACGAAGCGGAAGAAATTCAGCCTCTCTGATGAAAAGAAATCAGCAAAAGAAGATCCAAAAGAGGTGAAGAGCGAAACCTCTCCTTTTGCTCTTGTTGGAGAGAGAAAAGGCAGAGTTCAAGCGAAGGATGGAGAGCCTCAAGAAGAGGTTGTTGGAAAAGATCCCAAAGCCAAAGACCGCCCTTTTGACGCAATGGTTCCCGGACAGATCGCCGCAGCCCCCATCGATGCGGAAGCTGTCGCTCGCCCACAAAAGATCACGATGGAAGATCTGATGAAAGAGCTCATTAACAGTCTCACGATCTTAAAATCCAAGGGGCAGACAGAGACCACCGTTGAAATCCGTCACCCCCCTCTTTTCGCTGGAGCCACGCTACAACTCAAAGCCTTTGACACTGCGAAAGGAGAGTTTAACATCACTTTCTCTCAGCTTCCTCCTGATGCTAAAGCACTTATGGATCAACCAGGCGTCAGAGAATCGCTCTTACAAAACATGGCTGAGAAAGGATTCATCGTTCACATCCTTGTCGCTACAACAGAAAAGGATCAGACCGTAGCGATGGACCAAACGGAAGAATCCAAAAAAGAGCAAGACGAAAGACACGAAGATCAACAACCCCAAGAGGATAGATAACTCTCCTCTCCTCGACTTTTTTGTTGTCCTTTTTCTCTATTTCTTTGAGAATTAGCTTACATGGAAACAACAGACGTCCCCTACTCCTGGCTCAAAGCCGTGGACCCTAAAGTTGCAGAAGTCGACACGGTACCCCTTTTTGGAAAGGCACCCACCTTTCCGTGGGAAGAGTTCTCTTCCATTCTTGGGGACGCCCTCCAGATCCAAGAGTTAAAAATCGAACCGAGCAAAGTCCTCTGGCGTAGCGAAGAAGAACTCCTCTCGGGTTTTGGGGATGATGCACACATTCAAGAGGTCACCTTACCGGACCTTGAAGAGAGCTGCTTCCTCCTGCTTGCGGGTAGTGACTGGACCAAGATCGCTTCCTGGCTCATCCAAGAGATTCCTCCTGTCTCTCTCGATCAGTTTGATCCTGAGGTCGTCCAAGCCTTAAAGACCTTCGTCTTTACGACGGTCCTACTCAAGTTTGGCGAAATCAGCTTTGACCCCACTCTCGCCCTCCATTTAAACAAAGAGTCGAACCTCCGCATGGAGCCCGCTCTCAGTGTGGATATTCTTGTGACAACCAACGGCACCCCCCTCACCGCCCGCCTCCTCCTCTCTAGCCGTTTCCTGGAGGGGTGGAAAAAACGCTTTGAAAACCAAAAAATGGAGATCCCTGTACAGACCGAACTTTTAAAAAAGCTCTCTGTTGTCCTCCACCTCGAAATGGCGAAAGAGCTCCTCTCCAAAGATGAACTCGATTCTCTCCAGGTAGGTGACATCCTCCTCCTCAAAGACCTCACAGTCGATCCGAGCACCTACTCCGGAACAATTCAGATGACTTACAATGGCATTCCACGCTTCAAAGGAACCCTGAGCGATGGGGTTCTCAATGTGAACGAGTGTGTGTCCGCTTTTGAACAGCTGACCCCTCTACAAAAACCCGCCCAACCCTCTTCAGGAGAGCAAGAGACCGATGGATGAGACACCTGCAGACGACGAAAAAAAAGAACTCCAGCCCGAGTTTGACTTTGAAGAGTATGATGCTGAAGTAGAAGTGGAGGAAGAGGCCGGCGAAGTGCAGGAGGTTAAACTTCCCACCATTGAAGGCCTTGACGAGATTGAAGATGACATTCCTGAGATGCCCGACATCCCTGAGGGATCCACGATCTCTCCCGCAGCAGCTGCAGCAGCTGAGGAGGCTGAGTCTGTGGAAGCTCCGGCAGAGGAAACAGCAACAGGAGCAGCTCCTCTCGATGCTCCAGCCACACCAGGAGAGCTACAAGTCACTCTCGTTGTCGAAGCTGGACGCGTCCATGTCCCTCTAGACCAGCTCCTTCAGATGAGCGAAGGAAACACTTTAGACTTGGATGTCCACCCCGAAAAGGGTGTTGACCTAGTCGTAGACGGACAGTGTGTTGGTCGAGGCGAGCTCGTCAAAATCGGTGACCACCTGGGAGTCCGGATCCTAGATATGGGCTAATCCAATATGGCCGACGAAGACTTTCACACCCGAGCAACACAGCCAGGCGGCTTCGATAAATCCCCCACCAGCGCCCCATCTGATCACCCAAAAGAGATCGCAGGCTTTGAGATCCTAGAGCATTTAGACACTGGAGGGATGAGCCATATCTACCGCGCAAAACACCCTCAAATCGAGGAAGAAATTGTTGTTAAAGTCCTTGCCACGCGGTTTTTGAAAAATGATGAGGTGGTGGGGCGTTTTCTGAAAGAAGCGAGCATCATCGCCCTTGCAGACCACCCCAACATTGTCAAACTCTACCGTTGGGGCCAATGGGAAGGAGGCCTCTACATCGCCATGGAAGCGATCGAAGGAACCTCGCTCCACTCGCTGATCGAAAGCGGCCAGATCCGCTATCCTCAATGCTTAAAGCTGGTTCTTGAAACAGCCTATGCGCTTTGCCATCTACATACCCACTCTATCATCCACCGTGACCTAAAACTGGAAAATATCCTCGTGACGAAAGAAGGCCAAGTCAAAGTGATTGATTTTGGAGTTTCTCAACTTCTAAGAGAGCAAAAAGCCTCTTCGAAGAGAGGAAAGCAAATTATTGGAACCCCCATCTACATGAGCCCGGAGCAGTACGAAACCCCCGACCTCGTCTCCTACCCCTCCGACATCTACTCTCTTGGGATCGTCGCCTACGAAATGATCACTGGAAAAGTGCTCAAAGGACCCTTAGACCTCCATCAAGTTCCAGAAGCCTTACGCCCTATTCTCTCACGCTGCTTGAAGCGCCTTCCCGAAGAGCGTTACCAAGATGTTGTCGACTTCATTGCGGACCTTTCTGAAGTTGTAAACCAACTTTAAGTCGTCTCCAGGGAATATATCCTTAAAAGAGAAGAAAAAAGGTGAAAAAATATCCCTTTATCTGAGAACATTCGGATTTAATTACTTACCGTCGAAACGATATGATCCGAAGACCGACACTCTCGAGACTAGGCCTCTACAGCACCATCACGCTCATTGGAGTGAGTATCCTTGCCCTCTCCTCGCAGAGTTTCGCTATCCCCCCCAAACCTGGGTTCAATTCCAGACTCAATGAGGTTGCCGATACCCCCAATCTCCCCGAGGAAAATCTCAAAGCCTGGGAGAAACAACTTCATGACGAAGCTGAGGAGAACATCCAAAGCCTCGACAGCGATCTAGAACCCCTAGATGAGGAAGATTTAGAGGATGAAGACCCGCAAATGCTCCTCCCTGAAGATGAGGATCTTGAACCTGAGATCGACGATGATGTTTTTAGTACGCCTGACCTTCAAAAGACGCCCGCCTTCATCGCCTGGACAAAAAGAGACCTCTCAGCCCAAGAACTAGACCTCAATGAACGCACTCTCACTCATATCCAGCTAAAGGAAAAAGCGGCAGCCCTCACTCAAGAGGTCTACACACTTCGAAGTCAACCTGCACGCGGTCATGCTGAGCAGCGTGGCCAGGCTTCACAGGCAGCCATCGCACGAAAAAGAGAGGCGTCCCTTCCCTTCCAACCTTCTCAACTCGATAAAGAGCTCCTCACCCACCTGCTTGAGGGTGCTGAGGCTAAAAAAATAGAAAAGTGGACCTCCTCTGAAAATATGATTGTCGGCCTTCCCGCAGCAGGAGAGGAAATCGCAACACTTGACCTCCCCCTACCCGCCGAAGATCCGAACCCAGAGCTCGACACGCTTGAAACCGAGCCTGTTCCTGAGAGAGCCGCTCCCATCCCACTTGAAGGCAGCGACCCCAACCTACTTCCCTCTATCCAGGGAGATGAGACGATCGAAGAGGATCCCCCTCTTCTCGCTTTCCATGAACCAACAGATGAGCAGGACTCCTCCCTCCTTTCACAAAGGGTGAGCCCCGACGCTCCTGGATCCCCCAAATATAACTTCTACAGCGGTGAAAGCCAAACTCAAGGCGCTTTTGACGACGACAACAGCGATGAAGAGAAAGACCAAGAGACCTTCATCCCTACCCGTCAACCCAGACAGCAAACCGTTCCCGCTCCTACTGAGCAACCGGTTCAATACACTCCTGAACCTGAGCCACAGCCCATCCAACTCGACTACGAGTACATCAAAGAGCGTGGCGGAAAAGGAAGCATCATCCTTCCCACAGAAGCTGAGTTCAAAGAAGAGGTTCAACAAAAGGGAGACCCCCTCAACCTCTTCCCTCCTGAAAGAGAACAGCCCGCACCTGAACCTGAAGAGCCCGCCGATGTTCCCCTCCTCCCTGAAGGAGGTTTTCAGCAGCCTCAAGCCGCTGAGAAGGCCACAAAGGAGCAGTCCCAAGAGGATCAGTCCCCAGAAGAGCAGCCCGCTAAAGAGGAATCAGCAAGGAAGCAAAAATGGGAGAAAAAGACCCCCTCACAACCTGCCACAGGTGTCACAAGCCCCCTTCCCCAAACAGAAAAAGCCACCACACCTGGCACCGCTTCTGACGCCACACCTGCAGACGCGCAGTCAGACTCTGGGAAAGCGACACCGACCAAGGCTCCATCCCCCTCATCAGGCGGTCAGAGTGGAGAAACTCCGGTGAGTGAAGAGGCGCGAAAAGAAGAAGCTGAAGAGGGAGAAGCACCGACCTACTTTGTGAAGTTCAACAATGTCACGATGTCCGAGTACATCCGCTATGTGAGTATGTTCACAGGGAAAAACTTTATCTTTGACCCCGAAGATCTCGACTTCAAAGTCACCATCGTCTCGAATGAGCCAACCACAGTTCAAAACATCATGGCCGCCACCTTGCAGATGCTACGCATCCGCGGTCTCTCGATGTCGGAGATGGGAAACAACATCATCATCTTTAGAGAAGTGGGAATCAATAGCCCAGCCACCGTCGTCGGTAGCGGAAAAGAGCCCCCTAAAGACACCGATAT
Organism: uncultured bacterium; assembly: GCA_964584775.1. GTDB lineage: Bacteria > Chlamydiota > Chlamydiia > Chlamydiales > SLFE01 > CAZPBC01. The sequence continues at coordinate 33,659 of CAZPBC010000008.1, forward strand.
CATCACTCAAGTTTACAGCCTCACGAACGCAGACCCTGCAACGCTCGCTAACATCATCCGCCCGATGCTTTCAGAAAGTGCGATCGTCGAAGCCGTTCCTCAAAGCCGCCACCTGATTGTCACAGGCTTGACTGCCAACGTGAACCGCATCACGAAACTGATTGAGAATATCGACTCCCCTGAAACAAGCCTCGAAGTCGGTGAGTACACCGCCCGTGCCATCACGATTTCTCAAGCCATTGAAGTTGCCGAAGAGCTCCTGCTTCCCATTGTAGGTGACCGCCCCTTTGTCATTACATCGCTTCCGGCGAAAAACACCGCTTACGTCGTTTCCACTCCGATCATCGTCGCACAAGCTCTCGCTCTCCTGAAGCAGATCGATGTCGGAACGGACATTCCAGATCTCGAGAACTTAACCGAAGAAGAGCGCCGCCGCCGAGAACAGGAACGTCTAGAGAGCCTCGAGAGAAGTCAAAGACTCGATCAGGCGAGTGGAAAATGGAAACCAGAGAGCGTCCTTGGTACGGTTCGTGGAACAAAATTCTACCTTCATAAGCTCCAGTACCGCAAAGGGGACCAGATCCAACAAGCCCTCCAAGCGGTGGCTCAAAGCCTTCAACAAGTCCAAATTGAAGAGGAAGAGGTCGATCTGATCGCAACGATCAACAGTGTCCAGTGGATCGAATCGTCGAACTCTCTCGTCTTTACAGGAACTCCTGGAACCCTTCAGCTCGTGAAAGAGCTTGTCGATGAAATCGACACGGCCCTCCCTCAGGTTCTCATTGAAGTGTTGATCCTTGAAGCCACCCTCGATGACACACTCACCTTTGGTGTCGACTGGGGAACCCGCTTTGGAGGTCCTGACGCTGCCGGAGCACAAGCCTTCCTCGCGACAAACTCTCCTCTAAACCAGGCCCTCGACTCTACCGTCCCCACCAACTTCGGACCAGACGCTTCTGGGCTCGCTAGAGCAGCAGGATTCAACCTCGGTGTCATTGGACGAACTGTCACCAAGAGCGGATGTAACTTCGGCTCTGTCGCAGCCCTTGTTTCAGCATTGAACGCAGAAAGCCGCATCGACATCCTCCTGAACCCTAAAATCGTTGTCGAAGATAACGCGACAGCAGAGTTCTTCGTAGGAATTAACACCGCCTTCCAGACCCAGTCGATTGCCAACGATTTTGGTACCACGATCTCTAGTAACTTCGAGTTTAAAGACGTCGGTAGTACGATCAAAGTCACCCCTCTCGTGGGCAACAACGGCATCATCACCCTGGACATCGAGCAAGAGGTGAGCTCTGCTGCCGGAGGAACCTTCCCCACAGGCGGGGGAGGAACGACTGTCACCACAGGGGGTGGAGGTGGACAATCCGACACAGCAACGGGTGGGTCGAGCACCACAGGCGCTCAGAGTATTGGACCAACCACACGAAAAAGCACCACCAAAACACGCATCCATATGCCTGATGGGTACTTCCTAATCATGAGTGGTCAGATCCGGGATGAAAGGGAAGAGATCCGTAACCAAGTTCCCTGCTTAGGTGGTATCCCCTTCCTCGGAGGCTTCTTCTCGCAGAAAAGAACACGTATCGATAAGAAAAACCTCATGCTCTTCATCCGACCTCAGATCGTTGATGTAGAACGCATCAACCCGATCACCAAGCGTCAACAAGATATTTGGAAACATAGAAAACGCCACAAAAAACGTTGGCAGTTTGAAGTCGATGAAGCACTGGACTTCTTTAACATCCGTGAACCTTATGGCAAGTCTGAAGAGAGACCGCTTAGAAACTAAGCTCCTCGTTTCGATCCTTCTTCTCACTTTTTTGACGGGCTGTCATCCGCGCACCTACGTGTTGGACCCCAACCTCTGCTATACGCCTACAACCTGCGACATCGCAGAAAGGAGCTCTCCGTTCCCTCCGTTAGAAAAAGAGGAGTTGAAAGAAGAGTGGGGTAAGGAGCTTCTCATCGGGGAAAAATTTGGTGAAGAACTGGACCTCTACCGCTCGATTACTGCCCTGAAAAGAGCTCTTTTTCTCATCCCTGAAGACGAGAGTGAAAGGCGCACTCAAATAGAGTATGACATCCTCACCGCCTACTTCTTTGCAGAAAAATACAGCGACGTCATCCGCAGTTTTGACGAATCTAATCTCAAAAATCTTTCCAAAGACTCCCCCCTCTTCAACGACCTCCTCGTGATGCTCGTCCTCTCCTACGAAAAGATCTGCGACCCTTATAAGGCGAAAGTCGTCTTAGATATCCTCCGCGAGTCGGCCCCGGAACGTGCAGAGAAACTCCAACTCTCTAAAGCTATCCAAGAGGGAGACCTACCGACCCTCCAAGCCATGAACCGGCCCAGCTGGGTTGACTGCTACTGCCAAGAACGCCTCTCCGTTCGAAAAGCGCAAATCTACAACGCCCTTTTTCCAGGAGCAGGCTACTACTATGTTGGACAAAAGAAGACAGCCCTCACCTCTTTCGTGCTAAACGCCCTTTTCCTCACCGCCACAGCCCAATTTTTCAAGCAGGGATACATCTCTGCCGGAATCATTACCGCCAGCCTGGAGTTTGGTTGGTACGTCGGAGGGATCAACGGCGCAGGCCTTGCTGCAAAATTCCACAACGATCACACTTACAGTCAATATGCGCGTGAGTCCATGATCGAAGACCAACTTTTTCCCACCCTCATGATCCAACATGCGTTTTAACACTATCTTCTTATTCCTCATCCCCTCCCTCCTCGTCTCTGTACCTTATAATCCGACCGAGAGAAAAGCCTGGGGCCCTTGGGGAAAAGACGCTTCGCTTAGCAAACAGAAAACCTCTACACCGAAGCAGGAATCCAACCTCCTGATCACCGCCGCTTCAAAAGTCATCCAGCTGCGGCAAGAGGTCCTCACACACGCTGATGGCCCAAGGAGCCACTACTTCCCCTCCAGCTCACAGTATGCACTCGATGCACTGCATAAATATGGATTTTTCTGGGGCTACCTGCTCGCCTGCGACCGCCTCATGAGAGAAAATGATGACGAATGGGTCTATGCTACCACCGACATCGACCCGCTCCACATCCTTAAATATGACCCGGTACAGTAGAGGTCGTCGATAGGGGATAGAGAATCCCCACGGCGTGGTTTTTGAAGACTCCTGTGCGGATCACAGCGAGTCGGCACTGAAGGGTTTTCTCACCCTCATTTTTGGATGCAAAAGAGAGAAGCAACTCCGCCTCTTGCGTTTGACCCAGACGGTTCAGCGTCTCTTGCCAGACCTCTTGACCTCCACGCATCAGATCTTTGAAATCGTGGATGAAGTTCTCAGGTCCCCATCCTAAAAACTCTTTCGTCTGGTCATTGGCAAAAACCAAATGCCCTTCACGAAGAGAGTAAACAAAGACAATGCAAGAACTCTCACTGCGGAAGGCGTCGTAAAGACGGCGGCGGTTGAGTGCAGAGTTGTCCATTCCCATTTGAAATCGAGCGTCTTCAGCAAAGTAACTCGATGTGAGCTTCTGCGCAATGTTGAGGCAGCGTTGTAGCTGCTTGCTACCTTCGCGTTCTCTCTCCACCACAGGTGAAGGGGCGCGAAGGAACTCTTCTTGAGTTGGAGGCATCGGCATGTCCGATTCGGTTTCTGTCACCTTGAGAAGGGTGTTGAGATCATACGTCAAATCATCAATCGATGACTCCAAGTTGTGGATCTCTTTTTGCTTATCATCCATGGTGGCGCGAAGGCCATTCACCGTCTCTGTGTATTCCTTAAGGAGGCGCTCTCTCTTTTCAGAGTGTTCTTGATACTCTGCAATCACCCTTAAGTGCTCTTCTTTGAAGTTCGCAAACTGTGACTGGAGCTCTTCATATTCTGCTTTTTGACGGTACCAAGCCTCTTTCACCTCTTCAAGCTCTTCAACAAGCGCCTCTTCTTGACCCCGCAAACTTTCAAGCTCACTTTGCATCGCTTGGACATCTTCTCTCTCCTCAGAAAGGGGTTCAACGGCTTTCGATGCGCTGACCTCTGCACTAGGAGCTGTAGTCCCCTCTTTGAAGCGGAGAAAAGAAAAAATCAGGGCGACGGAGCCAAGTGACGCTAAAAGAAAAGAGAGTCCAAAGACCCACTTGGCGCTATCGGTGGGCATCTGAGAAACAGTAAAGAGCACAAGCGCCACAGCCGGCAAAAAATAGCAGGCCAGAACCACAAGAAAAAAACGGTGATTCTTGTTATTCAATTTCTCGCTCATCACACCTTACTATATACCAGAGACATTGATTCTAAGCGAGCTAGCCGTTAAAGTTGGACGGTCTGGATTTTGAGCAGTCATGCCTCCCATCCAAAGGACCCCTCCTTCGTTTTGAACATAGAGCGAACTCTCCTGTGAAGGAAAGTGGGCCTCGAGTTGGATCGCATCCGTCTGGAGGTGCCCCTTTAGAGGATCGAGACGCGGATAGAGAGGGGTTGCGAAGGGTTGACTGAGATCCGCCTCTAACTCTTCACTCGAGCGCTCTTGAAAAACAGAAGGAAGAGGGACGAGCTCCGCTTCTCGATAGACCAGCTTTTTGGAGTCCGTCAAAAGGGTGCCTTTTCCAGAAGCAAAGGGAAAGAGAACGCCGGCTAGCCCCTCCTCTTCAGAAGTTGTATCTAACTGAATATCAATACTTTGATCTAATATTTTCATCTTTAACGAGAGATAAAATCCAAAACCCTGCTTCTCTGCAGTCGACTCATCAGATTTGAGTGTCGCAACCAACTCCTCGCCCCTCAACTCGGCCTCCCAAGGGGCATAGGCTGCAAGACCATTCGGATAGGGGTCCTCATGACCTAAGAGCTTTGGGTTGCGCTTTCCAAAATGCGGACCAACGACAAATGGCAAAGCCGATCTGGTCGCTAAGCGCTCCTGTCCCCCTATTTTGAAGCTTTTTAACCGAAGCCCCTCTTGAGGGTCGACTGAGATCGAGAGCTTCTCCGATTTAAGTTCTAGCATAAAATCTCCCAAGAATTTGACAATAAGATCATGCAACAAAAATGGATTGCACTCAACCATGAAGGGTTCCCTCATCACACGGAACACCTCGCACCGATTGCGAAACTCTTTGAGATGCCCCTCATCGTGACCGATGAAGATGCCGCAGCGCTCTTCAGACACTACTATCCTGGCCTCCAGGTTGAAGTCATTCCTCGGAGCGAGCTCACGACTGACTTTCTCAAAGAACACTGTAGTCTGATCGCCACCTCCCACGACCCAGACCGCGAAAAATTCCATGCTCTCTTTGGAGAGGAGATGACACAGCTCTTTGTCCCGCACGGCTTCTCCGATAAGGCTTACTGGATGACCCAGTCGGCCCTCTCGGACATCTGCCTCCTCTACGGCGAGCAGATGCTCACCCTCATTCAAAACTCTCCCCTCGCCTCCTCTCTTCAAAAAACGGTGCGAATGGGAAACTTGCGCTACCACGACTACCTTCAAAACAAAGAGGTGTATGACCAGATCACAAAAAAAGAACTGCCCCTAGACCCATCCAAAAAAACACTCCTTTACGCTCCAACCTGGACATGGAATGAAGAGCACTCCCGGACCTCTTTCTTCGACGCCGCTGAAATCCTCCTCAAAAACCTTCCTTCAGACTGCCAGCTCATCGTCAAACTCCATCCTCATCTCAAACTCAACAACATCGCCCACGTCGAGCGGATCATTGCCCTCTACGAAGAGGAGGAGAACATCCACTTTCTCGAAGAGTTCCCACTCATCTATCCATTGCTCGACCTCACCGATATCTACATCGGGGACCTCTCTTCCATCGGTTACGACTTTCTCGTCTACGACCGCCCCCTCTTCTTTCTCAACCACCAACGAAGAGACCCCGAAAAAGATCCTGATGTTTTTCTCTTTCGGGCCGGCCGCTCTCTCCTTCCTGAAGAGTTTTCGAAGATCTACCAATTGATTGGAGAAGAAGAAGATCCCTCACTTTCTCAGAAACGAAAAGAGCTCTACAAATTCACTTTTGATGAGATCGACCCAGAAGAGGTCAAAAAAGAAATCTTAGCAGCCGTTCAAAAGAGTTGATTTGCGCGGTTCAGATCTTCGATAAAATCTATCTCAAGGCATTGATGAGGCTCGACGGGAAAGGGAGTCACCTGGACACCCCAGGTGAGGGCGTATTCGACGCCTCTTTCAAAATAGTCCTGATCGCCACACTGCTTGAGACCCCGAATTAAAAAGGGAACGTGCTCTTTCTCAAAATACTGGATACCGACCGACTCTCCTTCCGGCTGGGCGACCGTTTTGGAAAGCTCCAGCAGGTGGCCATTTCCATCCGTGGAGTATTTGACCGCTTCTTCATCCGCTTCACCGGGGATGACCACTGTTGAGCTTTTTTTATTCTCAAGAAAGGAACTCAAGATTGCACGGTCGAAGACAACATCTCCATTGAGCCAGAGGAGATCTTCATCGGGTCCACCAAGCCTTTCAAGCGCTTTAAGAAGACTCTTCGCTGTATTTTCTGTCCGAAAGTAGAGATTTTTCACTGTCGGAAGTTTAGGAAATGCGGCTTCGATGAGTTCGAATTTATACCCTACCACGGCAGATATGTCTTCGATAGCTAGATGCTCAAGAAGGGCGTCGAGCTGCATCTGAAGGAGGCTCTTTCCATTGTCTAGTTGAGTGAGAGTTTTGGGGGCATCATCAAAGGGAGCGAGTCTGCTACCGACTCCTGCTGCTAAGATGACAGCCTTCATTGATCCATCACAACAGGAAGTGTGATACGAGAAGGGTGTGAAGGTCCAAAGAGGACGCGGTTGGTGGCGACACGCGGTTCTTCTTCGGTCCCGCCGTTAAAGTTCCTTTCAAACTGAGGGTAGTTGGCAGAAGAAACCGAGAGACGGATGCGGTGCCCTTTCGCAAAGACTTGACTGGTGGACCAAAGGTCGACTTCAACGGGATTGGACTCTCCTTCCTGAAGTTTCTTGATCCCATCAGCGATGAGGACACTCTTGCCATCCGGGTAGACATCCGTTAAGCGGAGCGCCACGTCTGTCGTCGATCGGTCAGAGGTAAAGTAGATGTTTGCAAAGAGGCGTCCTGTCACCTCGAGATCCTCCTCAAGTGGATCACTCGTGAAAACGACGACATCTTCACGCTCCTCTATAGGCGTCTGATCTTTAGGACCAGCAGCCAGGAAGAGGTTTCTTCCTCCCACCGTCGGAGTCGGGTTTTCAGGGTCATAGACAAAGCCTTCTGATCCTGCACTCACAACACGGTTATCAAGCTTCCCATGGGTATTGAGGTAGAGTGTGTAGGGTTTAGCAGGAATCGGCCACTCTTGAGCGGTTTTCCAAACACCCCCTCTGCCGCTGGTACCATCGAAAGGACCCATCACGTAATAAATGACAGGTGGAGCCTCTTTCACGTTGTTATGGTCCCCTTTTAAGTAATGGTCGAACCAATGGTGTGGCATCACTTCGTGGGGAGGGTAGTGGGCATTTTCAGGAACGTTGTAGTCGCCGAGCCGCATATCACGCGGGTAGTGGTGTGTCCAAGGGCCCATCACAAGCACTTGTTTCCCTTTTGCACCGTGATCCCCTTCGTTTTGGAATGCGACGAAGGAGTCGAGTGTTCCCTGAGAAAAGGTGTCGTACCAACCTCCGTAGTGGAGGGCAGGCGTGTTCACACGGTGTGCCTGAGAAATGCAGTCCACACATTTCCAGAAGGGGCTATCCTCTTTCTCTCCAAGAACAGCTTTAAGTACTCCAGGATGACGCGCATAGTAGCCTAGCCATCCTTCCACCTGATTCTTCCGGACTTGGCCACCCATGTAGATCGCCTGGTTGTACATATCGCCGACAGCAAAACCGATATACTGAGCCTTCAAGCTCGGATGCGCCGTCGGAGCCAAGAGCAGCTGAGAGATACCCATCGCAGAGAATCCAATCGTCCCAATCTTTCCATTCGAATAGGAACTTTTCGAGAGCCAATCAATCGTATCATATCCATCTTGCAGCTCCCCCCAACCATCTGTAATCCAAGGCATCGACTTCCCTTCTTTATCCAGGAAGCTGCGAGCATCTTGGATCGCCACAATGTACCCAGACTCCGTTAGAGGAAGAAAAGATTGGTAGTAGGCGCGCTTTCCAGAAGGAGTGCGGACCAAAACGATCGGCTTCTTCTTAGCACCTTTGTAAGGAAGGTAAATGTCTGTTGGAAGGTGAGTCCCATCCCTCATCGGAATCTGAACGGTGAGATCAGGGTCGATACTCCCATCAGATCTGAGGGTAAAGAAGAGAGTGACGGCCACAAGGACCGCAAAAGACCCAAAAAGAATTTTTTTAGATGGTCTCTTCAACAGGACTCCTTAAATGTGTTAGACAGTGCGAGCTTTTGCAGTCAGACGCGCTTTCATACGTGCTGCTTTATTGATGTTTAAAACTCCGCCTTTCACACCTTTATCGATGGTTGAAAAGGCTGTTCCAAGACTCTCTTTCACTTTGGCAGCGTCAGCGAGTGTCACAGCTTCTTCAAAGCGACGGATCGCAGTACGGATCTTTGATTTTCTTTCACGGTTGCGCTTACGTGCTTTCTCGTTTTGTAACATTCTTTTTTCAGCGGTCGGACGCTTGGTCTTTTTATCTTTCTTTTCGGCCATAATTTCTCCGTTTAATTTTTTCGCTCTTGAAAATTATACCTTTCTAGAGAAAATTCGTCAAAAAATTTTACCGATATGTTAGAATGTCAAATATTTAGATATGAAATGGGTCATTAGAAAAGAAATTACCCTTCTCGACTCTTTAAAAGAAAAGTTCCCCTCATCTTCTAATAATGAGAGGAAGCGCTGGATTCGAGAAGGCCGTCTCAAGGTGCAGGGAAAAAAGGCCTCGCTCCCCAGCGATCTACTGGCCGAAGGCGACACCCTGGAGCTCCTCCCCAAAACAAAACGCCTCCACACACCTGTAAAAATTGTTTTTCAAGACCCCCATCTCGTCGTCATCGACAAGCCAGAGGGGATGCTCAGTGTCAAAACTCCCTATGACCGTGGCAAAAGTGCCCATGAGCACCTCAAAGAGCTCCATAAAGGAACCAACGTCCTCCCCGTCCACCGCCTCGACCGGGAGACTTCAGGCCTGCTCGTCTTTGCCCTCACCCGGGAGGCCGCTGAAGGGCTAAAAGAGCAGTTTGCTGCCCATACGACAAAAAGAGAGTACAACGCCCTTGTCGAGGGCCGTGTCAAACAGGACGAGGGCACCTGGGACTTTCCTCTAAAAGAGGGTAAAAACTTTTTTATGCATATCGCTCGGCCCGGCCAAGAGGGCCTCCGCGCTGTCACCCACTTTAAAGTGCTAAGGCGCACAAAACGCCACACCCTCCTCGAACTCCAACTCGAGACCGGTAAGAAGAACCAAATCCGTGTCCATGCAAGCCATGTCGGCCATCCTGTTGACGGCGACAAAAAGTATGGTGCCGAGGGAAATGCCACAGGACGACTCGCCCTCCACGCCCGCAGCCTTGGTTTCATCCACCCTATCACCCAAAAAGAACAGCTCTTTCACTCACCCACCCCCAAAAGGTTTACCGATGTCAACTAGAACCGTCTGGTCCCTTCTCTACATCGCGCTCCTCTCTGCACTCCTCTATTTTGGCGTCCGTGCGGGCCTCTTCTATACCCAGTACACCTCTTCGACCGCCACGACCACGAACCAGACGATCTCCTTTAAGATCCGAAACAACTGGCTTGGGATCTACTTCCTCAATGCCACCTACACCTACGAAGTTGACGGCAAGACTTACACACGGAGGGAGCTCCTCTCAGAGCCTCAAGCCAACAGCCGTCAATACCTCCAAAAACTTGAGCCTGAGCTCCAAGAAAAATCGTGGACGATCTGGTACAACCCCCACAAACCCTCCCAAGCTTTCATCGAAAAATATTTTCCCTACCGCGAGATCTTCAACAGTGTTGTGATCGTAGGGTTGATACTTTATTTTTTGATTCTGCAAAAAAGATATCGTCGCTAGCGAGAAATCTCTACATTCGCTTAGGCTTAGTAGGTCTTATAACCTACATACGAAGGAGATTTGAAAATGCACCCTATACTTGCCGCCGCTGCTGGTCTTTCCACTTACCCTGTTGGAGCTTACTTACACGAAGGTGCTCATGCAGTTGCTGCAAAACTTCTCTACAAAGATCCGAAAATCGATATTCAAGTGCGAGGATTTCTTGGTTGGGATAGCAGTTTTGGTTTTGATCCATCCAGTGCAGACGCTTCTCTTTCTTCGCTTGGAAAAAAACTTGGGAAACGCGTCTCCATTGTACTGACGACTGTAGTAGGCCCTCTGGCTAATGCTTGCGCTTGCTTGGCGCTCACCCTTCTTTTTCCCACACCGCTGATGGTCTTCGGAACAGCTCCCTACCTCATCTATTTATTTACAATTGCCATTCAGCCGTTCGTGAATAGCATCACTTTTAAGTCTCAACATATAGGAGATTTTGGTGAGATTTGGAGAGTGGGTGGAGATACAGGCTATGCCCTTTCATTTCTTGCAACCGCTCTGATCATCGCTAAAACGATCGAGCCGCTCTTGCGAACCTACCCTCCCATGGCTGTCTTGGGAATAGGCTCATTGGCCGTATTGCTCTTCTCTATAGCCGTCCATCGCTCCTCGCCTAATGCTTAAACGTGGAGCTCTGCTTTCTCGAGATGCTTGTGGATATATTCTGCGCGTTTGTGTGGAAGCTCTTCTTGGTCAATTTCACTTTCAAAGTGGCTGAGAAGATGACCACGGCGGCAGTTAAAGAAAAGCGCATTGAGTTCACGGATTGTGACGTTCGTCAACCACCCAAGATCTACACCTAGCTTCACTAATGAGATCGCACTGAGCGCTTCGAGAGGCTCGATCTGGTAAGAGTGCATCAAGACAGCATAAGCGCGGCTGACGAGATCTTTGAGTTCCCGTGCTTCGGTGTTTTTCAGCTGACTGCGCAGTCCCTTTTCTTTCACAAGCAGTTTAGTCGTGTAAGAGCGCACGCTCGAAAGGATGTCCTCTTCTGTCAGCCCTAAAGTGAAGTTGTTGCGGACAACGAGCAAGTCACCTGTGATCTCATCGAGTGTCCCTTGAAGCCCTGAAACGTAGACATCATCCTCATTATGGCTCACTAAAAACTCGGATAGCTCCCCAGTGTGGATCAATGCAGGCGCTTGAACGTAGCAGCTCACCTCAAGACCCGTGCCCGAAAGGGCTGGGTCGGCAGAGAGGAATCCGAAGCGGGAGTTGAAAGCAAAAGAAAAGCTCTTCGTCAAGTGGTTTTCAATCTTCGATAACTCAGAAAAACAGGACTCGAGGTCACCAGAAGTGTCGATCAAGGTCAAACTCAGGTGGTCTTCTAGATTGATGCTGCCAAGAAACGATCCCTGCTTTCCAACAAGGAACGCCTCTCCGCTATGCGCCTGGCCAAGGCCCGAAAGCAACAAGAAATGCTCATACAAAAATTGCTTTTCTAACGGAGTTGTCTCTTCCGCTGGCAGAAAGGTCGGTTTTTCGAGCCCTTTGTAACTCATCAAATTTTTCTGAATCAACGAGACCACTTCTTTCTGCTCATCGGTCGAAAGTTTCGAGGGAAAGTTGTAGTTGTCGAGGTTGCGAGAGATCTTGAGTGTCGATCCAATCCAGATGGAGTGGGTGTTTTCTCTCCAGGGATCCAAAAGTCCGAGGAGAAGGTGCGGATCATGATCACTCGTCATCTTCAATCTCCGTCAGTTCTTTGATCTGGTCACGGATCCACGCCGCCTGCTCATAATCTTCACGCTCGAGCGTCTCGTCGAGAGCTTCTTTCAGGGCAATGAGCTGGTTTGAAGGGCTCATTTTCGTCACTTCACCGGGTTTACGTCCCACATGGAGGTGGCTTGCCATCGACGGGGTCATGAGTTTTTGGGAGATCTTATTCATCGATTCGAGCTCTCCAACAAGGACATCACCAAACACGTCATAACAGAATTGGCAACCGAGAAAACTCCCAGAGCGGACAGAGTTGAGAGTCGTGCCACAGTTCCCGCAGCAGAGACCTGCTTCCGCAGCAGACTCGGCAAAATCCCCTGATGGAATTCCATGGAGACGCATCTCTAGGACAGGACAGTCACTGCACATGACGGTGTGGGTGATCACCCCACCCATGACCTCTGTGTAGCGCACTGCGACGTGCTTTTTACAAGAGGTGCACTCTAGAGGGCGTTCTTCTCCCCCCTCTCTCTTTTTAGGTGGTTGATTTTCAGTCATTTAAATATCCTTCGAAGAACCTATATCCGCACTATAGAAAAGGAGCTGGTTCTTGTCAAAGAGAGGGCTCACGTGCCCCCCTGTGAAAAACATTTCGAAGCATTACTACAAGTGCTCATGAAATATCCAGACTAGCGAGAAACGAGCCACTCACTTAGACTGAGTGTGTTCTGACCAAGGAGATTACAATGACACCACTACTTGCCGCCGCAGGAGGCACCCTCTCTTACCCAATCCAAGTGTACATCCATGAAAAAAGCCATGACCTCGCTGCCAGAGCCGTCTACCAATCCCCTCATACAGCCGTGGTTGTTCAGGGCATTCTCGGAGTGGACAGTTACTTTGAGTGCGATCACACCGCTCCTCTCTCCCGTTTAGGAAATCTCCTAGGTAGACGCGTGAGCTTTTTGGTGGTGGTGGCCGCAGGCCCACTTGTTGAACTTGGCAGTTGCCTCGCGCTGAGTATCCTCTTTCCAGCACCCCTCACTGTCTTTGCGCTCGCTCCCGCTCTTATCCATGCCTTCACTCTTGCCATTCAACCCCTTGTGAACACGCTGACATCGAGACCTGTCGCGCAAGATGATTATGGAAGCCTACTCGAACGTGAAGGAAAGGTTCTCTACGGCCTTTCTCTGGTTGGAACTGCAGCCCTCATTGCTAAAACAATCGAGCCACTCCTCTTGACCTACCCCCCTCTTGCCGTGCTCGGCGCAGGAGGACTCATCGTTTTGACGGCCTGTGTTTTCGTTCACAAGATGAAAAATATTCAGTATTATCAGGAAGTCTAGAAAAGAAAGTTTGGGTCTTGAAGGACTCGAACCTTCGACCCCCTCATTAAAAGTGAGGTGCTCTAACCAACTGAGCTAAAGACCCAAACTGTTGACCCCAAGGGGATTCGAACCCCTGTTACTAGAATGAAAATCTAGTGTCCTAGGCCAGGCTAGACGATGGGGCCAGGTAACAGATGACCAATACTATACGATCTTCAGGATTTTCTCTCAACCCATTTAGATGGATGAAAGTTCCTCTTCCTTCTTCCGAGCCATCTCGTCTGCTTTCTTGCAGAAGTCGTCTGTCAGCTCTTGAACTTTCTTTTCCTGATGCTTTTTATCATCCTCAGAAAGCTCTTTATCCGCCTTGATGTGGTTGTTCGCATCTTTTCGAACCTGACGGATGCTGACCTTCGTCTGCTCAAGAAGTTCTTTGATAGAACGAATCATTTTTTCACGGATCGACCCGTCCATCGGAGGAATGTTGATGCGCACTTGGTTCCCTTCCGTGATCGGTTGGAACCCGAGATTGGCTTTTTCGATCGCTTTTCCGATGGCAGCCGAGTTGCCTGCATCGAAGGGAACAATCAGCAGCTGCATCGGCTCAGGAACACTCACTGAGGCGAGGTCCTGAAGGCGCATGCTGGTGCCATAGACTTCCACTTTCACTCCATCCAAAATGGCTGGGTTGGCACGTCCCGTGCGGATATTCTTTAGCTCAACCTCAAAGTGCTCGAGCCCTTTTTGCATTTTCTCTTTTGTGTCATTCATCACTCACCTATATGTGTTCCAGACGCTTTAATCTTTTCGAAGCTTCCTTCTCCGCTGAGGAGAAGGTCCATGTTAAATACGATAATCGGAATTTCACTTTCCTGACAGAGCGTAAAAGCTGTTTGATCCATGACTTTCAGCTCTTTTTCGATGACTTGCTTAAAGCTCAGCGAATCAAAACGCTTTGCAGTGGGATCTTTCATGGGATCTTTGTCGTAGACGCCGTCCACCTTCGTCGCTTTAAGCAGAAAGTCTGCGTGGATTTCACTCGCGCGAAGAGCCGCTGCAGTATCTGTAGAGAAGAAGGGGTTCCCCGTTCCACCCACAAAGAGAAGGACATCGTTCTCCTCAAGGCGTTGGTCGATCCGCTCGTAGCGGTAACTTTCGACCACTTTCGGGCAGTCAAGAGCACTTAAAACGGCGACCTTCAGCCCACACTCCTTAAAGAACGACTTGAGAGCCAGCCCATTCATCATCGTCGCAAGCATCCCCATATAGTCCGTTGAGATCCGTTCGACCCCAATCTGATCGGCTTGCACACCACGACAAAAATTTCCGCCACCGACCACCATCGCGACTTGATTTCCAGTATCGACGAGTGAGCGAACGGCTGTAGCAACTTGACGGCAGATAGAGGGATCAAAAGGAGAGTCACTCTCTCCTTTCAAGACTTCTCCAGAAATTTTTAAAAGTAGGCGGCGTTTTGTCATTGATCAAACCTAAAAAAAAGCACCTCCAGAAGAGGTGCTTTGACGTAAGTTAACCTTCGCCGATGTTCCAGCGGAGGAAGTTGACAACCTTCAGAGGCGATCCGCTCTCTTTGGCGTTCTTCTCAACAAACTGAGCAACGGTGACGCTATCGTCTTTGATGAACTTTTGGTTCAACAGACAGATTTGGTCGTAGAAAGCGCGGAGCTTTCCTTCGATGATCTTGTCGATGATGTTTGCAGGCTTTCCTTCTACCTGACCACGAGCGACATCTTTCTCGCGCTCGACGATCTCAGAAGGAACCTTTTCAGGAGACAGATATTCAGGAGCCGTCGCAGCTGCATGCATCGCCACATCCTTGGCAACTTGCTCTGCCTGATCAGAACCTTCAATCTCGACTACCGTGACGATCTTTCCACCAAGGTGTGAGTAGACACCGAAAGATTTGTTCGGAGCCTTCTCAAAAGTGATCACACGCTTTACCTGGATGTTCTCACCAATCGCTTGAACGATGGTAGTACGGTAGTCTTCAATTGTCATTGAAGGGTCTTTAGAGAGCTTCTGCGCAAGGAAGCTTTCGAGGTCAGCAGGATTGCTCTTTGCAGCCTCATTCACCACGTCGTTCAAGAACTCAACAAAGCGCTCGTTATTGGCAACGAAGTCGGTCTCTGCAGCCACTTCAACGACTGCGATGGTCGAGCCATTCTCAGCAAAAGCGATCTTTCCTTCTTTCGCTTCACGGCCCGCTTTTTTCACGGCAGAAGCAGCACCCTGCTTTCTGAGGAAGCTAATCGCCTCTTCGACGCTGCCACCTGAAGCTTCGAGAGCCTCTTTACACTTGGTCATCCCCACGCCTGTGCGGTCGCGGAGCTCTTTTACCATTGCTGCTGTAATCGTCATGACTTCACTCCTTCGCTGACAGTTTCATTTTTCGCTTCTTCTAGAGCAGGCTCTGCATTCACCGCAGGCTTCTCTTCCGTATCGTCTTTTCTTCCCTCAGAGATACGAAGAGCGTTTTTCTCTTCGACAATCGCTGAAGCAAGGGCGAAAACAATCAACTTCACACTCTTTAGAGCGTCATCGTTACAAGCAATGATGTGATCGATGGGATCAGGATCACAGTTGGTGTCGATGAGACCTAGAACCGGGATACCGAGCTTGTTTGCTTCGGCAACTGCAATGTGCTCTTTCATTGGATCGACCACAATCACGAGTCCTGGAGGCTTTCTCATCGCACGAATTCCAGAAAGGTTTTTTTCAAGCTTCTCTTGCTGTTTCGAAAGCAGAGTCAGCTCTTTCTTCGTCAATCCCTCGTCGACGCTGGTCAAGCGCTTCTCGTTGCGCTCTAGCTTCTTCACAGACTGGCGTACTGTCGAGAGGTTGGTGAGCATCCCACCGAGCCAGCGCTCAGCAACGTAAAACTCACCGCAGAACTCAGCCGCCTCGCGGATGACTTCTTTCGCCTGTTTCTTTGTTCCTACGAAAAGGATCGACTGGTGGTTTCTAGCCACCTCTTTGACCACCTCAGCTGCCTCGCGGATCTGCTGAAGGGTTTTCGCGAGGTCAATGATGTAGAGACCATTTCTCGCTTCAAAAATGTAACGTTTCATTTTTGGGTTCCAGCGCGATGTCTGGTGACCCCAGTGAACACCTGCCTCTAAGAGGTCTTTGATGGTCACTTCTTTATAAGATTTTTCTTTTTCGCTCATACCAAGCCTTGTCCCTTTGACAAATTTGATTTACAGACGGCATCTCTCCGAGGAAGCTCCTCGGCATGAGATTTCGGTCTTGGGGTTTAATCGTGGAAAAAGGATACCAAATCTTTGGATTTATGGGAATGCCTTCTAGCTTGGAATGGGTTAGCTTTTTTCCGGATTGCGGCGCGGACTTTTAGCATACTTTGAGCGGATCCCCCTTCTTGGGACGAAAGGTGGAGGAGTTTTGGGAATTTTTCCGCCAAATTCACAAATTTTTTTCGGATTATTATTTTTTCGCCGCAGGGAAACCCCTCAATGGGGTTTGTCAAAGAAAAAAAGGGGAAAAGAGCGGAAAATTTGAGTGGAGTTGAGCGAAAAAATCCCAAACCCACTCGATCGGAAAAAAGCGCCTGATCAGAATCGAACTGACACTCGTAGCTTGGAAGGCTACTGTTCTACCATTGAACTACAGGCGCATTCGTAGACAACGGCATGAATTATCGGCGAAAGAGGGAATTTCCTGCAAGGTTCCATTGTCCAAAATGCGCTGGAGCTCTATATTAAACGGAGTCATTTTTGGGGCGTTAGCTCAGTTGGTAGAGCGCAACAATGGCATTGTTGAGGTCAGCGGTTCGACCCCGCTACGCTCCAATCCCAAAAAACTTTTTCGCATTTTGTGAGGTGATGGCTGCAAAGTCATCGAAAGAGAGTCCACGCAGTTCAGCGAGGACCTTTGCTGTATCTGGCAGGTAGGAAGGCTCATTGCGCTTGCCGCGGACAGGCTGGGGAGCGAGATAGGGCGAGTCTGTCTCAATGAACATCTGCTCGAGAGGAACAAGGCGCGCCACTTCACGGAGCTCCTCACTCTTTTTGTAAGTCACAATGCCGGAGAAGGAGATGTTCCACCCTTTTTCTATCAACACTTTCGCCTCTTCTACCGTCCCTGTAAAGCAGTGGAGGACACCCGGAAGCCAACGGCCCCCTTCGCTGTAGTGGGCCTCGAGAACCTCAAAGAGGTCTTCAAAAGCATCACGGCAGTGGATGACAATCGGTAAATCGCACTCACGAGCCAGGGCGAGATACTTTTTAAAATAGTGGATCTGGATCTCTCGGGTCTCTTTCCAGTAGTAGTAGTCGAGACCGGTTTCACCAACAGCAACAATCTGCTTTTCTCGAGCTACTTTTTCAATCAGAGGGAAAACCTCCTCCCCTTCGATATGCACATCGTGTGGAGTGGTGGAGGCGACATTGTAAAAGTTTGGATACCCTTTTCGAACTTGGATGCCACGCTCGAGCGTGCTCTTGTTGGTGCAGATGTTGACGACCGTCTCCACACCGACGCTTTTCGCGCGGGCGAGGAGCTGGTCAATCTCTGGATAGAGATCATCCGAAGTCAAATGGGCGTGTGAGTCGACAAGGGTCATTGTTCAATTTTTTGTAGAGCGTCGATCACCACACCTTTGGTCAAGAGCTGAGGAAGGATCTCCTCTTCTCCATTTGGTCCATAGAGGACATAAAGAGGAACGCTGCTCCGCCCATGCTTCTTGAGCTCGGCGGTGATCTCAGGATCGTTCTTCGTCCAGTCGGCGAGCATTTTCACAACGCCGGCATCTTTGAGAGCCTGCTTCACCTCTGAGGTCTCGAGCACTCCGAAATTGGTCTGGCATGTCAGGCACCAGCTAGCGGTAAAGTCAATGAGAACCGGAATCTTTTTCGCGCGGAGTTCCTCCAGTTTCTCTTTTGAGAAAGGAACCCACTGAGTCGGGTTCTTTTGCATCTCTTCCACATCCAACATCGCCACCAGCTCAAAGTTGTCTTGAGAAGGAAGATGTGTGGCTTTCACAATCGTATAAAAGCTGAGGCAAGAAAGCAGAAGCGTGACCACATAAGAGGCGTAGCGCACGCGGGGCTTTTTGATCGGCGTAGACCACTTTCCAAAAACCCAGAAGGCCAAAGAAAAGAGCAGAAGCGCTCCGAGGAAGAGCGAAAGCGCCGACGCGCCCGTTTGCATTCCAAAAACCCAAACAAGCCAAACCACCGTCGCCATCATGCAGAAGCCCATGATCTCCTTAAAGGTGATCATCCAGTTTCCTGGACGTGGGAAAAAGCGTACGAGGGCTGGAAAGAGAGAGATCAGCAAGAAAGGAGCTGCCATCCCTAAACCCAGTGCAGTAAAGATCATCATCGCAGGTAGAGCTGGAAGCGTCACAGCAAAGCCCACGGCAGAACCGAGGAACGGCCCTGTACAGGGAGTTGCCACAGCGGTCGCAAGGACCCCACTCATGAACGCTCCGAGGGAATCGTTTCCTCCTTTTTTAGTGTCACTCTCCTTCTGTCCTGCCCAAGCACTGACAGAGGTTCCGAGTTCAAAGACACCAAAAAGACTGAGTGCAAAGATGAAGATCAAACTCGCGAGGAGCGCCACAAAAATCGGCTCTTGGAGCTGAAAGCCCCAACCGACAATCGCACCCGAAGCGCGGAGGATCAAGAGCCCTCCTGCAAGCGTCCAAAACGAAATCAAAACACCTGCTGTAAAGAAGAGTCCATGACGGAGAATTTTAAAGCGGCTCTCTCCGGAAAGCTTCACTAAGCTAAAGACCTTCAGCGAGAGAACAGGTAAAACGCAGGGCATTAAGTTGAGGATCACTCCTCCAAGAAAGGCAAAGAGAAGTGCCATCCAAAAGCTTTGGTCCCCGAAGCCGGCCGCTGCTTTTGCATTGGGGTTCGCATCAATCTCAAAGACCGTTCCAGGGTGGCCTGCCTCATCGGCAAGAACCAGGAGTCCTTTCATTGAAGAGTCATTGAGCGCAGAGATGTCTTTCAGGCCCATCGAAAAGCTCTTTCCATTTTCATGAACGGCAAGCTCACTGCCCTCTTCGACCACACCCGACATTTCAGGGTAGAAGTACACTTTTGAGTAACGGCTCGATATATCCAGGTGAAGAACCAGTTCTTGGTCTTTGGTCTCGACAAGGACGTCAGGAAGCGCCAAGGGAATACGTCGACGCGCTTTGCGGAAGCTGTGGAGTGTTGCGCGAGAAGCAACGAGTTTATCAGAGACGGGAAGCTCTACGGTCACCTTTGCCTCTCCTGGAAGGCACTCAGAATCAGAGCAAACAAGCCAGCTCACCGTTGCAGAAATCTCTTGCATCTGGTCTTCAGCAAGTTCGCTCGGAGGAATCACTTCCGCCATCAGTAACAACTGACCATGGTACGTATACGCAAGCTGCTCCTGGAGTTCGATCATCTCTGGGTAAGGCCATTTCAACTCTCCTACCTGATATCCCTCTGGCAGATTCCACTTAACCTCCGTCGGAAAGCCGTTCGCACCTGGGTTTTTCCAGTAGGCATGCCAACCCTCTTCCAAGTCTAGCTGAACAGCAACCCAGAAAGGCTCGCCAGGACGAATGGCGTCCACTTCACTGAGCAGGGTGGTTTCTACGGGGGATGCGACCTCGTTAGCAAAGAGGGCAAAAGGCAGCGCAAAAAGACAAATACATAATAGAGAAAGCTTTCTCATCCATTTCCTTCCATTTTTTCAAAAACTGAATAACTATTGTACCACACTTCAAGTTGAATCTCAACCTTCCTCATCCACTCTTTTACCAAACCCCATTTATTTAGATTTGAATAAGAATAATTTAATATTAGTAATGTTATAAATAATTATTAAAAAATATATTATAATTAATTTATGGAAATTGGACCAAAAACAAATGGTGGGCCTTCAGAAAGGCCTCAGCCCCCAGCTGAGAGCAGCTCATCCTCCATCCCCTCTTCCATCACCAAGACACGGTCCGCAGCCCGTCGCGCTTTAGAGCGCAGTGGGTATCATATCCAAGTGAAAGAGGGTCAAGATAAGAAAACTGCACTTAGGGAACAACTCGGAGCCAGGTTACGACGTCTAGGGCCCGATGAGGCCTTAAAAGTCCATCTCACTGGCCATAAGTACTTGATGATGTTTTCCGATGGAAAGCTCTCCTATTTCAACTACGGCGGGAAGAGCAGAAAGATGCGAAAGGGAGGATATGGGCATGTGCGGAAAGCGGAAAAAGCCTCTGGCGAGAGCCTTGCGATCAAAACGCCTCGCAAGAAGGGGCTCAGTCGAGAGACTCAAATCTATGCAAAAATGGACACCGAAAATGAAGCCGCATTGCTTCAGAAAATCCATCAAGACGGACCCATCAGAGGGATTCAGAAAGCTCCGAAAAAAATCACCATCCATCATGGACAAAAAAAGAAAAAAATCGGCCTTCTAGGTCCCCTCTACGCGGGAAATGGGAAAGATTTGCGGAGCGATTCCTCCTTCTCTACCCAACCCCTCAAAGAAAAGTTGCGTTACCTGGAACCGCTTTTTTTTGGTCTAAACGACATCCACGGAAAAAACATTCACCATGGGGACATCCGCCCATCCAATACCCTATACGATGAACAAGGTCCCGTCATTGGGGACTTCGGCGGCGCCCGCGAAGGAAGAACTGCTTTTTCGTATACTCAAGGCTATCGTCACCCAGAACGTCTTCTTTCCACCTCTGGCCAAAATGCCCTAATAGAAGGACAAAAAAACGATGTCTACGCCCTCGCTGCAACGATTGTAGACCTACTCGATGGAGAGTCTTCAGAAGTCCATATCGAAACCACTCAACCGAATGAGATCCGTGATCAACTCACCGCAGCCCACGAAAAGCTCCAGGAAAGGATAGAACAGCTCTCTTCAAATCCAGAAGCACCCGGTTTAAAGCAGCTCCTCCTCGATATGACTTCCCTGAAAGGAATGACCGCTGCCGAGGCACACGAAAGACTCACAAAGATCCTCGACGGATAAAGTTTTGGGGAGTATGATGCTTCCATGATCATCCTCGCAGCAAACCCTTTTATCGACTCTTTCGTCCAGTCTGACTGGATCGGAAAAATCATCTTTGCCGGCCTTTTTTTTCTCTCGGTTCTTTGTTGGATGTTGCTCATTGTCAAAGTGATGCTCTGCCAACGTTCGAAGAGAGAGGCGGCGGCCTTTGAACAAGCGTTCCACCGTGTGCGCACGAAGCCGCTCGAGTTTCAGTGTGCAAAAAGTGACAACAACCCTCTTTTTCCCATCTACCAAGCGATCAAAAATAAGACGCTGGAAGTGATGAACAAAAACCGTCACTTTTCAAAAGGTGAGCAGAAAGCGGCCTTTCTATCAGAAGCGGACATTGACTTCATTGACGCCCAAGCCTCCACCTCGATTTTGCAACAGGTGCAACACTTAGAAAGACACCTCTACCTCCTCTCTACCATCGTCACATTGGCCCCCTTCCTTGGTCTGCTTGGAACCGTTTGGGGAATCTTGATCACCTTTAGTGGACTACAGGAACATGGCAGTGCTGGAAGCGAAGCCGTCCTCGGTGGTCTCGCCCTGGCTCTCACCACGACAGTCATCGGCCTCGTGATTGCAATCCCCGCTCTTGTGGGTTACAACTACCTGAGAAATAAAATTGAGAGGTTGAGGAACCAGATGGAGGGCTTTTCTTCTGAGATGGTGGCCTCGATCGAGCTGCAATACCGCAAAGTTTCGTGAGAAAAAAACTTTTTCGACCCCAGCCTGAGAAGCCCGAGATCAACCTCACGCCGTTGATCGATGTCGTCTTTGTGATCTTGATCATGTTCATCGTCATTGCACCCCTTCTCGATGTCGATGAGGTCGAGCTCGCAGCAAAAGGCGATAGCGGAGAGTTTCAACCGACGCTCAGTGAGAAGAGCCCGATCACTCTCCACGTCCTGCAAGATAACAGCCTCAAATTCAACAACAGCCGCGTCGGCATCACCGAACTCCCGAGCCTTCTCCTGCAGGCAAAGCAAGAGCACCCTGGAGCAAAACCCCAACTCTTTCATGACCGCCGTGCCGCCTTTGGAACCTATCAAGCTGTTAAAAACGCCGCGGAAAGTGCCGGTTTCCATGAGATGGATGTCGTCCTTGCCCCATCGAGTTAAGAGATGAGAGAGGGATCCTACAAAACACTCCTAGTCGTTGTCCTCGGAGCACACCTCTTTCTGCTCTTTTTCCTAGGAACACTCCGCCCTTACACTTCCCTTGGACTCCGAGAAAAAAAACTCGTCGTCCAAACGGTAGAACTCCACCCCCAACCGAAACCTCAGCCCAAAGCGGTCGTTCAAAAAGAGCCTCCCAAACAAGAAGAGATTGCGGAAGCTCCTCCACCCCCTCCTCCAAAAAAAACTCCTCCAAAAAAGAAAGTAGAAAAAAAAGTCGTCAAGAAAAAGAGCGAGGAGAAAAAAGTCGTTAAGCAACAGAAAAAAGAGAAGCCGTCTGAAAAACTCTCTGCCTCTCAAAAAGAGAAGCTCCAAAAAGCGCGTGAAGCGCTGACCGCCGTGAAAGAAAGCTCAAAGGCGACAAAAAGCACTCCCGTGAAGAAGCTCAGCAAGGTTTCGATCGCACAAGAGAGTCTGATCAGCGGCTATTCCGATAAACTCACAGGGGCTCTGCGCAAAAACCTGATCCTTCCTGAGTATGGGGAGGTGAAAGTGAAGCTCACCCTTCTCCGGAGTGGGGAGGTCAAAAAAGTGGAAGTCCTCAGTAGTGAAAGCCGCACGAATCGGCGGGAGATCGTCGAGAAGCTTAAAGGATTAAAACTCGCCCCCTTTGGAAACAATTTTCCTGGTGAAAAGGAGCACGATTTTGTTATTGTCTTGTCGAATGATCTCTAAACGACACATCCTTTTTCTAGTCCTGCCTTGTTTGCTCTTCGCGCACCTCATGGCTGACGATGAGCTGCAGGTCAAACTG
This sequence comes from uncultured bacterium, assembly GCA_964584775.1. Lineage (GTDB taxonomy): Bacteria > Chlamydiota > Chlamydiia > Chlamydiales > SLFE01 > CAZPBC01. The sequence continues at coordinate 56,639 of CAZPBC010000008.1, forward strand.
CGCACTGCCGCTAAGCTTTCTCCTCTTTATCTTGCTCAACCTAACGTCCTCGATACTCAACTTCCCCCTCCTTACATTAAAGAGCTCTACAAAGTCGTCCACTTTGACTTTAACAACAACGGAAGAACCCTCACCTCCCCCCACTCCGCCGAGATCGACGCCAAACTTTACCGTAACGACACCGGCGCCTTCAGAGAGAGACGCGACTTCTATGCTCTGACATTGACCATCCAGAACAAGCAGGCAACCGCCACTCTTTACGATCTCAAAAAAGGGACTAGCTCTACCTTCCAGCCCCTCAACCTCACGGGAGTCCTGTCGAAAGACCGAGCTGAGCTCCACTTCCTCGCCGATGCGATCCACAAGAAACTCTTCGGAACAGAGGGCATCGCTTCAACACGCATTCTCTTCACGGAAAAAAACAGCACCATGAGCGGTCAGGAGCGCGCGAGCATCTGGATCATGGACTACGACGGAGCAGGAAAGCGGGCCCTTACCGACGATAGCTCCTTCTGCGTCAACCCCACGTTCGTCCCTCCCTCTCGTGGAAGGATCCCCTCGAACTACCTCTACGTCTCCTACAAACACGGACAGTCAAAAATCCACCTCGCGGGCCTCCAAGGAGGAAACGGCGTGAAGCTCGGCCAGCTCCGAGGAAACCAGCTGATGCCGGCTCTTAGCCAAGACCGAAAAAACCTCTTCTTCATCAGCGACGCCTCCGGCAACCCCGACCTCTTTCTTGAATCCTTCAATGCAGAAACCGGTGTGGTGGGTAAGCCGCGGCAGATTTACGCTGTCCCTTACGCAACCCAAGCGAGCCCGACCGTCAGTCCCAACGGGAGGCAAGTGGTCTTCGTCTCCAATAAAGATGGCAGCCCGCGTCTCTACATCATGGATGTCCCCCCTGAAGGGGCCACGATCAAAGAGATCCATCCTAGACCTTTACTCAAACGCCGTGTGGTGGCGACTGCTCCCGCTTGGTCACCCGATGGGAGCAAGATCGCCTTCACAGCGAAAAAAGAGGGCGTGCGTCAGATCTGGATCCATGACCTTCTCACAGATGAGACCACCCAGATCACGACAGGTGGGGGAGATAAGGAAAACCCGACATGGGCACCCAACAGTCTTCACCTCGCCTACAACCTCAGCACCCGGGAAGGTTGCAGTGTTTATATGTTGAACCTCAATCAGTTAAAACCTGTCATCCTGACAAGAGGTCAAGGCGAATGGAAATTCCCTAGTTGGGAACCACGCAGCAGCTGATCATTTCTTGTAGTATGACCGATGACTGTGGTATACTGACGCTTCAAAAATCGAGAACTAAAGTTAAGGAAGAGACTCATGAAACTAGGATCCTTTTTTCTGACAGCCGCTCTTTTCGGAGGGCTCCTTTTTACAACCAGCTGTACAAGACGCTCGTCGGGCGAAGTGATGGACGACAGCTACTCTGCATGCCGCTACATGGGCCACGGCCTCCGCAAAATGGGTGGAAAGCAGGGTGATTCCAAGCAGATCCGCTCACGCGATGCTTTTGGAAGAAACAGCTACTGCTACACAGAAGAGTTTGTCCCTCTTCAAGACGAAATGGGCCGCGACCTTGTCTGCATGGAAAACATGCAGCAGTCTCCCTTCTCCCCAGGTGAAGAGGGAAGCCCGGTTCCTGGCGTTGAGTCTTTCCAAGATCCTGACCACGATCCACAACTTGCCGCTGTGTTCAAGCACGTTCACTACCCCTACGATAGCGATAAACTGCAAGGTCAGGAAAATTTGCAGACGGTGCAAAACATTGCGAGCTACATGAAGCGCAACCCAAGAACGTTTGTCTTCATTGAAGGGCACTGTGACCAAAGAGGGGCTCAGGCCTACAACCTCGCACTAGGTGCAAGACGTGCCAACACCGTGCGCTCCATCCTCGTCGCTGAAGGCGTGCCTGCAGAAAGACTCTTCACCGTCTCTTACGGTAAAGAATACCCTGTAGATCCCGCTCAAAATGAAACGGCTTGGGCGAAAAACCGCCGCGCACAATTCAAGGTCTACCAGCGATGAGAAAAGGAGCTCTCACCCTCCTATTTCTTTGCCTTCCCTTCACCTCTTTTGCGGCAACGCACAACTTCCAAAGAGGTGGGGGAAGCCGTGAGCTAGAGCAGCTCCTGCTACAGCTCAAGACGGAATTGAATAACCAAGGCAGTGAGCTCAGCCAGCTCAAAGCGCAAATCGAAAACCAATCCTCTTACTTTGAATCCCTCCGCGACGACATCGACACTCAAGAAAAACGGTGGAAAAAGAGCGCTAAAACAGACTCCATCCAAGAAGAGCTGGCAAAAACGCAGAAGCTCGCCAACGAACAGTCGGACGCCATCAATACCCTTGTGAAAAAACTCGCTGACCTCCAAAGCGAACTAGACAAAGAAAAAGAGCAGTCCGCCCACATCGAAAAAGCCCTCGACACCGTCCTCGATGCTCTTGGCATCAAGACGAAAAAAAATGAGAAAGTCTATACCGTGAAGTCGGGAGACTCTCTTGGAAAAATTGCAGTCGAGCAAAAAACCACTATCAAAGCTCTCAAAGCGGCCAATAACCTGAAGAGCGACACGATTGTCGTCGGTCAGAAGCTGAAACTCCCATGAACGCACTCGGAATTTTCGACTCTGGCCTTGGTGGATTGACGGTCGCAAAAGAAATTCTTCATGAGCTCCCTAACGAATCTCTCCTCTACTTTGGTGACACCGCTCGCCTCCCCTACGGCAATAAAAGCCCCGAAACAGTGAAGCGCTATAGCCTAGAGATCGCCCACTTTCTAAAAGAGAAGGGGGTGAAAGCCCTCGTCATCGCCTGTAACACCGCCTCCGCTTTCTCAGTCGATCTTTTGCAAAGTGAACTCTCTCTACCAACCATCGGCGTGATCGAGCCGGGAGCACGGGCAGCCCTCCAATGTTCCAAAACAGAACGGATCGCCGTCCTTGCAACAAAAAGCACTGTGAAGTCAGGAGCCTACACCAAGACGCTCCAAAGCCTCTCCCCCCACGTCGAAGTCACAGAAGTTGCTTGTCCTCTGCTCGTGCCGCTCATTGAAGAGCGCTATGCAGATACGATCCCCGGCCGTGCGATTCTCGATGAATACCTCAACCAAGTCGATTTCTCAAAAGTCGACACCCTCCTACTCGGCTGCACCCACTATCCTCTCGTTCAAACTCTGATCCGTGCAACGCTTCCTCCCCATGTGCAAATCGTCAACAGCGCTGCCGCTTTAGCGAAAGAGCTTAGACTCTTGCTCCAGATGAATGAACTCCTCTCTCCTGAGGCAGGAACCGAGCATCAATTCTATACCTCGGACGATGTCGAAACCTTTCAAAAAGAGGGATCGTTTTATCTAGGAAGAGAGTTAGCTGAAGTGAAAGAAGGGCTGACTAATTTTTCATACCATTAATATGGTGCCAGAGAAGGGTGTAGGCGACCGTCCCCGCCATCGCCGCAACAATCGCTAGCTGATACTCTGCAGCAATCGCAAAAGGAACCACGGCATACGCCGCAAGCCCTGCTCCGATCGCGATCCACTCTTTGAGTGGAGCGAGCATTGTACTACCGAGAGCATCTACCAGCTTCGCGACAAGGATATACGTTAAGTAATAGGAAGGAAGTGCCGACGCAGCGCCAATAATGGTACTCAAGAGAGTCGTGCGCCCCCATGAACCAAACATCACCACCGGCGTTGCAGCACAGGCTGTCGCTGTGGAATTGACCGCATAACGTAGAACATCTTTAGACTCGACTTGAGTCACGATACTTCCTCCATCCTAAGAAAATCATTCCCCCGATGAGTAACGGAAGAACTAGATGCCACACATCAAACCGTTTTTCCACTTTTTTCGCACCTATTAAGTGCCATTTTCCTGAAGAATTTTCCAAGACTCCCTCTAGATAGACAACACGCCCTCCCGCTTCAAGAACCTCGTCAGTCTCAAGAAAGACCACGGCTTCCTCTTTCAGACAGCAACTCTTCATTCCGGGCTCTTTTCCGATCACCCACTGCCCCTCTTTCTCATAGCAAAATCCTTTGAGTTGAACCGCCTCTCCCTCCTGAAATTGTCCCATTTCAAAAAGGGTCATCGTCAGAAGCAGTGTGAGCCACTTGAAGGTTATCAACGGTGTACCTAACATACAGTCCATGGGGTCTTATTTGTTTACATCTGAATCTGTCACCTCTGGTCACCCCGATAAGGTCGCTGACCAGATCTCGGATGCGATCGTCGACTATTGCATCGAAAAAGACCGCTATAGCCGTGTCGCTTGTGAAACCCTTGTCGGTCCCGGCCTCGTCATCCTCTCCGGAGAGATCACGAGCAGCGCTCCTCTTGTTCTCCAAGAGGTCGTCCGAAACAAGATCCGCGAAATCGGCTACGATTCCTCTGAGCTCGGCTTCGACTACCGCTCTGTAGGCATTCTAACAACGATTCATAAACAGTCTCAAGATATTGCTAGAGGCATCCGAAAGAAAAAAGAGTCTTTTGAGGAAATTGGAGCGGGTGATCAGGGGATCATGTTTGGATATGCCTGCCAAGAGACGGAAAACTTGATGCCTCTTCCCCTCATGTTGGCTCATGCACTCACCGATGCCTTGAAAACAGCCCGCGAAAAGGGAACCCTTCCTTTCCTCCGCCCTGACGGGAAATCGCAAGTGACGGTTGAATACCACTCAGACCACACCCCAAAGCGGATCCACACCGTCGTCCTCTCCGCTCAACACCACGAAGACATTTCAGAAGAGGAGGTGCAGGCGGCACTAAAACAGCTCATTCTCGAAACCCTTCCCGCAGAACTCCTCGATGAAAAGACCCTCTACCACTTAAACCCCACAGGGCGCTTTGTTCTGGGTGGACCTGCTGCCGACACCGGTGTCACAGGAAGAAAGACAGCGATCGATACTTACGGCGGACGTGCCCACCACGGTGGAGGAGCATTTTCCGGAAAAGACCCGACCAAAATGGATCGAGCCGGCGCCTATGCCGCTCGCCACGTCGCAAAAAACATCGTTGCCGCAGGGCTAGCCACCACCTGTGAAGTGCAGCTCTCCTACGCCATCGGTACAAAAGAGCCCATCTCCATCCACCTCGATACCTTCAACACGAGCATCCTCCCCGAAGAGGAGATAGAAAAAGCCATCCCACTCCACTTCAACCTCACTCCAGGCGGGATCATCAAAGAACTCGACCTCGACCGCCCTATCTACTCTTCCACAGCCTACGGAGGTCATTTTGGCCGTCCCCTCCCCGAGTTCACCTGGGAGCACCTCGATAAAGTCGATGAATTGAGAAAACTCCTCACTTGACTTTCATTTTAGAGGTTTCTAAAATGAAAGTCATGAACGAGATGATGCGAAATGCAAAGAGAGCAGAAACCCTGCTGAAGCTGATTGCCAACCAAAAGCGGTTGATGATCCTCTGTCATCTTGTCGATACCGAAAAAAGTGTCGGAGAGCTGTCGAGTCTGGTGGACCTTTCTTATTCCGCCCTTTCACAGCACCTTGGTAAAATGAAAGAGCAAGGCATTGTGGATGGGAAGAAAGAGGGAAAGCAAGTCTTTTACACCCTCTCTAACCCAGAGGCGAAAGCGATCCTCTCGACTCTGTACACCCTCTATTGTAGAAAAAGGAGTTAGCCATGAAAACTGTCGACCCGCACACACTCCAGCAGTGGCTGGATAAAGGAGAAGCGGTCTTAATTGACGTCCGTGAACCCGCCGAACACCACTCTCAAAAAATCCAAGGCTCCAGCTTGATTCCGTTAAAAAACATTCCCGAAAAAGACCTCTCTTCATTCAAAGAAAAAAAGTTGGTCATCCACTGCCACTCGGGAAGAAGAAGCGCGGCTGCCTGCGTCCATGTTTTAGAAAAGGATCCTGATATTGAGGTCTATAATTTAGAGGGAGGCATTGTTGCTTGGGAGCAAGCGGGATTCGATACAGCGACCTCTAAAGCCATTAAAGTTCCCCTCGATCGACAGACACAAATTGCCATTGGTTTGCTCATTCTCATCGGAAGTCTTCTGACTCTTTTCGTGAGCCCCGCCTTTGTCTACTTTACCGGCTTTATCGGACTGGGACTGATCTTTGCTGGCTTCTCGGGATTTTGTAGCCTCACCTATCTTTTAGCAAAACTCCCCTGGAACCGTTCATGATTTTAACTGGCTGGATCCTCCTTTTTTTCGTGGGCTTGACGCTCGGTCTCCTCGGTGCGGGAGGGTCGATTTTGACCCTTCCCATCCTCGTATACTTTCTGGATGTTCAGCCTCTCACCGCAACCAACTACTCTCTCCTCATTGTCGGAGCGACAGCCTGCATCGGAGCTCTTCAGTATCAAAGAAAAGGACTCGTCAACTTTAGAGCCGTTGTCACCTTCACTCCCCCTGCGATGGTGGGAGTTTGGATGGCTAGAGCCTACCTCATTCCCCATCTTCCTCATGAAGTGGGAGGCATCTCTATCCAAACCCTTTGTATGCTTCTCTTTGCACTCTTCATGATTCTCACCGCCCTATTTATGAGAAAACCGCTACAGGCGAGCTCCTCGAGCAGTCTTTCTGCACGCATCCTTAGCAGTCTTTGTGTAGGAGGAGTGACTGGAACAGTGGGAGCAGGCGGAGGATTTTTGATCATTCCAACTCTCTTGACCTTCTATCAAATTAGCATGCAAGAAGCCGTTGGCACTTCACTTGCTATCATCACCCTCAACTGCCTGACGGGATTTGGAGGGATGCTCTTTGGGGGCATCTCCTTTGACTGGACTTTTCTCGCCATCATCATCGCACTCGCAGCCGTCGGCATGTGGGTGGGAATTCTCTTCAGCTCACGGGTTCAACCCGCAAAAATCAAACAACTTTTCAGTCTCTTCCTGCTTTTTTTAGGAACCTCTATCTTTGCAGAAGAGATCTACACCTTTCATAGACATAAGGAGTCCTCTCACATGCAAGTTCAAACCTTTTTTGACAAAGCGACCAGCACCTTCACTTACGTTGTCGCCGATCCCCAAACTCAAAAATGTGCCGTCATCGACTCCGTTCTCGACTACGATCCCTTTTCCGGAAAACTATCGACGAGCTCAGCGGACGGAGTCATTGCCTATATTGAGAAAGAAAATCTAGAGACAGAGTGGATTCTTGAAACCCATGCTCACGCCGACCACCTCACCGCCTCCCAATATCTGAAGTCAAAGCTAGGTGGAAAAATTGCCATTGGAGAGCACATCAAAGAGGTCCTAACCATTTGGGTGCCGCGCTACAACCTCCATGACATTCCTCTCGACGGATCCCAGTTCGATCACCTCTTCAAAGAGGGTGATCAGTTTAAAATTGGTACGCTTGAAGCTGAAGTCTTCTACACTCCCGGACACACATCCGCCTGCATCAGCTACCACATCGAAAATGCCGTCTTCGCAGGCGACACCCTCTTTGTTCCTCAAATTGGAACCGCTCGTACCGACTTTCCCGGAGGAAGCGCAGAAGCGATGTACGACTCCACTCAAAAACTGCTTTCCCTTCCTAATTCGACAGTCATCTACGCCTGCCACGACTACCCTGAAAAAGAGGGAGGCGAGCGCGCAGCTGTCACTGTCGAAGAACACAAAGCTGAGAACTCCATGGTTCATGAGGGTGTCACTAAAGAGGAGTATGTGGCTGCAAGGAATGCAAAAGATGTCAAGAAAGCTCCCCCAAAGCTCATCCTCCCTGCACTCCAGTTCAACCTCCGCGCTGGAAGACTAAACCCTACAGAAGAGAATGGGATGACCTACTTTAAAATTCCGGTAAGAGGCGACCCTGGTTTGGATAGTTTATAAAACATTTAAAACCGGGTCACACTACAGCCAAGTCAAACGAGACCGAAAGGATCCTAACAACGAGTTTTTTGAGTGAGTTTACATTTTTTGATTGAAATCCTTATGTGCTCTCATGAAATTTTCATTGACTCCAGGAGAAGCGAAAGGAGGCGGTCTGTGGCGGCTTCGATGATTTCATCTCGGCTGCCACTCAGGTGAAGCTCTTCGATCAGGGGGGCTTCTCCACGTCTAGCTGCTGCGACGTAGACAAGGCCGACAGGCTTCGTTTTAGAGCCCCCAGAGGGCCCAGCAATCCCTGTGATGGCACCACATAGATCAGAGTCAAAACGCTTGGAGAGCCCCTCTAAAAGGGCCTCAGCGGTGGATTTAGAGACCGCCCCCTCCTCTTCTAAGACAGGACGAGGAACCCCTAAAAGCGCCTCCTTTGCCTCGTTGGAGTAGCAGACAATCGACCCGAGAAAAGAGGAAGAAATCCCCGGGACACGAGTCAAGAGAGAGGAGACATTTCCCCCCGTACAGGACTCCGCTAGGGAAAGAGTTTTCTTCTTTTGTAGAAGGCGCTTTGCCACCTCATTGCTCAAAAGATCTTCCACAAGAAGAAACCCTTTCTGAAACAAATACTCTTCTGCTTTTTGCAGGTCGGGTTGATTCGTGACCACACGCCGCTTCGTAACAAGGAGGTCAGTGTGCACTTGTGAGGAGAGGGGGGTGACCATCACTTCGGGAAAGTGCCGGTGAAACTCTTGTATGAGCTCTTCACACGCTTCTTTTTTCTTCAACGCCCGGAAGGAGCGAGTCCGGCTTGTGGCAGCGAAGTGGTGATCCAAAAAGGAGAGGATTTCAGGAAGAGCGCTTTCGATCGAAAAATTTTCTGAAGGGATCAGAACCGCGACCTTCTGTTCCTCTTTTAAGGCAAATCCTGCGATGGGAGAAGCTCCATCAAAAAAAACTTGGGCTTCTTTCGGAAAGATCGCATAGCGATGTGGATTTTCAAGATCTTTGTCTAACACCGTCTCTGCAAAGTCACGGCGGACTTCAAACTCCCTATCAAAGTGGAAAGCCATCTGCTGACGGAGGAGATCGTTAGGTTCTGCCGTGACGGGGCCGATGAGAAAAACGAGCGGCACTTCTTTAAACGCTTTTTCGATAGCAGAGCGCACTCGCTCTTTATCAGGAAAAAAAGTTTCAACCGAGCGCGTCTCGACACCTATTTGAAGCAGCTTCTCAAGGAGGGGATGGAGAGGCTGCTTCCTTTGAAAGCTGCCTAAAAGCTCCTCTACCACGAAGATTTTCGCTTCAAGCATCGACAACGGCTCCCATTCTCTTGAGACCTGGATGGCTCCTTGCCAACTCGAGGGCCTCTTTCCCTATCCTAGCGGGTAGACGCATTTTCTGCTCAGCGACCTCGATAGGCGTCGGATCACTGGAGCGGCGCATCCAGCCTTGAAGCTCACGGAAGAGCTGGCTATTGCCCGCTCCCTCCTTAAGGAGCTGAACGACCTCTTTCGTCGAAGGTTCAACAAAAAGAGTGGGGTAGGAGAAAGTCACTCCCCACTGCACTCCCCCCTTTCCGAAAATACCCGAGCGGAACTTCCCCTCGAGCTCACTGTAAAAAAGGGCGTGCTCTTTCATTTCTATGGCAGGAAGACGCTGCTTCAAAATACAGCGCTCACCACTCACCGGGCAGAGGGTAAAGGCGTCAAGGGAGGAGGTCATTGCCACTGCGGGAAGAGAGAGGGGTTTCTCTGCTGCAAGGGCGGCCAAGTATTGGCTGTAGAGCTCTAAGTAGGCCTCTTCAGAAAAAAGGGCGGTCTCTTTCGTAACCACACCCCCTAATTTCACTAGGTAGGGGTGATCTAAATCTTTAAAAAGCTGCTCCATCTCCTGCAAGGTCAAAAGTGCTGAGAGGTCGAGCCACTTGCTCACCTCTAACGGAGGAACCTCTTTTGCATCTTGAACTGTAAACATGAGTCTTAAGCCGTTTTCTTACGATCGACTAAAGCATAAATAAAGAGCCAAATGATTCCAATCGTGATCGCCGAATCAGCAACATTGAAGACGGGGTAATGGTAGCCCCAAAAGACAATCTTAAAGCTGTCCACCACATGAGAGAAGCGGAAGTAGTCGAGAATATTGGCAAAAGCACCAGAGACGACAAGAAGGAGGGGGATCACGATGCTTTTGTTTTTGTTAAAGAAAATCAGGTATCCCAGAAGCGCAAACACCAGGACAATGCGTAAGATCAGAAGAGGCATTTGAAAATCAGAAAAGAGTCCCCATGCAGCACCGGTGTTGGTCGCATGAACTAGGGCAATTTGAAACCCATTCATCGACTGGAGAATCCCTATTCCGCCGTACGGGTAAAGACCCCCTCTGATCGGAAGGAGGTGAGCCACCACCCAATTCTTCACAAAGAAGTCGAGAAAAAGAACCAACGCGCCGAGAAGGATCCCTATCGCCCAGCGGTTTCTCAAAGAAGCCCCTTTTCTTTTTGCTCTTGAGCCTGAACGGTCATCGTTGCATAAGGAACTGCCTCAAGGCGTTTTTTCGGGATCTCATCCCCCGTCACATCACAGATGCCGTAGGTATTTTCATCCATCTTCTCCAGAGCACGGTCGATCTGCTTGAGAATCTCATACTCCTTACCAGTCAGCTCGATGTTGATCGTACGGTCGAAGTCGTCGGTTCCCTCATCTGCCTGATGCTGAGAGTATCCCGTAGCCTCGTCAGGCTTCTTTACCTCTTCCTGAGAGCCGTGGAGGACCTTCGTGATCTGGTCTCGCATTTCGAGAAGCTTCGCCTTAAATTGTTCTAATTCCTTCTTTTTAAGAGGCATTGAGCTCCTCCTTAACGCATTTGTGTTGGATTTCATTCATGACTTCATCAATATCTTTAAAGCGCCGATAAACGCAAGCAAAACGAATATAGGCCACAGGATCAAGGTCGCGGAGGTGATCCATGATGATCTCTCCGATCTCACTGGTAGAGATGACCTTCTCATTTTTTTCCCGGATGGCGCGGGTGATCTGGCTCGCCAGCTCCGCGACCTTCTCTCGGCTCACCTTGGTGTGATGACAAGCCGACTCGAGCCCACAGATCAGTTTCTGCTGCTGGAACTCCTCATAGCGGCCATCCTTCTTGAGGACCTGGACAGAGAGCTCGATCGTCTCAAAGGTCGTGAAGCGGCTCTGGCAGTCAACGCATTCCCTACGACGGCGGATCGCATTGGTTTCCGGTGCTTCTCGAGAGTCGATTACCTTAATATTGTTTGAGTTGCAAAAAGGGCACTTCATGTATCAAACTTTTTTCGAATCGCTAAAATATCCGAAGCCTTGAATCCTGTCGAGCAAAATTTAAAAGGTGTTGATTTTGTAAATGAGCTGCTGTAGTCCGCCGTAGTCTCTGCGGTTGAAGTGGAAGATCAGCCGCGGCAGCTCCATCCACTTTTTCTCCTCTTCAAACGCCTCGCCTTGAACGATTTTGCCAGAGGATAACAAGCAGGAAAATTCTTCGTTTAACTCTGCCACCTGACTCTCTGTCAAGGGACTTTTCAGTCGGATCACAAACTGATCTTTCACAAATCGGCTCGAGTGGTAGCGTTTGTAATAGTTCAAAATGAACTCTGCAGCCGCCTCAGCCGATGGGGCAATATGAAAGAGGTCGAGGTCTTTGGGACTGATCATGTGGTTGGCTAAAAGGGCCTTCTCTACAAAATGGAGCCACTCCTCCCAGTAACCACGCTCCGCTCCTTGAACGAGGACGACTGGTATCATGGCTGCCTTGCCGGTTTGGATGAGTGTCAACGTCTCAAAGAGCTCGTCCATCGTCCCCACCCCACCGGGAAAGACCACCACAGCATCCGAGTGGCTAAGAAACATCAACTTCCGGGTGAAGAAGTAACGGAAATGGATTAGCTTTGGATCGCCTTCAATCATCTCATTCGATGAGGACTCAAAGGCTAACTTGATCGACAGCCCAAAGATATTTTCCTGCTCCGACCCTTCGTGTCCCGCCTTCATGATCCCATGCGCAGCACCGGTAATGCAGCGCCAATCGTGGACCGTCAGCTGTCGACTCAGCTCCATAGCCGCGTGATAATCGGGGTGGTCCTCGGGCGTCCGTGCGGAGCCAAAGACGGAGAAGCGCTGCCCCTCAGGATACTCGTTAAAGACCTTGTAAGCATAACGCATCTCTTTGAGGGTATGGTTCATCAACTTGAGCTGGTGGACCGGATGCTCGTCGTAATAGAGCCGAAGAGCCGTCAGGACCATCTCCTGCACGAGGACGCTTTTAAAACTTTCCTGAGGAATATTTAAATCCTTAAACATCTTAGAGATGCTATTCATCAGGTCGTCATAATTGGGCTTTGAGTCAGGCATAAAATCCTAAAATATGGTACTAATAATAGTAGAGAGTGTCACTTCCGATTTCACCGAAACCGCCGTTATTTTCAATAGAAAACTCCCTATTTGACGGAGGTCAGGCTATGTCTAAAGAGGTTATGCCGAGGAGGCGCTTTTTCAAGCCCCTCTCTTTCTTCGGAGGCTTTTTTCCCAAACTCTGGGGCGAAGATGAGGCTAGGGTTCCTTCATCTGAAGAGGAGAACCTCACGCTTTCTGAAGATGCTTCCTCGATCACAGTTCAAGTGAGCCTTCCCGGGCTCAAAACGGAAGAGATCCACACCGACATTAAAAAAGGAATCTTATCCATTTTAGGGAAAACGTCCTCTCTTTCAGACTCCCACTCTTACCAAGTCCCTTTACCCAAATCCACAGATACCACCCAAAAGCCTACAAAAGAGTTCAAGGATGGTGTCTTAACAATCGTGTTTAATAAAAAAATAAAAGGAGGTCAGGAATGACCATTTCAAAAAAACTCAAAAAGTTTCTCGATGAGAAGGGTGTCGACTACAAAGTGACAAGCCACCCCCCGGCCTATACCGCTCAAGAGATTGCCGGTAAACAACACGTGCCCGGCTCGCAGGTTCTCAAGCCGGTCATCGTACGCTGCGGAGAGGAGTATATCATGTGTGTGCTCCCTTCCACCCACTTTATTGACTTTGAAAAACTCGAAAAGTGTACCAACCTACACGACCTCGAGCTCGCTGACGAAGAGGCGCTCGCTTCTCTCTTCCCAGACGATGAGCTCGGTGCTGAACCCCCCATCGGCCCCTTAAGCGGAATTGAAACTCTCGTAGACAGCTCCATCGAATCAGAAAGCGAAGTTTACTTTAACGCAGGCAACCATGAAGAGATGATCTGGATGAAGAAAAAAGACTTCATCGATCTCTCCAAGCCCTCCGTTAAAAACTTCGGAAGGCACATCTAACCAAGTTTCTGCAAGGCAATGAATGCGGCAAAGTCCCCTTTGCCGCTTTTCCCTATCACCATCCGTGGAGGGTAAAGCGCAGCCCCTCATCGATCCATGTTTTAGCGATTCAGACCGGATTGTCGAGATTGGGGTAGGGCTCTAAAAGCACCCTGACATTCAGGGAACGTACGAGAATGAAGAAAAGGATACATAGGCTTCGGACGAGGCCCCTTCTCACTTTTTTTGGACCTTAAGACGTCCAAAATTTCTAGGATGCTGGAAGACTGTATACGTCGGGTTATGCCTACTTAGAAACTCCGTCACAAACTGCTTCATGTTGTCGCTATAGCCTGTAATGACTATTAAATCCTCTTGAGGATGCTCATCAAGGTATTGAGAAATTTCTGCTTTATAAGAAGCAGAATCTTCGATTTTAGAGAAGTGTTTAGCTTCAATTTTAGATAAGTATTTTTCTGTAAGGTGGTTCAGAACATAACATACGTCCTCTATTTCATCAATTTGGCTATATAACGATGCAGCCATA
>CAZPBC010000009.1:0-60053 GCA_964584775.1 uncultured bacterium
ATAAAGAGGAAGCCGCATCAGGTGGTGCTTCTGAACCTGTTCAGATAGAAGTTGTGCAAGATGATGATATGATGTTTGCTTTCGAAACATAAAAAAAATCTGATTTTTAATGAAAAATAAAAATATTGTAAAATAATTCATCTTATTTTTTATATTACATCAAATAATAGAGGTTTTGATGAATATAGCTCATATTTCTAAGGTAGCCCAGGCTTACATAATCGTTGACGTGCTTGGAGAACTTCTCTTAACACGCTCTGCGTATTTGAAGAGGCTAGAGGATGAAGCAGAAAAGGTCGCTTCTGAAATTTTAAGTGGCTTCTCTGTTTCCAGAGTATCTTGTGAACAGAGGCTCGCTGAGTTGGTGAAAGATCTTAAACTGGCATCTGTTCCTTCTACAGAAGCTGGTAGACTCCAAGTCAGTGCAAGTATCATCGGACATTTTCGAAGGATACATGGTCAGCGTGTGGAACTTTCCGACTCTAGGCCTGTTGAGGTTGCTGACGTTAATCAAGCTGCACAGGTGAGTAAAGCTGATGAAAGAGAGGTATCGGGAAAGGAGGCTCTTGAAGAAGGAAAGAGAGCTTATCGTGATGAACGATATGCAGAAGCCCAGAGGGCCTTCAAAAAAGCGCTCGAGGAAAGAGATGCTTTGATCGTAGCTGAGGCAAACTTACGGCTTGGAATCAGCTACTTTTACGGCCATATAGAGAAAGGGGAGTGGGAAGAGAGAGATCCTGTCAAAGCTGAAGAATATCTGCAAAAAGCACGCTTTAGCGGGTTTGTAGCTATTGTTGCCGAGGCACACCTCTTTATTGGAAAAATCTATAGTGGGGATGTCTACGGTTATAAAAAACATCCCCTAAAATCCATGTGGTATCTCCAAGAAGCGCTGAAGAGGGGAGATGCATCTGTCATCGCCGCCGCCAACTTGCAGATTGGAATTAACCACTTTTATGGATACACCCTTGAAGATAGGGATGATGAAGTCACTGCTGAAAGATATCTTCTAAAGGCAATTGAGAGTCAAGATCCACTCGTCCGCTCTCAAGCACATCTCTTACTTGGAAGGATGTATCTTGGGCTGTATCCTAAACCTTCAGAAAGACTTCGCAAAGCTGTGGCACATATTAAAAAATCTTTTGAGGGAGAATACCACATCCGTTACTCTCAATCACTTCTGAACTCGTTCCACAATATGGCTGTACGAAGAGTTGAAAAAGACCACGAGATAGCAAAAGAACTTCTTAATAGGGTGCTAGGTAGATCCGTAACTACTTCAACGCATGGACGCCTTGATGAGATCTACAGATTCGCGAAGGATGAGGTGGTGGAAGATAGCGACCTGGCCCTCAAATATCTTGAAGCTTCTGTAGATGAAAGCACACCCATTAATGCTCAAGCGCTCTTACTCATTGGAAAAGCCTCTTATGATCGTGGTTATAGAGGCACGGAAGTAGAGGGTGTTTCATCTAAAGAATATTTAGTACGAGCCTTGGTTGGATTAGGGGCCTCTGCTGTTATGGAAGCAAGTTTATACCTCGGAAAAATCTTTTTTGTGGGTAATCAAGGTGTTGAGCGGGATTACGACCTTGCAATTGGGTGTCTCGAAAATGTTCTTGAGGGAGAGGATGAAAACCTCGCTCTTGAGGCGCACTATCTCCTAGGAAAGATCTATTTTGACGGAGGCTTTGGAATTGAAGTGGATTTAGACAAAGCTAAAGGTCATCTCCAAATCATAATTGATAGAAGTGGTATGCCCAGAAGTGCAGTTGCGCATTTACTCCTTGGGAAGATCTACCTTCGTGGTGAACTAAGTCAAGAAGATCTCCTCAAAGCGATCGTGTGTTTTGAAAAAGCACTAGCTAGCAGGAAGACACCGATTGTCGAGGAGGCTGAGAGAGATCTTTGTCAAGTTTGCGAACTGGCCTACCGAAGTGTTCGACAAGATTGTCTCATAGCATTAAAACTTCTTAAAGAGAGAGTCGTTTCAACCAAGTTTGTTGACGCGTACAGAGCTGTTGAAGAGATCTACCACTTAGTAGCTCAGGATGTCAAAAAAGACGTCTCCTTGGCAAAAAAGTATCTCTTAGCTCCTGCTGATCGAGTGTTCCCAATCCACACTCAAGCACTCGTATTCCTTGGGAGAATCTATCTGAATGGTGATTGTGGAGTGGAAAAAAATGCTGCCCGAGCTAAAGAGTTTTTCGAGCGGGCTCTTGTTGGAGAAGGAGCTGCCACTGCTGAGGTAAACCTTCTCTTAGGACAAGTCTATTTGAGGGGAGGCCACGGTGTTGAAAAAGATTTGCCTAAGGCCATCGAGCTTCTCCAAAAAGCACACGTTGGAGGAGGTGCAGCCATTACCGCCGAGGTAAACAGACTCCTTGAGGACATTTGCAAGCTGGCTCAAGAGAAGGTCCAAGAAGATTACAAACGAGCCGAAAGACATTTTAAACAGGCTTTAAATAGACGCCTTCACGCATCTCAGTACAAAAGACTTGCTGAAATCTACAAGACGGCTAAACAAGCGGTTGAAAAAGATGTCGACTTGGCTAAAAAAATTCTTGAGGCTCCTGCAGATGGCGAAGCTCTTATACTACCTCAGGCGAATCTGTATCTTGCAGAGATCTACTCCTCTGGTCTTTTCAATGTGAAAAGAGATTCCTCGAGGGCTAGTGAGTATCTCAAAAGAGCTCTTGCAAGTGGAGATGCATCCGTCAAGGCGAAGGCGCACTTGCAACTTGGAAAGATCGATAAGGGTGACGGCTTTGAACTGGGTCAGGAAAATGGCCAAGCTGAAAGGTGTCTCAATCAGGCGCTCGTTGGAAAGAGTACAGACGACGCTGATGAGGCACGACCCCCTCAAGAGCTCATGGTATAACAGACTTGAAAAGGGTCGTTAATCACCCCTTTATAGGAACTTCAAAATCGCTCCGTAGCCTCCATCGTGCCCTTCTGAACTCGGAAGGTGGAGCGACTCTTTGACGAGCGAGACGTGAGGGTTTTCAGTGAGGAGTTCACGGACGCGTGCCCCATTTTCCTCTTCGAGGATGCTGCAGGTGAGGTACCAGAGTTGTCCGTCCGGTTTGAGAAGCTGGAGCGCGTGGGTGAGGAGTTTTTTCTGAGTCTCTTTAAGCGCGTTGAGCTGTTCCTTTGTGAAGCGAAGCCGCGCTTCGGGTTTTTTTCCTAAGACACCGCTATTGGAGCAAGGGACGTCGGCGATCACTAAGTCAAACTTTTGATCAGTCGGAAATTGTTCACCGGGTCCGATGTGAAAGGCCGCTCCGATTTGGAGACGTTTGAAATTCTCTTTCAACTTTTCGATCTTCTGTTCACTAATGTCATTGCAGTGGAGCTCAGCCTCAGGGTAGAGGGTGAGGGCTGCGATGCTCTTTCCCCCTGGGGAAGCAGCGAGGTCAAGGATCGTTTTCGGAGGAGCCGGCAGTGCTTTAGAAAAATCGGCAATGAGAGCGAGGGGTGTGGGGTTCATGATGTAGGCGTTCTTTGATTGAACGAGCTCTGCTGGACGTTCTGTTTCCACCACATGAAAAGGCTCTTCTCCCTCATCATTTTTTCCTAGCAGAGCGAAGGACTTCGAAGGGAGGTTCATGGCTTCTAGAACGTTTTGGCATTGTTCCGTTCCCAGCTCGTTCCTCAGTTTCTCGACAAGAAGGGGTGGGTAGGCCTCTTCACTCGAGGGTGCTGGGGGATTTTTAAACACTTTTTGGAGTAGGGCGTGCAAAAAGCCTGCAAAAGGTTTCGAAGCCACTTGTTTGGCGAGCTCCGTCATCTCGTTGGTGGTCGCATAGGCGGGCACTTTCGTGAGGAAGAGTGATTGGTAAAGGGCGAGAAGGAGGAGAGTGCGCTCTTTGCGTTTGAGAGAGAGTTTGTTTTTTGAGGAGAGGCTTTTGGCGACCTTTTCCAAATAGAGGGCTTGGCGCATCGTTCCAAAAGCGAGCTCTTTCGCGAGAGAAAAATCTTTTTGGGAGGGAGTAGTCACTTTTTTCCACTCGAGAAGCGTTTCGTTGAGATACGCCTCCTCTCGAAAGGCGGCAAGGAGGGCCTTGTAGGCCGCTTCGCGTGCGGAGATGTTTTTTAGGGTTTGTGGACGGTGAGCCATCCGCGCTGCATCCATTGTTGGAAGAGTTCAAAAACGGTTTCTTCCAACAAGTCTGCCTCGTTTTCAAATAGGGAGCAAGCTTCTTCGATCGTTGCACCCGATCGGAAAGCGGAGAGAAGGAGGTATTCCTCTTTTTCGATCTCTTTCCATGCGATCGTCAGTTGGGGTTTGCGGTAGAGAACGAAGTAGAAGTTTCCCTCCTCTTGTGGGGGTAGGGGGTGCTCTTCGTAGTATTCGGGGCTCTCTTTAAGAAGGGCTTTACGAAAGCGGGGCAAGTGGGAGTGGCACGAGTGGAGAGAGAGATGGGATTGGAGGGTAAGGGGCGTCGCTTCATCGATCTCCTGAGGGTTGAGCGGCGGGAGCTCTCCTGAGATAAAGGCTTCGTTATAGCCAAGGTCGATGAGCATCGCTTCTTTTAGAAAGGTGTGGTTGTCTAGATTTACCCCTTCCATCCAAGCAGGAAGAGAGGCGCCGAGTGGGTAGAGGGTCCAGGTGTCAGAAGGGAAACGCGAAAGGTAGGGGGTTGCAATGAGCTCGTTGAATTTTTTCCTTCCTAGTACACGAACAAGGATCGGAAAGTCTTGCTGAAGCAGGCGATGCAAACGACGCCAGTACTGTTCTTGGTAGATTTTCACCGAGCGTGAAGCGGAACGGATGGTGGTTGGTTGGATCTCCTTCAGGAGTTCGGAGGAGGGCTCTTCGCTCGTTGGGTTCGAGATCGCTTTAGCAAAAAGCTCAAGTGTTTTTGCAAATTGAGCAGGAGCTTTCGGTTCTAGGCGGGGCATAGTTCTGGTGAGGGGTTCTTTTGTACGATCTCTTCTTGAAATTTCTTTGCTTTTAGGGCTTCGGACCACGTCTCTTCGAAGGAGATGAAATTGGCATCCCATTCAAGAAGGGTGGAGACCCCTCCGGTAAGGGGGTAGACTTGTGAGTAGAGTTGCCAGACAGCATCACAAACGTAGTTGTCATGGGTGTCGTGGAGGTGGTCCCCTTCGTCACGGTGCCCAGCAAGGTGGATCTGCAACACCCGATCGTAAGGGAGCGCACGGACATAGTCCATCGGGTCGAAGTCGTGGTTGCGGCTGGAGACGTAGATGTTATTCACATCGAGCATCATGTAGATGTCGGCTTTTTCTACGATCTGGCTGTAAAACTCCCACTCAGGCATTTCATCTTCTTTA
Organism: uncultured bacterium; assembly: GCA_964584775.1. Classification (GTDB taxonomy): domain Bacteria; phylum Chlamydiota; class Chlamydiia; order Chlamydiales; family SLFE01; genus CAZPBC01. The sequence continues at coordinate 5,302 of CAZPBC010000009.1, forward strand.
AAGGAGGCGTAGGAGGAGAGGTTTTCTAGGGCAAATGGCAGCTCGAGGTAGTCTTGAACGATGCGTGCACGGTCTGCCACATAGTCGATCACCTCGCGTGTGTAGGGGAGGGGGAGGAGGTCATGGTAGTGTGCGCCGGCGAGCTTGCCCCAGGAAAGGTGGTCCGAGATCCAAGGCGTCTTGGTCTTTCTAGCGAGCTTTTTGAGTTTTTTTAGGTAGTCGAAGTCGAGGGGGTCAGGGCTTCCAATGGAGAGCGATACACCATGCTGGACGACGGGGTAGTGCTCGAGGATGCGATCGAGATGTTCGATAGGGCGTCCTCCATCGACCATGAAATTCTCACTGATGATCTCAAACCAATCGACAGAAGGGAGTGTGTCAAAGATGGCTTTGTAGTGGGCAGGACGGAGGCCGAGGCCGATCCCTAGGTTGGGGATTTCTTTGTTCTTTTTCATAAGAAATCAATCTAACCTAATTAGGTGATAAAAAAAAAGGAGTGTCTAGAGGACACTCCTTCATAGAGATATAAGATGAAGTGATTAGCTGCCGCAGCCGCCAGGACCACCGCAAGACATCTTCTCTTCGGCTTCCATATCATCTTCCATATCGTCATCATCATCGTCGTTATCATGTTTTTTATGATCTGATCCTGCAACTTGCTGTTGAGGATTGTAACGACGGGTTCTTCCTGGAGCTTGCTCAGATCCAGGTGCTGCTGGAGCTGCAGAAATAAAAAGGCTTGCAGTCATCCCTAGGAGAGCAGCTTTAGCTAGCTTGCTTGTTGCAAAGTCACGTTTTTTCATAAAAATAAACTCCGTAAAATATTGACTTGTTTCTTATGTTTAGTGAAGTCATGTGCACTATAGCTATCAAGAGATTTTTTGTAAAAATTTTGCGATCTTGTCACAGAAATAAGGTAATGCTTATACTGTATGGCTGATGACAATAAAAGGATTATCACCCCAAAATTATTACCTCTACCCTCTTGAGTGGGAAGATACTTTTCAAAATCAGCATACTCCGCCTCCCGGAGGGTTGAGCTTTGTGGCATCGCGTCTCCATGCTGTCCCTCTTTTAATCACTGCAGGGAAGCGCTGTGTCTTTGTTTCAATGGAGGTGTTTCGGGAAGGCCTTTCAGCTTTAAAGGACACGCTCTCCTTTTTCGCTTCAGTGATCCTTCTGAGAGATCTCCAGCTACCTGCTCAGGCTGTGACTCGTTCTGTCTCTACAACGGCACTGAAGGTCTTTACCATTGTGAAGTGGATTTTTGCTGCGATGTTACTGAACCTTGTCCAACTTTTCTCTCCTCAGATGGCCTTGTCGGGGTACAAGTATCTCGGGCTCTTTGAGTCAGAAGTGTCTAAAAAAAAGAAACTCCTTGCGGGTTTGGACCAAGAGATCGAGAGTGTCGATATTGATCTTCCAGAGAATGCAAGGGAAAGGCTGGAACAGGCTCAGGCTGAACTTCAAAAACACTCTGCCTCTTTTCATGCATTAGAGACTTTCGGAATTCACGAAATCGGGTACTATGACAGACTAAAGACCCTTTCCCAAACGAAACTAGCTTGGATAGTTCATGAGGAATTGTGAAAATGGGACAAAATACTCGGCAAATTCGACAAAACTCTCTCGAAGGGAAGGGGCTTGAACCCTTTCCGAGAAGGAGTTCTGTTGAAGGGGACGAGGGAGTATTTTACGACAGTTTTACGAGTACTCATGAACTACCCAGGCTAGCCCAACTCGAACCCACAACTCCATCAAAGTGATGAAAAAAACTCTATTTCTTCTTCTAGCCCTGACCTCTCTTACTGCTTCTGAACAGAAGCAGGCGTTAAAGATTCGGCAGCCTAATTGGACTCCGATCACGAAAGAAACCTATCCGAACGGCGATGCAAAAACGCTTCTTTACTACAGCTCCGACTCTGAGTCCTTCGAGGACCTCCCTGTCAAGATGGTCCAGCTTTCTCCAAAGGGAGTCGTGGAAATGGAGGCAGACGTCGACCTTGTTGAGGGGAAGTTGGTCCAAGATGGGGCGACGATTTGGTATGATGAAGAGGGTAAACCAGAAAAACTGGTCTTTTTTTATGCGGGCCTTCCGGACGGAACTGCAAAAAGCTTTTATCCTAGTGGTGAGGTGAGAGAAACGCTCGACTGGAGTCAGGGGGTGGTGGATGGCCACTACCGCTTTTTTGACCCTCAAGGGAAACTCCTTACAGAAAAGAGCTATCAAAAGGGTCAACTAGAGGGGCTCTCTCTCTCCTACCACTCGAATGGAACGCTGGCTACAAAGATCTATTTCAGTGAAGGACTTCCCACAGGAGTGGCAAACGCCTACTATCCGACAGGAACAGAGCGTTGGACAAAATACTTTAAAAAGGGACTCCTTCATCGTGAGGGAGGTTACCCTGCGAGTCTAGAGTTCACGTCGGATTACAATCCAATGGAGAAAAAATATGCTCTCGTCGGAGCGCTACACGGAACTGCGACGAAGTTTCATCCGAGTGGAAAAGCAGAAAGTGTGACTCCTTACGTTTTTGGAAAAAAGCAGGGTCTCTACAAGCGCTATGGAGAGAAGAATCAGCTTTTAGGAAAAGGACGTTACGAAGCGGGAAGAAAAGTGGGAACGCACTCTGAGGAGTATTCGTCTGGAACCCTCGCTTCTCTGGAAGAGTATGATGAAGAGGGAACGCTTCTCAGACCAGCAGAAGAGTTTTACCCCTCAGGCCAGCTAAAGCGCCAGTACAGCGTCCGACGGGGAGTTCTGCACGGGCCCTACTATGAGTACCATGAAAATGGAAAGGCAAAAGTCCGTGGGCTGTACGTCGATGGAGAAAAGGATGGAGTGTTTGAAGAGTTTGATCCGAGTGGAAAACTTCAGTTGAAGTGCACCATGGTTCGAGGGCTTGAAGAAGGATCCTTTGAAGAGTATGCCCATGGCGAGTTGGTCCAAAAACTCCAGTTCAAACAAGGCAAGTACCACGGACGGCAGCAAAACTACTCTAAAGGGCAATTGGTGAGTGAAGCGCATTATCATATGGGCTTACCCTCAGGGAAAATGCGCCATTGGAATGAAAGAGGGGTGCTTCTCTACGAAGGAGATTTCCGCGAAGGAAAAAGAGAGGGTGTCCACCGTGCCTTTGATGGTGGGGGAGTGCTTTTACAAGAGACCGGTTTTTACCGCGGAGAGAAGCATGGACTCGATCAAGAGTTCTACTCAGGCGGCGCTGTAAAGAAAAAAGGGCGCTTTGAGCTAGGTAAAGAGGTGGGAGATCACAGGACCTACCACCCAAATGAAGAGCTCGCGACACGCTCACACTACCATCAGGGTCTTTTAACAGGTGAAGCGGCGGAATACAGCGAGTCTGGTCAGATTCTGAAAAAGGGATCCTTTGAACAGGGAAAGCCAGTCGGCGCCCATTTCGAATACAATGATGAAGGGATCCTTGTCAAAGAGCTCCACTTTAAAGACGGGGCTCTTCATGGGTTGCAGAAGAGCTTTTTTCAAAACGGTGCTCTACAGTCAGAAATCGAGTATTCTCACGGACTTTTTCATGGAAAAAAGGCGTTTTGGGCTGTCGACAGAAAAACACTCCTCTTTGAAGCTCACTATAAAAAAGGACGTCTGAGTGGCCCCTTCTTTGAGCGTGTGACGACGGGAGAGGAGATCTACAGCAACTACAAGGATAATCTCTTGGATGGCTACTACTTCCTCTTTCACCCCAAAGAGTTTCAAGGAAAGAAAATCAAGTCACTTGAAGCTTATTATGTGGATGGAAAACTTGAGGGAGATCTCTTCGAATTTAATACTGAAGGAAAGATTCTTTCTAAAGTGAACTATCAGAATGGGAAACGCGAAGGAAAAGCGGTCGTCTACAGTGGAGAAGGAAAAGTCATCGGCATTGCTCACTTCTCTTTGGGGCTGCAGGTGGGTGAAGCCACTGAGTATTACCCGAGTGGGACGGTGTCGAAAGTCTCTCATTTTGACCGCGACCTGAAAGAGGGTGGGGAGATTTCCTTCTTCTCGAATGGCAAAGTACGCTCAGAAAACAGCTACGTGGCTGGCCTCCTAGAGGGTCCTGCTTATGAATGGGACGAACAGGGAAACCTCCTCTTCGAAGGAACGTTTAAAAAAGGTCTGAAGGAGGGGCGCTTCCGTAAGTTTGCTCCTGATGGTTCCATTCTGGTCGAACAGCACTACCGCGAAGATCAGCTTCAATCACATTAATCGGAGATTTTATGTCGTCAACTGTTTCTCGACTTCCTAGCTGGGTTTCAACACCTGTCCTTTTTGAAAGTCGAATTAGCGAAGTGTCTTGCCATGAGCTTCAGGAAGTCGTGAATGCATTGGGACGGGAGTGGATTCAAGCGCATGTGGCAGAGTCAGAGGGACTACTAAATAGAGTGACTGTGTTGCTAGCAGCAAGAGGCATTCCTTTTGTAGTGAAGTTTCAGCTTGAGTGTGCAGTTTTAGCAAAAAGTGATCTCTTTTCATCAGCTGGCGTACTAATACCAAGCGAATTTGGTGCTGCCTTTTTTTGTGATGATACCCTTGAAGAGTTAGGTGAAAGTTTAAGTGGCAATGTTGAGGAGCGTCTGGGGAGAGCAATTGAGGCACAGCTCATTCAACGACTCACTAATGAAAATCAGTTTATCTATTTGGCATTTGCATTTGAATATGGTTTGAAAAATCTTATAGAAACGATTAAACAAACAATGATGGAACAAATAAAGAAACCTATCTTTTTTGAAGATGCTCTTAGGTTTAGAGGTGCCAATGAAGATTTTCTTCGGAAAGGAAGGCGGGCTGTATTTGAATTATTCATGAAGTGGGGATTAAACTTCTTCCTAGATGGATAGAAAGTCTTAAAGGAGTTTATGAATACAGAGGGAGAAGGGGGCAATGGGTACTCAATCATCTTACCCCAAACCCTCCAGAGGAGAAAAGGCGTGCTATCAGATTTATTCAGCTTTTGGATTTAAATCTCCCCTTCCTGAAAACTCTTTATGTTGAGGAACTACAAAAGCTATCGAAATCTAATCAACGATGGTTTTTGGGGCGCATTTCAGAAGATTTGTCTAAGGTAGATGGATCTGGAACAAAAGTCAGAAAGTTAAAAGTAGATTTTGATGAGCGATTTAATGGAGTTCGAGATGTACTATACAACGGCTGTCCAAATCTTTCAGATGTAACTGGTTTGGTAGGTCAGTCAGAGCTTTATCATGTAGAGTTGAGAGATTGCCCCAGGTTGAGGGATGTCAGTCCGATTTTTTTTGGGACTGAAACGAGTTTCTCACAATTGAGATATTTAGATTTAACAGGCTGTGCTGAATTGCGTGAAGCTTGCCTTGAAGATATTGCTTACCACGCTGTAACGCATCAAGAATTTGAGGTTAAGCTTCCTAATCACCTAAAACCTGCATGGGAGGGCTATCTGGAGAGAGCGGAACGAAATGCTGCACAAGATCTTGGAATTATTGAGTGCAGTAATAGTGAGATTGAGTGAGGTGCCTGTTTGAGAGTGATCATGAACTCAGTCTTAAACCTTAACTGTAAGAAGCTTTAGTATGAACATTCAAGCTGATCCCATTGACTCTCCTCCAAACTGTTTGCACTTTCGGGATGGAGATCTAAGTGAAGAATTTCTAGATAAAATGGATTCGGTGAACGAGATGCCGGCGGTGGATTTGTTGTTTATGATGAATGTCTGCATAGGAGATGTTGAGGCACTTGAATTTGCAGACAGATTATCTGAAAACACGGCATTCAAAGGAGCTGTGCTTTGCCAAATGCAAATTTCACAAAAATCTTTAGCGAAGGTCATTGACTCTTTGCTTATCAATCGGAAAATTCAAGTCTTTTCACTTTATGGCACTCCTGTCTTAAGGAGAGTAGCTAGAGCTATTTCAAAGGTTCTAGAGGTGAGTCAGACGCTGGTTGAATTAGACTTGGTTGCCAGTGAGTTAACATCTAAAACCCTTTCAACCCTTGTGAAGGGTTTGTGTCGAAATAAAACGATCAAAAGCCTTTCCTTGAAGAGTAACCTACTTGACTCTGAGGGTGTTGTATGGGTTGCAAAGCTCATTCGAGAGAACTGCTTTATTGAAAAACTCGATCTCTCCATGTGTCAATTGGGTGATATTGGAGCTTTAGAGATTGCGACCGCCTTAAAGCTAAACAGGTCCCTACGAGTTCTGAATCTTGAACGGAATGAGATCGGTGAAGAAGGTAGAGTGTGCTTATTAGATGCGCTAAATGAAAATCCTTCTACTGTAGAGCTGAAGCTATAGTGTTTGTCATGAAGAAGAAGCGGTCTTGATGTCAGGCAGAGTCCATTCATTATAAACCGCTGGAAGATCGTTTCTGCAGACATATTTTTCTAGGCGGGTGCAAAAGTCGTTATAGAGAGTTCTCCAGCTGTTTTGGTAAGTTCCTTCCTCATAGAACGCACCGGCGTCTATGTGATGAGTCTCTAGATGGATAAGTTTTCGGCTGGATACGGAGGGAGGTAACTCTTCCAGGTTTCCTTTTAATTCGTGGTAAAGAAGTGGAAGGTAGAAGAAGGCTTGTGAAAAATAAAAGTGCCGATCAGTCAGAATTTGTGCAAACGTCAGATTTTGACCTTCTGCGAAGGGTTGTAAATCTTCAAGCATCCATATGCTAATGGTGTAGGCGATCTGGATCAGCTGAGTGGCATCCTGAGGAATTTTATCCTGTTTCCAAGGATCGTGAGGTTCCGCTAGCCTGAAATCTAGTTGAGTGTAACCTAGGAGAAGTAGTTCAGCGAGCTGATTGATCTTCGGGTTTTTAGGTTGTATCGTGGATGTGGCCCCACATATCGGTGTTGAAAAGCGGTAGAGCCTTTGAGTAGTTCCTTTGGGGGATTGTGGACTGCTTGTTGGTGATGCGGTGTCGTAGATTTTCTCTTTGCGAGTCCCGGTAGTGACGGTCGAGAAACGGTACAGTTCTCCTAAATCTTCTGAGAGCTCTTTACCCACTTTCAGCGCTGTTTCCATTTCGCTAAGTTTTTCCTCGCGCCCCGCTTCAGTTGGAGGAAATCCAGATGATTCAGGAATGGGGAGTTCTGATGGAGGAGAGTCCACAGTTGGAGACTCTTGTACGGCTGGCTCGAGTGCTACGAAAGCGCTCTCGCGTTCTGCATCATCACTTGTGACTTCTGGGGGAGGGGAGATTGTGGAGAGCGATGTTTCGGCTTCTGTTGGAGGTGATTTTTGCGGTGCTTCCACTCTAACAGTTTGGACGACGACGGGTGGAGGAGGAGGCTCCACTTTTTTCTCGAAGGAAGAGGAGGGGGCCATGAAGAGGCGGTAGACCAGAAGAGGAATTCCTAGGGTGAGGATATGGAGAGCAAGAGTCATGACTCTGCGAATCAGAGACTGAGTAGGACAGAGGGGAGCGGCAAAAAAATGGTTTGTATGCTCACAGGAAGGAGCTCCTGCGCTTCTGAGTGGGTGCATGTGTTCTCGATTTTTTTTAGAGCTCTAATTTATTAAAAAATCGATTTAATTCCATTTTTTAAAATATTTTTTAGTAAACAAAGTGCGGTTTTTTGAAAAACGCTTGTTGCTGTGCAAAGAAGGGGAAGAGAAAAAGAAGTCCCATGAAGGAGAGAACTTCGATGGACTGGTAGATGAGGGTTTGTAAAAGAGCCCCACCAAAGGCGGCGAGGATCCAGGGCTGGCTTTTGGGGATATAGCGTGGAATTTGAAGCAGAAGGCCGTAGAAGCTGATCAGGCCGAGGAGTCCGAAGTTGGAGAGGAGCTGGAGGGGACTCGACTCCGCTACGTTGTAGAGGCCGCGCTTTGCTCTTGCTTGTCCTGTGGTGTGGGTCGACGCATTGGTGATCTTGCCCGTCTCTTCACCGAGGATCCAGTTGGAGGCCAGCCACTCTTTCGCAACACGCTTCCACGTTCGGATCCGGATCTGGTTTCCGACGGCTTTAGACTGGCTTGCGGTGATGACGCGTTCAATTAAGAAATGCGCTTTCGACTTCGGGAACGCATGATAGGTTCCATATGCAATCGAACTGACGGTAAAGAGAAGAAGGAATGCGAGTGCGCAGGCTTGCATTGCACGGCGTGGTTGGATGAGAAAGGGGTAAATCGCAAAGCTGGAGAGAGTGATGACCATGCCGGAGCGAGAGGCGTAGAAAAAGGGAGAAATGATGAAGAGGAGAGAGAGAAAAAGAAGCCCCTTTCTCTTTTCATTGAGGGAGAATTGCAACAAGAGAAAACCAATCAGCGTCATCACCAGAGGGTAGTGAAGAAAAGATCCAGTGAGAGAGGCGGGGCGGATGACAACCATGGCCCCGGTTCCCTCAAAGGCGTAGAGGGTGAGCTGCTCTCCTAAAGCGACCGCAAACAGGAAGCATCCAAAAAAGAGCAGTGCTTTCTCAAAAGGGAGGTTGAGTTCTTTTTCAGTGAAGTTCCGCGTCATGAGAAGAAAGAGGCCTAGGAGTCCTGAGAAGAAAAGCAGAAGAGGAATCCACTCAAGAGTGTCCTTCAAGATGAAAGTGAGTCCTGCGGAAAGGAGGAGTGAGAGCATAAAAGCAGCTGCAAAAAAAAGAAGAGGCTTCTCTTTTTCTGTAAAGCGACGAGCCTCTTTAAAGAAAAGAAGGGAGCTAAGAGAGAGTAGAGCCGTGAATTGGAGAAAGATGGCGAGTTTTTTGGGAAGTACGAGCTCTATGCCTCCACGTCCGAGAAGAAAGAACAGTAGAGCAAAAACCCACGTCATGTGCACTGCAATGCCTCAATTTTTTGGTGGAGTTTTTCTGAGGCGTGGTTGCGGCTGTACTCAGAAATGATGGAAGGGTCTTTTTCGGTGGGGATGCCTTCCATTAGAAAGCGTTTAAGAGCGTTGTAGGTGGTGTGTGTGCAGTTCCCTGCGGCGACTCCTGCACTGCACTTTTGGATGAGTTGGTTGACAGACGACTTCTCTTTTCCACCGACAGAGAGGATGGGAGCCGGGGCGTAGAGGTATTCAAAAAGCTTGCTCGAGAGGATCCCTTGGTAGGGTGGTGCTATAAAGTCAAAGAAGAGGAGGAGATCTGTGGACATGAGTTCGCGGTCCGCTTCCTCTTGGGGGCGGAGGCCATGCACCTGGACGATGTTGTCCAAGCCACGCTTTCTTACATGGTGGCTGAGCTCGGGGTGAAAGCGTCCAAAAAAACGTACTTCAAGTTTTTCATGGAGTCCTTCTTCTTCATGCATGAGTTTTTCAAGGGCATCAAAGAAAAGGGGGCTGGATCCATGCTCTTTGAAGTAGGTGCCGACGTAGGAGATGCGTTTTTTATGACCTCTTTTTTTCTTGCCTAGCTGAGTGCTCAGTCTTTCTTCGTTGAAACCATTTGGGATGACATGGATCTTCGAGGTGGGAGCTTCTTCTTTCAAAACTTCAGCAAGCCCATCACTCACCGTTGTGATGAGGTCGGCCTCCTTAAACACTGCACGCTCTAGTCTTTGCTCGATCGTGCGGAAGAAGGGAAGGCCTTTGCAGAAGTGGTTATTTGTCCAAAGATCGCGGAAGTCAGCAACCCAAAAAGATTGAAAATAGCGTTTTGCGTAGAGGCCGATGAGGTGGGCGGCAGGAGGGCCATAGGAGGAGAGGATGAGATCATAGTGCTCTCCGCTGCGTTTCTTTCTCCTCAGCCACTTCATCGCTGTCGTGATCCAAAAGTCGGTGCGCGAGGGGAGGCGGTTGTGCATCCGTGTGCGGTAAAACTCTTTGAAGAAAGAGAGCACTCCTCTGGATCCTTCCCCTTCCGTTTTCTCAACGATCGCTTTTTTTTCACGGAAGAGGAGACTTAAGGGGTCGAAGTAGGGAAGGGAGACCACCTTGAAGGAAGAGGTATCATGTTCGAAAGGAAAGACAATCTGTTTTTGTTTGTGGGTGGTAAGGACGGTCACTTCGTAGCCTTGCTTGTGGAGACCTTTTGCGAAGGCGTAGATGCGCTCCGAGGCGGTCGAGTCCATTGGCGGAAAGTAGCGGGTGATCAGAAGCGCTTTTTTGGGGTTATCCGACATAGGTGGGGGTGGCTGCCTGAGCGCGCGCTTCGGAGCAGAGGGTGAGTTGGTCTCCCACGAGCTGGTACTTCTCCTTGCTCTGTGGGCAGGTCGCTAGGAGCGTCTCTGAGTTGGGGGCGACAAGAGGGAGGTCGAGTTTTTTTCCATAGCGGCTCATCCAGCCGACCTGTCTTGCAGGATTGCCAAGCATGAGGGCGAAGGGTTTGACATCTTTGGTCACGACACTTCCTGCTCCGATGAAGGCATACTCGCCGATCTCAATTCCTGAAAGGATCGTGGCGTTCGCTCCAATGCTTGCTCCAAGGCGGACCATTGTTTTGAGGTAGTGGCCACGGCGGACCACTTCGCTGCGTGGATTGGTGATATTGGTGAAGACCATGCTCGGCCCGAGGAAGACGTGATCTTCTAGTGTTACTCCAGAGTAAATGCTGACATTGTTTTGGATTTTACAGTTTTTTCCGATGTTCACATCCGATGCGACGAAAACGTTCTGACCAAACTTTGAGTTGGGTCCGATTCTGGCTCCACTCATGATGTGGGAGTAGTGCCAGATCTGCGTGCCTTCGCCGATGTGGGCACTCTCTGCTACTTCTGCAGTCGGGTGGGCAAAGTAGTTCGAGTGTTTCGTGGTACAGCGGACACCGCCGAGCTTTAAGCTTTTATCCGCAGCCTCTAAAACTTCAGTCACGAGGAGTCCTTCGCGTCCATCGGTGAGGGGGCGTGTTCCGTTTATTGAGCAGTCCAGGAAGTGCTGGCACTCTCTTTTGAGGGGTTCCGCTTGCTCAGGATCGATGTTTTGGACCTCTTTCTGAACGGCTAGGGGTTTTTGGTCGATCCACTCGATGTGTCCCTCCTGAAGGGTGAGTTTTTCTCCCCAGGGTTTTGTGTCGTCAAAGACAAGCATCCCTTTTGATCCGATCACAGAGAGTTTTTGCTCTTTGAAAGGGTGGATCCAGCTAGAGAGGATATGTGCATGGAGGTTTCCTGGAAACTGGAGAAGGGTGACCATCTGATCTTCGACCCCAGGGGTGACGTAGCTTCCGCCGGTGCAGATGACCTGTTCGGGCTCGAGTCCACCGACAAGAGAGAGGATGACCGAGACGTCGTGCGGGGCAAAGTTCCAGAGGGCGTTCTCTTCAGTGCGGTAGGCTCCGAGGTTCATGCGGTGGGAGGTGATTGAGTGGAGCTTGCCGACTCTTCCCGACTGGATCACTTGCTTCATTTTTTCCACACAGGGGTGGTAGTGGAGGAGATGGCCGACCATGAGAACACGGTTTTTGTTTTCAGCGAGGTGGACCAGTTCAAGCGCCTCATCACTCTTCATCGTGATTGGCTTTTCCACAAAGACATCCTTGTCAGCTAGCAGCGCTTCACGAGCGAGCTTGAAGTGCTGTGCTGCGGGAGCTGCAATGGCAACCTGGCGGATCTCGGGATTTTGAAGAAGGGGACGGAAGTCACTGACGAACTCGACTTCAGGGTAATTTTCTTTGAACTTGTCGAGCTGTTCGTGTTGGCGGTCGCAGATGGTGTGCAGAGCACCTAGGTCGTTGAAGTTGCGGGCGAGGTTTTTTCCCCAATAGCCAATTCCAATGAGAGCGAGAGTCCTTTTCAAACGAGGCTCTCCTTTGTGATGACCTCCTTGAGTGCATCGACCACTTTGTCCTGATCGCTTTCAGTTAAGAAGGCGTGCATGGGAAGACTTAAGACCTCTTCACACACCTTCTCTGTCACAGGAAAACTCTGACCTGCGACTTTGTACTGGCGGTAGGCAGGCTGCTCGTAGCAAGGGAGGGGGTAATAAACGGCAGAGGGGATGCCGCGTTCTTTTAGGTCTGCTTGGACCTGATCGCGGTTTTTCACGCGGATGGTGTACATCGCATAGGTGGAGACCGCGTTTTCAGGGACAACGGGAGTGGCTGCGATGCCTTCAAGAAGTGTGGTGTAGCGTTTTCCGATACGTTCACGCGCGATCACTTCACTCTGAAAGTGGGGGAGTTTGGCGTTGATGACGGCAGCTTGCATCGCATCGAAGCGTCCATTGATTCCCAACTCCGTGTGGTGGTAGCGCTTGAGACAGCCGTGGTTACGGATCGATTTGAGAGCGAGTGCGAGCTCGTCGTCGTTGGTGAAGAGGGCTCCGCCGTCGCCATAGCATCCGAGAGGCTTAGCGGGGTAGAAGCTTGTCGAGCCGATCGTGGTCGCATTACAACTTTGAATCCCATCTCGCTTCGCTCCAAAACTCTGCGCGGCGTCTTCAATCACAGGAATGCCGTGCTTTTCTGAAATTTTGTTGAGCTGGAGGTAGTCAATCATCAAACCGAAGAGGTTGACGGGAAGGATCGCTTTGGTTTTGGGAGTGATTGCTGCTTCGATGGCGTTGACGTTGATGTTGAGGCTTTCTTCTTCAATGTCGACGAAGACAGGAGTGGCTCCGAGGAAGGAGATGACCTCCACAGTCGAGATCCAAGTAAAGGGGGTCGTGATGACCTCGTCGCCGCGTCCGACTCCGAGTGCCATGAGAGCCATGAGGAGGGTGTCGGTTCCGGAAGATGCTGTTATACAGTGTTTTGTGTTTACGAATTCAGCGAGTTTCTCTTCACACTCTTGGACTTCAGGGCCCATGATGTAGGCTCCGGTGTCGAGAACCCCGTGGAGGCGTGTGTCGATGTCTTTTTTATAGCGTTTGTACTGGGTTTTGAGGTCGATAAACTCCATGAGGCCTTCTAAATTCTTAAGCGTTAAAGATATGATCTTTCTTAGGTAGCCAATTTCGCGTGTCTACCACGGGAACAGAGCAAGATAATATCTCATCAGGATTAAAAACGCTATGGTTCGTCGCAAGTAAAAAGCAGTCGTAATCCCCTGTGATGGGCTGGCTCTTTTTTCCAAGAAATTGTTGATATTCACGGGTCTGGCCAATCTCAGGGAAGTAGGGGTCGTGGTACTCGACAAGAGCCCCCTTCTCCATCAGAAGGCGCATCAGTTCGAGAGCGGGGCTCTCCCGCATATCATCAATGTTCGGCTTATAGGCAATCCCCAAAACCAGGATTTTTGATCCCTTTAAGGCCTTACCATACTCGTTGAGGCAGTCTTGGACTTTTCCAACCACATAATGGGGCATGGAGCGGTTGATCTCTCCCGCAAGCTCGATAAAGCGGGTGGTCAGGCCAACGCTCTTGGCTTTCCAGGAGAGGTAGAAGGGGTCGATCGGAATACAGTGTCCTCCGAGTCCAGGACCCGGGTAAAAGGGGGTGAACCCAAAAGGCTTTGTCGATGCAGCGTGGATCACCTCCCAAACATCCACGCCTAAGCGGTCGAGGATGACCTTCAGCTCATTGACGAGGGCGATGTTGACAGAGCGGAAGATGTTTTCAAAGAGTTTGGTCGTTTCGGCGGCAGCTGTCGAGCTCATCGGGACGATTTCTTCGATGGCGATCTGGTAAAGTGCCTGGCCGAGCTCGAGAGAGGCTGGATCATCAGCGCCGAGGAGTTTGGGAATGGTCTTGGTACAGAACTCAGGGTTTCCTGGGTCTTCACGTTCGGGGCTATAGACGAGATGGATCTCTGTCTCAGAGAGGATCGGGGCGACGACTTCACGGCAGGTTCCTGGCCAGGTGGTGCTTTCCAAAGACACAAGGGCTCCCTCTCTCAGGTGGGGAGCGATCGCTTTACAGGTCGCTTCAATGTAGGAGAGATCTGGCTCGAGGTTGGAGGTCAGCGGGGTGGGGACGGCGACGATGAGGGCGTCGCACTCTCTCACTTCAGAAAAATCAGAGGTGGCGCGGAATTCACACTCTTCGAGCACTTGACTCAGCCGGCCATGATTGATATGGCGGATGTGGCTTTTCCCGGCATTGAGAGAGTCGACCGTCTTCTCATTGATGTCAAAGCCCACCACGGGGATACTTGCCTCTGCAAAGGTGAGAGCGAGGGGGTAGCCAACATAGCCAAGCCCGATCACACCAAGAGTGATCTCTTTATTTTGAATCTTGTTTAGAAGAGCGCGTGTCACGGGTCAAGGCTACATCTTTTGTGGAAAAATAGGAAGAGATCGATCAGAATCTTGCTTAAGATGTTCACTTGGTCTTACTACAGCCAACTTGTCGAAGAGTTGAAAAAAAAATCTTTTGCATTCCGGACCTTTAGCCAAGCAGATTCGGGGAAAGAGGTCTTGCTGCGCCATGATGTGGATTACTCGCTCGACCTCGCGGTTGAATTTGCCGAATTCGAAGCTACTCTAGGAGTCACGTCGACCTATTTCGTGCTCCTCGATGCTCCCTTCTATTCTCTAACGGAATCTGCATTGAAGAAGATCCAGAATGCAGGCCATGAAATAGGACTGCACTACGAAATTCAAGAACGCTTGATCGATTCTTCATCGATCCGAGAGCAACTAAGGCGGTTAGAAAAATGGACAGGATCGGATTTAACGAGTTTTTCTTTTCATCGTCCAGCTCACTTCTCTGCTGAGGGAGTGGAGGGACTTTTTGAAGAGTATTCGGGGCTTCGTTCAGCCTACTCACCTATTTTTTTTGCAAAAGAGCGCTACCTCTCGGATAGCAACCACCACTGGCGTGTCGGTGATCCTTTAAGGTTTATTCAGAAGTTTGAAGGACAACGTCTGCAGATGCTCACGCACCCTGTTTGGTGGACGAAAGAGCCGGAGACGAAAGAGAACAAGTTGAAGCGAGCAGTTCGTCCAGAATTGCAAAATTTGCTTCCGCACTAAATTTCTTTGCGACTCTATCGCAAGCCTGCTTCTTTTCAAAAATCTCTTCAGAGGAAGCTTTGTTCAACAACTCTGCTAAGGCATGAGTTGAGAAATCCTTTCCGACGAAACCGAGCCCCTGTTCCTGGGTGATTTTTTGCATCTCTTGGAGAGGTGAGATGGCGATGGCAATTCTTGCTTGGATAAATTCGAAAAATTTGTTTCCAAGGCCGAAGCGGTAGTTCATGTTGAGAGGGAGAAGAGGAAAGAAACCAATATCATATTGGTTGCAGAGCTCAGGAATTTTTTCCATGGGGACGGGGTCAAGAAAACGGATGCGTTTGTCTTTTCCCGCTTTCTTTTTGATCTTTTCGATGTAGTGAGAGTCCCCTGGAATTAAAATTAGATCAAGAGTGAAGCGTTTGTCTAAAAGGGAAAAGATTTCTAGCGTGTATTCAAGGCTTCTTGCCGGGGCGGCAACGCCGTGGTAGATCATTTTGATCTGTTTGGGGTCCACCTTTTTCGGTTCCAGTGCGTGGTAATGGGTGGCGTTGGTGATGAGGTGGGCCTTCACACCAAACTCTTTTTCATACTCCTTTGCAATGGGCTCACAGACGGTCGTCATGAAGCTGACTTTTGGAAGGAGCTGTCGACAGGTATGAAAGCGATAGGGCTGGACTAAAAGACGGAAAAGGAGTCTCTCTTCCCACTCCTTCGGAGAGTACTCGTGTGCATCAAAAAGGACCGGAGAGGAAAACCGAAGGGCAAGAGGGAGGGTTTCTAGGTCGTTGGCCACGACGAGATCCCACTCTCCAGAGAGATGAGTGCTTCTTACAGAGGGGTGGAGAGAGGAGTAGAGCGAATAGCAGCGCAAAATCAGTGCAGAACGCCTGAGCTGCTTGAGGAGAAAGGGATTCTCGGTTGCGACAGTGTGGTGCTCATCCGTCAGTGTTGAAGCCTTTTTTCCGACGGTGGTGATGTGGTAGCCTCTCGATTTGAAATAGTGAAGCTGACGGTAGACGCGGGGGTCGCGACAGTGGTCGGTAAAAGCGAGAATAAGGACACGCTTCATCGCTGTTCCAACTCCCAGGTGCATTCTGGGCGGAAAAAACCGTTATAGGTGCCTTGAAAATCTCCCCGTAGAGCACTCTCATCCTGAACTTCAAATGAGTGGACCTTTTCAAACCGTTTGGATTGTAGCCATCCTTTTTCTGCGATGGTGAAGTCAATAAAGTAGCGTCCGCTGTTGAGCAGCTGTTTGGGAAGGGTGACACGCGCCTGGTACGAGCCTGCTTTTTTCACCTCTCCATGGCGCGGCTCACGGTTGCTCAGCGTGTGAAAGAGGAGGTGTCCATCGATACTGAAGAAACTCAAAACAAAGTTCACCTCTTTTGGTTCGTGTAACGTGAACTGAAACTCGATGTCTCTATCGGAAGAGAGAGAGTCGACCTGGACGCCGTTAAACTCTAGTCTCTTTGTGGGGGTCTCTCGCTGTTTAGAATAGTGAGCGAGGACCTCTTGAATTTCTCCCTGTTTGACTAATTTTCCCTCTTGGAGAAGGAGGCATTTCGTGCAGAGTTCTCCCAAAAGCTCTGGGTTGTGGCTCACGAAGATAAGGGTGCGTCCACTACGGACCATCTCCTGCATGCGCCCGAGGGATTTTTTTTGGAAGTCAGCGTCGCCGACTGCCAAAATCTCATCGACGAGCAGGATATCGGACTGGAGGTGTGCAGCGACCGAAAAAGCGAGGCGCATCTGCATTCCTGAAGAGTAGTGTTTGAGGGGCGTGTCGATCATGAACTCCACCTCAGAAAAGTCGACGATACTATCAAACTCTCGTTGGATTTCGGCACGTTTCATCCCTAAGATGGCCCCGTAAAGGAAGATGTTTTCTCGACCAGTCAGTTCTGGGTGAAAGCCGCACCCGACCTCTAAAAGGGAGGCGAGGCGTCCAGCGAGCGTGACCTCACCTGCAGTGGGATAGGTGATTCTTGAGAGAATCTTGAGAAGGGTGCTTTTTCCAGAGCCGTTGGGACCCACCAGTGCAACCGCGTCGCCCTCTTCGATTTCAAAAGAGAGATTGTCTAGCGCTTGAAGAGAGCTCTTCTTCTCTAAAAAAAGGGAGAGGGGGTTTTTCAGTTTTTGCATCAAGAGTGAACGAAAGCTATCGGCGACGCCCTGTTCAGGTATCCAGTACCTCTTTGAGAGGTTTTTCGCTTTGATCATCGGTTTAGAGGACATCGGCTAACTCGAGTTCAGTTTGACGGAAGAAATAAAGGCCATAGAGGAAAAAGAGCAGTGTACTTGAAGCGCTCAGCACCCATCCTGAAAGGGGCAGGAGTGCGAGAAGCGGCTCGCCGAGCGCCATCCAGCGAAACAGTTCGATCACGCAAACTAGAGGGTTGAGACAGTAAAGGCTCAACCACTTCTCTTGGATGAGGGTCGAGGGATAAGCGATGGGACTTGCAAACATCCACACCTGGATCAAAAAAGGGATGACGTAACGCACATCGCGGTAGAGGGCGGTGAGGGCAGAGAGATAGAGTGCGGGGCCTGCCGCGGCAACAAAAGCAAAACCCATCCAAAGAGGAAAAAGGAGGAGCTTGGGAGAAAGGGGATAGGAGAGTGCCATCGCGAAGATCAGAAAAAGGGCAAATGAGATCATCAAGTCAAGAAGACCGGCAAAGATTTTAGAGAGGGGGAGAGCGATCAGGGGAAAGTGCACTTTTTTGATCATGTTCGCTTCCCCAATCAAACAGGTGCTGGAAAAGTTGACCCCTGCTGAGATGTAGATCCAAGGAATCAAACCTGCGAGTGCAAAAAGGGAATAGGGAGCGCCTGCCGGGGAGGGAAAGGTCGAACTGAAGAGCAGGGTGAAAAGCGTCATGGTCAGTAGCGGTTGAAGCAGAGCCCATGCGACGCCTAAAAAAGTTTGTTTGTAGCGCACCTTGATCTCTTTCCAGGCGAGAAAATAGAAAAGTTCTTTGGCAGCGAGCCATTCGCGTACGCTCAAGAGGCTAAGTCTCTTTTGGGGGCAAATTTTCAGCCAGATCAATTCATTCATAAGGTAATATAGTAAACAATCTCCCCTTTTTTGGAATGGTATGTGTGGAATAGCTGCTCTTTTTAAGACTCCCTACGGAAGGTCTGTCATCGACGAGATGATCCGCCTTGTCGAGCACCGTGGTCCTGATGACGAAGGGGTGCAGTGCTTTGACGATGCCGCCCTCGCCCACCGGCGCCTCTCTATCCTCGACCTCAGCACCCATGGCCATCAGCCCTACAGCGACCCGACGGGCCGCTACTGGATGACCTACAATGGAGAGGTCTACAACTACTTAGAGCTCAAGAAGGAGCTTGAGCAGCTCGGCGTCTCCTTTACTTCGACTTGTGATACGGAAGTGGTCCTCAAAAGCTATCTCCAGTGGGGACTGCCCGCCTTTCAAAAAATGAATGGGATGTTTGCGCTGGTGATCTACGACTCAGCCGAAAAGCGCTTTCTTGCCCTCCGTGACCGCTTCGGCGTGAAGCCACTCTATTATACGAAGATTGCGGGAGGAATCGCGTTCGCCTCCGAGATCAAACAGTTCACGGCGCTCCCGGATTTCCAGCCAAAGCTCCACACCCCTTCTGCTCACGACTTCCTCGTTTACTCATTGACCGACCACCAGGCGGAAACCCTCTTTGAAGGGGTTTACCAGCTTCAAGGGGGCGAGTACCTCGATGATTTTGGGAGCCCCAAGCAGTGGTATACCCCACCGCGCCGCTTCTACGGAGGGGATTTTGAGGCAGCCGCTCAAGAACTGGAGAGCCGGTTGGAGAAAGCCGTGCAGATGCGGCTGCGTTCTGATGTGGAGGTGGGAAGCTGCCTCTCTGGAGGGATCGACTCCTCCTCTCTAGTGGGTTTAATCCATCAGCAGGGAAGCAGACATAAAACCTTTTCTGCGCTTTCTGAAGACCCTGTACTGAATGAAAAGGGTTACATCCAAGAGGTCGCAGAACGTTTTCAAATTCCAAATGAATCGGTCACTCCCGATGCTTCAGAACTCATCGAACGACTTGAGGAGATGGTCTGGCACTATGACTTGCCCTTTTCGACAACGTCCCCCTTTGCTCAGTGGAAGGTCTTTGAGCTAGCAAAGAAGCGGGGAGTGAAGGTGATGATTGACGGACAAGGGGCGGATGAGGCGTTTGCAGGCTATCATGCCTTTTTCGGAAATCGTCTCTACGACACACTTACTCACCCTCTTTCCTTTTTTAGAGAACTCAAAGCGATACAAGACCCTTACCAGGCTCTTTCTCATCTTGGGGGACTGTTGCTTCCAAAGCAGGTCCAGCGCCCATTGCGTAAAGTGTTAGGAAAGACACACGCTAAACCCGACTGGCTCCATCTAGACGGAGAGGCCCCTTTTTTATCTGAAAGAAGACGCTCTCTCTACGATCATACGCACCTACAAGTTGCACGCTCGAATCTTCCGATGCTGCTGCGCTTCGAGGACCGCAGCTCCATGGCTCACTCGGTCGAAGCAAGGACGCCTTTTGTGGATGTTGAAGTGATGGAACTCGCCCTATCGTTGCCGTCACATTTTAAAATTCAAGAAGGGGTCACTAAACGTGTGCTCCGTCAAGCGATGGAGAAGCAACTTCCACCCCGTATCGCAGCGCGTCGAGATAAAATCGGTTTTGCAACCGCTGAAGAGCGTTGGATGAAAAGAGAACGAGACACCTTTCGTGAGCTTCTCATCGATTCCCTAGAAAACACAGAAGGCTTGATCGATTCTCAAAAAGCGCTTGAGCACTTTGATGCAATACAAAAGGGAAGCAGAGCCTTCGACTCGCTTCCCTGGAAGTGGATCTCTTTCGGTCAGTGGATGAAGCGGTTTTTCTAAAGACAAAATGAATACATGAGAACTGCTAATAAAAAGAGCGGGTGAAGAAAGCGAGCAAGGAGGTTAGCACGCTCAACGACTTTTGGATTTCTTTTGAACATAAAAGCATCGAAAGCCGTGTGCACCAATCCCAAAAAGACAAGGATGGTCGAGAGGAGGATGAAGTAGTCCATCCGAGTGAGGTAGGAGACTTTAGGGAGTAGGACAGCGATTGCAAAAAGGTAGGCAATCAAAGTCAGAAAGGAGGTGGTCGATATTCCCACATTGATGCTGGTGTGTTCAGCTGAGATCCAGCGGGGAAGCCATGACATGATGACAATCATGCAAAGGGGAAGGATGACTTTCAGGATATAGTACATGGAGTGGCGAGCAATTGTGATATCCATTTTGTAGCCTGCTGTGCCAACCCCCTCTTCAAATGCGTAAAAGGGTGCAGACTCCGCACCCCAAGAGAGCACTTTAAAGTCTGGAAGGGAGAAGACATCAAAAATCCCTGAGCCTCTATCTTCTTGGTATTCCAATTCGGTGATTTTTACCTTGTCAGCATGCATTCCTGGAGCTGCTAAATGGAAGGTGAGTGTCTGCTGGTCAAAGGGAAACTCTTTGAGATCGAAAGGTTGAGAGAAGGCACCCCATATTTTCTGTTTATAGGTCACGGTCCCATCAGGGTCGACCTCCACATACTCTGGAAAGGCCTCCCAAGCCCTTTGTTGGTTGATGAGAGTGAGGTCGGGCGTCCAAACTTCTGAAACATCCTTGCGGATGGAGTGGGGGGTGTCATGCTGAAGGAAGGGGTTCTTCCATCTAGCTGTATAGAAAAGGCTGCCTGTAAAGTTCTGCTTCGCTGAGCTCACCTCATCGATATTGATGACATAGAGAGCCACCGCAATTTCATTGGGCTCTTTAGAGTCGTCAGCCTCTAAAGCCGCAGAGGTCAGTAGGATGAAAAACAGGAGTCTGAATAGCCACATACCCTCCTATGTAGCCTTTCCACTCTCTAGAGTCAAGCCTCGTTTAACGCCGCATTGACCTCTTGTAGCCTTTCTTGAGAGATGGGGTTGCCCGTTAGGTCGATTTCCCGGATGGCAGGGCGGTGTCCCTGTTCCCTGGCGTGTCTCAGAGCGGAAGCAATGGACCTAGCTCCGTCGTCTGTAATGCTACAGTTGCGGAGCCCTAGGTAGGTTAACGTGGTGTTGCCGCAGAAGAGATGGACGAGTTCCTCCACGCCCGGATCAGCGACAAGATTATCACTGAGTTCGAGATGCTCGAGTTTTGATTCAGGTTGTAAAAGTAAGTTCGTTAGTGGAATGGTATGTTCAGGAAGGATTTTATTTCTTCCTGAGAGATCTATGATACGATATTGGGAGTGAGTGAAGAGTCCATTCAGAGTGTCAATATGATCCTTCCATCGGACTCCAGGAAGCCTTAATACTTCAAGAGTGGCATTGTTGGGAAAGATAGTTGAAGGATAAGAGAAATCTTGCCTGGACACCTGACTAGGGTAAAATTCTACAGCTTTTCCAAAATCATGACTTGCAAGACGCTCTTCAAGCGTTTGGAGTTCTCTTCGGGTGAGAGCTCCATGAATCGTGACTGTAATCCACCTAGATTTTTCCTTTATTTTGACAGTCGCAGGCATCCTCAGTTCTTGGATGGCACTCTCGATGAATTGAATCAGTTTTGGTAAATCTGCTTTTTGAAATGTGGGAATATTAGGTCCTGCTTCCAAAAAGAGAGTCGTGCTGAGCCACTCCCCTTCATGCTCTGGAACGCAGACCGCTTCTGAGCCGTCAAACTCCACTACCGTTTTATTCTTGTCGAGGGCATAGAGCAGGTGGTTGAGTTGATAGGAGGTGAGCGTGACACTTGAAAAGGATAACTTTGTCACTCCGATCGTATTGTGCTCAAGGAGTTGTGAGAGGAGCTCAGGGTCGACATGAAGGAGCAGCTCAGCGACCAGGTTTGCAGGAAAGTGAGGAAGCATTCCAAGAAGCTCTTCACGATAAACCTCTGGGCTCTGAGGTTTAGGAAATCCGACAACTTCATCATTGTATGCAGCTTGCGGGTCGTCCGTCTCGATGCGTGCCACGGAGGTTTTTAGCCAATTTGCTAAATCAGCTCTGCTATTTTCATTTTGGAGCTGGTGTCCTCGAAGGTTCACATCTGAAAGTGTCAAATTGTCTTTAAGTGATGCGAAAGGGAAGGTAAAGGGTCCACCTAGGACACCACGAAGATTTATAGTCTGGACCGTTGTATTTGCGTTGAGAGCTTTGAATAATTGATCCACTTGATCTTGCGTGAGGGTCACTTGGAAAAGATCAAGTTCAGAGATGGGTGCTAAATCTTTTTCTAACACCTCACAAAGAAGATCGATGTCCACACGTAAAAGGTACTTTGCCAGTAGATGGGGCGAACACTTTCCGATCAAGTCTCGACGTGTGCCGACTCGGGTATCTTTTGTGCCGGCACTTCCAATTTGAACGAGATAATTCCAGGGATTTTCAAGTAGAAGGTACCCTAGCTCGTGACCAATTCGCTGTAAAACAGCAAAATCTTTTTCAGAGGTGGGATGAGGATCTAAGGGAAGTTCAGATAGAACCTGAGCAAGCCAAGCTTGTGAATTTCGGCCGCGGATGTTTGTCCAGTCAACTTCGTAGCTGCCCAGCGGAAGAGCGGTGAGTAAAGTCCCATCTTGTTTGCCTGGTATATGAACCGTGACTCTTTTATAAGGAGAGTCTTCTCTGCGAAGTCCGAGCGCTTTCCTGAAAAGAACATAAATCTTGTATGAACCAGGGGTGCTATTAAAAACAACGGGGGTGAGTCGGCTTAAAATTGCCTCTGCTTGAGGAGTAGGTGCGCCTTCTCGGCGAGTTGCTTTTAGGATAGAAAGGGCTGTGCCAGTATGGTCGTTCGTTTTTGCTTCATATAGACCTAATTTTTGCATCTCGCGCAAGCAATCCGCAATCGTAGTGTGTTCAAAATGTGGTTTGACTGCTCTAATGTTCATTTTTAAAAAGTTCCTTTTTTGTATGTTTGCATCGACTCTCAGCTCTTCTAGGTAGTTTTACAGTTTCAAGAGTCGTATTGTGAGGAAAGATGACTCGGGGGTAATAGAAGCACAGGCCCTGTCGGTTAGCCTCTGTATATTTGAACTCTACAGCTTTTCCCCAGTCATGAGACTGCAGTTTCTGTTGAAGTGCTTGAAACTCTCCTTGAGTCAAAGGACCAGAAATCTTCACTAAAGTCCCTAGCATAGTGTCCATGGTGCTTGTGGCAGCAGGTACACTCAGTTCTTGGATCGTTCTTTCAATAAACTGAAGCAGTTGAGGAAGGTTTGCATTGTCGAAATTTTGATCCTCTAGCTGTGATTTCACTCGCAATAACGCTTCTAGGCGATGTCCATCATATTCTGGAAGAGGGAAGGCTCCCGTGCCATCAAACTCAACTACCGTTTTGTTCAAATCAATAGCGAGTAATAATAAGAGCAGTTGGGGAGGGAGCATCCCGGTACCAGAAAGGCATATCCTTGTCACTCCGATCGTATTGTGCTCAAGGAGTTGTGAGAGGAGCTCAGGGTCGACATGAAGGAGCAGCTCAGCGACCAGATTTGCAGGAAAGAGAGGAAGCATTCCAAGAAGCTCTTCTCGGTATACATCAGGGCACTCTGGTTCAGGAAATCCGACAGGAATATCTTCGCCCCCTCTTGGATCGTCTAACTCGATGAGCGCAGTGAGGGTTACGATCCCTCTGAATATATCGTCATTAGAGTCGAATCGATGCCCTCGAAGATTCACCCTCGAAATCGTCCTATTGTCTCCGAGCAATTTAAAGGGGAAATGGAAGGGACCGCCTCGGACCCCTCGAAAATTTAGAACTTGGATCGTGGTATTCTCACTGAGGGCTGCGAAAAGTTGGTCGACCTGCTCTTGAGTCAGTTTTACCTGAAAGAGGTCGAGCTCGGTGATCTGTACTTGATTCCCTCGCAGCACTTCGCAAAGAAGAGCTATATCGGCACGTATGAGATATCTTGCCAATAGCTCAGGGGTGCATTTTCCTATCAGGGTACGTCGGTTGATCGGACGCTCATCTTTTGCAGCACTGCCACCGACCTCAACGAGATAGTCCCAGGGATTTTTAAGTAGAGGGTACTCGAGCTCCGCACCAAGTTGCTGTAACACCACAAAATCTTCTTCAGAGGTGGGGTGAGGATCTAGGGGAAGTTCCGATAGGATCTGGGTTAACCAAGTCTTTGTTTGCGGATGAGAGAATTTTGTTAAGTCGACTTCGTCGTTGTCAAGCTCTAGCGAGGTGTATAGGGTCTCATCACCATCCTCTCCATGGACGGTGACTCTATCATAAGGTGGATCATATGGAGGAAGGCCCAAAGCTTGCCAAAAGAGAGCATACATCCTGCTACAACCAGGAATTCGATTAAAATCAGCGGCGGTGAGGCGGTTTAAAATGTTGAGTGCACGAGGATTTTCTGCGCCTTTTTTTCGAGATACTTGAACGATTTCGCGAGCAGTGATGTCCAGGCCTTTTTTGGCCCTAAATATGCCGAATCGCTGCATCGCGCCAAGGCAATCTGCGACTGTTTGGTACTCAAATCCTTCTCTGACGGGTCTAATATCTATCATTTCAATCCTGTGAATAATTGCTTTATTCGGAAAATTATAAACAAATAATAAAATAAACCCAATAGTTTATTAAATACTTAGGTTATGATTTAAAATTTGATTGATAGAGAAAAAAAGGATAAGCAGTGGAGGGAAGACCTCCACTGCTTGTTGATTTTAGTTCGCTGGGATAATGCGAACCAGCTCGGGGGCTTTCCCAGGAGTTCTGGTTTCTGCGTAGATCTCATCACCTCGCCCAAAGCAAAGCACTCTTGTGATGCCTTTAAGCGTGGAGGGGTTCTGGATAAGATCGTAGAGACAGAAGCGGTTTTCTCTTATGTCAAAGAGGTAGGTTGTTTCAATGGTGTCTCCTTCTTCGATGAGGACGAGGCCATCGTCGCTGAGGTCGAGAATGTCGATGCCTGTTGTGTAGTGAAACTGTCCTTTGGCGTCTCTAAGAAAAAGCTCGTCTCCCCCAGCGAAGGTTTCTCCGTCGCACTCACCTGCAACACATAGCTTTTTATTTACATGGGAGGGGCAGAAGTCACATCCATCGGTCCGAAAGAGCTGGTGGGAGCGGTTACGGGCAATGGCGTAGGACTTGACTGCAGTAAATTCGCTATTTTCTTCAGAAATCATGAGAACATCATTGAATGTCGATGTCATCAAGTGGACTGACGCCGCGTTTTCCCCGACTTCTAGAGGCTGCCAGTTCGACTCAGCGTAAAGGTAGAACTCTGGTTGAACAGAGGTGCCCACAACAAGTTCGTTGTTGTTGGTGAGGGCTATCTCAGTAAAGGGAGAGCTCTTACTTTTCGGAAGCTCAATCACCTGAAGCTCACTCATCGGTTCTCCGTAGATCACAAATTGGGAGAGGACTTCACATTCGACCCCGTCGTGACCTTCATTGAAGCAAGAGACAAGGCTAGCCACTCTACCATGGTCGTTGCTGACATTTTTTGAGCTGATGTGTTCTGAAGTAAGGTTTGTCGCCTTATTATCGAGGCTGAAGGTGCGGCTTTTACCACTATTTGAGTCGTAGGCAAAGAATTGGGCTGTGCGTTTTGCGGGTTTTGCAGATGCAATCGGCTCTTCCTTTGGTTCTTCTGGTACAAGGATAGGGGGAGTGTCCGCCGCCGGTTCGCCGTATTGAGTTCCAAAAAGGACTCCTGTGGGTGTATGGGAGTAGAAGGCTTCTCCGAAGTTAGAAGTTTTGGTGAGGGGTTCAACTTGATACTCTGTGACAGCAACTAAGGGAGCTGTAAAAATTAAAAAAATACTAAATAGTTTATTCATATCGACTCCTTTTTTTAGTAAAAAAAGTCGATTGTATGGGGTCGAAACTTTGTTGAGAAGGGGTTTTATACCCCTGAATATTTCGTGAAAAATTCAGGTTACTGCAATTGGAAGCTTTCTTTAATGTGCCCTTTGCGGATCGCAAGAAGAGCGAGGGCGATGCTGATCGAGAGGTGGAAGAGTAGCGGGAAGCTTGTCAAGGTCCAGCTGTAGATAAAGACCACCGCTGCGATAGGAATGAGGAGCCAGCGGAGGTTACGGGCAGGTTCAGCGAAAGAGATCACAGAGATGAGGACCACAAGAGCGCCGAGGATGTGGTCGAGAGAGGCGATCAGGTAACTGAGCTGTAGGCGGGAGGAGTAGAACATCAGGACGAGGCCGACGAGTGCGGCAACGATCAGTGTGGGGGGGAAGCCGATGCCACGCATGGGGAAGATGGGGGAAGGTTCTTGGGTGATGTGGAGTGGCTCTTTGAGGCAGCTGGATCCTTTCACGAGGAGGGTATAGAGGCTCGGTGCTTTTTTGCGGTACATTTTGAGGAACTGGTAGGTCAAAACCATCTCGTCGACCGCAAAGGTGATCATAAAGAGCATCATGATCGCTGTCAGGAGGCACCAGAAGCACCAAGCGCCGACGATGAGCGGCTGCAGGATAATGAGGATGGTGCTCACAAGACCGACAGGAATGATCAGCATGCAGAAGAAGAGGACGAAGATCGGTTTTTTATGCCAGCGCTCTTCTCCTCCGTGGAGGGCCATGATGGTTTCGAGGGTGTAGGCCATCGCTCCCAGCCCCGCATCAGAGACGGGAAACTTCTTTGAAAGAGGGGAAGTGATGACGTCGATGGTGCCGTTGCCAAAGACGGGGTCGATCAGTTCGTGGAGGTAGCCCAGTTGGTAGGATGCCATGGTACGAGCGGTTAACCAGCAGAGAAGGGAGAGGGCGGCGATCGGCACTCTCTCAGAGAGGCGTGAGGGGTTGTAGGACCAGCCCTTCGGCGTCGCATGAAGCGGGTGCGGAGCCTCTTCATGCCAAAGCATCGCCACAAACATCACCACAAAGCCTGTCAGAGTGTCATTGAGGTAGCTTCCTCCGAGCTCGGCCCAGAAGGCGAGTGGTGCAAACTGTAACCAAAGGCCCACAAAGAAAAGAAGGTAGTCGGCTTTATGGTCTTCACGCCTTAAGCGAACAATCGC
Source organism: uncultured bacterium (assembly GCA_964584775.1). Classification (GTDB taxonomy): domain Bacteria; phylum Chlamydiota; class Chlamydiia; order Chlamydiales; family SLFE01; genus CAZPBC01. Next base: position 32,048 of record CAZPBC010000009.1, read on the forward strand.
AATCACAATGATCAGTAGAGCTGAGACGATGTCCGAGACCTTCATCGCCACGCTGACGCCACTGAAGGTCCAGGTCGACGCGATCATCAACATCGCGACGAAGACAAGGAGTATGGAAGACCAGAACTTACTTCGCATGAGATTGGATATGTTTTTTGAGGTGTGAACTCATTTCTAAACCATTTTCCTTATACCATTTGATGGGGTCTGACTTGAGCCAATCGCACATCACTGGAAGGGAGGTCTTGATATAGTGTTTCGGTGTCCATCCAAGTTTCTCTTTGGCAAGGGAGATATCCAGAGCGTAGTGGTCGTCGGCAAGGTCGATCATCCAGGGTTGGATGAAGTTATCAGAGATAAAGGGGAGGTGGTTTTCCACCCATGCGCCCTCTTTTGCCACCCACTTAGGGACTCGGAATACAGAGAAATCCTTGTGGTTGAGGATTTCTGAGATCGTGTACTGGAGGTCCTTATAACTCATGGTTTGATCTTCACCAATGATTACAGGGAAGTAGGGAGGCAGGGAGTCTCTTTTTTCGATAGCTAGCTCGAACGCGTCAACGAGATCTTCGAGGTGGAGGAAGGGGTTACCGTGAGAGGTGTCTCCAGGGAAGAGGTGGGCATTTAGTTCGTGCTCATAGATCCTTTGGATGTTGTGCGAGATCGGAATGGAGTGGCACAGGTCATCGTAGCAGCCAGCGATTCTCATGACGCAGGCGGGGATGTTCCCGTGGTTCTCCTGGATGACTTTTTCTGTTTTCACTTTCGACTTGGGGTAATCCCAGCGCGGTTCGACAGGCGAGTTCTCATTGATCGTTTCCCCTAGTTCACACGGCTTGTGAACGAGGAGAGTAGAAGAAAAGATAAACTGGTCAACGTTTGAGAAGCTTTGAAGCCCACGGAGAAGCCGCTCTGTTCCTTGCACAGTGATGACGTCGTAGAGTTCAGGCTTCTGGTTGGAGAAGGAGTAATACGCTGCGAGGTGGATCACGGGGCCGAGGTTGTCCCCAAAACGCTCTTTGACCTCGTTGAGGGCATCGTTCACACTCTCGTCTGAAGAGATATCCATGTTGATGTGAGTCATTGACTTCTCGTGAGGATGTTCGTGGCGGTCAAAACCCACGACTTCATACTCATCGGCAAAACGGTGGACGCAGAGTTTTCCGATTCGGCCACTTGCTCCTGTAATGAGCATCACTTTCTTTTTAGACATGAATCACTCCTCTTCGTTATATTCCAACTTAATTCCATCTATATAAGAGGCCAGAGTAATGATCAAATTGAATTACAAACAACTTGTATTCAGCGGTTTAATCCTATTTTTTTATCCATTGGCGGCGGAGCCGTTCTTTTCCGAGTATGAGGGCTTTATTGAGAGTATCCGTGAGGCAAAAGCGGTTGTCTATGAACTGGAAGATGGCGAGGAGTTTAGAACAGAGTGGCACCGACTGAGTGCAGAGCTAGCAAACTCGCTTCCCCGTTTGCAGACCCTCTTAGATCTTCAGAAAAAGATCGGCAATGTGAGGGAGTTGAGGACGATCGCAAATGGAAATCATCTCGTTTTTAAGGCGCTTCTTAATGACCGTAAGATTCTTATTGTAAAGTGTTTTAAACCACATCAACTGCATGAATTTGTGGATGAAATTTGGGCTTATGCCTTTTTTGATGGACGCATCCCCGCTCCCCAAATCTATCAGATTGGTCGGATTGGTACCCCAGAGGTTTGTTATATCGTTGAAGAGTACATTGAAGGGGTGGGTCTTTATGACCGGTACAAACGTTTTACTAAGATGGGGGGATACCCCAGGAAATGGGAGCTAGATCAGCTGCTTCTGATCACGAAGAAGTGGGGGGAGGCAATGGGTCGCCTTCAAAACCTCTCTGTGAAGAGCTCCATCCACGACTACCCCCGTGTTAAGGGGTCGATCCTGAAAATTGCAAAGGAGGCGTGTGCTCGGTTAGGCTCTCTTGGAGTCGAGGCTCTTGAAATTTTTGAAGAAGTCATCGAGGAAGGTGGGATTCTGTTGGGTGTTGGGCATGGCGACGCTCATCCTGTGAATATGCTGATTGTGGATAAAGAGATTGTGTTCATTGATCTCGAAAAGGCTGGGGCTCTCATCTCTCCAGAGGGGAGGGGGACAGGCCTTCTGCACTTTGATTTTGCGTACGCTGCCTGTGTCTTCCAGCAGCTTTTGGTGGATGGACTCACCCAGGAGGAGAGGGAGCTATTGACTGAGGCGGTGAGAGAGGGTTTTTATCATGTTCGAGGTGAGGTACCTAACGAGCAGACACTTCTGTTTCATATCTTGGTCCGCCTTTTTAAGGATGCTCGTCACCACCCAGGGGGAGATCCGAACGCTGAACACCATAATACCTCTTTTAATCAGCTGAAGAGTCAAATTGCAGAAGTCGTATCTTGTCTAAAAGCGATCTTATAGGTTAGAATCATTCTCTTTCTAAACGGAAAGATGGCCGAGTGGCTGAAGGCGCGTCCCTGCTAAGGACGTATGCGGGTGACCGTATCGAGGGTTCGAATCCCTCTCTTTCCGTTCTTTTTCTTGAATCCTCCTCAAATTTTTTTTGCCCTCAGATTGTGAAAATTTGCAATGTAACTGCAAATTATACAGGAGAACTGCAGCTCGTTCCTTACTTTGTGGGGATCGGTGGTGGATTTCCAGCGAGCTTTTTTGGGACGAGGACCGCGATGAGGTAAGTCGCTCCTGCAAGGAGAGCGATGGTTGCACCTGTTGGCCAGTCAAGATGGAAGGAGAGGACCGTTCCCCCCGTTGTAAGAAGGGCGCTGATGCCGATGGCAGTGATCATGACCATCGAGAGTCGATTGGTGAATAGAGCGCTCACTGCAGCGGGGATCGTCAGAAGCGTCATGACAAGAACAATTCCGACGATTTGAATGAGTAGGACAATCGAGATGGCGATGAGAGCCAGCAAGAGAAGATAGAGATTCGTGACATGGATGCCTTGGAGTTTTGCTTGTTCTTCATCGTAGCAGATGATCAAGAAGCGTTTGTGTAGAAGTGTCACCGTTACTATCACAAAGAGGTCAAGAATGAGTAAAAAGACGAGGTCTTGGGGAGTCACCCAGAGGATGTTTCCAATAAGAAAACTCATGAGTTCTACATTGAAGCCAGGCGTCTGAGAGATAAACAAAATTCCTGCAGCCATTCCAACCGACCAGACGGCAGCGATGACGGTATCTTCACGTTCGTTTGCAAAGAGATGGATCCAACCAATGAGAAGGCTGGAGAGGACGCCTGCAATCAAGGCGCCGAATAGGGGAGAGAGAAAAGTGATCCCGTGTACGCGGTCGAGCCAAATAAAAAGACCGATCCCACCTAGGATTGAGTGGGCAATACTTCCCGAAATAAAAACGATCCGTTTTACAACCACATAGGAGCCAATGATCCCACTCACAACAGAAGCAAGGAGTCCGGCTGTGAGGGCATAAATCAACAGAGGGTTTGTAAAAAGAGCGTTCCAAAAAGTCATTAATGTCCTTCCGGTTGAATAAGGGGTGTATGATAAAGGCCATAAATAAAATGTTCGCAGACTTGAGAGGGCTCTAAAAGTGTGACGCCTTTTTGAACTACAGCCACTTTGGTCGCATCCTCCACCGCTGTTTTTAAATCGTGCGAAACTAAAACAATCGTGAGCTCTTCTTTCAACTTTCGAAGGAGTGCATAGATGTCTTGGGCATTTTCTGCATCGACACTCGCTGTGGGCTCATCAAGGATAAGAAGCTTGGGTTTGGAAGCGAGGGCACGGGCAATGAGGGCGCGCTGTGCTTGTCCAGACGAGAGAGTACTGAAAGGTTGGTCGATAAAGTCGCTTAATCGCACGGTTTCGAGTGCCTCCTCCACTGCTTCGACATCTTCTTGGCGGTAGCGCCCCCACCAGGGAAGAAACTTGAGTCGTCCAGAAAGGGCAATTTCTCGCACTGTGATAGGAAAAGCGCGGTCGATCTCGAGTGTTTGCGGAACGTAAGCAATTTCATTGAAAGCGTGAGAGGGTGATTTTCCAAAAAGTTCGATCGATCCAGAGGTGGGAGTGAGGAGCCCAACCATGAGCTTAATGAGAGTGCTCTTTCCTCCCCCGTTTGGTCCTACAACCGTGAAGAACTCCTGTTCATTCACCGTGAACGAGACCTGTCTAAAGGAAAAGTAGGATCCGTAGGAGAAGGAAACCTCTTTGAATTCTACAGCGGGTGTTGTCACTCTTTTCCAAGCTCCTTTGAAACAGTTTCAATCGAGTCTAAAAAAGATGCGGAATAGGGATCCACTTCAACCACTTTCAGATTGAGTTGTTTTGCGAGGATCTCAGCCCCTTTGTTATTGAACTGCGGTTGAGTAAAGACCACCGCCACTTGATGTTCTTTCACTCTCCTCAAAAGACGGGTGATCTCTCTAGGGGAGGGTTCGCGACCCTCGTGCTCTACGGAAAGCTGTGTCAAACCATACCTCTTTGCGAAGTAGGAGAAGGAGGGGTGAGAGACGAGAAAAGTTTTTTTGGAGGAGGAGCTCAAGTTGCGGCGGATTTGTTGATCGAGGAGGGTGAGCTGAGCGAGTAAAGAGGCTTCTCGTTGACGGATCTCGGGGCAACTTTCAGGAAAGAGTTGGCAGAGGGCTGCTCCCATCGTTTTCACTTGAGTCTTCAAAATGATCGGGTCGAGCCAGAAGTGGAGATCGCTCGTGCAGTGGCCATGGCTGCAGGTTCCCCCCATCAGCTCCACCCCTTGCTTCAGGTCGACGGTCTGGAGCTTTGGATTGTGGTTTTTAAGGGTCTTTTCGAGTTTTTTTTCAAAATGCTCCCCGACTTGGAACCAAATTTGGGCTCCGAGGGTGGCATCGACCTGCCTAGGTGTGGGCTCGAAGGTGTGCATGTCTGCCCCAGCAGGCACGACGCTGACCACCTCAACCTGATCACCGACCAGTTCACGGGCGAGCTGAGCGTAAGGTGGGATGGTGACCATGACCGACGGTTTCTCGCCGCATAGAAAGATAGGAAGGAAAAAAAGAAGAATTTTTAATAGTTTCACGGATAAATTGTACTCGATTTTAATGCTCAACCGCAAGGGGATAATGGGGATAGCCTGTAAGGACAGGGGCATTGACTTTTTGGGGTTTAGGCGATAGAATCACCCCTTATTATACCCTAGATAGTTCATGAGCACGCAAGTAAGCTCTCATAAGCCTTCATGAAAGATCCGGGATAGTTATTTTTATCTCCTGACCTGAGGTACCATGATCGATACATCTTTTTACGTCCTTTTGAGCATTCTTGCGCTAGGCTTCTTAATTTTTATTCACGAGCTGGGACATTACTATGCTGCCCGCTGGATGGGAATGAAGGTCGATGCATTCGGCATCGGGTTTGGAAAGGCCATCTACTCTTGGACACGTGATGGTGTTGAGTGGCGCCTCAACTGGCTTCCCTTTGGTGGATATGTCAAAATTGCGGGGATGGAGCTGAGTAAGGATGAGGATCCTGATAAGGTTCCTGGTGGTTTTTACTCTAAAACACCTCTACAGCGGATTTTTGTCTCTTTTGCAGGGCCCTTTGTGAACCTCGCTTTCGCGCTTCTCGTCTTCACTGTGATTTGGATGGCGGGGGGACGTGAAAAGCCCTTTTCACAGCTGACGAATGTCGTGGGTTGGGTCGATCCCAAGTCTGAGCTTTTTGCTGAAGGGGTTCGACCGGGCGACGAGGTCCTCTCTTATAATGGACATGCCTTTCGTGGTGTCGCAGATCACATGACAGGGCCGATGATGGCTGGCGACTCTTTGACCGTCGAGGGAATTTCTCAAAAGGGGGGTAAACCTTTTGAGTTCACGATCAAACCCTATCCACATCCTGCAGCACTCCAGCAAGGTTTGATGACTTCGGGAATCCTTCAACCTGCCAGCTTTGTCATCACAGGTGACCTTTCTTCAAAGGTCGGTCCTGGTGGGATCCAGAAGGGGGACCGCATTGTTTGGATCAATGGGGAAAAAATTTATTCCATGTACCAGCTGAGAGGGGCTCTGAACAGTGACCGCGTCCTTCTCACTGTCAAGAGAGGAGACAAGCTCCTACAGCGCCGCGTTCCTCGAGTTTCGGTGAATGAGCTTTTGCTCAACACGGAGACACGTGAGGAGCTGACCGACTGGCAGTTTGATGCAAAGTTGTCAGGGAAAAAACTAAGAACTCTCACCTTCCTTCCCTATAACCTCGACCACGATGGGATTATAGAGGGGCGGATTCCTGTTGTTGATCAGGAGTTGGAAGTAGAGTTTTTTCCTAAAGTGGTTGCAGGTGCGACGGACGAACCCCTTCAAGCAGGGGATCGTATCGTGGCGATCAGCGGTTCAAAAATCGCTAACTCAAGCGAGCTTTTCTCGAAACTTCAAACACAAATGGCAAATGTCATTGTGAAGCGTGGTACAGAGCAGGAGAAAGTGCTTTCACTTCAAGAAGAGCAAGCGCACTTCCTTAAAGCTTTTGAGAATCCCGATCTACAAAAATTGATCCAGTCGGTGGGTTCAAATGAATCCCTCCATCAACTGGGAAGCTATGTTCTCCTGGGGCCGATCGAGCCCAAAACACAGCAGGCTCTTCACCAAAATACACCAGAGTCGAAAACGGCCTACTTGAGTCAGTTGGTGGAAAAGCAAAAAGAGATTGAAGCGATTGAAAACCCAGAGATGAGAGAAAAAGCCCTGGCACAGTTCCATCAAAGCCAAGAGCAACTCTACCTGGGGATTTCTGTGACCGATGCACAGGCTCGGTACAACCCGGGTCCTTTCCAACAGTTTGGGGACCTGACGAAAGAGATCTACCGCTCACTCAAAGCGCTCTTTACAGGCACACTGAGCCCTAAGTGGCTCTCTGGTCCTCCAGGAATTGTTCAAGCGGTTCAATCGAGCCTCAAAGTGAGCTACGTCGAAGCACTCTTTTGGCTAGGTCTCATCAGCTTGAATTTAGGGTACTTGAATCTGCTTCCTATTCCGGTCCTTGACGGGGGCTATATCTGCATCTTCCTTTTTGAAATGGTGTCGAAAAAACGCGTCCGCCCTGAGTACTTGGAGAAGTTGATCCTCCCCTTTGTCCTTATCTTGATCGGCTTCCTCATCTATGCAAGCTATAACGACCTGATTAGAATTTTGGGAACTTAATCGCGTGTTCTCTCCCTCTCTGGGAGAGAGCGTCTTTCAAGTGCTCTTCTAAACTTTTTTCTGAATCGATCTCTGCAAGGTTTTGAAGCGGCAGTGGGCCTTCTCCTTCAATCAGGAGGATGGGATCCTGCTCAAGTGATTCGAGATGGGTCACCTCTCCTAAAGAAGGGAGGAACTTCTCTTCTGTTGTCATGAGGAGAAGCCGTTTTTCTGGTGCAGCTAAGGAAACCCCCATCGAAAGAGGAAGGGCAAATCCCTCTGGGAGGGAGTAGGAGGTCAAGTATTGCCTTTTATGAAGAGGGAGCTGCAGAAGTTGATGTGATTCGTCGATGAGCATGGAGTCTGACCGGAGGTTTTTTTCGATGGTGAACTCTAAGCTGCTGCGGTGCTTTTCAGGAAAATGCACTTCTCTTGGAGGCGTGTTTCTCATCTCTACAAGCCCTTTGACAAAGTCCGTCAGAAGAATCTTTTTATAGAGATGGTGGTCAATCTTCTGCTCAAAGCGGCTAAAGAAGAGCGAGTGGTTGGGTTTTGCTTCAAGAAGATCTTTTTGTAAAAGGCCGAGTGAGAGGAGAAGATCTCGCTTTTGAATCCAAGGGAGAAGCGTCTCTCCTAGGACGCCCACGAAGAGGGGGTGCCTTTCATCGATGACGGTTTTAGCAAGGGGAGTGGTTACATAGGGGAGTCCCTTCCTTTCCAAAAAAGTGAGGACAGCGTGCCCTAAATCAAAACTCATGATCTCTTTTCCTAAAACCACTAGAGGTCTTTCGGCTTGATCAAGAAGCTTTTCTGTCTCTTCAAGAGCTTCCTTGAGCGCTGTTTTGTCTGACTGAAGATCTTCTGAAGATGTGGAGGGGGAACCTGTCCCTGAAAACTTCTCACTGATCTGCAAAAGGACTGGACGTCCAGAAATCTTCGCGCTTGTCTTTAAGGATGGGATTTTTTGGGTGGCATCGGAAGTTTGGTCAAGGAGTGCCTGTTCACAGGTGAAGGGTGCTAAGAGTTGAGAGACCTCTTCGTCATTTCCCTCAGTGATGAGAAAAAGAGGCACAGCTTCATCATGACAAGCTTTTACCACATCCACGAGCGAGTAGAGCTCCTCTTCTGGAACGTATAGAGCCCCAAGTCCTTTCTGAGTGGCATAGCCGTAGGCCATGATCGCTGCTGATTTTGCTGAAAGGGCGGGGACGGAGTGGATAGGGTGCTTGTTGAGCTCTTTCTGCAAAGGTGGGGGAAGTTCGTGATGTAAAAAGAGGTGCTCCACTTCCTCCTGGATCAAGTGGTTAAGCACCTGCTTCAGAAGGGGGGGGCTTTCACCTTGAGGGTGGAGGGGGACGATCACCGAGTCTTCCATAGTCTGGACTCTACCCGAAGAGCAAAAAAATCCCAAGTGGGTGTTTGATAGAAAGAGTGGACGACTTCTTTTTTCTAGGATATTTTACTAAGATATTCATTTTCTTAGGTTTATTGCTTCTGGTTCAGGAATAGTTGATTCCATGCAACAGTGGCAACCTGCGTTGTTTGGGTGTCGAAGGTCTGATCTTGCTCTGTTAGGAAGGCACCAACTCGTTGGTCCCAAGCCTCAAAATCCTCTGAGGGAGGAGAAAGGCTATTTAGAAAGTCCAGGCGCAACCTGAGGTGCCGCAAAAGCCTCTTCTGGAGGGCAATGTAGGCATCGGAGTCGGTTCTTGTCCAGTTAGACATGATTTTTTTATGTAGGCGGTTCAACTCTTGAAAGGCGTCCGCGACCGATACTCCAAGTGGCCAGTGAAGGTTCGCGGCAAAGTAGGCAACGCTCGGATAGTAATCGATGTTATAGCAAGCGACTCCATCGACGAGATGTTGAACTCTTCCAGGATCGTAGTTATCAGGACATAGCATGATTGACCTTATTAGGGTTTGAAAAAACCCCAAGTGAAGCGGACTTCAAATGGGGTTTTTAGATTCAAAAGTTTGAAGAACGATTACTTATCATCGTCTTCGAGGATTTCGACTTCAGCCTCCTCGATCTCTTCCTCTTGCTGGGCACCTTGTGGCTGCTCGCCGTTCGGTGTGGGTCCCGCTTGAGGGGTAGGTCCACCAGGAGCTTCTGTGGGTCCGACGCCCGCTTTCGAGAGCACCTCGCCAATCTTTTGCATGTGCTGCTCAAGGTTGGTTTTGGCGGTTTTAATCTCAGCGATGTCATCTTTTTCGAGAGCTTTTTTCACGGCGTCGATGTGGGCTTGTACATCCTCTACGACGTCGGCTGGAAGCTTCTCTTTGTGTTCGCCGATCGCTTTTTCCGCTTGGAATGCCATCGAATCCGCTTCGTTCTTGATTTGGATCTCCTCTTGGCGTTTTTTATCCTCTTCACGGTGCGCTTCAGCATCGCGGACGAGGCGGTCGATCTCATCTTGATCGAGACCAGAAGAGGCTTCGATACGGATCTTCTGCTCTTTCCCTGAGGCCTTGTCTTTCGCAGTGACGTGGAGGATTCCATCCGCGTCCATGTCGAAGGCCACCTCGATCTGTGGCACTCCACGTGGAGAAGGAGGGATGTCTGCTAAGTCAAAGCGTCCGACCTCTTTACAGTCGCTTGCGAGCTTTCTCTCTCCTTGAAGAACGCGGATCGTCACGGCAGGCTGGTTGTCAGCTGCGGTCGAGAAGATCTGCTTCTTCTGTACAGGGATGGTGGTGTTACGCTCGATAAGAGGTGTCATCACTCCACCGAGGGTTTCAATTCCGAGGGTGAGCGGAGTTACGTCGAGAAGAAGCACGTCTTTCACGTCTCCAGCGAGAACTCCACCTTGGATCGCAGCACCTACAGCAACGACCTCATCTGGGTTCACCCCTTTGTGTCCTTCTTTACCGAAGATCTCTTTCACGCGCTCTTGAACGGCAGGCATTCTGCTCATTCCACCGACGAGGATCACTTCGCTGATGTCATCTTTAGAAACGCCGGCATCATCAAGGGCTTTGATGCAAGGCTGGACGGTTCTCTCGACAAGATCGTGTGTCAGCTGTTCGAGCTTCGCACGTGTGAGGGTGAGCGTGAGGTGTTTGGGTCCTGATGCATCCATGGTGATGAAGGGGAGGTTGATCTCTGTGGAAGTCGTTCCAGAGAGCTCAATCTTCGCTTTCTCAGCGGCGTCACGGAGACGCTGCAGAGCCATTTTGTCTTCAGAAAGGTCAATGCCTTGATCTTTCTTAAACTCTTCGAGCATCCAGTTTAAAACGGCGATATCAAAGTCGTCACCTCCGAGGTGGGTGTCACCGTTGGTGGCAAGGACTTCGAAGACCCCGTCGCCGATCTCGAGGATCGAGATATCGAAGGTTCCACCACCGAGGTCATAGACGGCGATCTTTTTGTCATGGGTCTCTTTATCAAGACCGTAGGCGAGAGCGGCAGCGGTGGGCTCAGGAATGATCCGCTTGACATCGAGGCCAGCGATCTTACCCGCATCTTTTGTCGACTGTCTTTGAGAGTCGTTGAAGTAAGCAGGAACGGTGATCACCGCTTCAGTGATGGTTTCACCGAGGTAGGCTTCCGCTGTCTCTTTCATTTTCATGAGAACGTAAGCAGAAGCTTCTTCTGGTGTCATCTTTCTTCCGTCTGTCAGTTCGAAAGTGGCGTCGCCGTTATTTCCAGAAACGACTTTGTAAGGGACGGTCTTGACCTCAGAATCCACCTCGTCGCGCTTACGACCAATGAACCTCTTAGGAGAGGTGATGGTGTTTTCTGAGTTAGCAACCGCCTGGCGTTTTGCCGGAACCCCGACGAGACGCTCATCTCCTTTGATGGCGACAACAGAAGGAGTGGTTCTAGACCCTTCAGCGTTGGCGATGACCTTCGCTTGGCCTCCTTCCATGACAGCTACGCAGGAGTTTGTGGTTCCTAAGTCAATTCCAATAATTTTGTTCGATTTTTTCTTGTCACTCATGTCTATTACTCCTCTATTTCGTCCGAAGGCTCTTCTTCCTCTTCCGGACGAGCTTCAGTTTTAGCTTTTGCAACAACCACGTGGGCGGGTCTTAAAACTTCATCCCCCATGGTGTAACCTTTTAAAGTCTCTTTGATGATGGTCCCGGGGAGCTGGTCTTCGCACTCCTCGGTTTCACTCACATGATGGAGGTGGGGATCGATCGGCTTTCCCAAAGTTTCCATCGGCGCGACATTCATCGCGGTGAGGACATCTTTAAAGTGTCCGAGGATCATCTCAAATCCTACGGCCCAGTGTTTGACCTCATCACTCATAGCGCCCTTGTGCTTCAGGGCGTTTTCCATCTGATCGATCGGGGTGAGGAAGTCGACAACGACCGACTTGGCACTTTGTCTGCACATCTCCTCACGCTCTTTGATGAGTCTTTTTCTCATGTTCTCCTGCTCGGCGAGCAGTCTCATGTATTTATCTTTGTATTCAGCGAGTTCGTTCTGAAAATTTTCAATTTCTGAAACCGTGGTCGTTTCGGCCTCCCCCGTTTCAGGTTGAGTTTCAGGGGGAGTTTCAGGCGTTTCATCCATTCTTTTTATCCTCTAGTAGGAGGAGCTCTTTCTTAGGGAGAAGAAGCTGCTCTTCCATCGGTTGTCTATAGGTAATACGGTATTTGTAAATGCGTTTGGTGAGCTCTTCGCTCACTTTTTCTGAAAAGTAGCGCAAGGTTGCAAAGAGCTCTTTGTAATCCATGCGTAAGGGGCCAATCAGCCCAACCGCTCCCACGACTTTCTGTCCGATTGTGTAGGGAATCGCAATCACTGAAAAATCGGGTTCTTCCTGTGAGTAGGGGAGAAGCTCTTTTCCAATCCAGTACTTCAGCTTCTCTAGCTTGAGGCACTCTTTTAAAATGATGCGCATCCCTTGTAGGTTTTCAAAAAGCGATAGCATCTTTGCGAGCCGTGCAGCGCTGTCAATTTCGGGGTAGTTGAGAAGGTTAGACAGCCCTGTTTTGTAGATTCCGTTGTCGCTAAACTGGCTGTAACCGACAATGTAGCGAACCATCACTTCGTTGTACCAAGTCTTCGCAAGTTCAAGTGTCTCCGCGTCAGCCTCCTCAGGCAAATCGTGGCCTGTCATTCGATAGAGAAAGTACTGTTCGATGTGCTTCACGCGGAACGTGTTCAACTTCAAATCACAGTGGAGGATCTCGGTATGGATCTGTCCAAAATTGGTCATCACCACGGATAGGGCGCGGTTTTGATCCAGCTCAACGAGTTTGATATCGAGAGCAAAGTCCTGGTCAAACTGGGGTGGCATCATAAAGACCGCTGACTTTGTCAATCTTGAGAGCAGCTCTGCCGATTCTTGCAAAAAGGCATTCACTTCGGGGTTGCTCTCATTCGTGAGCGCATCAATCTGCTTCTTGTGGTCAGGATTCTGTTCGCTTGACTCGAGTGCCTCCTCCGCATACCACTGAAAGGCCTTCTCCGTAGGGACCCTTCCGCCAGAGGTGTGCAATTGGACTAAAAACCCCTCCTGTTCGAGGCTGACGAAGTAGTTGCGGATGGTCGCGCTGCTAAACCCGTCAAAACCGGACTCTTTGAGGGAATTCGAGCCGACAGGCTTTCCTGTGGCGATAAAAGACTCAATCAGCCCAAAAAGGACCTCTTTTTCGCGCTCTTTTTTGCTTTTTGACGCTTTTTTCTCTCTCATTATACATCAATAATACTCCTGAAGAGGACAGCTGTCAAGAAAATTTAGCGCTCTCACTACGAGATTGCTAAATTAGGCTCTAATGCCGTTTTTTGGGGGGTAGAGTAAGGGAGGCTCTTTAGATACTCCCTTATTCGAGTGTGAATTGGACCTTGGTGCGCTTGTGGAAGAGGGCTGCGATGGAGTTGCCTTTGACGCGGTAGTTGAGGTTGTTGGTCTCACTGGCGGTAATGATGAAGCGGGTGAGGGTCAGGACGTCAGTTTCATCGCTGCGGTAGATGTTCATCGAGAGGAATTCTCGGATCCCGTCCGTCGTATCAATAATGAATTGGGCATAGTAAGAGACGGCTCCAAACGCCTTTGACTCCACGGGGGGGATCTCTTTAACCTTAGTGACAGCGTCTTGGTTCACTTTATATTCCTGTACAACGGAGTCGAGGATGCTTTTAGCGATCTCTTCAGTGTCACTTGGGCTCCTGGGTCCGATAATGAGGTTCAGCTGCACAAGGGGGTTGCTATTGATATAGGAGGCAACGGATCCTTCAACGGAGGGGCGTTCAGGAAAAATGGTTTCGACTTGAACGCCTTCGCCTTTGTAGGTGACAAAGTAGGCACCATCTCCTCTCTCCTCAAACGTGAAGCCACCAAAGAGAAGGAGGGGCGCTAAAAGAAATCCTATGAGAACTCGTAACATGCCCCTACGTTACACAAGAGCAGTAAAAAAAAACAATATCGTGTATAATCGCCTTGTTATGCGAGAACTAAAGCACCTTTTTGACAACAACCGCGCTTGGGCGGAGAGCAAAAAAGAGAAGGATGGAGAGGTCTTTCTCAAAAGCGCTCAGAAGCAAACTCCCAAATATCTTTGGATCGGCTGTTCCGATAGCCGTATTCCTGCTAACGAGATTCTGGGATTGGAGCCTGGAGAGCTCTTTGTGCACCGCAATGTTGCCAACCTCTTTCCGAATACCGATTTTAATTGCCTCTCTGTTTTAGAGTATGCTGTCGACGCTCTCGGAGTCGAGCACGTGATTGTCTGTGGTCATTATGGCTGTGGGGGAGTGGCTGCAGCGATGGAAAATCAACAGTTTGGGCTGGTGGATAACTGGCTGCGTAACATCCGGGATGTGTTCGCGAAAGAGAGAGAAGAGCTAGAGCTGATCTCGAATGAAGAGCTCCGCTACCAGCGTCTCGTAGAACTCAATGTCCTCCACCAAGTCATGAACGTGTGTCACACGACCATCGTCCAAAATGCTTGGGCGAAAGGACGCAAGCTTTCGATCCACGGCTGGGTTTACGATCTATCGACCGGCCTTCTGAAAGACCTCAACTGCTGCCTCTCTTCCCTCGAGCAGGTGGAAGAGTCCTACCGCACACTCAAGCTGCATTAGTCATCTATTCAAAAAAGTTTAAAAGATGGGATCTCGTAGGAGGCGCAGAGCATTCAAGCCGACGAGGATGGTGCCCCCTTCGTGGAGGACAACAGCGAGCCAGAGGGGGATGATGCCGAGCAGTGCCGGGGTGGTGGCGAAGAGAATCACCGAGGCAGCGAGGGTGAGATTTTGGGCGATGATGTGCCGTGTCTGCTTCGATTTTTTAAAGAGCCAGGGGAGGCGCTCGAGGTTGTTGTGGAGGAGGATGACGTCGGCTGCTTGGGTGGCTGTCGTGGCGCTTCCAGAGCCCATTGCCACACCGACATTGGCACGGGTGAGGGCGGGGGCGTCGTTGATCCCATCGCCCACCATGACAAGGCCTTTGTCACTGGAAAGTTCGGTGACGTGTCGCAGTTTGTCTTCAGGTTTGAGTTCGGAGAAGGGTTCGTCGATCCCGAGCTCTTTCGCGACTCTCTCTCCATTTTCGCGGTGGTCACCCGTCAGCATCGCGACATGGAGTCCCTGTTTTTTCAATTGAGTGACAGCCTCTTTTGCTTCAGGGCGGAGGGTGTCTTCAAAACGGAAAAGGGCGAGGGTCTCTCCTACTTTCATGACCGCGATGAGCTGGCCGGCGCGTTTGGCTTCATCGCTTTTTTCTGCAAGGAGGGTCTGTTGTTCAGGGGTGAGCTCCTCTTCTAAAAAGGCGCGGTTGCCGATTTTGACAGGGATCCATTTTCCTTTGGACTCGACTTCAGCAGAGAGGCCTCGACCCGCGTGGGCTTTAAAACCTCTCATTGGAAGAGGGGCGAGTTTTCTCTCTTCGCATTCGCTGAGGAAAGCTTTGGCGATGGGGTGGATCGCTCCCTCTTCGAGGGGGGCTGCAGCTTGGAGGAGGGTATCGACAGAGGTTTCGCCTTGAAGAAAGTCGACGTTGGCGAAGTGGAGTTCACCGGTGGTGAGGGTTCCTGTTTTATCAAAGGCGACGGCACCGCATTTGTAGATCGCATCGAAGATGATGCCTCCTTTTAATAGGACTCCCTTTTTTGCCGAGGTGGAGATCGCGCTGAGGTAGGCGATCGGAGTGGCGATGATGAGAGCGCAGGGCGAGGCTGCAATCAAGAAGGCGACAGAGCGGTAGATCGAACCCTCTTCGCCGGTGTAGGGAATTCCAAAGAAGAGGGGGAGCGCGAGGATGAAAAAGCCGGAGAGGGCGATGATCGTGGTTGCGTAGCGCTTGCTAAACTTTTCAAACCAGTGCTGGAGTTTTGGTTTTGCTTCCTGAGCGCTGGTGACGAGGTCGATGATGCGGCTGACGGTCGACTCTGCTTGGGGTTTAGTCACACGGATGGTGAGGGTGCCTTCCAGGTTTTCGGCTCCGGAAGGGACTTCGTCGCCGACCTCTTTTGGAATGGGGAGGCTTTCACCCGTGAGGTGGACGAGGTTGAGTGAGGAGATTCCATCGACCACGACTCCATCGAGGGGGATGACCTCTCCGGAACGGATCAGCACTTTATCTCCGACTTGGATGTCTTTGACTGAGCGGGGGGCGCGGCTGCCATCTTCGAGGATGACGGTCGCTGAGGTCGGGGCGATTTTATAGAGAGAACTGATCGCGCTTTTCGCTTTTTCAGAAACGGCGTCGGCCATAGCCCCTGAGATCGCAAAGAGGACAAGGAGCATGGCTCCTTCAGCAGGGCTGCCGATGAGAATCGAGGAGAAAGCAGCGAGCGTCATCAGGACGTCGATGTTGAGTTCGAGGTTGAGGAGGTCATCGACGGAGTCAATCAGGGCAGGGACACCGACGAGGAAGTAGACTCCGACTAGCGCGAGGCTTGCAAAGGGTTGGAGGGTGGGGTGTAGTGCTAAAAGGTAGGATGAGAGAAGCAAAAAAAGAGAGAGGAGGGAGGCCTTTAGAAAGAGGTTCACCCCCCAGCGGCGTGACTGCGGTGTGAGGAAGGGACTCTTCCGGTCGTCGAGACCCATCTCAAAAAATTCATCAAAAACAATCGCTTCTTTTTCTTTTGTCATAGGTTCTCAAATGCTTGAAGGAGGAAAACGGCAAAACTCCAAGCGAGGACAGCGAGTCCGAGGTTCCAAAGGACGGCCGGAGTGATGCGGTTTTTATTGTAGTGAGCGAGGAGTCCGGAGGCGACGCCGATAGAGAAAAGGCCCGCAAAGAGGACGCCGTAGAATCCGAGGGTGAAGTAGCCGACAGTCGTGAGGGCAAACGAGATGAGAGCGCCTGCAAGAGAGCCGATGGCAATTTGGAGGGGGTGCTGTTGGTTCTCGAGGGTGAGTCCCAACTCCTCTTCTAGCATCACGCGGAGGAGTCGGTCGCCGTCTGACATGAGCACGTCGATCACCTCATCGAGCAGTTTTCCCGTAAAGCCTTTGGCTTCGTAAAGGGCTTTGAGTTCTTCGCGCTCTTGGTCGCGGTGGTGATCGATCTCCCACTTCTCTTCCGCGACAATCCGGTGAAGCCGCTCGAGGCGTGCCCAGCTGAGCCATGCAGAGCGTCCGGTTCTCCAGACGGTCCAACCGAGAATGAAGAAAGCAAAGAGTGTATAAAGAGAGTCGACTCCGTAAAAAAGGGTCCAGAAAAGAAGGGCAAACAGACCGAGCTCGCGCGCGGTGTCAGCACCAGCAGCGATGTGGTCAGGAGCCTCTTCGCCGTGGATCTCAGCCTTGGAGAGGATCCCTCCAACCTGCGCCTCGACAACGTGGCCTACGGCATCCTTTCCTTTGAAGTGTACAGGGTCATTACCACACATATAATCGTGTGCATTTTGGCAAATTTTTGCTTTGAGCACAAGATCACTACTCAGCCTGGATATTTCATGAGGACTCGCAAAACTGTCACAAAACGTTTTTTCGACACCTTCGGCATAACTCCTTCTCGGAAAGGGGACAAGACCCTTTCCTTCGATTGAGTTCTGTCAAATTTATCGAGCATTTTGTCTCAATTTCACAACTCCTCATGAAAAATCCAGGGTAGAAGAAAATTTATTTTTTATTAATAAAATGATATAATTAAATTAAAGAGGAGTGCTTTTAGGTTAAAATAGCTTAATTTGCTTCTCAAATCGAATTAAATTAAGGGAGAGATTATGTCAGATTTGCCCAGCAATATTTCTCCAGAAGATCTAGGCTCCCTATTCGGGGAGGGTGGCTTAGGAGCACTGGGGGGTGCCGGTGGTGCCTCTGAGACTTCAGGCCTGACCGGGTCTGCAGCCGTTGCTCCGACAGACACACTGTCTCAAGTTCAGGAATCCAAAGACAAAACACTTCCCGGATACATTTTACTACCGACGGATTCTCCAGGATCGCTCGATCCCGCAGCCGTAGTCCAGCAATATGACTTGATGGTCGACAATGTGGTGGGCTTCATTACCGCACAAATGGCAAAGAGTGCTGAAGAGCTCAGTGAAGCACAGAAAGAAGATTTGAAAAACCGCATTCGACTGGGACTGGAAAACTTCTTCGGCTCGTCGGTAGAACACACAACAAAGGGGTCGATGCAAACCGAACGAAGCAGTGCCTTTACCGCCTTTTCCCTAGGTTCTGTTGCATCGATGATGGTGCTTTCTGCCTCTGCACTGGGTCAGATACAAACACCCGCAATGTCTGGTGTTCAGCAGGCAGAACTTTTTGGACTGCATCCGGGACTGATTGATATGGTTCCTCCTGCACTGCAATCGACAGTGATTGCTTTTGCAGCATTCGTGACTGTGGGACTCTTTGCACCTGTGATGCAATCTCTTGCTATAGACTCTTCAAACGGAGGAGACATCTATCAAGATACCTTTGCCGCACCATACGCAGCCCTTGTTGCAATGAGTGTCGAAAAAGGAAGTATTCGACAACTCGCTGAACAGCTCTTCGCAGGGAAAGCGAATGTTCCGATGGAAGAGTTGATCAACAAAGCAGAACTTTCAGTCCTTTTTGGTTCGCTTGTGGCGCTCTATAAAGCAGAAACAGGTTGGGTCAATGGATCCGAGCTTTTGAGCCTTCTCGAAGGAGGTTCGGTGTTCGAAGCAATCAAGAATGAAGATGAAAATGATCCACGCCTTGCTATAGTACGGCTCATTCAAGACCGACTTAAAGGGCTTTCCGGTGAAGAGAAAGAGAAGTTTGTGAAGTCGCACATCGATCACTACCGCGACGACAAATGGACCGATGACCTCATAGGACAAAGTGGGTTACTCGGCCTTCTCGGAAAAAATATGGATTACGAACAGCTCACAGAAAACGCTGTTTAACAAACTTTGGATTTTCTGGATCACCTGGTCACTCATCCGAGTGGCCAGGTTTTTTTATGCCCCAATTGATCAAGGCCGTTGTCGATAATGATAGGTCAGGCTATAGTCAGTAAGTAAAACTTCTAACTTCGATTTGGAGAAAAATGTATGTCAGTACCGAGTGTTTCAGGCCCTAATAGTGTGTATATCAGTCCCTCTTCTCCCCCGAGCTCTGAGATTAAGTTTGAACTCAACGTGGATCAGGCAAGAAATTTTGATTCAGATTCTAAAGTTTCCTTTGGATATATCACTCATCTAAAAATAGAGGATCTTGAATTGGCACGAGATCAAAGTTTTAAGCCGACCGGCCTCCCTTGTGCTGAAGAACTCGAAAGAGGTCACTCCAGTGTTGTGGGATTCATCCATTCCTTGAAGTTTACCCCACCTTCTGAATGTGATATTGTGATCGAATTTTCTACCGCCTCTGTGGATAAGATGCGAGAGCATAAAGATGGATGGGGGTCGGAACTCCACTTTGAGATCGATTTTTGCATTTTTGAAAGTGATGCGTCTTATTACTTAGCAGCTAAGCCACAGAGTGTTTTTACTGGGGTCGTTCAAACGTCGTCCATTCAATTCAGCTCTTTTCTCCTAGATGACAAGCTGACACTTCATTTGGATTTAGCTCCGAATGAGTTGTTAATTGGGAAATCGGATGGTTCTCTGGATCCGATTCCAGTAGGAAAAAGTTTTTAGCGGCTATCTTCTTTCCTACGCCATCAGCGCGCTGAGGAGTTTTGTCATTGCCTCTTGATCGGCGGCAGCGATGAGCTCTTTAGCAGCGTGCATGGAGAGGAGGGGAATTCCAATGTCTACGACTGGAATACCGAGCTTCTCTGCATGAAGGGGGCCGACAGTCGAGCCGGAGGGCATGTCTGCTCGTCCTGCAAACTCTTGGATCGGGATCTCCTTTTTCAGAGCGGTTGCTTTGACAAGGGCTGCCGTTGCAGCGGTCGTTGCGTAGGAGTGTCTTGCTGAGTATTTGAGTGTTGGTCCCTCTCCTAGAAGGGGAGTGTTGTTCGCGTCAAACTTTTCCGAGTAAGCAGGATGGAAAGCGTGGGTGACGTCGATTGAAACGAGGAGGCTTTTTGAGAAGACAGAGAGCCAGTCGCGTCGGTCGATGAGGAGCTCGAGAAGCTGCTCGGCGAAGGGAGAGGCGGCTCCACCAGCGGTGGTCGATCCGATCTCCTCGTGATCCCAGATAAAGATCATCTTGAGCTTGTTTTTTGAGGCCTTCTGTTTGATCAGGGCTTCCACACAGTTGGCAGTTCCTGCCATGTTGTCGATACGGTAGGAGGAGATGAGCTCTTTCTTTTCACCTGCATAGGCCGCTTTGTCAAGGGGGTAGAGAAAGAGGTCGTGAGAGAGCAGCTCTTTCATCGCGATCTTTTTCTTGAGCATCTCTTCCAGGCACTCTTCGTGTTCAGAGAGGGAAGCGAGAGCGAGCAGGTGATCTTCGTAGTTGAGTTTGAGTCCCTTTTCTTTGATCTCGCGGTCGAGATGGATCGCAAGTTGAGGGATGACAACGGGCCAGTCGGTCAGGACCACTTCTTTCGAAGCTGGCTCACCCTCTTCATCGAGGTAGTGGACCTCTCCTGCGATACCGAGCTCACGGTTGAGCCAAGAATTGACAAGGGGACCACCGTAGCATTCAGCGCGGAGGAAGGTCATCTCTTGTTGGACGAGGACAGGATCGGGTTTGAGTTTGAAGGAAGGGCTGTCGCTGTGGGCGACCCCGATGGTCATCTCTTCGATCTCCTCTTCAGGAAGGATGAAAGCAGCAATCGAGGTGCGGTTGTGGACGTAAAAATAGCGCCCTCCAGCCTCTAGGACTTTTCCCATCTCCTTAAAGCCCTCTTTTTTGAGCAGCTTTTTGATATGGGTGACGGCTTGGAAAGAGGTGGGGCAGTCATCGAGGAAATCGAAAAGGGTCATTTAGGTACCTCTTGGGGTGATGAGTTTGTTTCCGCCCATTCTTTCAGAGAGGACTTCGGGGATGTTCACGCTACCATCGGCATTTTGATTGTTTTCAAGGAGAGAAACCATCAGGCGGGAGGTGGCAAGGCCCGATCCGTTGAGAGTGTGGACGAGTTCGAGTTTGCCTGTCTCTGGGTTGCGGTAACGCGCGCGTGAGCGGCGTGATTGGAAGTCGGTGCAGTTAGAGATCGAAGAGACTTCGTAGTAGCGGTCTTGGCCAGGTAGCCAGGTTTCCACATCGACAGTGCAGGCAGAGGCGAAAGACATGTCCCCAGTGACGAGCTCCATATGGCGGTAGTGGAGGCCGAGGCCTTCCAAAATCTGTTCCGCATTTTTGATCATGAGATCAAAAATTTCCTGGCTCTTTTCAGGGTGAGTGAAGGAGAAGAGCTCGACCTTGTTGAACTGGTGAGTGCGGATCAGTCCACGCTCTTTCTCTCCCGCGGCACCCGCTTCGCGGCGGAAGCAGGGGGTGTAAGAGGTGATCTTCACAGGAAGCGTTTCGAGGTCGATCACTTCGTCAATAAAAAGTCCGTTGAGGGCGACTTCAGCGGTAGGGATCATAAAGAGATCGAAGTCGTCATCTTTGATATGGAACTGCTGGTTTTCAAACTTTGGAAGTTGACCTGAAGCGTAGAGCGTTTCTCTACGCACAGCGAGAGGAACCATCCACTGCTCGAAACCATTCTTGCGGTTGTTGTCGAGCATGTAGTTGAGAAGTGCCCACTCGAGCTCGGCGCCGACACCGCTATAGGTGGGCCAACCTGTTCCCGACATCGAAGCCCCTTTCTTGAAGTTGAAAAGGCCGAGCGATTCTGAGAGTTCAAGGTGGTTTTTGGGTTCGAAGTCAAACTCGCGCTTGCTTCCCCACTCTTTGAGTTTCACATTGTCTGCGGGGTCGGGAGAGACCTTGACATGGTCGAAGGGGATGTTCGGTAGGCGCGCCAGGCGGTCGGAGACCTCCTCCTGTAGGGCTTTTGCTTTGTGGTCGAGCTCACTGATCTGATCCCCGAGGTCACTCACTTCGCTAAGAATGGCTGAAGCGTCTTCGCCCTTTCTTTTGAGTTCTCCGATCTTTTTCGACGCGTCGTTGCGTTTTGCCTTGAGCGCCTCGACCTCTGTGATAGCGTGGCGAAGCTCTTCGTCGAGTTTTAGGATCGGAGCAAGGTCGACCTCAGGGTCTTTGGTCTTGAGTTTCTTTTCGATCTCTTCAGGGTTTTCTCTGAGTAATTTGATATCTAACATTCTTAGTTTACCTTTGGGCTAAATCGGTAGGCAACGCGATCACGTCGGTGCCATGCTTGTAAAAAATCTTTGAGTGAATAGGAGACAAAGGTCTCGTCGTCTTCCGGAAAGGCGGGATCCATACAGTGAACCAGTTGCTCTTTTGGGTCGTAGCCAATCACGGCCATTAGATGGCCATTTTTGTATTCTTGGGCGCTGCCTGGAAGGGGGCTTCGGACACTCACCACCGTCGGGATACCCGCTTTCAGGTCCTCCAGGATCGGCTGAAACCCCGCAAGTTTTTCGACCCAAACTTGGGTGGTTCCCTTGAGGGAGTCGAAGGCTTGGGCGCAGTTGAAGACCCAGTTGCCGTAGATGTCGAAGCCGCTATCACGGGAGAGTTGGGCAAAGTGGACAGGGTCGACTACTTCACCGAGCAGGTAGTCGACGACCGCCACCGTGGAGGTCGGTGAGCAGAGGTCTTTGCTACGGCGGTGTGCGAGGGTCATCTGAGAAATTCCAGGGACCGGAAGGTAGATCTCTTCATCAGGAGGAGAGAGTTCGTCGCTCGTCTCGACGGGGCCGAGCCAAAGGTGTAAGGCTTCGAGGCCTGTTAGAGTGGCCCCCCCGGAGGTGGAGATGCGGATGCGGAAGCCCGTTGCCGGCGGGCCATTTTCAATCGAGATGGTGTCGATGTAGCTATGGATGGACTCGAGAGGGCGAGAGTCGTAGCTGGTTTGTCGGTTGTGGCCCCAGTCCATATAGGAGATCCAAGGAGTCCAAGCCCCTCCTCGTTTCAAGCTAATTGAGAAGTGGAGGGTTCCCTCAGGGGGACGTCGGCTATTCCAGGTCAGGATGAGCTCTTTGAACTCAATGGATTCGTTTTGCCTCCAGACATAGGATTCTAGGCCGCAGGGGGCTACCAGGTGATGGTAGGTTTCTGCGGTGCAAGCGCTTGAGATCAAAAGAAAAAGAAAAATTCGAATCCACATTGTCCCATCTGTTATACCTCTTTTTCCTCAAAATGACAAAATTTTTCTCGTGAAAGAGAAGGAGGTGTTGTGGTATGATTTCCCTTTTTTCAAAAATAGTGAGAGGCCTCCTTTGAAACTTAAAAAATTTGCTTTACAAGGTTTTAAATCGTTTGCGGACAAGACGTCGATTCTTTTTGACGGCGGAATCATTGCCATCGTCGGTCCAAACGGCTGTGGAAAATCGAACATTGCGGATGCAATCCGCTGGGTGACGGGGGAGAAGTCGGCGAAATCGATGCGTAGCCCGAGTATGACCGATGTCATTTTCTCAGGGACTAGCAAAAGACGCCCTCTCAACTTTGCGGAAGTGACCCTCACGCTAGGCGAAGTTGGTGATGTGCTACCGACGGACTACGAGGAAGTGGCCATTACCAGACGTCTCCACCGCAGTGGGGAGTCCGAGTACTTTATCAATAAAAATACAGTGCGCTTGAAAGATATCGAGCACATGCTCTCCGGAACAGGGATTGGTAAAAACTCGATCTCGATCTTCGAGCAGGGAAAAATTGACCAAGTCATCTATCTGAGTCCTGAGGAGAGACGGGTCATCATCGAAGAGGTCGCGGGGATCTCGCGATTCAACATCCGAAAGAAAGAGACGCTACGTAACCTCAAAAAGACAGAAGAAAACCTCCTTCGTCTTTGTGATATTCTCCGTGAAGTCGAACGTCAGAAAAACACCGCTGAGAGACAGGCGAAAAAGGCACAGGAGTACCAGGAACTTAAGGAAGAGCTCGACACTCTCGATAAAACAGTGATTGTCTGCCGCTGGCGCCGTGCTTCGAATAAACGCGACCGCTCTGCAGAAAAGGAAAAAGAAGCACACTCTAAAATTTTAGAGGTCAGCGAGACCTTGCAAGAGCGAGAAGTGAAGCTCCACGAAACGCGCCTACTCCTTGAAGAGCGTGAAGAGCTGCTCCGACGCAAAGAGGAGAACTACTTTGAGCTGAAAAACAAGCGCGATCTGGAGATGCAGTCGAACACGCAGAACATCCAGAAGATGAAAGAAGCTCAAAAGCGCGAAGAAGAGCTCCGTTTCCGTCTTAAAGAGACCGAAGAGAAGAAAGAGGCTTCGGGTGAAGCGCTTTCACTCAATAAACACCGACTGAACGAAGAGGACGCCAAGCTCGAGATTGAGAGCGTTGCCCTCAGTGAAGAAGAGGGGCTACTCACTACAGCACGTGAGTCTTTAGAAACCCTTCGAGCTTCCTTCCAAGAGAGCCAAGCAGAAGGAATGCGCCTTGTCCAGCAAGAGTCTGA
This sequence comes from uncultured bacterium, assembly GCA_964584775.1. Taxonomy (GTDB): domain Bacteria; phylum Chlamydiota; class Chlamydiia; order Chlamydiales; family SLFE01; genus CAZPBC01. The sequence goes on from CAZPBC010000009.1 coordinate 56,010, forward strand.
AATGACTCGTGCCTTAAAAGAGGCTGAGCTGAGACATGACCACGCTGAAGTGAGTAAAAAAGCGACTGAAAAGAGGGTCGCGGAGACACGTGAGGAGCTCGAACGCACCACAGAAGCGCTTCAGGGAAAAGAGGAAGAGCTGAAAGTTGCAAGCGAAGAGGTCACAGCGTCTAAAGAGAAAATGGAGAACGCTTCTGAAGCCCTCAGCAGCATCCAAGATATTCTAAAAGAACTCAACCAGGCACAGTCGACCCTTTCTAAAAGTCTTACCGAAAAAGAGGCGCGCCTCTCTGTGCTAAAACGACTCAAAGAGGAGCTGCAAGGGTTCTCGAAAGGCACAAAGCGACTCATTAAAGAGTCAAAAGATCCGAAAAGCCCTCTTTTCGGAAAGTTACAAGGACTCTTTGAACTCCTCGACTTTGACCGCAGCCTCGAACTAGGGCTGACGGCTTATCTCCGGGCCTATAGCCAGACGTTGGTTGTGCAAACGAACAGAGATCTGGAACTCGTCCTCGACTTCATTAAGCAAGAGAATATCCGCGATGTCTCCCTCTTCTCCATGGAGGCGTATGAGGAGCTCGAGTCGACAAGCGATTATGAGCGTCTCACGAAAGAGGATAGCACCCCACTCACAAAACAGTTCCTTTCACACATTGCCGTGCTCCCTTCACTCAGTGTCGAAGCGGTGAAGCTGCCTAAGCAGGTGGTCGCTGTCTTTCGTGATGGAGCGTTTGTCGACCAAGCACGTGTGACCTTCATTCCGAGTAAAGAGGAGAATAACACCTTCGCTCGTGAAGCAGAGATGAAAGAGCTGAAGGAGCAGGTGTCAAAAGATACGACTGAGTTGAAGCGTATCGCTAATCTTGTCGTGGATGAAGAGAAAGAACGCTCAAAAGTCCAAGAAGAGAGAAATCAGATCGAGCAAACGCTGCGTAAGAAGGAGATGGCTCTTGTTGAGATCAATTTCGCCCTTCAAAGACTCTCTAGTGACCAGCAGCGTTTCAGTGAGCTCGCTCTGCAGATGGAGAAGGACCTTCAGACATTCAACAAACACATGAAAGAGCAGAAGTCGATCCAGGAAGAGCTGAAGGTAGACTTCGAACGTGTCCATGCTGAAAACACGCAGATCCAGAACCGCTTCAGCAGCATGGAAGAGAACCTCAAAGAAGAAGAGGAGAGCTTTAAAGCGAAGCAAGACGCTCTTAAAGCTAAACAGACCTCCTATCAAGAGAAGCTCGACCTCACTAAAAACCTCAAATATCAGGTTGAACTCTTCACAGCCCGCGTCGAAGATGCCAACAAGGCACTGGAAACGACCCGTGAGGAGATCGATCAAGTCCACGCTCTTCTTGAAACGCTGCGCAGTGAGTCCACTCATAGTGAAAGTGGCATCCAAGAGAGTGAGGAGGCGGTTGAACGTGCCCTTAAAGCAGTCAATAATGAAAAAGAAACGCTTCAAGAGGTGAAGAAAAAGATCGAAGAGCTTGAAAAGTTCGTGACGACCCTCCGAGAGGATGAGAAAGAGTGGACGAACAAAAAATCCCAAGCAGAAATCCAGATTGCTGAACTCAGAACAACGATTGAAAACCTTGCCCACGAACTCGATGAGCGCTACCAGCTTGCAGTCGATGAAATGGAAGTTGAAGAGCTCGAAAACCTGCGCGAGTCAGAAGCACATGTCAAGTCACTACGCCGTAAGATCGAGAATATCGGCCCTGTCAATATGACAGCGCTTGAAGAGAAGGAAGAGTTTGAAGAGCGCTACAACACCCTCTCCCTTCAAGTCGAAGACTTGGAGAAGTCGAAAGAGGAACTTTTAGAGATCATCAGTGAGCTGGAGACAGAGAGTCGTAAGCTTTTTGAAGAGACCTTCGCTCAGGTTCAAACGAATTTCCGCAAAAACTTTGAAATCCTCTTCCGCGGTGGCGAGGCGGACCTTCAATTGGTCGGTTCAGAAGATTCTCTTGAAGCAGGAATCGATGTCATTGCGAAGCCTCCTGGAAAGCAGATGCGATCCATTACCCTCCTCTCAGGTGGAGAGAAGTGTATGACCGCTTTGGCTCTTCTCTTTGCCATCTTCGAAGTGCGTCCTGCTCCGTTCTGCGTTCTCGATGAGATCGACGCTCCTCTTGATGATAGCAACGTCGAGCGCTTTGTCGAAGTTCTCAAACAGTTCACAGGACAGTGCCAGTTTGTGATCATCACACACAACAAGCGTACGATGGCGATTGCGGATACACTCTATGGCGTCTCGATGCCAGAAAGGGGAGTTTCTAAGATGCTTTCGATTGAGTTTGATTCAGAGAAGAAATCAGAGCCTGCTCTCGTCGGCTCTTAAGCTGGAAATTTCTAGGGCAGCCACTCTTGTAGTTCACGAGCACTTCTTTTGGAGAAGTAGGGGAAGAAAAGGTCATAGTCATGAGCTGCTTTGACTTTTTTTAAACAGACCCGTGCCATGAAGGAGGGTTCGGGAAGCTGCTCTTTTGTCTCTGGGTCTACCTTTAGAGAGATGCCATAGAGAGGATTCACCTCAATAAAGTCTGCACTGACAATGCTCTTTCGGTCGACCTGCCGACAGAGTTTTTCCCCTTTAAAGTAACTCAGCTTTTCCCCATCCAAAATCAGGCGGTTCGGGATCTCTTCAAGTTTTGCCACTCTTTTGTAGGGAATCAGACCCCAAGCGATCAAAAAAAGGGCTGAGCACCAGATCAGCAGTCCCCAGCGGCTTAAGAAAAGAGGGGGTGAAAACGCCCCAAAGCCCAAAAGGAGAGCTCCCCCTAAAATTGCATAGAGGCTGCCTCTTTTCACTAAATGGCTCTTTAGCGGCTTTAAAACGGCTGTTCTGAGAATTATCTGCTCCATTGGCACCCATCATGCATAGATTCAAACATAAAGTAAAATATTAGCTTAAATTAAGGTTAATTAAAGATTTTATTAATATTCTATTTAGTTTAATTAAAAAATTAACTATAATTAATATTAAGCGATTTAAATTCAGAGGTTTAGTTATGGATCCAGGAAGTATTGGCCCAGGCAGGCCCATTGAACCGGAGTCTCCCTTAACTCGTGAGGAGCTCGAACAGATGGAGGGAATTGAGGAAGCCTTGGCAGGGATTAGAGAGGCTGCAGAAGGGGCCCTTTCTGAAGAGGCAAGTGCAGAGGGGACTCTAGAGGGCAAGGATTTCGTCCCCTACAGTCGGCATGCCGAATCTGCCCCTTTTGGTTCTTTCACTCCACTTAGTATTGGTCCGTTAAGAGTGCCTCCCGGAGCACAGTCCAATCGGATAAAAATGGTGGAAAAACGAGCCGATGAGATTCTTCGGCGGCCAGAGTCAGCCCCACTACCAAAACAAAGGCTATTGACGGTCGATGACCGCCAAAAGCAGGCAGGTATACGCGAGATCCACGGCCAGGTTCTCGGCTTTTTAGGAGAGCTAGGCTCTCGTACCACTCTCGAGCAGCTTAATTCGCGGGAGTTCGATGAGTTGAGAGAAAATCCTCTTCTCAATGAGCCAGAATTGAGACGATTTAAAGATAAACTCGAAGAGTTGGCGGCACGGCGTGATAATGCCCTTGAGCTGTCCAAGATGATCGACACTGCCTACGAGTCTAAAGGGAATAAAAGACAAGTCCATACTTCACTGATGACAATGGATCGCCGCCTGGCGAAAACCGGGCATCAGGCAACTTTTGCGCTGCTTCCAGTTAAACAGCAAGAAAAGTTGAGGGAATTGAATGCGTTAGTAGAAGTTCAGGTTGCACCGGATTTTAAGGAGATGAGCCTCGAAGAAAAGATTGCCTTTTTCGAGCAAATGGACAAGCAATCTTATGGAAATGAAGTTTTTGCTCTTCTTGAAGATCCTGAGCTCAGTCTACCTGGAAATGAGTCACTACTTGAGCGAGCGAACATTGTAGCTCAAGGACGAGCAGAAGCAGAGGTGGATGCCCGGATCTTTTTGTTAGAAACTCAAAAAGAGTACCTAACTCCCGATTAAGCAACCATTTTTATGTAAATTTCAAGTCCCAGCTTCTCTATTTTTTGTT